>OU461276.1:897500-1595000 GCA_911810475.1 Candidatus Celerinatantimonas neptuna
TGCGGTATTAGCCACCGTTTCCAGTGGTTGTCCCCCTCTATAGGGCAGCTCCCCAAGCATTACTCACCCGTCCGCCACTCGTCAGCAAGAGAGCAAGCTCTCTCCTGTTACCGTTCGACTTGCATGTGTTAAGCCTGCCGCCAGCGTTCAATCTGAGCCATGATCAAACTCTTCAATTTAATTCATGCTCATTCTTTCTGTTCGTTGACAGTGTTAGTCACTTACAGAACAATGAGTTTTTATTTCTTTGCCTCATTGACTGCGAGTGCCCACACAGATTGCTTGATGATTTGTTAAAGAACGGTGCCCCTCTCGGAGCGGGCGCAAATTCTATCGCGCCTTGCGATCCCATGTCAAGCTCATTCGCTTGGCCTGAAATCGTCCCTTTGGCCTGAAGCCTTGTGGACCCTGACCTCGCCAGCCCCGTGGGGTGTGCCGTGTCAGTGGTGGTGCATTATAGGGATATCGCCGCCCGGCGCAAGTGCTTTTTTCATTTTTTTAAAACAATTACCAGAATCAGTCATATTGTTGATTATCCTTCTCTATTTATGAATTGCTCATCTCTAATTATCTGATTCTCTTTTTTTCACCTGAGCGCTATATAATACTGCAAATAAATTGATTTTGAGAATGATATGACCCATGAAGATGACAGGAATAACATGATGTATACTTCAAGATATATAATTACTGAAACTCACAGTGACTCACCCACCGGCTTCGGTTAACATAGCCGCCCTTTTTGCTTTGCTATCATATTTATTTTTTCAGGAGTTGGAGTTGATGTTGTTTTCCCTAGGTCAGCGCTGGATTAGTGACTCAGAATCTGAACTTGGTGTTGGTACAGTAGTCTCGATTGATAGACGGATGATCACACTATTATTTCCTGCAACAGGGGAGAATCGTATCTATGCAAAGGACGATGCCCCAGTGACTCGCGTTATGTTCAATGTTGGTGATGAAATTGCGCATGTTGATGACTGGAAAATGACGATTACCGAGGTTATTGAGGAAGATGGCCTTATTACTTATTCCGGAATACGAATTGATAACGACAGCTCAGCTCAAATTAAAGAAGTATTTCTTAATCACTTCCTTAAATTTAACAAACCTCAAGACCGTCTTTTTGCAGGACAAATTGATAGGTTCGATCGATTTGTTACCCGCTATCAGTCCTTGCAACAACGTTACAATACACAATCATCTCCATTTCGAGGATTAGTTGGCGGAAAAGTAAGTCTTATTGCTCATCAGCTTTATATTGCCAAGGAAGTCGGTCGCCGTTATGCACCACGAGTCATGTTGGCAGATGAAGTCGGACTGGGTAAAACCATTGAAGCAGGACTTATCATCCATCAGCAATTGATTGCTGGTTTATCACAGCGAGTTCTGATTATTGTCCCTGAAACACTACAGCATCAGTGGTTAGTCGAAATGATTCGTCGTTTTAACTTAGCATTTAGCTTGTTTGATGAAGAGCGCTGTGTGGAAGCCTATGCTGATGCAGAGAACCCATTCGATACAGCCCAGTTGGTCTTATGTAGCCTCGACTTTCTTCGGAGTAAAAAACGTCGCTTTGAACAAATCTGCGAATCACAGTGGGATTTAATGATCGTTGATGAAGCACACCATCTGCAATGGGATGAACAATCACCCAGTCGGGCATTTCAGATAATTGAATCATTAAGTCAGCAAATTCCCGGTATATTATTGCTAACAGCGACCCCTGATCAACTCGGCCATCAGAGTCATTTTGCCCGTCTTCAACTTCTTGATAAAGAACGCTTTCATAATTATGAACAGTTTTTAGAAGAAGAAAAAAATTACCAATATCTGGCTGAATTAGCTACCCAATTACTAGGCAACAAGAATATTAGTGAGGATCAATTCTCTCAGTTAGTAAAAATGGGACACGTCGATTCTCTATCACTGAAATCCATCCAAAGCGATAATCTAGAACAACGTCAGGCAGCACGAAAAAAACTTTTTGATGAGTTATTAGATTGCCATGGGACCGGTCGGATTATGTTTAGAAATACACGAGCTGCGGTTCCTGGCTTTAAAGCTCGTCGTCTACATAGTTATCCTCTGCCATTGCCATCTCAATACCAAACCGCTATGCGGGTTCATAATATGATGAATGCGCGTCAACCACTCGAAAAAAGAGCAACCCAATTGCTCTACCCTGAAGAGTTGTATCAGTCACTAGAAGCCAACGCGTCGCAGTGGACTCAATATGATCCCAGAATTCAATGGCTACTTGATTTTTTACTCGCCAATAAGCAAGAAAAAGTTCTGGTGATCTGTGCCCATGCAGAAACAGCTCTCACTATTGAAGAAATAGCCCGAACCGAAGAGGGGATCCGAGGTACGGTTTTCCATGAAGATATGAGTATTATCGAACGAGATAAAGCAGGGGCTTATTTCGCTCAAGAAGAAGCAGGAGCTCAGCTGATGGTTTGTTCTGAAATTGGTTCAGAAGGCCGAAATTTTCAATTTGCACATCACTTAGTTTTATTCGATCTTCCAACGAACCCGGATTTGCTTGAACAGCGGATTGGCCGACTAGATAGAATAGGTCAACGCAATGAGGTTGATATTCACGTTCCTTATCTTGAAGATACAGCTCAACAACGATTACTGGGATGGTATCACCAAGGATTAGATGCATTTGAAGCGCCCTGCGCAACAGGAAATGCAATCTATCAGGAGTTCGGAATTGAATTATTAGAAGCCCTTGCCTCTGATCAGAGTAACGAAGAACTCATCCAACTCATTACTAAAACTCACCAACGGCATCTTCAATTATGTGAAGAGATGGAAGCCGGACGCGATCGATTATTAGAGATGCATTCAAATGGAGGGGAAAAAGCACAACTCCTTGTCGAAAATATTTCAACTCATGAGCAATCACCTCAATTTGTGAATCAAGCTCTTCGCCTATTCGATATATTGGGTGTCCAGCAAGATGATTTAGGGGAACAAACATTATTATTTAAACCTACAGAGCATATGCTTGTCCCTTCATTACCAGGCTTACCAACAGAAGGTCAATTAATTACGTTTGACAGGGATACAGCATTACACCGGGATGAAGTTGCGCTATTAACCGAAGAGCATCCATTGTTTGCTTCAGCTATTGATGCAATTTTATCAGCAGAGACAGGTACCACTTCGGTTGCTTTATTGAAAAATAATGCATTACCTGCTGGTAGTTTTTTCCTTGAGTGTTTGTTCGTAGTTGAAACATCAGCACCACCTGAATACCAAATTGGCCAGTATCTACCGGCTACACCTGTTCGTATTTTATTAGATAAAAACAATAATGAACTATCTGAAAAAGTTTCATTTGAAACATTTAACACTCAACTCTGTGCGGTAAATAGACATATCAGTAGTCAATTGGTTAATGCCTCTCAGACACAAATTCACCAACTTCTAACACTGGCACAAGAGCATGCAAAACAACAAATGTCAGCTATCATTGAAAATTCATCAAGATATGCTCAGAAAACTCTAACTCAGGAACTCAATCGGTTAATCACGCTTCGCCAGAAAAATCCCGCGATAAGGGATGATGAAATCGACTTTTGGAAGACACAGCAGCAAGATGTACTAGAATATATCAATAGAGCCCAACTGAAATTAGATGCGCTTCGCTTTATTGTAATTACTCCGACAAAATAAAGGTAATTTCTCATCAGCTGCCATAATCTGCATCTGATGAGAAATAATATGAAATGACTGAATTTATCTACCTGCCACCTCAATCACCTTATCTCACTGTGATTTATCAGGATGATGATATTGCTGTATTTGACAAACAACCTGGTCTTTTGTCTGTTCCTGGCCGTAATCTGGAACATCGTGATAGTCTGGCTCTAAGGGCTATGCGAGTCTGGCCTGATGCCAGAGTCGTTCATCGACTTGATATGGCAACATCTGGGCTCATCATCATGGCGCTACATCGTGATGCCCAAAGTCATATTTCCCGCCAATTTCAACTTCGTCAACCGAAAAAATGCTATATAGCCGAAATTTGGGGACACCCACGACACACAAAGGGAACAGTAGACTTACCACTACGCTGTGATTGGCCAAATCGTCCCCGACAAATTGTTGATCCAATAAGTGGAAAATCCGCCTTAACACATTGGCAGATCCTTGAACATAAAAAGCGCACTTCAATTGTTGAGCTAAAACCGGTGACAGGCCGCTCTCATCAATTACGGGTTCATATGCAAAACTTAGGACACCCAATCATCGGGGATAAACTCTATGCTCAGGATGAAGCACTTAACGCTGCACCAAGACTTCACCTTCATGCCGAAAGTTTAAGTTTTTATCATCCACGTGAAAACAGATGGTTGTCATTTAATAGCCCAGCCCCTTTTTTCAGATGTTCCTAACAGAAGTTTATCTTCGGTGGATAACTTTTAGAGCGTTTTACTATTTATCTTTGTACAAGAAATAAATAGCATGACAATAAGGTATCATCATTTCGCCAAACACACATATACCGAGAGAATTGCCATGCCAACACAGAAATGACACCGAACGAATTTACTTGCTTGTTAGCTAATACAGAGTCAGTGACCGTCATATTTGAAGCATGTGGTACTTCGAATTACTGGAAACAACTTGCTGCCTCCTTGGGGCATGATGCTCGATTGATTTCCCCTAAATTAGTAGATTCTGTGAGGCAAAATAAGAAAACCGACAAAAATGATACTTTAGCTATTGTTCAAGCATCCTTGTTACCAGATGTTGCCTTCATTTCAGGGAAAACAATTGAGCAGCAACAATTGCAATCGGTCATGCGGCTAAGGGAGCTAAGCATTAGGCAAAAAACAGCAGCAAAAAATCAATTAACAGCCCTGTTATCCAAATTCAATATTAAAGTGTCCCTCAAGCATGGTGGATTAAGGGCTGTATTGAGGAGATGCAGAATTGTCAGGTGCGTTTCGTATGGCTCTTTCGGTTGCATGGAAGCAGAACTTATCACTGTTGATGCTGTACTTATGACTCATGCTTGGAAAAATCTTTACAGTCTCAGCCTGACTGCACAAAGCTGCTAAAAATCGAAGGAGTTGGAATGTTAAATGCTGTTAGTTCATAGCATTAGGGGGTGGAGATATCGGCACCTTTACGAAAAGAAAAGATGCTGCAGCCTATATAGGCTTGACGCCTATCCAACACTCAACTGGTGGCAAAATGAAATTAGTTTACTATAGGTAGATGTGTAAAAAACACTATTTTAAGGAGTCAGCTAATCACAGGGGCGATGGCTGTTGTAAGCCACTTAGCTAACAGGCCAGCCAGCACTAAAAAAGCGTTATGGCTAAAATCGTTAATATAAAGCACAGTGGCAAAAAATGTGCTGCTGTAGCATTGGCAAACAAAAATGTAAGAACAGCCTTTGCCATACTGACACAAGGTACAGAATATAAAGCTGAACCTATTGTGGTTTGACTTGAAAAAATGTCAAAACAGTAGAAATGCATAAATAAGATGGTAAATCAGCTACCGACAACGAAGAGTCTCGAACTCGCAGGATAGAATTGCCACTAGCTCGCGTAAATACCACTGAATCTGAGTTAGCAACTCATCTGGAACTCGTACATAAGTACGCATTTATTTCTTATTTTAAATTTCTTGCTGTTGACAACGGAGAGTCCACATAAGTTGTGGCGCAGCAAGTACCGGTGAAGTAGCAATCGGCAAAAACCGGGGGGAAACTCAACTAAAATTCATCTTGCCGTTGATAGTGGCGGTTTACCGGTCTGTTTCGAGCTATCAGGTGATCAGGTCAATGATAGTGTTCATGCCCAAAGTGTGATACCAGATACGGCATTTGTTTGTGCCGATAAAGGTTACGATAGCGACAAATTAAGAAACTTCATAGAAAAAAGAGGTAGCACAACTAACATCCCTGGCAGAACGACATCGAAAGCAGGAAACGCTCAGATGGACTGGTGTTTATATAAGTATCGCCATCTGGTTGAAAATGCCTTTCTAAAAATCAAGATATACCGGACGGTTGCCACCCGATACGACAATTAATACGAAATTATATCCGTATAGTTGCTTTATCTTTTACAATGATAAGGTTACCCATATACTGCTGAATAAATAACAAACAAAGTTCAACAGCCTCTAGTATCCACTTAATTTAGAAATATTCATTTCTCTATGCAAATTGACATGCACAAAACCAGATAAGGCTCTTCAGCTTTAATAAATAACCGCCGATAATAAATCATCAAGCAAATCACTATGAGGAAATAACTCTGTGTGGATAAAACAAATGGTCCTTGGATTATGGGTTATTTCCATAACCGGTTTTACAGCACCTTTATCCCCTCTTTGGAAAAATGTTCCGGGATTTAAGTCCGTTGATGTAAAAGGGAAACCTATCGCAACTCTCTGGCTTAAAGAGCAGACGGCTAAAAAAACCGGCACCGTGATTTTATTACCAGATTGGGGACGATTACCCACCAGCGACGATGTTATTAACCCACTACGCAAAAAACTACCGGAGTGGGGCTGGCAAACCATCGCTATTGCTCCCCCACTACCTCAAAATAAGAATTCGATTATCAGTAACTCAAACCCTAAAGCAATAAAAGCTTATCAACAAAAATTAATTGGGGCTCTCCAGACTATTAATCAATCACAGAACGAAGTATTTGGCTATCAGGTTGTCATTGCTCAAGGCGTTATGGCCGCTTGGATGATCCGAATCTATCAACAACAATTACTCCCCCTACCCGATGCTTTAATTATTGTTGATAGCTATTTCCCCAATATGGAAACGAATCAAAAAATAGCCGGTGATTTAGCAAAACTCACTTGTCCTGTTTATGACATCTATTTCCGGGATGCCAATCGCTGGGCTTTAGCTGATGTCAAAGCGCGAAGAATCGCAATGGTTCGCGCGCAAAAGATTGATTACCGCCAAAGTGAAATTCAAAGTGATCCATTTTTAAGCAACTCAGGATTATTACTGGCCAAACGAGTCTATGGCTGGTTTAATTCCTTGGGATGGTACTGACAAAGGAATTAAAAATGGCGACAGTTGTATGTCTAGAGCGTGATAGTCTTGGTCCTCAATTCCAACTTCCACAATTACCTCCCCTGCATGAGTGGAGAAACTACCCGACAACCACTCCTGAGCAAATCATTGTTCGCCTACGAGATGCTGATGTCGTCGTCGTAAATAAACTTATTTTAAATGATCAACTGCTGGCCCAGCTTCCAAAGCTAAAACTGATTGCCGTATCTGCTACCGGAGTTAACAATATCGATTTAAGCGCTGCCAGCCGTCTGGGAATCAAAGTCTGTAATGTGCGGGGCTATGCAGGCCCGAGTGTCGCTGAGCACACATTTATGCTATTGCTGGCGTTAAAACGTAATCTGATTTCCTATCGACAAAGCCTTCTGAAAGACCACTGGCAAGAATCAGGACAATTCTGCTATACCGATTATTCAATCGAAAACATCCATGGACAAACGATGGGTATTATCGGTAGTGGTCATTTAGGACAACACATAGCTAAGATTGCGAAAGCATTCGGTATGAAAATTAAATTCGCAGCACGACCAGGTCAAAAAGCACAATCGAATAAATCAGCATTTGAAGATGTTCTCAGTAGTTGTGATGTGATATCCATTCACTGCCCACTAAATGAGCAAACAAAGAATTTAATTAGTGATGAACAATTTGATCTGATGCAACCCGGAGCCATTCTTATCAACACCGCTCGTGGGGGAATTGTTAATGAAAACGCATTACTCAAAGCCTTACAACAACATAAGATTGCAGGCGCAGGCTTTGACGTCAGCCAACACGAACCTCCTCTTGAAAACTCACCTTTACTGGAAGCTGTCAAAATGGAGAATTTTCTTTTGACACCCCATATAGCCTGGGCCAGTGACCAGAGTAGACAAAATTTAATCAACCAGCTTGTCGAAAATATTCAAATGTTCCTAAATGGACATCCAAAGAATCTGTTAAATTGATCGGTTTCTATTATCTGGCGTAGAAAAATACTACCTACGCCACTCAATTCACCGATTAAAGAACAGGGAAATACATGTCCGTGATTAAGTTTAAATCAAAACACCTATTTCATTCCCCGCGCTTTTTTAATCATCTCATAAGCATGCTGGATCTCTTGCGCTTTTTTCTTTGCCATCTCCAACATCTCAGGAGGCAGGCCTTTGGAAACCAATTTATCAGGATGATGTTGATTCATCTGACGCCTATATGCTCTTTTAACTTCCTGATCACTTGCCGAAGAGTCTATTTCAAGTAGCTGATACGCATCTTTTAAGGACTGTTCCCGATTTGCAGAATTTCGATCATTTGTGTAACGGGAATCTTGTTGATAATCTGAACCAGACCATTGCTGTTGACGCTGGCGTTGGAAACGCATTTCCGCTTCCCATCGAGCAATAACCCGTTTCAGATCCATCTGGCTAAATCCCAATATACGGGCTATACGCTCCAGCATCTGCTTTTCAACAGGTTCCATTTGCCCATCTGCGAAGACACCTTGCATCTGGATTTCTAAAAACATCTGCAGAAGGTCTCTCCTGCCTTTAACTAAACTGACCAAATTTCGCAATTCGTCATCTAGGGGATAATCGGCTCTCTTTCCATCACGAAAGGCTTCCTTAGCCTGTTCTCTGGCTTCACCTTGTAATCCCATTTGGTCCATCAGCAGACTAGCGATCTGAATTTCTTCTGATGTCACAACACCTTTTGCTTTAGCAATATGCCCCATCACAGCGAATGTTGTAAAAAAGAATTGAGCCCGCCCATTTGGATTCGAAAAAACACCTAAATTAAAATTCTGACCTATCGCCTGATCAAATTTATGGCCCAGCCATAAACCAAGTAATGCCCCGAGAATGCCCCCGAACATAAATCCAAATAAAACACCAAAAAGTTTTCCCCAAATACGCATTCAGTAACCTTAATCGACTTTCATTTATATTTGATACATTGCTTCATGTATCAAGTTCTACCACAACATACATAGACAATCAGTATTAGCCTTAAAATCAGCCATACGCCATCGCTCAAACGATAATTTAACCCAGATGATCGCCCTACCCCACAAGATTCCATGCGATTCAAACAAAAAGCTCAAGTCATTTATCCCAGATTGAATCAGCAACTAGTTCCTCGTGGACAATAACGATAACAATTCACGGCACAACATGCTAATTTCAATAAATATTGCTTTAGTATCCTGAAAAGTCTTTATATCTGACGATGTTTTTTATAACACCTAATTAGGGATTATTTAACTAAAATCACTAAGTGACATTACTGCTCAAACGCTTAAAACCCACTCAGATTGAACGAAATTCAACCACCAAAGATAAACACACTCTAGGTGATAGCAGTCATTGATAAATTCCAGTAAGATGACTGGCTAAAGTCCATGGTGATTCTAATCTGAAATATGAATTTCAACGACAGAATACACCCTAGTGAAGAGTATGATTCAAAGGATATGACCAACCATAAATCCCTTTTTCTGTGCTGCAGCTCAATCGCCTTACTGTCTATGAGTCTGAACAGTCAGGCCGAGGTTATCGGTTCGCAGCCTCTACCAGGTTCGCAATGTTATATTCCACCAGCGACACCACTGGATACTCCAGCGACCAGTAATCCACAACAAATTGCAGTGCGCTCAAAACATGCACAGCTGAAACAGGGTAAATCAGCTAAGTTTTCACAGGATGTGGCAGCAACCCAAAATGGGCGAAAACTAACGGCAAACACAGCCACATATAACCAAAAAGCTCAAACTTTAACCGCTCAAGGAAATGTCAAATATCAAGATAATCTTTTGAGTGTCGATAGTAAAAAAATCGAAACAAATTTAAAATCAAATGCGACCCATATTGATAATGCGAAATACAGGTTCAATGATCGTAATGGCCGGGGTAGTGCCAAAGACATAAAGATGGGCGCCGATCGAACTTTATCCATGAAAAAAGCAGTCTATACTGCATGCCCTCCGGGTGATGACAGTTGGTCACTCAGTGCCAGTAGCATCCATATTGATAAAAGCAGGGACTGGGCTGTTGCCCACAATGCCGTTTTCCATATCCACGATATTCCAGTTCTCTATTTACCATATTTTACCTACCCTATCAGTAATAAAAGGCAAACAGGGTTTCTATTCCCAGGACTCACCAGTTCGACTAAAAACGGGGCAGATATTAGTGCACCATTTTATTGGAATATGGCCCCAAACTATGATTTAACACTCACCCCAAGGTATATGAGTAAACGGGGTAACCAGCTAAAATCCAGCTTCAGATACCTGGCTGGCGGACAACTGGGAGAAATCGATTACGAATACCTTCCAGATGATCGAATAGCTGATGAGACCCGCTCTCTCTTTCATTGGCAAAATAATGGTCGTATTGGGCTTCACTGGCATATCAACACGACCTACTCGCATGTCAGCGACCCAAATTATTTTTCTGATTTAGGAAGCACATATGTATCTTCAACAGATCAACTCTTACAACAGGGCAAAGTAAATTATGAAGATACCAACTGGAATGCTGGAATACTCGTTAATAATTATCAAATCTTAGGTAATACAGAATCTCCCCATAAAATATTACCAGAGTTACACTACTTTGGATTATGGAATACAGGTCTTGGTGACTTAAACTTCGGATTCAAAAGCCAATTAGTCCGCTTTACCGACAGTGATCCGACAGTTTATACCGGAGAGCGGTACCATTTTGAGCCAAGTCTGCAATTACCGTTAAGTGTCCCAGGAGGGTACTTAAACAGTCAGATTTCATTACTTCAAACTTACTATAATCAAGATACCAAAGGTGATAGTGCATTGGCTTCACACGTCAGCCGTACAATTCCTGAATATCGGGTTAATACGGGACTGAATTTTGATCGGGATTTCTCCCTATGGGGAAGTGATTACCGACAAACTATCGAACCGCAAGTCCAATACCTTTATATCCCGTACCGAAACCAATCAGATATTGGTATTTATGATACAGCACCACTCGAACAAGACTATTTTGGCATGTTTCGTGAGCGCCGCTACAGTGGTTTAGACAGAATTGCAGATGCAAATCAGATCACAGCCGGAGCAACGACTCGTTTTCTCAATGCTCAAAATGAAGAAAAATTCAGGCTATCAGTTGCCCAAATTTTCTACTTTAAACCCAGTCGGGTCACTTTGCCTGACAGCGAAGATACCATCGAACGAGGACATTCAGCACTCGCGTTTGAAGGTGATATCAATTTTTCGCATGACTGGTACTTCCATTCAGGGCTTCAACTTAACCGTAAAAACAATAAAGTGAACGATTCCAATGCTGCACTCGAATGGAAACCTGCGGCAGATAAACTCGTTCAATTAAATTACCGATATGGACTACCGAACGGAACCTTAAAGGATGAAATCAATCAAATAGGTATGAAGTTGTCTTGGCCACTACGCCAGAATATTCATCTGGTTGGTAGTTATTACCAGGATCTTTACGTTCATCGTAATATAGAATCGATTTTAGGTGTTCGTTACGACTCTTGCTGTTGGGCAGCTCAGGTTTCACTACGACGCACATTATCACAGCACTATGATGAAGATGGTAATTTAGAACCCCTTGGAGAAATAGACAAAGCTATCCACTTTCAATTTATGCTAAAAGGATTAGGTGTCAGTAATAGTACGGCAGCTTATCGAAAAATGATGAATAGTGGCCGTTTCCCATATGGCCATCCGTTTTATCTGAATAATTAACATAAAACAATCAACAATGTTAACGCGGAATTATCCGCATATATGAATTAGGGTTATCATGAAAGTAGTTTATCGGTTATGTCTGATTTTTGCTCTGTTGCTAAGTCCGTTAGGATGGGCAAAACCTGTGTTACTTGATCAGGCAATTGCAATCGTCAATAACGATATTATTACTCAGACAGATTATGATGTGCTTTTGGCAACCGTTAAACAAAATGCCAAACAAGCACATCAACAACTTCCACCAGCAAGTGCTTTAAAAAGACAATTGATTAACAAATTGATTGATAATCAGTTAGTTCTACAACAAGCAAAAAAAATGGGGCTTGAAATCAGTGATACACAACTGGATCAAACCATTGAAAATATAATTGATGAATCAGGTGAAAGCAGAAAGGAGTTTTTAAAATCCTTACCCAAACAACACCTGACTTATCGAGAATTTCGCCAACAGATTCGCCGTCAATTACTTATTAGTCAAACGACCCAACGAGCCGTTCGCCGTCGTATAAGCATTGATGAAAAATCGGTCCAAAACATGATGGGATTGCTGGATAAACAAGGTGAAAAACAGATCCGTTATCATATCGGCCACATCATGATTAAATTCGATGAAACAGGCAGCTCGACTAAAGCAGAGCAGATCGCTCAGCATATTATGAAACAACTTAAAAACGGAGCTAACTTTAAACAATTGGCCATGAAGGAATCTGATGGTCCCAAAGCACTTCATGGTGGCGATTGGGGATGGATGTCAATTAATGACATGCCGACTATTTTTGCACAAGTTGTTCACGAACAATCAGCCGGAACCTTAATTGGGCCATTTCGCTCAGATTCCGGATACCATATTCTGAAAATTCTGGGAACAAAAGGGATCCAGCGGGTTGAAACAACAGAAGTGAAAGCTCGTCACATATTGATTAAACCATCTATTATCATGAGTGATAAAAAAGCAAGAAACTTGCTAGAACAAATTCGTCAGGATATTCTCTCCGGTAAAGGTACTTTTGCCGAGTATGCCCGGAAATATTCTCAGGATAACAGCTCTGCAGTCCGGGGAGGCGAATTAGGTTGGGCAGATCCTTCATCGTTTGTCCCAGCCTTTCGCGAAGAAGTGACTGAATTACCGATTGGAAAAATTAGTCAGCCGTTTCATAGTCAATTCGGCTGGCATATTGTTGAAGTAGAACAACGGCGAAAATCTGATATTACCGCGCAATCCAAAAAAGAAAGAGCATTCCAAATCCTGTATAAAAGACAATATCAGGAACAAACGCAAAACTGGCTAAACCAGTTACAGCAGCATTCTTATATCAAAATTATGCCGCCCGAATCATAAAATAGAAGGATGATAACAAACATGGTAAGACGTCTGGCGATCACACCGGGAGAGCCTGCAGGTATTGGTCCCGAACTTGTATTAGCATTATCTCAACGTGATTGGCCTGCGCAATTAGTTATCATTGGAGATCCCAAGCTTATCGATGAACGAGCCAAAATGCTCGGGATTCCCATTTGTCTGGAAGAATTTGATGCAACTCAACCAGCTAGAGAACACAAAGCTGGTAGCCTCATAATTAAACCAGTTCCACTCATTGAGCCTTCAATCCCTGGAAAACTAAATGTTGCTAATGGCCAGTATGTTTTAGAAACTCTACGACAAGCAAGCCTTGGGGCTTTACATGGTGAATTTGATGCAATTGTCACAGGCCCAGTTCATAAAGGAATTATTAATGACAGTGGCTACTCCTTTAGCGGCCACACCGAGTTTTTTGCGCAACAAGCAGAATGCTCTGATGTTGTTATGATGTTAGCTACTGAAGGGCTACGGGTTGCTTTAGTCACAACTCATATTCCTTTAGCTTATGTTTCTAAAGCAATTACGGAGGAAAGATTAAATAAGGTTATCCACATATTGCACCATGACCTTAAGACTAAATTTAATATTCTCCAGCCCAAAATATATATTTGTGGATTAAATCCACATGCTGGTGAAAACGGCCACTTAGGTCATGAAGAACAAAATGTTATTGAACCGACACTAGACAAATTACGGAATGAAAGTATGAACCTAGTCGGACCTTTACCCGCAGATACTGTCTTCCAAGATAAATATCTAAATGATGCCGACGCTATACTTACCATGTATCATGATCAAGGGCTACCCGTACTCAAATATAAAGGATTTGGGAAGGCAGTAAATATCACGTTAGGCTTGCCGTTTATTCGTACATCTGTCGATCATGGAACTGCGTTGGAACTTGCCGGACAAGGAAAAGCTGATCACGGCAGTCTTTATTATTCAATTGAACAAGCATTAATGATGGTTAACCGATCCCATGTATCATAACTCGAATCAAGGTCATCTGGCCCGAAAACGATTTGGCCAAAACTTTCTGAACGATGAACACATCATCAGTCAGATTGTTGCTGCTATTTATCCTCAACCACATGAACATTTAGTCGAAGTCGGTCCGGGGCTCGCCGCACTAACAAGGCCTGTAGCCGAACAAATCGATCATTTAGATGTCATCGAATTAGACCGCGATCTGGCAGCGCGGTTACGTCATTCTAATTTGGCAGATAAACTGACCATTCATGAAACTGATGCGCTGAAATTTGATTTTGCTTCACTGAAAAACGACGACAAAAAATTGAGAATTTTTGGAAACTTACCTTATAACATTTCAACGCCACTCATTTTTCATTTGCTTTCATTTGCCGATTTAATCAGTGACATGCACTTCATGCTACAAAAAGAGGTCGTACAACGTATGGCTGCTGGGCCTGGCAGTAAAAGCTATGGACGACTTAGCGTAATGACCCAGTATTATTGCCAGGTCATTCCTATTTTAGAAGTTCCTCCTGAATCTTTTAAACCTGCACCTAAAGTCGATTCTGCTGTCATTCGGCTGGAGCCTTATCAGGAACTTCCTTATGTTGCTAAAGATATCAAATGTCTGGAGCGAGTGTGTAGGGAAGCGTTTAATCGACGCAGAAAAACAATTAGAAATGCCCTGAGTCAGCTATTTAGCATTCCTCAACTCGAATCACTTGGTATTGATAGCTCTTTACGCCCAGAACAGTTAAGTGTTGTGGATTATGTCAACTTAGCAAATGGACTGGCCGATATAGCTGGTTTTGGAGGTGACTAATGTGCCCTGAGTCTACCACTATCCAAATTGGTGTAGAAACTGAATATCTTGAAGATCACTCTTGTGAAGATGAGGAACAGTATACATTCGTATATACCATTACCATTACAAATAAGGGTGAATCTTCGCTCAAACTACTTCATCGCCATTGGCAAATTACCGACGGGAATGGGAAAACAGATGAGGTTGAAGGCGAAGGAGTGGTTGGCCGTCAACCTACGCTCAAGCCCAATCAACCATTTACGTACACTAGTAGTACTGTTCTGAAAACCCCTGTTGGCGTCATGGAAGGACAATACACTTTACAAACAGAAACAGGTGACTTATTAAGTGCACTAATTCCCGTTTTCCGTTTAGCTAAACCCAATAGTCTGCATTAACGCTATGAAACATTGTATTATCGGTGACGTCCACGGCTGTTATGACCAACTACAGCAACTACTAGAACTCGCAAATGTCGATTTAAGCCAAGAACAATTATGGTTTACAGGAGATCTTGTCGGCCGGGGCCCCCAACCTCTTGAAACATTGCGTTTTATTTCATCTCTGGGGAAGCAAGCGCAAACAGTTCTCGGTAACCATGATCTTCATTTCTTAGCCGTAGCAGCGGGAATCTCTCCATTAAAAACAAAGGATAAATTAAAATCAGTTATTCAAGCCCCGGACAGAGACGAACTCATCGACTGGTTATGGCAACAACCACTACTAGCCCAATTGAATGAAGATACTGTGATGGTCCATGCAGGAATTACACCGCAATGGAGCTTATCAGAAGCCATTGAAAGGGCACATGAAGTCGAAAAACTCTTTTCTCAGCCAGACATTCGTTTCGATCTATTAAAACAAATGTACGGTGATATCCCCAACTACTGGCAAGCATCCTTATCTGGCTTTGAGCGCTACCGGTTTATCATGAATAGCTTTACCCGAATGCGCTGTTGTTATGCTGATCTCAGTCTAGATTTTAAATATAAAGAAGCGCCGGGAAATGCCCCTGAATCGCTAAAACCCTGGTTTGATTACCGGGAAGATCAAACTACAATTTTGTTTGGCCACTGGGCATCCTTAATGGGCAAAACCCACAAGAACAATATTAAGGCTCTCGATACTGGTTGCGTATGGGGAAATCAACTGACACTACTTCGATTTGAAACCAACCAGCTTTATCAAGTCACCAATCATACTAGCGGTTGCGATCTAATCGGATAAATTCATAACGATATGGATTTTTATCATCCGCGTCATAACACTGGCGGTCAGTAACTTGCCAGTCGAAATGTTGATAATCGGGAAACTGAGTATCCCCTTCAACATCAAAGTGTATCAATGTCAGATAAAGACGATCAGCCAGTGGTAAAAAACGTTGATACAACTGACCACCACCAATAATCATCAACTCCGTCATATTACGCTCTTTCTCGGCATTCAGAGCTTGCTCAATCTGATGAATAACATGAACATGATCTGCATGCCAGTTACGAGCCCGGGTAAGAACATAATTACGACGTTGAGGCAAAGCCTTTCCTATCGACTCAAAGGTTTTTCGCCCCATGACGACAGGCTTATTGAGAGTTATTGCTTTGAAATGTTTTAGGTCGGCAGGTAAATGCCAAGGCATCTGATTATCACGGCCGATAATCCGATTATTCGCCATTGCAGCAATCATTGATATGCGCATGTATCCTCATTTACTCGTCTATACAATCGGTCGGCCACGATAAATCAATACAGAAGGGATTGCCAGACCAAAACTCAGAGCAGTCAAAATAAATAATGTTTTTAATCCATTTTCAACAACAATGGCCGCTAAATCTCCGGTATACCCATCAGTATGCATTTGAAATAAACCGATCATTGTGGCAAAAGCATAGCCTCCTGGGATCATAGGTATAACTGAAGCGACAGTAAACACTGGCCTTGGAACAAGGTAGCGCTGCGACCAGTAAACACCTATCAGACCAACACTGGCCGATGCGATAAATGTTCCCCAAGCAATACCAATCCCACCATGCATCAACAAAGTCCGTGAAGCATGGGCAAAGGCCCCCCCAAAAGCACAAAAAGGCAACAATTTAGGTGGAACATTAAAAACCATTGCAAACCCAACCGCTGGAACCGCAGCAAATAGAGCATCATTACATAACTGCCATAGAAATATCATTATAACCACCCATGAATACCGCTGACACTCATGGCAAGAGCAATACCAGCCGCAACACTTAACGTTAATAACGACGCTGAAAACCAGCGAGCGATCCCCATATTTGTATACCCTTTGACAAGATCTAATACAGCATTAATCAAAGGAAAACCAGGGACAAGTAATAAAACACATGCAGCCATAGCAATGCTTGGATGTTCCCCCCAATGGAAACGTGAACCGAAAGAAGCAATCCATGTTGCTACAAATGCAGTAACCGCAAAATTCACTAAAACATTATGTTTAGTCTTAGCCAGGTGTTGACGAACCAGCATCGCAATAAAAGACGCTATAAACGTCACAGCAAACACAGGCCAATCCCCACCTAATAAATGAGAAAAACTAGCACAGGAAAGGCCTATCATAAAAGCAACAAGCAAGGGGGGATAATGGAAGGGTTTTAGCCGGTGTAAACGCTTTTGAACTTCTTGAAGTCCAAGTAGTTGCCTTTCAGTCATCACAGTCATACGTTGAATTTCACAGACCATATGCATGTTAATACCACGATCAATCACTGTGCGGGTTGTCGTCACACAATGAGTATTCACAATGGTCGTTAAGACAATCGCCCGAGCGGTTAAAGCAATTTCAATTTGATCTAACCCTAACGCTCTGCCCAGGCGAATAGTTGTTTCTTCGATGAGCTTGCTCTCAGCGCCATGAGAGTGCAGTAATTGCCCCGCCAAAATAACAGCTCGACTAATGGCTATCTGAAGTTTGTGATCTATTTTTTGCGTCTTGGACATTACGAACAGAGATCCTTCTTGCGTTCGTTAATACTCACTTGTAAATATACGAGCAAGTCATCAAAACATCGAGGATCAACCTGATAATATGTGCCCTATCACTCAAAGATTCACACAATCAATCTATTTTGGTATCCAGACTAAAAAACATCACTAATCACGAACATAAATCACTTCAACACCATCATCATCGTCATCTGTTTCTTCATCATCGCTTTGTTGAACTTCATTCAATTTATTACGATGGTACTCGTCCCATTGAAAATCAACTTGAGGCATGGACTGTGACTCAGAAAGATCTGGCAACGTTTCGATAAATGACATAAGTTGCTGACACAACTCTTCACATCCTAATCCACTAACCGCTGAAATATTATAAACAGGACCACTCCAATCCAACTCATCACAGACATTAGTAATGATTGTATTAAGCTCATCATCTAATACTAAATCCGTTTTATTAAAAATAAGCCAGCGTGGTTTTGATTTCAGAGAATCGCTATATTGAGATAATTCATCCAAAATAGTTCGAGCATTCGCTGTCGGATCACTTCCATCTGAAGGCTTAACATCAATAAAATGTAATAAAACGCGACAACGTTCTAAATGCTTAAGAAAGCGGATCCCTAAACCTGCACCATCTGCAGCCCCTTCAATCAGTCCGGGAATATCTGCAATAACAAAACTTCGTTGGCTTGATTGGCGAACAACCCCTAAATTTGGAACAAGCGTCGTAAACGGATAATCAGCCACTTTGGGTTTTGCAGCAGAAACACTTCTGATAAACGTTGATTTCCCAGCATTAGGTAACCCCAATAAACCAACATCAGCCAGTAGTAAAAGCTCTAACTGAAGGGAGCGGATTTCACCTATCGTACCATTTGTCTTTTTCCTTGGAGCACGATTGACACTGCTTTTAAAGCGCGTATTGCCCAAACCATGGAAGCCACCTTGAGCAACTTTCAAACGCTGTCCGTGCTGAGTCAAGTCGCCGATTAATTCTGCCGTATCAGCATCTGTTGCCCTGGTGCCAACCGGAACGCTTAACTCTAAATCGCTCCCCCGTTTACCAGTACAATTTCCACCACGACCATTTTTCCCCCGACCGGCTCGGTGGAATCGTTCAAAACGATAGTCAATCAGTGTATTGAGATTTTCATCCGCAACTAGATAGACACTCCCTCCATCACCGCCATCACCGCCGTCCGGGCCACCTTTTGGCACATATTTTTCTCTGCGAAAACTGATACAACCGTTACCACCATCTCCAGCTTCCACTCGGATTGTTGCTTCGTCTACGAATTTCATGTCTTTCTCCCATCGGCAAAAATCACCGATAGCTTGATAATCGCTCTTATAAAGGCCTATTTATATTTGTGGGTCATTATCTGGAAATTTTCATCGGTGCTATATGCATCATTATTCTATAAAGCAAGCCATGAATATTGCCATTACCTCATCCATTAATTATGGCTTAACGAGGAATAAATGAACAGCATACCCAACTTAGTTCATTTACATTCTTGCTTTATAAACATCACATTTAGATCAACATAATAAAACCAACCGCACAAATAAAAAGCCCCGCTAAAAGCGGGGCTTTAAGAATCTGAATATCAGTCAATTAGTCAGCAACGATGCTTACAAATTTACGATTTTTCGGACCTTTGACTTCAAATTTCACTTTCCCTTCAGCTTTAGCAAACAGGGTGTGATCTTTCCCAATACCAACATTAGTACCTGCATGGAACTTGGTTCCGCGCTGACGAACAATGATGTTACCGGCCAAAACTGACTCACCACCGTAACGTTTAACACCTAAACGTTTACTTTCTGAGTCGCGACCGTTACGGGTACTACCACCAGCTTTTTTATGTGCCATAAAAGTTAAACCCCCAGATTAAGCATTGATACCGGTAATGCGAACTTCGGTAAACCACTGGCGATGACCAGCCTGTTTCCGATGATGCTTACGCCGCCGGAACTTAACGATTTTTACCTTTTCGCCACGGCCGTGAGTAACAACTTCAGCTGTCACTTTACTGCCTTCAACAAAAGGCGCGCCGATTTTCACATCTTCGCCATTGGCAATCATCAAAACATTGTCAAACTCAATCGTTGCACCAGTCTCTACTTCCAATTTTTCCAGGCGAATGGTTTGACCTTCGGCAACACGGTGCTGTTTACCACCACTTTGGATAACCGCGTACATAATTCAAACTCCGCTAGCACCTTTTCATAATTTTTAAGGTGCATAAATTCTTAACAATGGCCGCGAATTCTACGCAAATTACAGGCCTCTATCAAGCCTAATATGAGAAAAAAGCCTAAAAAATATTCAGCATTTAGAAAAAGCATAGGACAAAGCTGTGCCTTCACCACTTTTCGTGTAAGATTCATCCTATAATTTTGCAAATCGACTCCATTATTAATAAGTATAATTTTATGGATCTTCAAGCTATTCATACATTGTCCAATCAGGATATAACTGCTGTCAATCAGCTTATCTACCGTGAACTAAACTCTGATGTAGCCCTTATAAATCAAGTTGCTATATATATAGTAAACAGCGGCGGAAAACGCATGCGCCCTTTATTAGCCGTACTGGCTAGCCGAGCTCTTGGCTATCAGGGAAGTGACCATATCAAAATGGCCGCAATCATAGAGTTCATCCATACATCGACTTTATTACATGACGATGTTGTCGATGAATCACAACTACGTCGGGGACAAGATACCGCCAATGAACGTTTCGGTAATGCAGCAAGCGTTTTGGTCGGCGATTTTCTATATACCAGGGCATTCCAGCTTATGACTGAGCTTAACAGCCTGAAAATTATGAATATATTGGCAGAAGCAACCAATGTCATCGCCGAAGGCGAAGTCCAGCAATTAATAAACTGTAACGATCCCGATATTAGTGAAGCTGATTATTTTAACGTCATCTATTGCAAAACAGCAAAACTGTTTGAAGCCGCAACCCGATTAGCAGCAGTCTTATCTCAGCAAAATGATGTCATGGAAAAAGCACTTGCGGATTATGGTAAATATCTGGGAACTGCTTTTCAAATTATGGATGATATCCTCGATTATGATGCCGATCGTGCTCAAACAGGAAAAAATCTTGGAGATGATCTCGCTGAGGGAAAACCAACACTCCCTTTACTTTATGCAATGAACCACGGAACAGACGTCCAGCGATCATTGATCCGAACTGTCATCCAAGAAGGGAATGGCCGGGGTAAATTAGATGAAGTACTGATAGCAATGCATGAAACCGGGGCTCTTGAATATAGCCGCAAAGCAGCAACTAAAGAATCAGATAAAGCGATTCTTGCTCTTGCACCTTTATCTGATGGGAATTACAAAGAAGCGTTAATCAGTTTGGCCCACATTGCAGCCGATCGCGATAATTAATTGTAGGGCGCCAGTTCATATGCGCCCTCATCTTTTTGCTCCTCTCACCTAGAGTCATATACTCACCAACTCTTTTCAATCCTTTAACTAGACACTCAAAAAATTCAATTTCTAATTGCACTTCACGATATATCAAGAGAAATTAATTAACCGAAATTTACTCAGAGGTTTCAGATCCATTCTCAAATATGAGGCTTAATCTAAAGTTCAAAGCAAACCAGTACCGCACTCATCATTCGATGGTAAATAAATCACACTAAAATCGAATTAATTATTTATCAAAATAAGCTTACTTATTCTGAATTCAGGTTGAATAACAGCTTTTATAATCATTCATTTGAACGATGGAAGGTCTACGTTTTTTATAGCCAATATGAAGTGAGTGCGAAGTTGGCCGATAAGCCGGGTTCTGTCATAGACAACCATTCATCTAGGCCATCAGTCACCCAATGGCTCAAGCAGCCTACCCGCCCCCAACGCGGGCCGCGCCGTACGGGGGCCTATTTGGCCTTGCTCCAGGTGGAGTTTACCCTGCCGTTTACAGTTACCTGCAACGCGGTGCGCTCTTACCGCACCCTTTCACCCTTACCTGTGCCTCATGGCCATCGGCGGTTTACTCTCTGCTGCACTTGTCGTGGACTTTCGTCCCCCAGGCGTTACCTGGCACCCTGCCCTATGGAGCCCGGACTTTCCTCCCCTCTATCCTTTTGCTTTAAAAGCTCAGGACAAAGCAGCGGTTGTCTAGCCAACTTCGCGCCGGCGAGGATAGGGTAAGCAACGGGTGGAGTCAAGCTGATTCTTTTAAAGCCCCAATTCAAGGCCCAATTTATAGAGCATATTTTTCTTCTGTTGATGGATCTGCGCAGTTAACGCAGCTGCTTTTTTTAAAGGTAATTCAGAACACAATAATTTTAATGTATCCAAAACATCTGCCGGTATCTGCTGTGAGTCAGCCTGAAACCCTGCAATCATTAACACCATCTCACCTTTTTGCTGGTCTGCATCAGAGCGCATCCATTCACGCATCTGCAAAGCAGAATATACAGCGAATGTCTCAAATGTTTTTGTTAGTTCTCTGGCCAAAACTAAGACCCGGTCCTGACCAAGGACTTCAATAATATCATCCAACGTATCTAATATGCGATGAGGTGACTCATAAAAAACTAACGTTGCGGGAACTTCTTTAAAAGCTTGCAATACTTGCTGACGAGCTGACTTTTTCGCAGGGAAAAAACCTTCATAATGAAAACGATCCGTTGGTAACCCCGCAGCACATAAAGCCGCAATTGCTGCACAAGCCCCGGGAACAGGAACCACTCTGATATTGTTTTGGCGACATAATGTAACCAATCGATACCCGGGATCATTAATTAATGGCGTACCCGCATCAGACACTAATGCTAAATTCATTCCTGCCTGTAATTTCTCTAACATAAACACAGCTTTTTGCTGTTCATTATGGTCATGAAAAGCGCTACAAGGAGTATGAATATCGTATTGATGTAATAGACGACCCGTATTCCTTGTATCTTCAGCACAAATTAAATCAACCTGACGCAACGTATCAAGTGCTCGTTGCGTAATATCCAACATATTTCCAATAGGAGTTGCTACAATGTATAAAATTCCACTTGCCGTCATTTTGGCCTGGTCCTTACATATCTTTGAGCCAACTGTAATGAAAACCAGAGTAAGGTACAATGCCAGCTGACAAAACTGGATTATTTAGAATCAGAATTTTAAGATAACATACTGATATATAACATTCGTATGCCCATCCCATACTCAAGCACAAATATAGGTGAGTTTACATGAAAAGACCGTTGTCCTGGCACAGTTATTATCTGATGGCTTGCCTTGTCTTCCTCAGTGCCTGTACATCCAATCAGCTACGACCACTCAAAACTGATGTAATACCACCGACTATAACAGGTCTGCTAGTATATCCACCAAACGATTATCTGACGCAAGCCAAACGAGCCAAAAGCCAATATAAATTTGACTGGCAACTTCTGGCAGCTAAAGCTTATCTGGAACATGGCCAAATGGGCAAAGGGCAACAGCTCTTGCAAACGCTACAAAAATCAGCTGCAACAGAGCGACAGCACGCCGCCTGGCTACTTGTTAGCGCTTACGCCTCTGAACTCAATCAACATCAGGAACAAGCACTTAAGACACTTCATTTCCCTGCCCACTGGCAACTTCCGGATGACTATTGGCGAACTTACTATCAAAAATTAGCTCAGTTAAATGTCAGTCAGCAACATCCCATTGCTGCCGCAAGCGCACTGATATCACTCAATTCATTTCTGAATGAAGCACAGCGACAAGCCAATAGAAAACAGATATGGGATCTATTAAAGCCGATTGATAGTTTCACACTCAGAAGTTATGAACAACCTGGCAATAACATGCTTAATGGTTACTTAGAGTTAATTGCCATTAGCAACGAACCTGTTAACAGCCCTCAACAACTATTAAAAAAACTTGATCAATGGAAGCAAGCTTATCCAAATAATCCAGCCATTCATTTTGTTCAAGGGCAACTCAGTAAAGCTCTTCAAAGCAAATTATATAACCCGACTCATATTGCAATACTTTTACCTTTATCAGGCCATTTTGCACAGAGTGGACAACGCATCCAAGACGGAATACTTGCGGCCTATAGTGACTTAAGTCAGAAAGGCAGAGACAAACCGCAACTCACCTTTTTCGATACCAATGAACAACCCGTATCGACAATTGAAGCAAAAATTCATCAGTCTGATTGTGATTTTGTCATAGGTCCACTTCTTAAGTCTAATGTCAAAGCGTATGCACAACTGAAGGTTACGCTCCCTTGGCTTGCTCTTAACGATATCGACAATCGCCCTCAAGCGACACAAAACAGTCGTGATATTTATAGCCTATCACTCGATCCACAAACCGAAGCAGCCCAAGCAGCACAGCAAATGCTTCAGGATGATGAACATCATCCATTACTGTTTGTCCCGGATACAGATATCGGACATCGAATGGCGATAAGTTTCTCTAATGTGTGGAAAAAAGAGAACAAAGATGCTCCGGATATCACTTTTTACAGTAAAGATAATTTGCAAAATTCTGTAAGACAAATGCTAAAAACGAACCAGAGCATTATCCGGATCCAACAAATCAGACGATTATTAGGACGTAATATCAAAGCAGAAGTACGTTCCCGTCGTGATAGTAGTGCCGTTTATATTGTTGCGAACAACCTTGAAACGAAATTGATTGTTCCATTTATTAGTGTCACGATTAGCCCTTTCGCCAGTTCACTCCATTTATACGGGAGCTCGAGAACTCAGCAGTCTAACGTCAATAATACTGAGCTAGATGGCATGATGATTAGTGAAGTTCCATGGCTATTGAATCAATATGCCCCCAACGCAACACGATTCACCCAGCTATGGCCACAAGCCAATGATACCGACAAATTACTCTATGCCATGGGATACGACGCATATCATATCCTCCCTCATTTACAACAAATGAGGGGATTTAAGGATTATCATGTACAGGGACTAACAGGCATACTCGGTGTCAAAGAAAATGGCACAATTAAGAGACGATTGATTTGGAGCCAATATCGAAATGGTCACCTGGAACCTCTTTAACAAAACTTCTAAAAATGAAAGCTCTGAGGGAAATCGACGACAAAAAGGAAATATAGCTGAAAATAATGCGTGTCGCTATTTGCGCAAACGTGGCTTAAAGATACTCCAGAGGAATTATTACTGTAAAGGTGGTGAGCTTGATATTATTGCCCGTGATTCATCTCACCTGGTTTTTGTTGAAGTCCGAATTCGAAAGAATAGTCAGTTCGGAGGTGCATTAGCAAGTGTAACGACTAAGAAGCAAAAGCATCTCCTCCATGCAGCTTACTGTTTCATGCAACAACAAAAACTAAATCCAGCGCATCAGGCATTACGATTTGATATCATAGCAATTGAACAAGAAACCGACCAAATCCGTTGGATAAAAAACGCATTTGGGGAGTAAATATGCAAGAACGAATAAAAAAGATCTTCCGAGAAAATATTCAAACGAATATTGCTGCTGCCGAAGCTTTGCCTGACAGCATAGAAAAAGGAGCAACAATGATTGCTCATAGTCTGCTAAACGGCAACAAAATACTCGCTTGTGGCAATGGCATTGCTGCAAGCTTAGCCCATTTACTCAGCTGCCAGCTAGTCAACCGTTTTGAAGCAGAACGCCCTAGCTTACCCGCACTCTCATTATGCTGTGATATGCCACTACTAAGCGCGATTGCAGATGACGGAGCCCTTGATGATATTTATGCAAAACAGATTCGGGCTCTTGGTCAGGCCGGAGATGTATTAATTGCTATTTCAGACGATGGTAATGCACGCAATTTGATTAAAGCATTAGAAGCTGCAGTCAACCGGGACATGACAATTATTTCACTCACAGGTAAAGATGGCGGCATTATGGCAGGTTTATTAAGCCAACAAGACGTTGAAATAAGGGTTCCATCTGACCAAAGCATACGAATTTATGAAGTTCATCATCTGACGCTAAATAGTTTATGTGATTTAGTCGACCATATACTCTTCCCGCGTCAGGACAACTAACCGGAGAAATAGGCATTCAACTATGAAAAAAGTACTACCAGTCGTGATCATAACGGCATTTTTGCTGCAAGGATGCGCTGCTGGAGTCGTTGCCGTCGGTGCTGGCATTGCTGCCGATACTGCCCGGGACAACCGGACTATAGGTACTCAGATAGACGATAAAACCTTAGATATACGTATCACACAAACACTTGGTGACCATAAAAAACTATGGAATGAGAGCAATTTATCGATCATCGTGCAAGAAGGCCAGGCTTTAATTGTCGGGCAAACGCCAACACCAGAACAACGAAATGAAATTGTTAACATTGCTAAACATGTTTCCGGTGTAAAAAAAGTATTTAACGAAATCCGTTTGGCCGAACCATCATCATTATCTACCCGGGCTCGGGATAGCTGGATCACAACAAAAATCAAAGCCCAGATTTATACTAATAAAAAAATCCTACCAGGAAAAATTCAGGTCATCACAGAAAATAGCGAAGTATTCTTAATCGGAGTCGTAACCAAAAGCGAAGCTGATACAGCTATCGATATAGCCCGTCATACAAGCGGGGTCAGTCGGGTCATCAAATTCTTTAAAATCATATCGAAAACGCCTTCTTCCTTATAAAATAAGGCCCACCAATGTGGGCCTCTATCTCAAAACAACCTTATACTATGAGTCGTTTACTTAATGACCCGCAATGATGGTTTGCCTTTTGTTGGAGGAGTTGGCGGCTCATGATCATCCAGTTTACCCTCACCTGATTCATCCACTGTATGTAGCACAGCTTTAGGATCTTCAGCTTTAGTTTGCAATTTATCCTGCTCATCATAGAAAGGTTCTGGTTCAAACATTGTACCTGCGCCATTTTCCCGGGCATATATAGCCAGAACAGCCCCAAGAGGAATATAAACCTGATGAGGAACACCTCCAAAACGAGCACTAAAGCTCACATCATCCATCCCCATATGAAATTGACCAACCGCCGTCGGAGAGATATTTAAAACAATCTGACCATTTTGAATAAACTGCTGCGGAACCTCTACACCCGATTTAGTCGCATCGACAACTAAATGAGGTGTTAATTGGTTGTCCAACAACCAATCATAAAATGCACGCAGCAAATAAGGTCGATTGGGCGTCATTTCACTCATATTAATTCAATGGACCTGTTCTAAGCTCACGTTCAACTTCTGTTAATGAAGCTTGAAACGAATCTCTCTCAAACATCTTCAACATATAAGTTTTGATTGATTTAGCATTTGGCCCGGTTAATTCAATACCCAATGTAGGCAACCGCCATAATAATGGAGCCATATAACAATCAACCAAGCTAAATTCTTCACTCATAAAAAATGGATATTCAGCAAATATAGGAGAAAGAGCCAGCAGGCTTTCTTTCAGCTCCTGACGGGCTTCATTAGCATTGTCATCATTTTGAATGCGTTTTACCAATGAATACCAATCATTTTCAATTCGATGCATCATCAAACGGCTGGAACCACGAGCAACCGGATAAACAGGCATCAAAGGAGGATGAGGGAAACGCTCATCTAAATATTCCATAATAATTTGAGCTTGATATAAAACCAGCTCTCTATCAACTAACGTGGGAACGCTATTATAAGGATTAAGTTCAATCAAATCTTCAGGAAGAAAATCAGCCGAAACATAATTAATATCGACACTCACTCCTTTTTCGGCTAATACAATCCGAACCTGATGACTATATAGATCATTAGAACCTGAAAACAGTGTCATTACTGAGCGCTTGTTAGCAGCAACAGCCATTGAACCCTCCAAAACCTTCATTCAACGAATTTCAAATAAAACACGGATAGGCTTAATGGCAGGGTACTCCTGTTCCAAGCTAAGCATATGCCGATCAAGATATGTCAATCTCTGATTGTATCAAATTTCATAAGGTTTAGGGGAGAAGATTTTCAAAATGCACAGAGGATAGAAGATAACATAGAATAAAGCCCGGGAAATCCGGGCCTTATATATAAAACATACCGTAATATCGAAAAATTAACGTTTCGAGTATTGAGGACGTTTACGCGCTTTATGCAAGCCAACTTTCTTACGTTCAACACGACGAGCATCACGAGTAACATAACCCGCTTTACGCAATTCACCACGTAATGTTTCATCATACTGAATTAAAGCACGGGTAATACCATGACGGATAGCCCCTGCCTGACCTGTAATACCACCACCGCTGACAGTAATATTAAGATCTACTTTTTCCAACAGTTCTGCCAGTTCGAGAGGTTGACGAACAACCATACGAGCTGTTTCGCGGCCAAAATAAGTATCCAGCGAACGTTTGTTAATTTTAATGTTACCGCTACCTGCTTTCAAAAAAACACGAGCAGTTGAGCTTTTGCGTCGGCCTGTGCCGTAGTATTGATTCTCAGCCATTATCTTATTCCGTAACTTAAATGTCTAAAATCTGTGGTTGCTGAGCGACATGAGTATGCTCAGGACCGGCGAATACTTTCAGTTTACGGAACATTGCACGGCCTAAAGGACCTTTTGGCAACATACCTTTTACTGCAGACTGAATCACACGCTCAGGCGCTTTTTCAATCAATTTTTCAAAAGTGATTGATTTCAGACCACCTGGATAACCAGTATGCGAATGGTAAACTTTACCTTTCACTTTATTGCCGGTAACCGCAACCTTCTCTGCATTGATTACGATAATATAATCGCCAGTATCAACATGCGGAGTATATTCTGGTTTATGTTTACCACGCAGACGAGACGCAATCTCTGTTGCTAAACGACCTAAAGTCTTACCTTCAGCATCAACAACGAACCATTCACGTTTAACCGATTCTGGCTTTGCTACAAAAGTTTTCATTTGTATAAATAACCCAAAAAACTGTTACAAGATCACTTACCCATTAAGCAAGCACAAAATAGCACCCTTTTACCCCTTCGAGTAAGGTTGCTGAAAAAAATTATTACGCTGCCATATCGACAGCTGGTAACGTGGGCGGATCTATTATAGGCAAAGTAAGATGAAATATCATCCTTAATTTGCAGAAAAATCCACCATTTCTACTTATGTTTACACCTTGTGAGGTAAATGTAGATATTGTTCCGAACGCATCTCTTGCATTCTAGACTGACAACGCTCAAATTCAAACGCTAGGCGTTTTCCCTGATAGAGCAAATCAGATGAACACTCTGCACTTATTAACAACGCGACATGGCGCTCATAAAATTCATCAACAACCGTAATAAAACGTCGGGTTGCATCATTAAGAGAATCGTCCAAGGCAGGAAGCTGAGCCAGGATAACAGTATGGAAACGGCTTGCTATCTCTATATAATCCTGACTATTTCTGGCGCTCTGACAAAGAGCCTGAAACGAAATATAAAGCACACCATCACTTTTACCCAAATAATCAATTTGCCGGCCAGCAATTTCAAACTGACCTGCCACAGGCATATCGCGAGTCAACTCTAAAAAAGCTTTTTCCAAGTGAACTTTTGAGTTTTCATCTAAAGGCCAGTGATAGCAATCAGCCTGAATCAATGTTCGTAATCGATAATCCGTATCCCCATCAACATTAATCACTTCACAATGTTTCTCAATCAGAGCAATTGCCGGTAAAAAGCGACTGCGCTGTAAGCCATTGTGATAGAGCTGATCCGGCTGAATGTTTGATGTTGCAACTAATCCAACCCCTTCTTTGAATAGCGCCTCAAATAAAGTTCCTAATAACATTGCGTCTGTAATATCAGAAACAAAAAATTCATCAAAACAAATCAGTCTTGTTTTCTTGGCAATATTCTGAGCAATCAGCTGAAGTGGATTTTTTTCCCCCTGTAAGGAAGTTAGCTGCTGATGGACTTGCTGCATAAAATGATAAAAATGCAACCGCAATACGCAATCTTGAGGTAAACATTCCACAAACAAATCCATCAGATATGTTTTCCCCCGGCCTACGCCTCCCCACATATAAACACCCCATACAGGATCTTTAGCCTTAGTTATTTTTTTATCAAACAGCCAAAATGCTTTTCTGGGAGCATTACCTGGTTTATCTTCAAACTCATGGTATAACCTATCAAGAGCTTGAACTGCTCGCTCTTGGCCTTGATCCGCTATAATTAATTGGGTTTGTACATCATTCAAGTAACGCTGTTGTGGTGTCATATCTGAAAATTCATCAAGTTAAAAGAAAGATTGGAGGAAAATAAAGCATCGAAAAATTATATATTAATTAACCCAGACTTAACATTGGAAACATCGCTATAACGTAAATGTTTTTGCGTTACGTAATGATAACCATTTAAGTAATGGATTCATCCAAGTTTAAGCCTGTTGAATCATTCAAGATGACATAAGTGGTCAAAAAACAGGCTGACTAGAAATCAGAACAGCTATATTAATCGAGATAGCAATGAGGATAGGTTAATTTATGAATTCAATCCATAATATGATTTTAATAGGAATCGGAATCCTGTTGGGTTTTATTGTTGCTCGACTGATCAGCCGATCCCAAAAAAACAACCCTAACGACTTAAAAGAACAACTGGAGCAAAGCCGTAAGGAACTCAACGCATACCGAGAACAAGTAAACGAGCATTTCAATACCAGTGCCCAACTACTTGAAAATTTAGCCCAGCAATATCAGCAAATTCATCAACATATGGCTGAACAGGCCCAAGTATTGATGAGCTCTGAAAATGAAAAATCACTGTTATTTGAAGAATCAGCACTTTTGACATCAGCCGCTGATTCCCAAAATTGTGACGAGCCGAAACCATCCAGTCCCCCAAAAGATTATTCCAATCAACCTTCAGGATTATTAGCAAGCAGTCCGAATTATAGTAAGCGATAAACGAACTGGAATGATAAAAAGACTGAACAAATTTCAATTTGACTGGTCGAATCCTTTTGTAACCATGAAAATTTTTTTGTTATCGTTTACTCAATAACGATATATCATACAGGAGCTTTCTCATAATGAAGAAGTTAAGCATGCGTCTTGCCCCTATTGCTCTCGCATTGACTCTCGGCCTTTCCACTACCCCCGTGATCGCCCATCAACTTCCGAAAGCTGTCGAAGGGCAGCAAATGCCCAGTCTCGCCCCCATCGTAGCGAAAGTAACGCCAGCCGTTGTCAGCGTTTCTGTTGCTGGAGAAAAATTAACCAGACAGCAAGTTCCAGAATTATTTCAGTTCTTTTTTGGTCAACAACAAGGAAATGCAGGCCCACAAAAAACACCTTTCAGAGGCCTAGGTTCAGGGGTCATTATCGATGCCAAACATGGTTATATTGTCACTAACTATCATGTCATCAGTGATGCAAATAAGATTGAAGTTACATTGCAGGATGGTCGTCAGTATAAAGCAAAAGTTTTGGGGTCAGATCGCATGAGCGATATTGCACTTTTGCAAATTAAAGCTAAGCACCTGCATCAAATAGAAATAGCTAATTCAGATAAGCTAAGAGTTGGTGACTTCACCATGGCTATCGGAAATCCATTCGGTCTTGGACAAACCGTCACATCAGGGATTGTTAGTGCATTAGGGCGTAGTGGCCTGAACATCGAAAATTACGAAAACTTCATCCAGACAGATGCAGCAATCAACAGTGGGAATTCAGGTGGCGCTTTAGTTAACCTTAGAGGTCAGCTCATCGGGATTAATACAGCGATCCTAGCTCCTGGAGGAGGAAATATCGGGATCGGTTTTGCAATTCCTTCTGATATGGTTAAAAACCTCGTCCATCAATTCCTCAAATATGGTGAAGTTCGAAGAGGGGTACTCGGCGTTATGGGGGGTCAATTAACTCCCAATCTGGCAAAAGCTTTTGGCAGCAATATCCAGCATGGTGCGTTTGTTAACCAGGTCATGCCTCATTCCGCTGCGCATAAAGCGGGCTTAAAACCAGGTGATATCATCGTTGAGTTAAATGGCCAGCCAATCCATAGTTTTGCAGAGCTACGGGCTAAAATAGCAACAGAGGGGGCTGGTGCAAAAGTAACTCTGGGCATCATCCGCGATGGTAAACGACTCAATTTCCATGCTGTTTTACAAAGAGCGAAAAACCAGAATGTTCAAGCGGACAGTATCACCCAAGCCCTCGAAGGTGCAACACTGAGCAACACTGTAAATGGCCGGGTTAAAGGTGTTGAAGTCACTCAAGTGAAGAAAAATAGTATCGCAGCCGCCCGGGGACTTCGTAAAGGAGACATCATTGTGGGTATCAACAAACGCCGGGTACACAATCTCAGTGATTTGAGAAAAGTTCTCGGTAGTAAACCGGATATCCTTGCGCTGAATATTCAACGTGGAAATACTTCATTATACCTGATCTTTAACTAAGCAAGATTACTCATACGGGGTCACATACTATGACCCCTTTTTCACCTACTAGTGGTATTGAAAGACTGACACTGCTATCCTAATAAGTTATCGGTATAGCTAAGTTTTGCCTTCATGATCAAATATATATTTAAAGCCATTGGCCTTGGGCTAACTATCGCTGTCGTTTTTCTTATTGTTTTTCCTAGCTTACAAAAAGGATCATCTTTTTTTAACTGGGTTCATTCGTCGTCCCCTAGCATTATTAGCTTCGCAAGTGCTGCTAGGAAAGCGGCTCCTGCCGTAGTAAATATTTACACACGTAGTTTTCAAAGTAGCCACCTTGAAAATAAATCCCCGACCGTTACCAGCGCCAGTTTAGGCTCCGGGGTTATCATGAATGCCCAAGGGTACATACTGACCAATCTGCACGTCATTGCCAATGCAGACCAAATCATTGTTGCCTTACAAGATGGTCGGATTTTCATTGCAGAACTGGTTGGCAGTGACCTCATGACAGATTTAGCAGTTCTCAAAATAGATGCCAAAGAACCGCTTCCGGTTATTCCTCAGAACGCTCACCTGCATACACAAGTCGGAGATGTCGTATTAGCAATTGGCAATCCTTACAATGTGGGACAAACTGTTACACAAGGAATTATTTCAGCAACTGGCCGCAATGGAATGAGCGCTAGTGGCCGACAAGATTTCATTCAGACAGATGCGGCCATTAATCGGGGAAATTCAGGCGGAGCGCTCGTAAATACGGAAGGTCAGTTAGTGGGTATTAACACGGCGGCTTATCATCTAAATCGTAACAGTGATACCTACGGTATCAGCTTTGCTGTCCCTTATCATTTAGCCAAACGAATTATGGAAAGTTTGATTCGATATGGGCGAGTTGTCCGAGGATACATGGGAGTGGATGCAAAAAATATCACCAGAGGGCTAGCAAAAGTTACTCATCTACATGTAAATCATGGTTTGTTAGTGGAAAAAGTGGAGCTTAACGGCCCTGCCCAAAGAGCTGGTTTACGCTCAGGTGACATTATCATAAAAATGAATCAAAAAGAGGTCTTCTCAGCGAAAACAGCCATGGATTTAGTCGCTGAGACCAAACCTGGCACATTAATGACACTCACTATTTTACGCAACAAAAAACAGCACCAATTAAAATTACACATTGGGGAGCTTAAAACCCCGGGGACGGGAAATAAATCATCACAAAGGTAGCCAAACTACAAATAGAGATAAAAGCTCTCTTTGTAAGAAATTAAAACTATATGGCCGTTAAAAAAGTGTTCTATCAAACCAGCTTACAATATTCATCCTCGCAAGCTGGGTTAGATACAAACTGAGAAAGATATTACCATTTTAGGCAATAGCTTCATTTCCTTTAACACGCATAATTCGGGCTCCCAAATTGGCAAGCTTTTGTTCGATATGTTCGTATCCGCGATCAATGTGATAAATTTGCTCAACAGTAGTCTCATGCTTAGCGACTAAACCAGCAATCACTAAACTTGCCGATGCCCTAAGATCTGTGGCCATAACCTGGGCACCACTCAAATATTCGGTCGGTTGGCAAATGGCAGTATTTCCTTCCAGATCGATCTGTGCCCCCATTCGGATTAATTCAGGGACATGCATAAAACGATTCTCAAAAATCGTTTCCGTGATCCGGCCACATCCTTTGCCAAGTACATTTAATAATGTAAATTGCGCCTGCATATCCGTTGGGAAAGCTGGGTATGGAGCAGTTATTACATTAACAGCCTTTAACTGCTGATGGCGCATATCCAACTCAATCCAATCATCACCCATTGTGACATTAGCACCGGCATCCCGCAATTTAAGAATTACAGCATCTAAAGAAGATGGATCGGTATTCAGACACCGGACATAGCCTCCTGTAACAGCAGCTGCCACCAAAAAAGTTCCGGTTTCAATTCGATCAGGCAAAACCCGGTATTCTCCACCATGCAGTACATCAACACCATTAATCACCAGTTTATCTGTGCCAGCACCTTGAATATCAGCACCAAGAGAAATCAGAAAACCAGCTAAGTCAACAACCTCCGGTTCTCTTGCCGCGTTTTCAATAATGGTCTGCCCCTGAGCTAAAACTGCAGCCATCATCAAATTTTCTGTACCGGTTACACTGACAACATCCATTAGAATGTGAGCACCTTTCAGACGTCCATCAACATGGGCATTGATATAACCATCCTCAACACTAATGTCTGCCCCCATCTGTAATAACCCCTGGATATGCAGATCAACCGGGCGAGCCCCGATAGCACAACCGCCAGGTAAAGACACTTTTGCCTGACCATAACGAGCTAAAAGAGGGCCCAGAGCTAAAATTGAAGCTCTCATTTTTTTCACAAGTTCATATGGGGCTTCATATGAAGTAGCTTTTCCCGGCAGAATTCTCAGTTGATTCTCAGAAAAACACACATCTCGACCGGTCACTCTTAATATTTCACAGCTCGTACAGATGTCTTTTAATTCAGGTACATTATGGAGCATAACTTCATGCTCGCTTAACAAAGTAGCAAACACGATAGGCAGAGCAGCATTCTTAGCCCCGGAGATTGTCACTTCACCATTAAGTTGACAACCACCCTCTATTATAAATTTATCCATTGCATACCCCAGATCACATTTAGCCAAACCGTTTTGCCTTTTCCCATTCATTCAGTGTATAAGCTTTAATCGATAGAGCATGAATCGTATTATCAGCAATAAATTCGGCTAATGGTCCATAGATGACCTGTTGTTTTTTCACACGAGATAAATCGTTAAAGACATTGCCTACAGCAATGACTTCAAAATGGCCATCTTCCCCTTTTACATGCAGTTCATCTAAATCCAATACTGCCTGTAAGATTCCTTTAATCTGTTCCGGTTGCATATTAACTGCTACTCCACGGTTTACCGGTTATAAGAAACTTAAGCAAGATATGGCTCTAAACCATATAACGCCAATAATGGTTGCATCGATGCTGGGCAATGACGAATATCAAGTGAACGAACGTCTTCCTGCATCATGAGGATCGTGATGATAGCGGCTAAACCAGCAGAGTCAATGTGCGTTATCTGCTCAAGGTCAAAACAGGTAACTTGACGAGTTAATAACAAATCCCATTGTTGACTAACTGTCTTATCAGTCCAGCAACCACTCAATCTGACTGTTCCATTCTCTAAACATTCAAAAGTACCTGTATCCATAAAACACATTCCTATTCGCGTTCGTTCTGCGATGACTGAACCTTGATCTGTTTATTTTCAAGCAAATTTGAAACAGTATCGATACCTTTCCTTTGGATCAAGCCACCCACTTCCGACTGATTAGCTGAGAGTAAACTAACACCTTCAGCTATCATATCGTAAGCCAGCCATGCGTGCTCCCGGCGTAATTTACGAAACTTAAACTGCAAATGAATCGACGGACGCCCCTGCTGGATAATTTTAGCCGGAACCGTCATCACACGCTGACCATTCACATATCCTCTAGGTCGTTCAATCACAACTTTTTGCTGATCATAACGACCTAACACTTCTGAATAAGTATTGACTAAATAGGTATAAAACGCCTTAACAAAGCGTTCCCTTTGAGCCTTAGTCGTTTTAGGTAAACTACGTCCAATGACCATATACGCTGAATAGCGGTAATCAATATAAGGCATGACATAATGTAAAATAATGCGTCGAGTTTTCTCTGGAGTCAGTTGCTTTTCATCATGTAATTTCCTCAATTTAGGAAAAACCTGCTGAACTACTTGCTGCATAGTTTTGTATGGATTCTCTGTAGGATTATTTTTCACTAACTCTGATGCTGGTTTAGCAACACTAACAGTTGACCAGCATAATGCAGCCAGCCCAAACAATGCCCAACGCAGTAATTTCATCATTATTTATTTTTTCCTGATGCTGAGTATAAAAATTGACCAATTAAATCTTCAAGAATAATCGCAGACTTAGTATCCTCAATCGTGTCACCATTCTTTAAGTTATAAGCAGGTTCACCTGGCATATTAAACCCTGGTGTCAAACCAATATATTGTTCCCCCAACAGCCCAGCAGTTAAAATTCGTGCCGTACTGTTTTCTGGAAATTCACCATATTTTTTATATAGCCTCAGCGTCACCCGGGGAATGAGTGTTTTAGGCTCTAAACTAATGGCATCAACACGACCAACAACAACCCCACCGACCTTCACAGGCGATCGAACTTTTAACCCACCAATATTGTCAAAATTGGCGTAAACCGTATAACTATCACCATTACTTATTAAGTCATCATCGGCAATTCTGATAGCCAGAATCAATATAGCAATAAGACCAAGCAATAGAAAAAGCCCCACACCAAACTCTGTTTTATCTACTTTCATGCTTAATTTCCAAACATTAGTGCTGTTAAAATAAAATCCAACCCGAGCACGACTAATGACGAATGAACGACACTACGTGTGGTAGCCTGACTGATTCCCTGCGATGTCGGTTTGGCATCATATCCGTTAAATAAAGCAATCCACGTTACTGCAATCGCAAAAACAATACTTTTAATAAATCCGTTTCCGATGTCACTAACAAGGTCGACATTCGAATGCATAATTGACCAAAAGTTACCGTCATCGACACCAAGCCAGCGGACTCCGACAAGGTATCCCCCCCAAATTCCAACCAGATTAAACAACATAGCAAGCAACGGCATACTAATAACTCCGGCCCAAAACCGGGGAGCTATCACACGCTTTAATGGATCAACCGCCATCATTTCCATACTGCTCAATTGCTCTGTAGCCTTCATCAAGCCTATCTCAGCCGTTAAAGCTGAACCAGCTCGTCCTGCAAACAATAACCCCGTTACAACTGGCCCTAACTCTCGCAATAAAGCAAGTGCAACTAATGGTCCCAGACTTGTTTCTGCACCAAATTTAACTAAGATATTATAGCCTTGTAAGGCTAAAACCATGCCGATAAAAAGGCCTGAAACCAGAATAATCAGCAATGATTGAACACCGACAGGATAAATCTGGCGCCAACTATTTCGCCATAATTTTGACTCAGGTTTGACAAAAATAGCCTGAGACAGCATCAAACCAGCCCGACCGAAACTTGCAATGCGTCGTGTCGCATTTGCACCTAACTGCGCAATGATATCAACTATCATGATTTGAGTGACTCCAGATAAGGTTCAGCGGGATAATGAAATGCAGCAGGCCCATCCGCTAACCCCTGCAAGAATTGCTGTAAATGGGGTTCATCGCTGGCACGAACAGTCGGAACATCGCCATGGGCAAGAATTGTTCCCTGATCAATCACATAAACATAGTCAGCAATACTCAATACCTCATCAACATCATGAGAGACAATAATTGATGTTAACTTTAACGCCTGATTAAGATGACTGATTAACTTAATCAGAACCCCCATAGTGATAGGGTCCTGTCCCACAAAAGGTTCATCATACATAATCACTTCAGGCTCTAAAGCAATCGCTCTGGCCAATGCAACACGGCGAGCCATTCCGCCAGACAAATCCGAAGGCATCAGCTCGGCGGCCCCTCTTAAGCCAACCGCCTCCAGTTTCATCAAAACTAAATTACGTAATACTGTCTCTGGTAGATTAGTATGCTCACGCAGCGGGAAAGCAACATTGTCAAAAACACTTAAATCAGTAAACAATGCACCACTTTGAAACAACATCCCCATTCGCTTACGGAGCTGGTAAAGATTTTGCCGATTCAGTTGATGAATTTTTTGCCCTGCAAACACCACTTCCCCGGATTGAGGAACCAATTGCCCACCCAGTAACCGAAGCAACGTTGTTTTACCTGTTCCGCTTGGCCCAAGTACTGCAGTGATTTTACCTTTGGGAAAATTCAGATCTATCGAGTCGAAAATGCGTCTAGAGCCGCGAGAAAAAGTCAACCCCTTGACTTCAATAACATTTTCGGTCATATATGAGATACCTAATAAGTTAGATAGAATTGTCTATTTTATGGGTTCATTAAGAACGACTCAAGCTTAACTCTTCCCTTTTCACGTTAAAATACCGACAATGCAAGTTTTATTTATTCGATAAAAGGCTTGAGCCCCAATTTATGTTGATCGAATTTGCTATCTTAATTGCCAGTTTCGTATTGTTGATCTGGAGTGCTGACCGATTTGTCTTTGGCGCTGCCGCCATCGCCCGAAACCTGGGGATTTCTCCCATGGTTATTGGCCTGACCATCGTTGCTATGGGCTCATCCGCCCCTGAAATCATGGTCTCAGCTACGGCATCCCTTGGAGGAAAACTCAATACGGCAATAGGAAATGCCATCGGCTCTAACATCACAAATATAACATTGGTTCTGGGCGTTACAGCACTCTTAAAACCAATTCTAGTCGGAAGTTCAACACTACGACGGGAAATTCCACTGATGTTGATTGCAACAATTGTTACAGGATATCTTCTCCATGACAATTACCTAAGCCGCTTAGATGGATTTATACTAATTACACTATTTGTCATCTTTATGGGATATCTAACCTGGAAGTCGCAAAAACAACATCGGAAAAAGGTTGATCATATTGATGAAGATGAAATGATTGCTCAGTTTGAAGCAGAAGTTCCTAATCGGATTAAAACCAGTAAAGCTCTATTTTGGTTAATCTTTGGACTTATTCTGTTACCAATGAGTTCTGATTACTTAGTCCATTCAGCTACCAGTATTGCCCGATATTTCGGAATTAGTGAATTAGTCATCGGACTAACAATTATAGCTATCGGCACCAGCTTACCGGAACTCGCAGCTTCAATTGTTAGCGTCATCAAAAAAGAAGCCGATATGGCACTGGGAAATATCATAGGTTCGAACATTTTCAACCTGCTTGTTGTTTTATCTATATGCGGTGTACTGGCTCCGGGAAAAGTGGATCCTCATGCATTCAGCCGGGATTACTGGTGGATGTTAGCGACCAGTTTTGCCATCTTGGTTCTCGCCGTATTAGTTCGCCCCCGGCAAATCAACCGATTTGCCGGGGGGCTATTATTAGCCACATTTATTGGCTATCAACTCATGTTATTTTTATAGTTATCGGTAATTTCATTTGATTTAGGCAACATTGTGACATTTGATTATATTAAATCCGCTCAACGCGTCATTAGTTTGGAAGCCCAGGCTGTAGAAAATCTACACCAACATCTGGGTAAGCAATTCACGTCAATCTGCCAGAAGCTTTCCAGCTGTAAAGGAAAAGTCATCGTAACCGGAATGGGAAAATCAGGCCATATTGGACGAAAAATAGCTGCAACTCTGGCCTCAACAGGTACACCCGCTTTTTTTGTCCATCCCGGTGAAGCAAGCCATGGCGATTTAGGAATGATCAGTCAAAATGATATCGTTCTAGCCCTTTCAAATTCAGGTGAATCCAAAGAAATTCTGGCACTTTATCCGTCACTACAGCATCAGCATATTATGGTCATTGCCTTAACCAGCAACCCTGGTTCATCAATGGCAAGAGGTGCTGCTCTGCACTTAAACATTAATGTCGAACGAGAAGCCTGTCCTCTCGGATTAGCCCCTACGGCAAGCACCACAGCAGCGTTAGCGATGGGAGATGCAATCGCGGTTGCCTTATTAGAGAAAAGAGGATTTACTGCCAATGATTTTGCAATGTCGCATCCTGGTGGAGCCCTGGGGAAAAAATTGCTATTAAGTGTCCCGGATATCATGGTTACCGATGATGAAATACCACTGGTAAATGTCCAACAAAGTATTCGAGAAGCACTATTAGTTATGTCTGAGAAAGGCCTGGGAATGACAGGAGTTATTGACTCTGAGCAAAAACTAGTCGGAGTGTTCACTGATGGTGATCTTCGACGTATCCTTGATCAACGGGCTGATATTCATGAAACACCAATCAGTCAAGTCATGACCAAAAAGCCAAAAGTCATCACTCCTGACTGGCTCGCCTTCGATGCATTAAAATTTATGAAAGAAAAATCCATCAACGGATTATTTGTCACCGAGGACGAAACCCCGGTAGGCGCTTTTAATATGCATTCCTTGTTACAAGCCGGAGTGTACTAATGGATCAGGAATCAATAAATGCACTTTATGGACCAATAAAACCATCGGTATGGCAACAGGCTCAACAAATCAAACTACTCATTTGTGATATTGACGGAGTTTTCTCTGATGGTCGGATCTATCTGGGAAATCAGGGGGAAGAGCTTAAATGTTTTCACACTCGCGACGGATTCGGAGTGAAAGCACTTTTACGCCATGGGATAGAAGTTGCTGTAATCACTGGTAGAAATTCCAAAATTGTCGAATCAAGAATGAAAAATCTCAATGTCCAATATATTTTTCAAGGATATGACAATAAAGAATCAGCTTATAACGAATTACGCCAAAAAACAGGGGTGTCAACCAATCAAACCGCATATATCGGGGATGATGTAGTTGATCTGGCGGTCATGCGTCAGGTTGGGCTCTCGATTGCAGTTGCAGATGCGCATCCTCTAGTTGTACAGCATGCAGACTACCAGACACATATTTGTGGAGGATACGGTGCAGTCCGGGAAGTCTGTGATATATTGCTACAAGCTCAAGGAGGAATAGATGATTTCCAAGGAACGAGTCTATGAATGGTCAAAACATAATCATTGTGACCCTAGTCATAGGTGCGACGATGACATGGGGATGGTTAAATCTTCATACAGATGAAGGTAAACAACAAAACCAGGCACAACAAACCCCTGATTTTACAGCCAGTGATCTATACACGGTCAGTTATAATAAGTTAGGCTTGGTGCAATATCGAATCTATGCAGATAACATGGAATACTATGAACAAGATCAAACAAGTACCTTTCGCGCCCCGCGCATTTTGATTTACCCGGGACCAAACAAACCGATTTGGCAGATTGTTTCCAGAACAGCCAAAGCTTATCGGCAAAATAAAGTGACGTTCAATCAGGATGTTGTTGTAAAAAACTTAAACAATGACGGTTATATACAGGATTTGCTGACACCATTACTTCATGTCAATTTAACTCAGCAGACGATGCGGACCAACAAAAAAGTAACGATGAGTGGTCCTCAATATGATCAAACAGGAATAGGTATGCACGGCAGTATGGCTACAGAAGAAGTCACGCTGCTCAAGGACATCAGCGCGGTATATCATAATGAAGAAAATTAATTGGATTTTTTTAGCTTTAATGACATTTAGTCTGTCCAGTTATGCCCTGGAATCAGATTATAACCAGAAAATTGTTGTCAACGCCGATCAACAGAAAGTAAATATTAAAGAAAACAAAGTTACTTTTTTCCAGCATGTTAAGGTAACTCAAGGCTCTATAAAGTTAGAAGCTGACCGTGTGACAGTCTATGGGACAGGGAAAAAAGGCAGTGAAGTCATGGTCGCTGTTGGCAAACCAGCCCGGTTTCAACAACGTATGGATGATGGAAAACTTCTAAAAGGTCATGCAAATAAAGTACGCTACGAATTAAAATCACGAATTGTTACTCTGACTGATAATGCTCAGCTACAACAACAAGAAAGTCTGGTCAGAGGAAATAGTATTCGTTATAACATTCAGACACAGGAAATGGTTGCTGACGGTGGGAAAAAAGGACATGTCACAACGATTTTCGAACCGCAGCAAGTCCGGCAGATAAAAAAACAGAAGTAAATCTATGGCATTGCTAAAAGCAGAAAACCTGGCCAAAAGTTATAAAAAACGACAGGTCGTTAAAAACGTAAGCCTGCAGGTTGAGACCGGTCAAATTGTCGGTCTTTTAGGACCTAATGGTGCAGGTAAAACAACAACTTTCTACATGGTCGTAGGACTGGTTCCAAGAGATGATGGACAAATCAGCATTGACGGACAGGATATTACGCTTAAAGCAATGCACTCGCGAGCCAGAATGGGAATCGGATATCTTCCTCAAGAAGCGTCTATTTTTCGGCGGTTATCCGTTGAAGATAACATCATGGCGGTACTGGAAACACGTAAAGATTTAGACAGAGGGGCAAGGCAATTAGTTCTGGATGAACTGCTCGATGAATTTCACATTGGCCACATTCGCAAGAGCCTTGGACAAAGCTTGTCCGGGGGCGAACGGCGCCGAGCCGAAATAGCCAGGGCACTTGCGGCTTCTCCTAAGTTCATTTTATTAGATGAACCGTTTGCCGGGGTTGATCCTATTTCAGTTATTGATATAAAAAAAATTATTGAACATCTGAAAGACAGGGGCCTTGGGGTCTTGATTACAGACCATAATGTCAGAGAAACTTTAGATGTCTGTGAACATGCATATATCGTCAGTCAGGGAGAATTAATCGCCTCAGGGACACCTGAACATGTTCTGGCAAATGAACATGTAAAACGGGTTTATTTAGGCGAACAATTCAAACTATAGTGATTATATTAGTCATATCAAAGATGATGAGCTAAACAACAAAAGGATCAGATGCATTAATGAAAGCCGCTTTGCAGTTACGTCTAGGTCAACAACTGACGATGACGCCTCAGTTACAACAAGCCATCAGGTTGCTCCAGCTCTCAACTCTGGATCTTCAACAAGAGATTCAGGAAGCGCTGGATGCCAACCCATTGCTAGAAACTGAAGAACATTCGCAAGAAGAAACCTCAGACACAGATATAGCTCAAAGCGCCCAGGAAGAAAACGTAACGGCTTCAGCCGATAGCAGCCAGGTAGAGACAAGCGAAGCCATTGGCAATGAAACCATGGGAGATGAACTCCCCGTTGACGCAACCTGGGATGAAATGTATAGCGCCTCATCAGCACCCGCAGCCCCCATACCCGACGACAATGAGCATATATATCAGGGCGAAACATCTGAGTCACTACAAGACCACCTGCTCTGGCAACTAAACCTGACACCATTTAGTGAAACAGATCATGCGATTGCACTTTCCATCATTGATGCCATTGATGAATCTGGATATTTAACCCAAAACGCAGAGCAATTACTTGAAGGCTTCATGAATGAAGATCAAGATATCACCACAGGTGAAGTTGAAACGGTGATTAAACGGATCCAACATTTTGATCCTCTGGGTATCGCATCCCGCTCACTGCAAGAATGTATGCTATTACAGCTCGAACAGTTTTCCTCTGATACGCCTTGGTTAGAACAAGCCAAACAAATTGTCAGTGATCACATCGATCTACTCGGTAATCGCGATTACCGTACACTATCTCGCAAAACCAAACTCAAGGAAGAACAGCTTGCGCAGGTCATGCGACTTATTCAGTCTCTTGATCCTCGACCTGGAAATCAAATCACAACCAGCCAGGCCGCATATGTCATTCCAGATGTATCCGTCAGTAAAAAAAATGGAAAATGGGTTGTTGAACTTAACCCAGATGCAGTGCCTAAACTTCGAGTTAACGCTCAATATGCAGCATTAAGCCGAAACTCTCGTAATAGCGATGATAGCCAGTTTATCCGTTCTCATCTCCAAGAAGCTAAATGGTTTATTAAAAGTCTTGAAAGTCGAAATGAAACACTACTAAAAGTCGCAAAATGTATTGTCAGTCACCAACAAGCTTTTTTTGAATACGGTGATGAAGCCATGAAACCCATGGTTCTTAATGATGTTGCAGAAGCAGTAGAAATGCATGAATCGACAATTTCAAGGGTAACAACACAGAAATATATGCACACCCCCCGGGGAATTTTTGAACTAAAATATTTCTTTTCAAGCCATGTAAATACTGAAGGTGGCGGGGAATGTTCATCCACAGCAATTCGGGCCTTAATTAAAAAATTAATTGCAGCCGAGAATACAGCTAAGCCCTTGAGTGATAGCAAAATTGCTGATGTTTTAGCTGACCAGGGAATCAAAGTTGCCAGACGGACTATCGCCAAATATCGTGAATCATTGTCAATACCACCTTCCAATCAGCGCAAGAGCCTGATATAAAGTGCGCCAAAGGAAAAGGATGAAGTTATGCAGATCAATTTAACCGGTCATCATATCGAGATCACACATTCATTACGTGAGTATGTTCAAAATAAATTTGCAAAACTGGAAAACCATTATGACCAAATCAACAATGCTTATGTCGTCCTCACTGTTGAAAAATTAAGTCATATAGCCGAGGCTAAGCTTCATATCGCTGGAGGCGATATTCACGCCAGCGCAGAACAATCTGATATGTATGCGGCCATAGATGTGCTCCTTGATAAGTTGGATCGCCAACTTATTAAACACAAAGAAAAAACCGTAAACAAACACTAATGTTATGCAACTAATTCAAGTCTTAAGCAAGAACTGCACTCGTCATGCTGTTACTTGCCAGTCAAAAAAAAGAGCTCTGGAAATTATCAGCGAATTAGCTGCCGATAAACTGGGCGTACCAGAAAAAGATATTTTTGACAGTCTGTTTAACCGTGAAAAATTAGGCAGTACAGGTATCGGCCAGGGGATAGCCATCCCTCATGGACGAGTCAGTGATGATAATCCGCCAACAGCTGTATTTATTCACTGTGTTGACCCCATCAGTTTTGATGCGATTGACAAACAGCCCGTTGATCTTCTTTTTGCTTTACTCGTACCCGATGATGAAAATAAACAATACTTAAAAATCCTTGCTGCCGTCGCTGAAAAATTACATGATAAAACCGTCTGTAAACAGTTGCGCCAGGCTGATAGTGATGATGAAATATATCGCATTATCACCTCCTGATGTTAATAAGGATCTAGATGGAATTCTTTATTGTCAGCGGTCGTTCTGGTTCGGGAAAAACAGTCGCATTGCGGATTCTGGAAGATTTAGGATTTTATTGCGTCGATAATCTCCCCCTCCCACTACTGCCTTTATTACCAGATGTTCTGGATAAACACTACCTCAAGGCAGCTATCAGTATCGATGTCCGTAATTTATCCAATCACCCGGAAAATTTTACGCAACTCATTAACCAACTGAAACAAAAAGTCGATTTGACGAGTTTATTTATTGATGCCAATGATTCAACACTTATCCGGCGCTATAGCGAAACCCGACGAATTCACCCATTAAATAAAGACAATTTATCTTTAACCGAAGCAATCGCAGCGGAGCTTGCAATCCTGGAACCGCTCTCCAGCCATGCTGACTTACGTATCGACACCAGTGAACTATCAGTCCATGAACTGCGGGAACACTTAACCGAACGAGTATTAGGTAAGCCCAATCAAGAAGTGGCACTTATTTTTGAATCCTTTGGATTTAAAAATGGCGTACCTCATGATGCTGATTATGTATTTGATGTTCGCTTTTTACCAAACCCACACTGGCATGAAGAACTCAGACCATTTACAGGACTTGATGCACCGGTACAACATTTTTTAAATCAACAATCATCCGTTCGTGAACTTATCTGGCAGTTAGAAGGTCTATTGAGCAGCTGGTTGCCACATTTAGAAAGAAACAACCGGGCCTACGTCACTGTTGCCATTGGTTGTACAGGAGGAAAACATCGTTCAGTCTATGTAGCTGAACAACTCAGTGCTTTTTTTAATAAGCGATATAACGTCCAGACACATCATCTAAACTTACCCAAAAAGTGAGCCGTTTTGAGTATAAAATTAACAGAGCAGCTAACAATAAAAAATAAACTAGGCCTGCACGCCAGAGCTGCGATAAAATTAGTTGAACTAGCAGCGCATTATGATGCCGACGTCACATTGATTACCGAAGAAAAACGAGCATCAGCAGCTAGCGTATTAGGGTTACTGCTACTAGAAAGAGCTCAAGGACAACAAATTATTGTGGAGTGCGAAGGCCGCGATGCGAAAAAAGCTTTAGACGCGATAAAAGAACTCATTGAGTCTCGCTTTGATGAAAAAGAGTAGTGGTATAAGCTATCTGTAAAATCATTATCATCATAGAATTAATAGAGCTGCAAATCTGGCAGCGATGTACTTTTTGAGGGCTAATTTATGCCAGAGATGGAGCACCACCATAGTCAACATCAACGTATCCTCGAATTAAATCGTGCTTTAAATGATGGGATGTTCGTGCACGTAAGACGAATGTTGCAACAAATGCCAGCTTGTGACGTAGCCTTACTCCTCCAATCTACACCCGTTGCAGGCCGAAAAATCCTTTGGCAGCTTACAGACCCGGAACAACAGGGTGATATACTCGAAGAGCTCAACGAAGATGCAATGGAAAGCATCTTAAAAATGATGGATCCCGAAAATCTGGCCGCAGCAACAGAAGGGATGGACATTGATGATCTGACCTACGTTCTGCGAAGTCTCCCACCAGAAGTTTACCAGCAAGTCCTCGAACAGATGGAACCGGAAGAACGCCATCGCGTCGAGATAGCATTAGCCTACCCAGAAGATACAGCGGGTAGTTTGATGAATAATGATACGATTGCCCTACGTCCGGACGTATCCATTGATGTTGTTCTGCGTTATCTCAGATTAAGAGGCGAATTACCAGAAGCAACCGACGCGTTGTTTGTTGTCGATAAAGACGACAGATATCTGGGTGATGTTCCGTTATCACGATTACTCACTGTCGATCCGGGGGATGAAGTCGGGGCAATCATGGGAACCCGACCAGAACGAATTATACCGGTAGCGATGAGTGATACACGTGTTGCGCAACTCTTCGAACGTCACGACTGGATTTCAGCCCCTGTTGTTGATGACAATGGTGCACTCGTTGGTCGAATCACGATTGATGATGTCGTTGATATCATCCGGGAAGATGCTGAACATTCGATGATGGGGATGGCAGGGGTCGATGACGATGAAGATACCTTCGCCCCCATCTGGAAAAGTACCAAAGGTCGTACCTTATGGCTGGGAATTAATCTTCTTACCGCGCTATTTGCAGCGTCAATCAGTAATCTCTTTGAAAATACACTGGCACAAATGGCAACGCTTGCTGTTTTAATGACAATCGTTCCAAGCCAGGGCGGAATTGCAGGAACTCAGACTCTTGCTGTCGTTATCAGAGGGATTGCTGTAGGACATATCGGCGAAAGTAATACACGCTGGCTCATTTTTAAAGAAGTTGCTATTGGGGCTCTCAATGGCATCATCTGGGCTGTCATCATCGCAGTCGTTGTGATTATCTGGAAAGACAGTCTGCAACTAGGGCTTATTAGTGCTGCGGCTATGTTTGCAGATATGTTTATGGCGGGGCTGGCAGGTGTCAGTATTCCTCTGGTGATGAAAAAAATGAGAATTGATCCAGCTTTAGCAGGTGGTATGGTGCTCACAACCGTCACAGATTCTGTAGGCTTATTTTCCTTTTTAGGAATTGCAACCATTCTTTTACAAAATCATGTTCAACTTTAAAGAACATTGAAGTCAGTTCTTTATTCAAGGCTTATTCACATCAGAACAAGCCTTGAATATCTTGCGTTTTGCTACTTAACCACAGAGAACGCAAACCATAATCTTCCCGGCTTTTAATTTCCGGCAATTTTCATAGAATCCAACAAAATAGAACCCGTACTAATTGCATGATTAGCATCTCTATCTGAACTAATAGCCGCAATATTCCGGTATAGCTGCTTCAAGTCTCCGGCAATTGTGATTTCATGAACCGGGTACGCTATTTCGCCATTTTCGACCCAAAACCCAGCAGCACCTCTCGAATAATCACCAGTCACTATATTAACCCCCTGACCCATGAGCTCAGTCACTAATAAACCGGTTCCCATCTGTTTAAGCAGTTCAGCTTGACTTATCCCACTATCTTGAACCAACCAATTATGGATCCCCCCAGCATGACCGGTCGGCGTCATATTCAGTTTTCGAGCTGCATAACTTGTCAAAAGATAGCTCTCCAAGCATCCATCTTTTACAACATCCAAAGGTTTGGTCTGAACCCCTTCATTATCAAAGGGACTACTACCTAATCCTTTTTTAATCCATGGATCCTCATGGATCGTCATCCAATGAGGGAATATCTGCCCGCCCAGAGAATCAAGTAAAAAAGAAGAACGACGATAAAGACTACCACCACTAATAGCCATTACAAAGTGACCTAAGAAACCACTGGCAACACTATGATCGAAAATAACCGGGACCTGGCAGGTATTGATCTTACGGCTATTAATCCGGCCAAGAGTCTTCTTAGCCGCTTCATCGGCAATCGATTTTACATCTTTCAAATCATCAAAATCGACAGCTACGCTGTATGCGTAATCACGCTGCATCTGTTCTTCACCAGCAATCAACATGCAACTAATGCTATGACGACTGGTTGGGTACCCTTCAATAAATCCATGCGTATTACCATAAACTCTGGTTCCAAAATGACTATTTACGCTAGCTCCATCACTTGCCCTGATACCACTGTAGCTTAATGCTTCACGTTCACATCCACTCGCTAACGCAATTAATCGATCTGCATCTAAAGGTTGAGGGTAATATAGATCCAAATCCCGATTCTCAGTAGCCATCAACTCATTAGGCGCTAAACCAGCTGCCGGGTCAGCGGCTGTAACACTACTAATATCTATAGCGGCCTGAACACTTCTTGTGATGGCTTCAAAAGATAGATCAGACGTCGATGCATTCCCTTTCTGCTGCCCCTGGTATACCGCGATTCCAAGCGCACCATCACGGTTAAATTCAAGCGTTTCCACTTCGCATTGTCGGGTCGAAACCGAAATCCCCGTCTGTTTGGAGATCGATACTTCTGCATCACTGGCCCCTAATCGTTTCGCTTCTTTAAGCGCAAAATCAACGGCTTGTTTTAACTGTTCTAATTCTTGTGATATCGATTGATCAACTGACGACATATCAGACCTTCTATCATACAAGTGAATGATCCAAGCATAACAGATCTAGACGCACGGGTCTGTTGATCTTTACTAATTGAATTACCGTATAAATCAGATGGATACCCTTAGGCTTATTATCAAATAATGTTCAAGTAAAGCACATTTCAGGCGCAGCACAAACGGTAAAACCAGGCACCCTAAGAAAACGGCGAAACAGAGCACAAGACATATATCAATAAACAACCAAAGTGTGTTTGATACAAAAAACATCACCAAGAGTCAACGTACCTATACACACCATAAAACAAGCCACCAATATAGATAGGTAACTAAATACTCAAAAATAAAAGAAGACCACAGGACTTATTTAAAATCATCGGGCACATCAACCAAATAAAGTGCAGGAACCCCTTCGAAATCACTGGTATACAAAACCCAACGGTTATCAGGGCTAAATGAAGGATGAGGATGAGTGATCTGTCGATCACCATCAAGCACATCCCATGAGGTATTATGTTTTACCAACCGGTGAACCAGACCAGTCTGACAATTCATCACATATAAGAACGGATCATTTTGGATTTCATAACTCTGATCATCACTCACATCAACAGGCGCATCGCATCCATCACCGACCATCAAGCAGCCATCATAATTACTCATCAGATGAGAACACGCTGGCATTTGCATCACAACTTCATTACTCAGGCTAATCGGATCTGCTTTATGGATCACCCGTTCCTCTTTACCTTTGAAATAAGATACATAAGCTAACGCAGAACCATCAGGGATCCAAAATTCATGAGTACAAGATTCACCATCTTCTTGCTGTTTTACACAACGCATATTGCTACCATCCCGATTAATTAGCCACATCCGCTTAACAAGATCATGTGGACCTTCATGACAAAATGCGATGGTATTATTATCAAAAGGCCGGTAAGTCGGATGACCGAGCCAACGGTCCTCCTGCAAAATAACGTCTCTTTGGCCTGTTTGAATATCCACATTCATCAGACGGCAAGTTGGATTCGTAAAATAAAATTCTTTAAATATTTTCCAATCTGTTAATGGCTTCCAGCACAATTTAGCAATTTCAATACCCACTAACTGAGTACAATCGGAATTAGCAACCCATGTACCATACCCCACCCAATCGTCAGGTACCCGATAAATCAAACGTTCTTCAAGGGATTGAAGATCAACTTGCAGCAACTCCAAACCATTTTTAACATAAAACAGTGACTTTTCATCCTGACTTAAAAAACCACCGAAGGTATTATCTCCTTCACCTTCAGTAAGTTGACGAGCCTGCTGATTTTTCAGATCTAACAAATAATAGTTTCGGTAACCATGGTCAAAATCACCAGCAAACAGCAAATGTTCAGAATCATTGGTAAAACATTTCTGATAAAAATAATTTCGATGACAAGTCACATCCGATGGTGTCAGTCGGAAATAACGGATGCCGGTTTCATCATCGGTATATTCAGTAAATGAAAGAGGAACAATAGAACCTTTAGCCATAAGTACAACTCCGTTATAAAAGCAGCTATGGAAACCATAGCTGCAAAAACAACCTAATATTGATTTCAATGATGTGGGTTTGGCGCAACTTCAAAAATTTTTTCGTCGCCTTTAATCGCACTGCGTTTCAACAGATATCCCACCAGCAATACAGCCAGAGCACACGCAAAGAACAGACCCCGTCCCCATATTGGATTTGGAATCAAAACCATGAGGATTAAGCCTGCTCCCATAATACTGACCAATGTTCCCAGTTTTTTACGCTGCTGACGGTCAAATTCACTCTGACCTTCTTCTTCCACACATTCAGTATCAACATCTTTGAAGAAATCAATAGATTGTTCTTTATATGGGTCTTTTTCCGGGTTGTAAAAAACAGTAGTTAACCAGAAAAAGCCCAGGGTAAAGATCAAGTGAGCTGCAATGGTATCGACCAGACGCAACGCACCAAATTCGCGGGGGGTCAGATGATGAACACCAAACCAGCTTGCAACAACATCCGGTGTAACCACTTCAAAAATCATGTAGCTAACGAACATACCAAAGATCACTGTCACCCATGGAGCCCATTTCGGAGTTTTGCGGATAAAGATCCCGGCAAACAATGGCACTAGGATAGGTGATTGAAGCAAGGTTGCAACAGTCATCATCAAGTCAAATAAACTCATGTGTTTCAAAGAGTTGAAGAACTGCGCCATGAATATAACCAGAATCCCGTTAACGATACAGACAATCTGACCTGCGGCTAAATTTTCTTTATCACTCGATTGACCTTTACGTAAAACAGTAGAATAGAAACTTCGTACAAAGATCCCTGAGTTACGGTTCAAAGCTGAATCCATTGATGACATAGTCGCAGCAAATAAACCAGCCATCAGCAATCCAACAGTCCCCAAAGGCATTGCGTTTCGGGCAAAAACAAGATAAACAGCATCTTTCGCTTTAGCACCCAGTTCAGGGTATGCCTGAGCAGCATTTGGATAAATGATTGCACTCACCCATGGAGGGATAAACCAAATAATTGCACCACAAATCATCAGACACAGTGCTAAAATAGCCGCTTTATTAGCATTTTTAGAATCTTTCGCATTCAAGAATCGATAAGATTCCTGCATGTTATTAATACTCTGTAGCTGTTTGACGATGAAGAAGAAAAATGTACCGACCATCAATAATGGGAAATGCATATCCGGACCCATGATAAAACCATGAGGAAAACGATCAACGATCTGCGATGGCCCACCAATCATGACCAACCCAACAATTGCACAGGCCACTGAAATGACTGCAACAACTAAAGTCTGAATAAAGTCAGAAGCTACAACTCCCCATGCACCACCAATCAAGGAAATCAGTAAAACAACGGCACCAGTGACATAAATGGTTGTTGTTATATCTGCTTTAAATACAGCTGAAGCAAAAACTCCCAGGCCATTTAACCAAACCCCGGCGTTAATCACACTCAAGGGAATAATCACCCAAGTGAAAAACTGTTCATTAACTGAACCGAACCGACGTCTCACACCTTCAGTTGGTGTATCGACACGCATCTGGCGAAAACGTCTTGCAAAATAAAAATACGCAGCAACGTAGGCCATGATATTCCCGATAAACACACCGAGAATAGTAAACCCATCACTGAAAGCTTTACCTGCTGCCCCAGTAAAGGTCCAGGCTGAAAATTGCGTCATAAACGCAGTAGATCCAACCATCCACCAAAGCATCCTTCCCCCCCCCCGAAAGTAATCACTACTACTATTCGAAGCCATTTTTTTAAAGATCACGCCGATGATGACCATCAGCAGAAAGTAGCCGCCAATGACTATGTAATCGTAGTTCATCTCACACCCTTGAAACGTTGTTTTATTTTACTTGGATGATAATTTCAAAAAAAACAGTAGGCCGTGATACAAATCGAAACTCCGGTTCATTTTTATGAGTTTCTACGGGAATTGTGATGGAGATCGCTATTATTTATAGTAAATTTTTTGTTAAGTAACCGCTGAATAAATAATAAAAAACTCATTTTAATTAACGGTTTCAACTGGCTCTGAATACACTGACCAGTCAGACATCAAACGAAAGTGAACGAGGGTTAAATCTTCTAAAGAACATATCCACCAATGTGTCTAGTTCAATCATTTCGATAAATCAACATAACGGGAGATAAAAAGCCTTACCGGTAAGAAATTCGTTTGTTGGCAGAGTTAAATCGCGCCTTCAGAGAACAGTAATAGCCAAACCAAATCACCCTCTGCACAGACTTTAGTTCCACACAAAAAAACTGACACAGCACGATAGAATCCCCCTTGAAATAAACAGCCCGGGGTCTGCTATGTCGACAAAACCAATCTTTTTAAAAAAACATTGATTTTAAAGGTATGTTAAATACAACATAGATTGAAACAACCTTATGAGGCTGAATAACCCAATCTGGAGATAACACTGAACATCAGGTTATTCATGTTTACCCATCCGTTAAATATGGGAAGGTTGAAAAAAGAAAAACCATCATTTTACTTTTCGACAGTATGTAACCTAAATAAAGAGGAATCATGATGAATCAAACATGGGTCAATATTCTGCCTGATCACCCTTATTCTGGCTATCTTAGTCTTCCGCCACTGGGAAGTGGGCCAGGGCTTATCCTGCTCCAGGAAATTTGGGGAGTTAATTCTCATATCCAAGCAATTGCCGATAGTTATGCCCAGGCTGGTTTTGTCGTTTTAGCACCAGATATCTTCTGGCGCCTAACTCCCAGACTAAATCTCGAATATGATAAAAAAGGCTCGCAAAAGGCTTTTGAATGCCTACAGACTTTAGATAAAACACGCGCAGTTGAAGATACTGTACAAGCCATCGAATTTCTTAAATCTCATCCTCAGGTCAACGGAAAAACCGGCGTTATTGGGTTTTGTCTGGGAGGTCAACTAGCTTATCGAAGTGCAGCTGCAGGCAATGTTGATGCAGCCATCTGTTATTATGGTGGACAAATTGCCAGTCACCTAGATGTTGCAGACCAATTATCATGCCCTGTTATCTTCCATCATGGAACAAAAGACACTCATATTCCTAATGGTGATGTTGAACAAGTCAAACAGACCTTTGCCAATCGCTCTAACGCTCAGTTTTTTGATTATGAAACCGGTCATGGGTTTAATTGTTGGGGACGACCATCAATGTATGATCTTAACTCTGCTGTCTTAGCTCAAGGCCGAACGCTCACATTCTTAGCAGAAACCCTGTGTATTTAAAAAATCAAGTCGCACAGTCAACCTGTGCGGCTCTCCTAACTGATGTTATTGAGCAACCCAATACATCGACTGTAATGTAAAATTACCTTCATCAGTCATTTTAAAGTAATCACGAACCATATTGCTGGCTAACTGCATCAGTGAATAGAGTGTTGCGATATGCTCTGGTGGTGTCTGCATCCGTTCAATCCAGGATTTAAACTCTAAAAAAACCGGAAACTGTTCACCACTAACCACATTAAAACCAGCCATCGACAACCCATGGGCCCATTGAGATACCGAAAAATCACGTACATGGGAGGGATCTCGAATCACTTCTATTGTCTGTAACCAACTGTCAAGCAGAGGGTGATCAGACGAAATAATATCAATCACAACAAATGTCCCACCAGGCTTTAAAACCCGACGACATTCACATATCGCTTTTTGCCAGTCAATCCAATGATGCGCACTATAGCGGGTCACGACATAATCAAATGAATCATCAGGAAAAGGAAGTGACTCAACGCTTCCCTGCTGTGTTGAAATATTCAAACCACGCCGATTCGATTCATCCCGTACCACATCCAGCATCGACTGAGATAAATCAAATGCCACCATTTCAGCAACATGAGGGGCAAGCTGAAAACTAACATGACCACCACCACACCCCATATCAAGCACCCGGGCCCGAGTATTCTGACCAACCAAAGCGGCCAACTTTTGTAAATCAGCACCTTTGGCATGTACAGCGCTGTTTAAATAAGCTTCTGCTTGTGAATTAAACTGACTCTGAATGAGATCATTATGTTCATAAGTAGACATGTATTTTTCCTTTATTTATCAATCATATGTTAATTCCCTATCCTATATTTTCTTAAGCTTGCTACCAGATCGGAAAAGATCATGGTATAAAAGTTAACATGCAAGATTTGACACACCGACTCGGACAATTTATACGAGCACATAGGGAACAGCTAACCCCTCCTGATCGTTCAACAGGTCATCGCCGCACCCCTGGCCTTCGTCGTGAAGAGTTAGCTCATGCAGCCGGAATCAGCACAACGTTAGTCACATGGCTAGAACAAGGTCGTCATCAAACGGCATCACCGGTCACTCTAGCTTGTCTTGCTCAGGCACTTCAGCTCAACAAAGCCGAACGAGAAACCCTGTTTGAATTAGCCGAAAAACGGGATCCATATATCAATGATGAGCCAGAGTCTGAAGTTCCCATAACAATTTCAGCTCTTGTGGATCAATTCTCAGGTCCTTGCTATATTCTTGATGCCCGTTGGAATGCGAAATGTTGGAATGCCCCAGCGGAACAACTCTTTATAGGATGGCTGGATTCTCAACACAGTGAATACAACCTGCTTCGATATACTTTTCTATCGACTAAAGCAAAGCAACTTATTGCCCACTGGCCATCTAGGGCGAAGAGGCTAATTGCCGAATTCAGAGTCGATTTTAACCGCATCACCAATGATGAAAAAAACCAGTTATTAATCGAAGAACTCTGTGAGCAAAGTCCTTTGTTTAAAGACTGTTGGCATCAACAAAACGTAAGTTACAGAGATGGAGGAAAACGCTATTTTACGCATCCTTCATTAGGAGAATGTTGTTTTCAGCAAACGACCTTATTCGTTGCCTCCGCTCCACAGCTAAAACTCGTCTGTCTGACCCCTATCACTTAAACCTACCTTCCACTTATAACAAATAATATGGGCCCTAAAAGAAAAGCCCATACAGTATTTTTAGTAAAACCACTCAGGTAAAGTCATTTACAGCACCATCGATGCAATCCAGCCGGTCACTAATAGAGGCAAGTTATAATGGATAAAGGTAGGAATAACGCTATCACGAATATGATCATGCTGGCCATCTGCATTCAAACCTGATGTTGGGCCAAGCGTCGAATCAGATGCTGGAGATCCTGCATCCCCCAGCGCCGCTGCCGTTCCGACTAAAGCAACTGTTGCCGTATGATCGAAACCAAGTTGAAGTGATAAAGGCACATAAATTGTTGCAATAATAGGAATAGTACTAAATGATGAACCAATTCCCATCGTCACAATCAATCCAACTAAAAGCATACTAGCCGCAGCGATAGCCTGATTGCTTCCTAACCATCCACTGATAAGTTGAACTAGTTGCTCGACTTCCCCGGTAGCCCGAATCACAGCAGCAAATCCGGCAGCACTGATCATAATAAAACCAATCATCGCCATTAATTCAACCCCACCACTTAAAACATGCTGAGATTGCTTCCAACTAACCTGCCCTGTTATGAAAAAAACGGCTAAGCCAGCCAAAGCACCAAAAATCATCGAATCGGTATATAGTTGAACAAATAACGCTGCAACCACAGCGACTAGCGATACAATCACCGAAGTATAACTGGGAATATTGATATCAGCTGGTTCATCTAATAGTTTCTTTTGCTCATAATCGCGAGGTTTTCGATAACTGACAAAAACAGCCAACAAAAGCCCGAATAACATTCCGGTTGCAGGAAGCCACATAGCCGGAGCAACTTTTGCGGGGTCGATATCAAGCCCATTCATAGCCAGATTACTAGCCAGTAATTTATTCAAAAAGACACCGCCGAAACCGACAGGCAACACCATATAAGGTGTCACTAAACCAAACGTTAATACACATGCAATCAGTCGACGATCTAATCGTAAATGATTCATGACATGCAACAAAGGTGGAACCAAAATAGGAATAAACGCAATATGGACAGGAATTAGATTCTGACTAAAAATAGCCATAAATAATAAAACACTACACACCAAACTTCGCATCAGTTTTATATGGTGATCTGATGGCGAGTTCTCAATGCGACTGATAATTTGTCTGGCCAGCCAGTCGGTCAACCCCGAACGCGAAATAGCAACAGCAAAAGCTCCGAGCATTACGTAACTCAAAGCAATTTCAGCACCCTGTCCAAGTCCTTGCTCAAACACCGCAGTGGTATGCGCCAAAGAAAGTCCTCCGCACAACCCCGCAACAATCGCACTTACGCACAAAGCAATAACAACATTCAGTCGCATCACACTTAAAATCAGCATCAAAGCGACGCCAACAACTACTGCATTCATGTTTATTCCTATTTACAACCTAAAGCTATTATCTTTGATTAGTCACATTTGCCAACTCAAACCCACTAAACGTCATCTAAGTCAGACACAATGCAAAATATGTTGGCGAAAACACTTTAAAAAAATCCAGTGGTTAACTTTTCACCAAACAAGAACAAGCCTTTACGTTAATCCATCAATCGAAGTGCATCTATATAACGCTTTTTATCCATAAGACCAAGCATTAATTGCAATTTAAAGCTTAAAAATAACTGAGCGTTGAGGTTATAAAAATAAAATAATTATTAAATATCATTTTTAATCCTATTTTTTGATATTTATTTACAATAAGTAACATCAATATTTTTATTAGTTTAATTTAAACTATAAGTACATTAGATAATGTATATCTCTACACAAAACAATAAACATTTAATTCTTATTAAAATATTTATTTAGATAGTTCTAGATATATTCTTTAATATATAACTATTCAAATATTAATATTCATGATAGCATGTTTTGCTTATATGTGCATTATACACATAGTTGATATGGCTATTTTATAAAAAATATATGTCAATTTCACTATCATCTATATCCCTATACAGTGAAATTGATTATCATTCTTAATATAATTAGTTTATATATTAAAAATTACAAATACATATTATAATATGTATTTATAATTCAATATTTTTCTGATATATTCTAAAAAAATTTTTGCGAGTTCTTATGGCTACTGTTAGATGCCCTATTTTCATGTATCACCAAATCACACATGAAAATCACCCCTCTTTTAATAATCACTTATCAGTTACTGTTAAACGCTTTGAAGAACAGATCTATTACCTTACAAAAAAAAATTATCAATTTATAACGCTCAGAGAATTAGCTACAAATCCCAATCTAGATTTCTGTCGGAATAAATATATTATTTTAACTTTCGATGATATATTCCAAACCTTTTATCAATTTGCTTTTCCTATTTTAAAAAAATACGGAATTAGGGCTACTGCTTTTTTAATTGGTAATAGTTTTAACCATGATAAATATATGAACCTTAAGGAAGATGGATTAATATCTTTAACGTCTGATCAAATCAATGAGCTGCTAGAATATGGCATTGAAATTGGATCCCATACCATGACCCATAACCAACTAACAGACTTAACTGACAATCAAGCTAATCAGGAATTAACTGATAGTTACCAACTTATTAAATCTCTTACAAATGATAATATAACATTCTGTTATCCAAGAGGAGCCTACAATACAGAGCATCTTAAAATGGTCAAAGAAATTGGTTACTTGGCTGCGGTAACGATACAAAGAGGAAATGCTCAAGATCTAAGCGCGCTATTCAATCTAAAAAGAATCAAGGTTTCTCAGAAACATAAAGGTATCAAGATAAGATACCTATGTAGTTTTCTATATGACTTAAATTATCGTTTGAAAGCAAAAAAGGATAACAAGTGAACATTCTATTCGCATTAGACAAATACTCTTTTAAGATGGGTGGAGCGTCTTTATCTGCCAGAACAGTTGCCCAATACTTATCTCAAAAAGGATATAATGTCACTATTCTAGAAACAGCTAATGGCATGGACTCTATTGAGAATGGCATAAAGATACTAAGAAGGACACTTCCTCATCGAGGCCACGACAATACACTAAAAACAATTCAACATAATCAAGATTGGCAACGCTTATTAGAGAGAGAAATTCCTCATATCAAGCCTGACTATGTCCTTACTCAAGGATATTTAAAAATAGGAACCGTTCAGTTTTGTAAAAAACATCATATCCCAGTTATGACGTTTATGACAGGGCTTGAAGAATTTCATCCAGAGTTTTTCTTCAAAAAAGATCCTGATACCCATCAATTTAATTTCTGGAATGCTAAACTTTCTCATAAATTAAAATATCATTGGATGACCAAGGTACTCCACCTATATCAACAATCACTAAAAGACTCGACCGTCGTTATTGCTAACAGTCATTTTATTAAAAACATGTGCAAAAAAAATGCCGATATTCATGCAGATGTCCTATATCCACCTATCAATTTCAATATCAATCTTAATCAGAAGAAAAAAACATTAAATACAGGTCCTGTTGTCTTTGTTAAACCTCAAAAAATAAAAGGAGTAGAGAAATTTTATCAAATAGCTAAGTTCAATCAAGATATCGAATTTCTCGTTGTTGGAAAAGCGCGCTCCCGCCATAAAAAAATGATGAAAAGTCTCTCTAACGTTACTCTACATCCTGAGACTGAAGATATGGTTAGTATATATAGTCGTTGTTCAGCGATTATTGGACCCGCTTTAATTCCTGAACCATTTGGTCGGGTATTTGTTGAAGCTGGAATGTTCGGTTTACCTGCTATAGCACATAAAACCGGCGGCATTATTGAATCAGTCGGACAAGGAGGTGAATTATTACCTATAGGAAGTTCACCACAATTATGGGGAGAACGAATACGAAAGGTACTCTCCGACAAAAGCTATGATCATTATCATCAAGCTGCGCACCATAATGCACAGCATATCTTGAGACAATGTGAAAATAGCTTTGATAAATTACTCGAACATTTAAACTGAGTCTTAAAATAATTATTTAGTATTGATTGCATCTAAATACAGATAACGACATAGTAAAGAAAATACTCAATGGAGAGCTAAAATGGATTTTGTGAATAGAGATACGATCTTCTGTATCTCTCTTGCAGGTCGCCCCAGTAATTATGGAACGCGCTTTCATAACTATCTTTATCAAAAATTAGGCTTAAACTACCTATATAAAGCCTTTACAACCAGTGATCTAAAAGCTGCAATTGGTGGTATCCGCGCATTAGGTATTAGAGGATGTGGCGTCTCAATGCCTTATAAAGAAGATGTGATCGAGTTTTTGGACGAATTAGACGAATCAGCAAAAGCCATTCAATCTGTAAACACCATTGTCAATAGCGATGGTCACCTTAAAGCATACAATACCGATTACATTGCCATCGTAGAATTACTTCGCCGCTACCATATACCTAATACATCTGTATTTGCTCTCAGGGGAAGTGGAGGAATGGCCAAAGCCGTTGCTTGTGGATTAAGAGATCTTGGATTTCACAATGGTTACATCATTGCAAAAAACAAGCGCTCAGGCCCGGCTCTTGCCAACCATTGTGGATACCACTGGGTAGAGCAAGCTGATGAGATTAAGGCAGACCTTCTCATTAATGCCACACCAATCGGAATGACTGGTGATCCATCTCAAGACCAGCTATCTTTTCCCGAACAGATGATTGAAAATGCAACGACCATATTTGATGTTGTCGCAGTTCCCACGAAAACCCCACTTCTTAAAATAGCTAAAGCCAGAAAAAAAATGACCATTAGTGGCGCTGAGGTGTATGCAATTCAAGCTGTTGAACAGTTTGTGTTATATACAAATATCCGCCCGGATCATGCCTTATTTGAGGAGGCAGCAGATTATGCCCGACAAGGGTAACCAATTCCCCGTCAGTACAGAGCGAATCTGACGGGACAATGATTATTCTTATCCAAATATATCTTTTTTCAACATGCTCTCATCACTGAGATAAGGTGAAATAACAAACTATTAGATATTTTATAAAGACAATTCTCCTGACAGGATCAATTAACGATTATCAGACAAAATTGACTTCAGACAAATCAGCTAACGTTCAGGTAAGTACTTGTCGTAGATCATCACTCATCATACACTGAATACACCATCCATTTATCTCAAGTCAGGATTCTCATTCATGAAACTATACTTCACACCCGGCGCATGTTCACTGGCTCCTCATATTATTCTCGAAGAACTTGCCATTACCCATACACTCGAACAAGTCGATCTTAAAACTAAAACTACCATCAATGGCATCGATTATCTATCCATTAACGAAAAAGGATATGTCCCTGCTTTAGAACTAGATAATGGCCATATTCTGACCGAAGGAAGTGTAATTTCACAATATTTAGCGGATCTCAAGCCAGACTTAAACTTAATTCCCGTAAATGGTGAAGCTCGTTATCAACTTCAAAGTCTGATGGTTTTTATCTCAACTGAATTACACAAGCCAATGGGCTCGCTGTTTAACCCTAAACAGAGCCATGACTGGAAAGAAGCATCAACAACTATTTTAAGTAAACGCCTGAATTGGTTAAAAGAGCGACTCGAAGCACAGTCATTTCTGACTGGAGAACAATTTACTATTGCCGATGCTTACCTGTTTACCGTATTAAACTGGGCCAAGCTGGTTGACTTTGATCTAACACCATGGCCAGTTCTCATCTCTTATCTTGAACGAATAGCTAAACGCCCAGCCGTTCAACAAGCATTGAAAGTAGAGGGACTAATTTAACCTCAACTCGGAATAAAGAAGTATGCTCTGATAGAAAAGATTTGACACAACGTAAACAATGCACCGCTCTTCAAGCGTAACTTCTTATCTGAATCATATAAAAAGCGAATACACACCTTGATATAACTGAAGAATAATCTTGAATATTTCTATTTCAGAATTTCATAAAAATCTATCAGGGAATATTCATATTAGTCTAATCTAGAATGTACTATTTAATTCTACATGAAAGGGGGTGAACAGAATCGCATCAATTCTAAATTGAGGTTCAAAGAAAGTGTTGTCCTCAATTCATTAATACAACAATTCTAAAACGTTCTAAACTGACAGCAGCATTATTGATTAATTAATTTTTAAAAATAAATTTAATTCAAGTTAAAAGCTTTATTTAGTTGGCTTTAAATATAAAGTTGCTTAAAATCTACACCTGATTACGTCTCCCAAATAGAATAATTTGCATGTTTACAATTCCATTACCTTTTGCAATTACTTTAATATTTTTATTATCAGTAATTCTTTTTTTTCGATCCCTTCGTTGCACACAAATTATCTTTTTTATCAGTATAGCCAGCCTCGAACTCATTATTGGTATCCGTTGGGCCTGGAATTGTCAATGGCATTGGTTACGTATTCTTCATCTCCTGATACAAGCCCCCATTCCAGCGCTCATATGGTTTTGCTGCCTACCACCAAAACATAATAGCCGATTAAACTGGTTACACGTATTGGGTCCGCTGCTACTTTTCGTATCATATAAGACTCGCATATTTGGACCCATATCCGCAGATATTACGATGATACTTATTTGTCTCATCTACAGCATAGCTATATTTTATATTGCTATATGTCAACAATACCGTTATATCACTGATATGAATTTGGATGAATTCATGCAAAACAGGCCCATGTTATTCGCCTGTGGAGGTTTATTCATTATTTCCTCATTCCTTGAAATTGCACTATGCCTTGATATGTTAGAAACACATGGAAAAAATATCATCTCAATTTTTACGATTGGGCACTGGCTCTTATTCATTCCTCTGGGATCAATCATTTTTCTTACAAGTAAACAGGATAAAACAACAGACAAAGGTTTCACCACAGCAGCCTCTTCATTTTCATCTGCAAAACAGAGCCAGGCAGTAACCTCCAGCTCAACACCTACAGTTCCACTCACCACTCAAACCACATATTCTGAGCCAGCGGAAAACAAAATAAATGACATCAATCGACTGAGTATCCTAAAAGATATCAGGCAACTAATGGACGAAACCAAAATTTATCGTGACCCAAATCTGACACTTAAAACACTCGCCCGAAAATTAGGAATTCCAATGCGAAAAATCTCTGAAGCCATTAATCAACATACCCATCAAAATGTATCACAGTTCATCAACCAATACCGAATTGAATATGCAAAACAGCAATTAACAACAAGCTCTTCCCCCATAACAGAAATATTTATGGATGCAGGTTTTTATACAAAATCAAATTTTAACCGTGAATTTTTAAGAATTACCCAACAAACACCAAGTGATTATAGACGTTTGTCATTACATGATCATGAGTAATTCAATTTTTATTAAACAGGTAGAATATATACGATAAATTATTTTCTTAATAAGAATTTAAACCTGGGATAAGAAATAACCTAGCAAAACTAACTTTACTAACTGTCAAAAATTTTCTTACCCCGATAAAATTCTATATAATTATCCTTTTAGAAACAGATAGTTAGCAGAAAATTCAACATTGCTAAACTTCGCTCCATTATCTTTTCCTTTATTCACAGATTCAATCGTCATAAAAGTATGAGTATTTGTCCAAACTTGTACCCAACCTCCATGAAAATTTATTCTTATTTAAATTTCCAGAAAACTCATCAAATGTTGCTTTATATCTGCTCCATAATCTACCGACTAACGCATATAGATTGACTATATGTTTATTTGGAAGGATTAATTTTAAGTATGCAGCATATGGGCGATTCACTTCAAGATGTGTTTCGCTTCCATCTTGAAAAACATTAATTTTTGAAACTATACCCTATTCTGGATTCCAATGCTAGATATGAATAAAGTTCATTGTTCAGCTATTCCTAAGTTATTAATTGGCTCACTATCGCTCTCGATAATATACTGCCTACTAATATTTATCCCAATGTAATGATGAAGTTTAAAATTAATAGAAGCAGCTTTATAAATTATTAGAAATGCAGAAAACCATATACCAATACTCAGAACCCTATTTATTTTTAATATAATACTTCTCTAAATGTATAATTATCAAAGATTGTATTTATATAATTTAGACTGTTAGTTACCAACTAATTTTTAGATACATAGCCTCTAATTTAAAATAGAGAGAATATATCTATTCTTCACTTGTATCATATGATAGTTTTTTCTCCTATAAATAGAAACTAATACAACTCTTGTTTTAGAAAATATTTTATTTTTTTATATATCAATTGATGTATATCAACCCTATTAACGCTTCCCAATTCTCTACAAGCTATCTTGCCATAATAAAAATATTTTTTTAATACTTGATCCGTCACTACATTACATTGTTCTAAAAAACTAAAATATTGAGCTTGACGAATAACCTGATAATGTAAATATTGACTTGGAACATAATTAATCATGTAATCATATTTTTCATTCTGTTTAGTCATATTCCGATAAATCCCGGCTTTCATCATCAGGACAGGAACCCGAATACTTTTGAGACTTTCAGGAGTAAATCCTCTGGCTGAAAAAAGGTCTAAAGAAATAACAGCTTTAATCCGAGAGTCTCGCAATGAGTCGGGAGCATCAATACCAAGTCCTAACTCCCGACGAAAAGAACACGCCTTTTGATTTGGATTACTCTGACAACTTTTTTCAAACTGAGCAGAGCTAAACTTTGCCCCCACAAGTTGTAAGGCAGTCCAACCTCCCAATCCATGCCCAATTGCCACAACGCTCTCTGTATCGACATATCGACTATATTTAGACATATCTTCTAACCAGGTCAGAACCCGGCTCAGATCTTCTGGTCGCTCCCACCATTGAGATGCAACATCAGAACGATGATCAAATACAGATGTTCCCGGATGATTTACAGCAACAACCAGATAACCTTGTTGAACGAACTGTTTCGCCAGCCAACTCAAACTCTGCCAATTTTCACGATAGTCATGGGAAAGCAAAACAACAGGATGCTTTCCTAGCAATACAGGAGCATTAATCACACCTTTGATTCCGACAAAAACCGGTGTATTTCCGAGATACCTTAAGCCCCGGTTGGCTCCTGACGCAGGATACCAAATCACAGCATCTAGTGGTCGATAAAATACTTCATCAAAAACTTGCACCTGACTAAAACCTAGAGTATTTGCACTAACCACCTGATGATATCCACACAATAATATTGCAACAATACACAACTTCTTCAACATCCAACTTCGCCCTGAAAATACATCTATTTCTTAAAACTCGTTGATATTTAGTGATCATCTTTATAGCGATCTGTTGTTTCGGATAACACCATTGAATCGCAAAATATCAACATGGCTAACAGCCGCCAAAGTTTCCTGTTTCATAGCCTGATCGACGACCTGGATCATGATCAAGTACGTCCAATATCACAATGCAGGTCTGAGACAACTAGAAACCATACTAATTATTCATAGAAAGTTATTAACACATTCAACGAGCAGACGATTCAGATAGAATAAGAAACTAGATCCATCTTTCAAAAATTTTGTTAAAGGCAAATTTTCGCAATAGAAATCTCAACTTACTCGCTATAAATTAGTATAAAAAACAATCTAAAATTCATTCTCTCTGTTAATTTTTTGTTCGGAATGACAAAAATATTGACAGGCTATTATTTAAGCGATATTAATTTGAGAACAGTTTTGTTAATAGAGGGAACCATGATAAATAAATGTGCGGGCATTATATTAGATGGTAATAAAATACTTCTTATTAGAAGAAAAGGAACTAGTGAATACACATCTCCATCAGGTCAATTTGAAATGGGTGAAACAGATATTGACTGCATTGAACGTGAGCTTTATATTGGACTAGGTGTTAATACCAACAAGTTTGAATTTTTTAAAACATTTACCACCGATCTCTCAACACCGAATAATCCGATTGCAATTCATTCATGGTTGGTTCATATTAGCAGAGAACCATTCCCATTATCTGATATTGATGAATGTCTTTGGGTAAGGCTCAGTGATTTACCATATGCAAAATTAACAAAAATATTTCAAAAAGATGTCATTCCATATCTTTCAAGTATTGGAATCATTAAATAAATGATATGCATCATAGGCTGATACCTCACAACTACCCATTCAAAATGCGTTGTTAAATTTTAATCATTCGATATACCTTATTACATCATATTACTCGTTAACCATAACTTATCAGAATATTTCAGGTGTAACCTTTTTATATATTCTCACTCAAACCCGATTTCAGATAATAAGTGCGACACTCATGGAAAGGTGTAGAAGAAGCCAACTGCTGAAAGTGGTACGCTCTTCTCGCCAAAGAAACAAGCCGTACAATCATGAGTTATCAACAGTTGACCGAGGGGAAAAGATATCAGATTTCAGCCCTTTTGGAACGGGGAATTTCTATCTCTGAAATTGCCAAAAAAATAAAGTGTCACCGAGCAACGGTGTATCGGGAGTTAAAACGAAATCGAACGTGTGACCAATATTGTCCCAAGAACGCTCATGCTTCTTCTGTTCGCAGGCGTCAAGCAGCGAACAAGTATCGTATACCCGTTGAGCGCGTTGAATTTGTCTGTCTGTTGCTCCGTATCGATTGGAGTCCTGAGCAGATTGCTCGTGTTCTGACAAGAGTAGAAGCACCCGTCAGCCATGAATGGATTTATCGCTATATTGCCCAGGACAAACGCCAAGGTGGTCAGCTCTATCGTCACTTGAGGCAAGGACATAAGCGCTATCGAAAAGGACTGAAAGAAAAGGCCCCGACGATTAAAAATGCAGTATCGATTGATGAGCGACCATCGATTGTCGATAGCCGAGAACGGTTTGGTGATTGGGAAATCGATACGGTGTTAGGCAAGCACGGGACTGGCGCTCTAGTGACTATTCTGGAGCGAAAGAGTCGGTTCTATCTGGTTAAGAAAGTCCCTTCAAAGTCGGCAGATGCGGTCACAAGGGCGACCATTGAAATGCTCATGCCCTACAAGGATTGTGTACACACCATTACCGCTGATAATGGCAGAGAATTCGCAGGTCATCAGAAGATTGCACAAGCATTGGCCGCAGAATTGTATTTTGCCCATCCGTATAGTTCTTGGGCGCGAGGCGCAAACGAAAATGCCAATGGTCTGTTAAAGCAATATGTAAAAAAGGGACGGACTTAAGAACGGTGACGGATGGCTATATTGAGTTTGCTCAATCGAGGCTCAATAACCGTCCTAAAAAATGTATAGGATTCAGGCAGCCTGCTGTTATTTTCAAAGAAATGGCAATGGCTACTTGATATTAGAGCGTGTCGCACTTCGAAGTTGAATTCGGGAACAACCAAAAATTAACTCAGTTATTAGATTTTAACATAAATAAATTTTACCTAAAAATAAACTGTACATAAGAGAGCGATAGTTGATTACTATCATCATTTATCTAATACTGCAACCATAACTACCTATGAACACTCTCTTTTGTACAGCGAATACAATTAATTCACATTCAGGTATTGATTGAATGACCTAACATCCTTTTTAAGGTTCCATCTTGATCAATCAGATGATGCTTAAATGCCCCAACAACATGCAAAACCAAAGCTCCCAGCAAAATATATGCACTCAAATTATGACCTTCCCGGGCAATGCCACTCCAGAAAGTAGAATAATGAACAATTTTGCCAGCCATAAAGTGAGGTTCAATAATTATCAGACCAAAAACATTGATACCATGACCGCTTTCAATTGAAAGCATCATTCCGAACAGAGGCAATGTTAATGACGTGATAAGCAAGACCCAATGCACTAATTTAGAAATCCTATGTTCCCATTTTTTATAATTAGAAACAGGCACAGGCCACCCTTTCTTAAACCGCCAAAGGACACGAATAATAATCGCAATCAGAACAATAACACCTATCGATTTATGATAAGCGTATAATTCTCTGATATGCCAGTGTTTCATTGTAAAGCCAATCCCCCACAGAGCAATGATGGTCAAACCAATCAACCAGTGTAGTACAATCGTAATAGGAGAAAGTCGATTTTTTCTTTCCATAAACCCCTCTATAAATATCCAACCTGATTAAACATATATTAATAATGACAAATACATCATAATTTTTTATTGTGAAAATAAAGTGAATTATCAATTACATCATTTCAGAATAAACCTTCATAAAATGAATAAAAAACAGTTTTTTCATACGTTCTTGGATTAATCTCTTGATGCAAATAAAATTTAAATACTATTAGAAAAATTTCATCCCAGAATTTAGTTTGAAGGCCTCATTAAACAGTCAAAAATCAAATAGTGGACTAATTCTTATTATTATTTAGCCATTTCAATGTTTAACTGAATGCATTAATCAGCATAGCTATATCAGCGATCTGACAGAGCTATAATAAAATCAAATAACGACTTCAATCACGACTAGATGAATAAATTCATTTATATAACCTAATCAAACATACAAATGATTAAATTAAACTAATAAGCCTGATTTAGCATTAATCAGGCTTACCTTATCAAAAACAGCGATCATATCTTAAATCAAGATTGAGTTCATTCTTCTGGTCAACAATCCTCTGTAGACATCACATAAAACACATATAATTTAAATTCAACCATAGAATAAGACCCGATATCAGTTAATGGCGAGTATCTACAGTGACCGTCGCTGATAGCCCACTTTCCAAATGAACGGGATTATCAAAGGCAATACGTACCGGAACCCGCTGAACAACTTTGGTAAAATTTCCTGTTGCATTATCAGGAGGAAGCAGCGCAAATGTTGCCCCTGTAGCAGGAGAAATACTACTAACTTTTCCTGTAAAAACCTTACCGGAGTATGTATCTATTTCAATCTTAACCGGTTGCCCTACCTTCATTCTTGCTCTTTGTGTCTCTTTAAAATTCGCTGTAATCCAAACCGGCTTAGCCGAAACAATACTTGCAATCGTTTGACCCGCCTGTACTCTCATCCCGACTTGCAAACTACGATTACTGATCACTCCATTAATAGGCGATATAATCTTGGTATAACTCAAACCCAGCCGTGCCTGAGACAGATTCGCTTTGGCTTCAGCCATATTAGCCTGCTCCTGCTTAATCTGGCTACTCAAAACAGATAACTTATCTCTCTGAGTCTGTAAACTCGCTAATGAACGTTCTGTTTTAACCTTCGCTAGCGTGTAATCAAGCTCCTGCTGATCCATCGAACCTTGAGAGACAAACCGTTTTTTATGCAACTTAACATACCGATGATATTGCAATTGTGCATTAAACTGACTTGCTTTAGCCGACTTTAACTGCTCTGCAAATTCCTGAATAGTACTCTGTTGCATCTTATAGTTTGCTTTGGCATTTTCTAATGCAGCTTTAATCTGAGCCAAATTTGCCAGAGATTTTTGAACAGCAATATGCTCCTTGCGAGCATCTAATACAGCTAACAGCTGCCCTTTTTTAACCGCATGGTTATCCTGAATATACGAAGCTAATACAACATCTGTTAACCGGGCACTGAGTTTAGTTATATCTGCTTTAACATAGGCGTTATCTGTGGACTGAAAAAAGCGGGCATACCAATACCAATAACTGAATCCTCCCAGTACGCCTCCTAAAATCACCACCAAAAGAATTTTTTTTATATGTTTTTTCATGATACGTCCAAGCGTAAGCAACCAAGAAAAAATAATACATTTCAACCTGAAAAATAGCTCGTCTCCTAATGAATTACGAAGTGCAATCCACTTATGAATCAAACTGCATGGTTTTCAATAGACGACAAATTCCAGGTTAAAATAAACCTGCGGCTAAAATCATGTTCAGTTTTAGCCGTAAAACAACTTTGATTATTCCAATTTGACTAATTGTTTCCCGAAGTTTCGCCCAACAAATAGATCTGTAAATGCCTGAGGAACCTGCTCTAATCCTGTATAAACGGTTTCCCGATATTTGATTTGCCCACTTTCAATGGCTTTAAGTAACCACTCATCAGATTCGGGGTAATCCTTGAACCATTGTGTCACCAGGAAGAACCGGGCCAATGGTGCACTTGGCAGTGATGCAAAAAAATTTTCAGGCCCTGAAGCCCCCATATCGCCAGGCTGATTATACTGGGAAACATTCCCACAAACCGGCACTCTTGCGCCATCATTTAGCAACTGAGCAACAAACATGGACACCCGTCCACCAACATTTTCAAAATAAACATCTATACCTTCAGGACAAGCACGTCTTAGCTGTTTTTTGAAATCAGCAGCTTTATAATCGACACACGCATCAAAACCTAACTCATCAACAACGTAGCTGCACTTTGTTGCACCCCCAGCGATACCAACCACATAAGCTCCGGCCATTTTTGCAATCTGTCCGGCAACAGAACCCACGGCACCGGCTGCCGCTGAAACAACCACCACATCACCCGATTGAGGTTTTGCTATCCGCTGCATTCCAAAATAAGCCGCACGTCCAGCGGTCCCGACCGGTCCCAGAAATATAGATTTCGGCAGGGTCGTCTCAGATAATTTTCTTAAGATCATGTCTTGTTTAGTCGCGATATAATAGCGTTGCCAACCAGATAGCATGAAGACCCAATCACCGGGTGTAAATTGTGGATTTCTGGACTCGACAATCACTCCAATCGTTTCACCCTGAATCACACTACCAATTGGAATAGGTTCAACCATTGGTGTTTCTTTATCTAGCCGGGGACGGGTATATGGATCAATCGAGAGCCATTTGTTTTCAACTAAAACTTCTCCATCTTTTAATTCGGGAATTTCCACATCACGAAGAAGTTCAAAGTCGTCTAATTGAACAGCCCCCTGAGGATGCTTTACTAAAACAATGGTTTGATTCATTCTTAAAGTCATGATGACCTGCACTTATGGTTAATAGTTGAATAATTAAGCTTCTTCTTCGTGAGAAAGAGCCGCATCTCGCTGCCATCGCCATTTGGGCCATTTCACGCTAAAAGCAATCAGGCACAAAGTAAAAGGCCAACTAAACAGGAATACGATTTCTTCAATCCCTTTGACATTGGTCCGATAACAAACATACACAATCAATAATTTAATTAATTTTGCGATAATCCAGACAAGAGAAACCTCATGCCATACGCGCAAATAGAGAGGAGAACCATAAAATGGAAGAGTTTTAAGTCTTGGCATCCCCGATTCAGCTAATATTTGAATAATCGGACGATTCATCAATGAATAAAAACTGAAAACAACGATGATCGTTAGAGCACCACTTAGAGATAGAAATACACTTTCTTCAGTAATTCCAAATGGCTTAAACCCGCTCAGATATAAATAATGAAAAGCTCCCGAAAAAAGTAATAGAAGCACAACAGATATAGAGCGGTTTTGTCGGCCCAAAAACATTCCGATAACACCATAAACACCGGTCAGAATAAGAGCCCAACCAGCCCCTAACGTCCAAAAAGCAAGACTATAAATCACAATCGGTAATATGATTGTTTCAATCGCATTGCGACTTTTTAAATAAAGAACCAAATGATTCTGGGTGGATTTATGACTCATCGGTTGACTCCTCTTTACGACCTAACAAACTGAAATCTCGATTAGATAACAACACCCAAATCGATGTCCCCAACATCATACATCCCATAATGACAAACAAACTATTAAATGCCATGATCTCAGCCTGTTGCTTAATACGATCACTTAAAACAGAGACGACAACCTGAGACATCTTCCCATCAACTAACCCAGCTGAGGACGAATGATCCAACAGTATCTGATGTAAATGACGAATAAAATGAATGTATGCTTCACTGCCAACGGACAAACTCTCCTGTACACTGGCCGCATGTTCATGAACCAGTGATATAAAGAATGTTGTTAAAATAGCCGTACCAAATGCCCCCCCAATACTTCTAAAAACGTTAATAATAATCGCTGAAGAAGCACTATCTTTGTGAGTCACATTCGCAGTAGCCAATAATGACAACGGCACCATAATAAAAGGCTGGCCCAAAGCACGAACTAAAAGTGACCATTTAATTTGCTCCCCGGCAAAATCAAGGCTCATATGGCAATCCATAAATGCACTCATAGACAACCCAAAAAAACCAATGGCAATCATGTATTTAAGGTTTATGTGCTGAACGAGTTTAGGGATAAAAGGCAAGATAATTAACTGAGGGAGCCCCATCCAGACAATCACAGGACCAATTTGCGAAGCATCATAATTGTGAACCATCGTCAAATAATAAGGGACTAAAAACAACGTTCCATAAATCGCAGCCCCCAACATCATGAACACTAACAATGCATAAGAAAAATTAAAATCCCGGAACATATAAACATTAATCAACGAATGTCGACATGTCAGTTGATCGTATATAAAAATCACCAGCGAAATGGCAGAAATAACAGACAACCAGCAAATCAGATCTGAAGAAAACCAATTCGATTTACTGCCTTTTTCCAGAACGACTTCCAGTGCCCCCAAAAAAAGCATGACCGAAACAACCCCTAAGAAATCGCCACCCAGAACAACATTCCAACGAATTCGGCGAAACCGGCTTCCCTGAGAGATCAAAAACGCAGAAATAAAACCCGGAAGCACATTAATATAAAAAATCATGTGCCAGGAAAAATTATCGGTCAGCCAACCACCGATAGCGGGGCCAATTGCCGGAGCAAATGTACTGACCACACTAAACATAGCCATCCCAACCGGTCGCTTCTCTTTAGGCAGAACTTCAATGATCAACCGAAACGAAATAGGGATAAGAGCCCCCCCACAAAAACCCTGCATCGATCGAAAAACAATCATCGATTGCAGGCTCCATGCATGGGAGCACAAAAGCGATGCGCAGACAAAACCGGCGATACAATAGAGCGCATAGCGCCCTGTACCAAACGCTTTACTTAACCACCCGAAAAGCGGAATAGCAACAATCTCCGCTGTAAAATAGGATGTCATTAACCAGGAGCTATCTTCAAGCGTCGCCGATAACGCGCCCTGAATGACCTTCATAGAGGCATTAATGACCTGAATATCGAGGATGGCCATAAAGCCCCCCAATAAACCGCCGAAGATAACTAACCATTGACGAGTTGATACCCCCTCCTGTGGAGAAGGGACCTGTTCATCGAATGAAAGTTCTGTCATACCAAAACTCGTTTCAATTGTTTTGCAACATCAAGGACATAAGGCAGGTTCAACATCGACAGGTGATCACCGGCAACTGAAAGTTGAATCAGAGGCTTATCTGTATAATTCTGCCACCCCAAACCTGATTCACTCAGTTTAATGCGGCCTTTCAAAATGGACTGTGCCTCAACGACGATCACTTCTCCCGAATAATGCTGTCCACTATAAACATCTGTCGCTTCAATATGGGCCTTAAGAATATCGATAAAGCGACCGAACAATGTCTGTTCAAGATTTTCCGGAACCAAACCGGCCCGGCGAAATTCGTTAAAGAACAAAGCACTGCGTTGTGTTTCATCCAGAGCTGCAAGATCAGATGCATTAATCATCAGATCTTTCCCCATAAAACGACTGACTTTACTGGCAAAATAAGCTAAACGATGAGCTTCATCCATTTGTGCCGAATGATCAATCTGGACCTGAGGTGCTGGCTGATCTAAAACTAACAACCGTGGTGTCTGGATCCCCTGACTCGATAACTGAATCGCCATCTCAAATGCAATCGTTGCACCCAGAGACCATCCACCTAAAATCAGTCGATGCTTCTCAAACAATGCTTTTACTCGTTGCAAATAAACACCGGCCAGAGATTCAATTTTCAGGTCATAATCATGGCACTGAGTAAAATCAACAACCTGGATTGCATAAACCGGTAAATCCACTCCTAATTCATGAACCAAGCCCTGATAACACAACACATTTCCACCCGCCGGATGAATCAATAAAACAGTCGGATAATGCTCAGGATCTCCCGCTTGCAGACATACTAAAGGTTCAGGAGATTGAATTGGTGATTCATCAATAAACGTCGCTAACTGAGAAATACTACTATATTTAAACAGATCACCGACATTGATGGTTTGATCAAATAACTGGTTAACCTGAATCACCAACTTCAATGCACTCAGAGAATTACCACCTAACTCAAAGAAACTACGGTGAGTATCAACAGCCTCCTGGCCTAATACATCCGCAAAAATCTGATGTAATTGACTCTCAATTGAGGTTTCAGGACGATGGCGGATCTGCTGCTCCATCAATTTGATTTGGCCAAGCTGTTGATAATCAATCTTACCGCTTGGTGTCAAAGGCATCTTCTGTATCCATTGCCAATGATCAGGAATCATATAAGTGGGGAGTTCTTTAGCAACTGCTTCGGAATATTCACGCTGTTCATGCTCACTTAAACCCGCAACAAACGCAATTAATCGTTCCCTTTCATTCAATGTGTCCAGACGGACGGCAACACGCTGATGGCAAAGGCTACTCAAACGATATTCCACTTCGGCAAGTTCAACCCGATAACCACGAATTTTTACCTGTCGATCAATTCGTCCCAGAAAAACAACATCCCCATCATCTAACCGCACTCCCCGGTCTCCGGTCCGATAAAGAATCGTACCATCCAATAAAGGGTGCTCAACAAACACCGACTGGCTAGGTCCAGGCTGTCCGCAATAACCATTCGACATATGCTGACTGATAATATATATCTCTCCGGGTAACCCAATCGGTTGTACTTTCATTTGTGCATCAAGAATCAATAACTGACTATCCATCAATGGCTTACCAATCGGTATGGACGTCATCGAATCAGGCAATTCTGCAGGCAATTCAAAACATGCAACCCCGACAGTCGTTTCTGTCGGACCATAGTGATTAACGATTCGACACCTTGCTCCTGTGGCCCGAATTTTTTCAATGAGCTCTCTGGATAAAGACTCGCCTCCTAACACCAACAAATCAGAAGGTAAAATATCAAGAGGACACTCAACCTGAATCAAAGCACTTAAAAATGATGGAGTAATCTTGGCACAGTCAAGTGGATAACGATGTAAGTACGCCTGTAACTTAGCCGGATGCTCTAACAACTCCGCCGATAATATTTCCAGACATCCTCCCTGAATTAACGAAGGGAACAACATGGTATGAGCCAGATCCGTGTTAAAAGAAGAAAACATACCGTAACGATGGCCTGCCGATTGCGACAATACAGGCGTAATCGCATCACAGTAATGGGCTAACTGCCGGTGCGTTACTTCTACCCCTTTCGGGTTTCCGGTACTCCCTGAAGTAAATAAGACATAAGCGGGTAAATCCAGATCAAAATAACTGTTAACACCACTATCATTCTTAAGTTCAGGACACTCATGAATATCCAGATACTTCAAAGGCGCAGCCAGTCTAGGAGAATCCCCTAATAACAAAGTCGCTTTAGCCTGATGAGCCAATCGTTCAAGCTGTTCATCACTCATTCCGAGGTCAACGGGCAGATAACTGGCTCCCGATTTCCAAACACCAAAAATCGCAGCCACATATGACTCATTTTTAGGCAATTGCAACGCAATAACATCATTGCGGCGAATCCCCTGCTGCATCAACCAACTGGCAATTTGAGTCGCTTGCCTATCTAACTGTTCATAACTCACCGAACGGCCTTCACAATGTAAGGCGCACGCCCCGGGGTTTGCTAATACATGTCGCTTAAACTGTTCATAAACCGTCAATAAAACACTTTGTTCCGCCGGCATCAAATCACGCAACACATCATCCTGAGGTTGATCAAGTAATGACAATTCGCGAATCGATAAATGCGGGCACGCCACCAACCAGTGTAGGATCTTCACTAAATCAGTCAGCATCTGACGAGTCTGAGAAAGTCCAAATAGCTGAGGATTATAGTAAAGGGTCAACATCAGAGTATCACCTTCACGTTCAACCCATAAATTCAAATCAAGTTTAGACACACCATAATCGACTTTAAGTGTCTCATATTTAATTTTATTCGGGTCATAAAATGGAAATACCTGATATGTCAATAGAACCTGATAAAGGGGATTGCGCTCACTACTCATCGCCTGAGGCAATTGCTGAACAATGTGAGTAAAAGGAATACTCTGATGGGCAAAAACCTGATCACTTTCAGTCTTCGCATTTTGAATCAATTCATCCAGTGTCAATTCTGGCGTAATTTCGGTACACAGCGGTAGGGTATTCATCATCAGCCCCATGATATGCTGTGTTTCAGGTATATTACGGTTAGCAAAGGGTGAGCCAATCACGACCTCAGACTGACCGCTATAAAAATGGAGTAATAACTGATACGCTGCCATAAATAATGGGAAACCACTTACTTGCAGCGACTTCGCAACATCTTGTATTTGTTGCCATAATTTAGCATCCATCCGTTGAGTGACCATACTGCCATGTTCTTTATCACTCGTACCACTTAAACGGTTCGAAGGGATGTTCAACTGACCTTCAACCCCCGCTAATCTATCTTTCCAAAATTCCAGCCCCTGTTTATATTCATCAGAATCAAGCCACTGCTCATGAAATAAAGCATAATCTGTATATTGAAAGCCACCTTTAGTGTCAGGAACCTGGCCTGAAGCCAGCTGCATATAGAACTGGCCAAATTCTTTTAGAAATAAGTTAACGGTCCACCCATCGGACATAATGTGATGAAACGTCATCACCAAAACATATTTATTATCTGCTGATTTAATCATCCTTAAATAAGTTAACGGACCATGCTCAAGATCAAGCAGACGCAGCGCATCGTCTCGGGCTATCTGCATAATACGCTGATTTTGTTCAGTTTCTGGAAGTCTGCTAAAGTCATCATAATCAAATCGATAGTTATCTTCCGATGTGACACGTTGCATCACTTCACCATTTACTTCCGTAAAAACTGTCCGCAGCGCAGCATGTTTACGCACAACACAACCCACTGCTTTTGACGCTAATTCAGGATCAAATGGCACCTGTGACCAATATGTAATCGCAAAAGGATTGTTGTAGGCCCGACTATCCCCAAATTTCTTGTCTAAAATCCAGATCCCTTTTTGCTCTGCCGTTAACGGAAAATATTCCCGCCCATCTTGGCATTTCTGGATAAAGCCTTTCTTTCCCTCACCTGCCTGCTGATTGGATTTTTTCTTTTTAGCTAATTTCTTAAGCTCAGCAATACTAAACGACTTAAGCTGTTTTCTTGTTTCAGTCATTGGGGAAACCTACATCTATAAAACTAAAATGATCAGGCAACTGGCCTGCAGCTGCCTGATACTGGACTTACTCAACTTCTAAGACATCTTCTAATTCAGAGAGAATCAAATTAGCCAAACCAGATATGGTCTGATCTTTGTAGAACAAATCGACCCGGATATCGATTTCGAAAGCTTCCGATACAGCAGATATCACCTGAACAGCCAACAATGAGTTACCTCCCAGTTCAGTAAAGCTATCATTAATACCAATCCCCGATATACCTAATGTGGACTGCCAAATCTTCGCGATTTCTTTCTCGATATCGTTCGATGGAGCCACATACTCCACAGATAATTCAGGGCGACTATGACTATCAGAAGCGCTTTCATCAGCATCATCAAGTAACGGTAAATCACGGGCTGGGATAGCTTCCCAAATCAGCTGTGCCAAATCACTGGTCACAACAACAACTTGTTCAAAATCCAGATGACTTAACAAACGGTGAACCGCACTGACACCTTCGGGATATAAAATATCCTTATCAGCGACATTTACTTTGACTTCTTTTCGGGCCGAAGATGGCGTTGTCAGAGCAGGATCCATCTGTTTATTCGGATCCACCTTAATCAACGTATAATTTTCTTGTGTCATCAACACCTCACCCTGAGATGAATAGAACACAATATTCATAACCATAGTGCTGTCTTCAGGACGATATGGCTGTTTGAGACTCACATGCGCCCAACACTCAGCTTCAAGCGGCGCTACAAAGCTGATCTTCCCGTAACTGATTGGCAGGAAGTTTTCGCTGGATAAGCGGTTAATACAACTGATAGCCGTCGAATCAACTAGAGCAGGGTGGAATGGATAACGCTTCATATCTTCGCGGTATTCTTCAAGCAACGATTTTTCAAGCAACCACTCGTTATCACCTTCCCACATCGCTTTATGATTATCCCAGCGGTTACTTAATGACAGGAACCCTGCATTATCGCCACCGCGAAGGTTATTATCTAAGGCAACATCCTGAAGTTGAGTCTGGCAGCGCCCTTTGATAGCAGACAGATCCATACTGGCGTCCACGACATCAAGTTCTTCAATACCTGCAATCACACCAAATGCATGTTCAGCCCAATCCAATTCAGCGATACCACGACTACGCAGACTATACCGATAATCCTGACCTTCATGAGTGACAAACAAACTCATCGTACGAGGCCAGCCATGTTGGAAGATCACAGGTTGAGTCAGCATCAGACTCTTCACTTGCAGTAATTCATTCACTTTAAAGTGAGAAGTTAACTCATTAAGCATCGATAAAATCGTTGTCCCAACTAATGTGGGCTGATCCTGCAGACGATGCTCATCAATCACCCAATCCTGATTCGGAGCCAGATTCACACGGTATTCTTCTTCGTTACGCTGACGATTGACCAATGTCAACAGGTCACCAGTCTGCTCTTCAAAGCGGTCAGTAATATTTTTCTGACTATCCACCAGCTGTTTCGCCCAGCGAATCGCCATCCCGATATCACCCCATTTACCCCAGTTAACAGAAACGGTCCGACCAGGGCGACGTTGATTACGATACGCTGCAAATGCATCCATAAATGCATTCCCGGCACAATAATCGATACGCGCTTCATCACCGACAATCGATGTAATTGATGAGAACAAAATAAAGAAATCAAGTGATTGTTCATCCAAGAGTTCGTCCAGAATCAGACTCCCTGCAACTTTTGGATTGATCACAGCATCACTATCACCATCTTGTTTCAACGGAATAATCCCGCCTCCGGCAACACCAGCTGTATGGAAGACCCCATGAATCTGGCCGAATGGAGCTAATGCATCCTGCATTGCATTACGATTACAAATATCAGCCTGAATTAAATAGACTTTATTACCACTTTCTTCAAGGCGCAGAACCCCCGCTAATTTTTCACTTATTTCATCATCGACAGGATGAGTTTGCAGCCAGTTATTCCATTCACTACGCTCTGGTAATGAACTCCGGTAAGTCAGAATCAATGTACAGTTAGAGATACCAGAAAGATATTTAGCGACTAAAATACCCAGCCCACCCAATCCACCGGTAATCAGATAAACGCCATCATCGCGCACTAAATCCGGTACATCCGACTCACCTTTATCCAGATAAACCGGCTCATAACTCTCTTCCCATCGTCGATCGCCCCGATAAGCGATCAGATTACCATCTGAAGGGATTAGCGTTTCTGCAATTAACTGACTTGCTGCCGCACGGACTGAATAACCTTTCGACAGATCCAAATCAACCACATGTGCCTGAATCTCAGCATATTCATGATAGAAAACCCTGCCAATACCAGTTAACAGTGCCGATTGAGGTGAATAAATCGGTTCTCCGGCAACGCTGAACGTATTATTACAGGCAAAGACTAAATAGGTATCATCTAATTGATTTGTTTCAACTAAAGCCTGAGCAATATAAAGAGGTCCATAGAAAGGTGCTTTTTGAGCCTCATATGATTGTTCTGATTTCAGAAGAGCCTGCCCTAAGTCAGCAATATTCCATAAATGAACAATTCGGTTAACTGCAATTTCCTGATCTTTAAGTGATTTAAATAACTGCTTATAGTCATCCCGCACATCGGCACGGACAACATAACTGAAACCATCGGAAGATGCCTCAAACTGCTCACCAGAAGTGACCCAAATAACCGGTTCTTCACGACGAAGAATTTGGGCTTTAACTTCTTTACTGATATCTCGTTCATCAGCAAATACTAACCAGGTTGACTCACCTGAATGAATTCCTTTATGTAATTGTGCACTACCGACACGCTTCCATGAAGGAATGTAGAACCAATCTCCCACATCGTTTTTCTTACGTTTAAGCTCTTTAACCGAACCGAGATCAGAACCAGCATCAGTCGATTTTGCAACAGGCAATTTAAACTCTTTATGCTGGAAAGGATATCCGGGAAGCGATAAACGATTACGGGCTTCACCATCATGCATTTTCTGCCAGGGCACATTAATTCCATTAGCCCACAAAGACCCCATTGCTGTTAAGAAATGTTCAACTGTATTGGCTTTCTCTTTAACAATTGGCACTGATGAAAAAATAGCCTGATGGTCATTTGGCTGCATATGTTGTTTAGCTGCAGATTCAAGTGAACGCCCCGGACCGACTTCCAAGAACACCATATCTTCTTCAGCTGCAAGCAATGTTTTAAATGCATGACTAAATTTAACCGGACGGCGGACATGTTGAACCCAGTATTCAGGGCTAGTTGCCAAGTCCTCAGTCATCCAGTCACCGGTAACCGTAGACACAAAAGGAATATTAGGTGAATGCAGAGAGATTTTCTGAACAACCTTACGGAACTCATCCAATGCAGGTTCCATCATGTAAGAGTGGAAAGCATGAGAGGTATCCAGATGTTTACAGAAGATCCCTTCATCTTCCAGTTTATCCTGTAACTGAGCAATTTCGTCGAGCTCTCCGGCCAGAACACAAAGGCCGGGATAATTCATCGCAGCAATTTCGATACGGGTTCCTTCGGTCCATTTGTTTGCTTTTTCTTCGTCTAATAAAACAGCCAACATAGAACCAGCGGGTAATTGCTGAACCAGCTTACCTCGCAAAGCAACCGCACGCAGAGCATCTTCAAGAGAAAAGACACCGGATAAACAAGCCGCAACATATTCACCAACACTGTGCCCGACCATAACACTAGGCTCAATCCCCCATGACATCCACAGACGTGCTAATGAATATTCAACAATATACAAAGCAGGCTGAGTAAATTGAGTTTCATTGATTCTAGCCAGCTCATCACTGTTTTCATCCTGGAAGATAATCTCTTTAATATCGCGACCTAAAATCGGCTTGAGCAATTCGCAGCACTGATCAAATATCTCCCTGAAAACTGGGTAACAATCATAAAGAGGCTTAGCCATATTGATATATTGATTACCCTGCCCCGGGAACATGAAAACCAAGTGAGGCTGATCTTTAAAATTTGACTTAATTAACTGAGTACTTTCGAGTTTTTTCAGCAGATCATCGCGGCCTTTAGCAACAATAAAACTATTATTATTAAAGCGCTTACGTCCTATTTGTAGCGTATACGCAACATCAGCCAGGTTCAGAGAATCATCCGATTCAATAAATGCTTTCATACGCTCTTTCATCTGTTCAAGAGCCGCTGAAGTTTTAGTTGAAAACGGGAAAATCATCGCGCCATCAGTAGCATCACTCTGTTCTTGTAAAGGAGCCTGCTCAATAATCACACAAGCATTCGTTCCTCCAACCCCAAATGAGTTCACCAGACCTCGAATCGGTTCGCCATTTGTGCCCAATTCAGAATACTCGGTATTCATCTTAAACGGACTATGTTCAAAATCGATATTCGGATTCGGAGACTGGTAATTCAAAGATGCTGGTAAATGTTTATGTTTAATAGACAGGCTCGACTTGATTAAACTGGCCATCGCCGATGCAGCATCGGTATGACCGATATTGGTTTTAACCGAGCCTAACAGACAATATTGCTTGTTATCTGTATATTTCTGGAACGTCTGGGTCAGAGATGAAAACTCGATCGGATCCCCTAAAGCGGTTGCCGTACCATGCGCCTCAATAAAGTTAATCTGGCTTGGATTGATACCAGACTGGTCGATAGCACGATTGGCAACAGATATTTGCCCTGCAATACTCGGAGCTGTAAATCCGGCTTTAAGTTCACCATCATTATTAATGGCTGCACCTTTAATAACAGCATAAATATGATCACGATCAGCAATAGCATCGTCGAGACGTTTAAGAATAACAACACCGGCACCACGGCTAAACACAGTACCATTAGCTCTGGAATCAAATGCATAGCAACGACCATCTGCCGACTCCATGCCACCTTGCATATATTCATAGCCACGGCGTTCTGGTGTATCAATTGAAACGCCACCGGCTACAATCAAATCACTTTCACCACATTGCAGACTGCGCATCCCTAATACCGTTGCAACCATCGCAGTCGAACAGGCGGTTTGAACATTCGCACTCGGCCCTTTTAAATTCAGTTTGTATGAAACGCGGGTCGTAACGTAGTCTTTATCATTATTTGTGACAACAGAAGTACCACTTGCATATTGACGAACATCTGGGTGAGACTGCACTTTGTTCAAATGCCATGCTGTTCCTGTTCCGCCAAACACACCGACATTGCCAGGATAATCATTAGGGACATAGCCTGCATCTTCAAATGCATGCCAACAACATTCAAGAAAAACGCGATGCTGAGGATCTAAGATTTCGGCATCCCGGGGCGTAAAATCAAAAAACTGAGCATCGAATTCTAAGGCATCACCTAAAATACCCCGGCGCGGAATATAGTTTGGCGAAGCAATCAGTTCTTCATCAATACCTGACTCACGTAACTCTTCTTCAGTAAATGTGCTGATTGATTCAACACCATTCACTAAGTTTTCCCAAAAAGACTGAACATCTTTCGCGCCAGGGAAACGAGCCGACATACCAATAATAGCAATATCCTGATGGCTATTCTCTTTTTTGCAATTCATCGTAAAATTCCTCATAAATACTATTAAGTCTATTATTTAGATTGTCTTTGCTGAATGTATTGACTTAATGTCTTAACCGTTGGGTACTGAAACATATCCATAATTGATATATGTTGATCAATATGCTTTTTAATATGACGATGGATTTTCGTCATTAATAATGAGTTACCACCCACATCAAAAAAATTATCATTTAGAGCAATAGATTTTCTATTAAGCACTTCTTCCCAGACAGCAATAATTTGAGATTCTACTTTGCTGCTGATATTGCTTGTTGGAATAGGCATCTTCTTTTTCCTTTTGAGAATAGCTTTGCTAAGTTGGGAATAATCAGTTTTTCCATTGTTTAACGTCGGCATTTTTGTTAATTCAATAAAGATGGATGGGCACATATAAAATGGTAGGTACTGACCTACATAATCTTTTATTTTCTGTGCATTAATCTGCGCACCATCTTTTAAAGTAAAGTACGCTTTTAATTCGTTTTTCCCATGAAGTTCATTTTTATCGTAAGTCACTGCGGCATTAGAGACTTGAGGTAATTTAAATAAAACTGACTCGATTTCTGTTAATTCAATTCGATGGCCACGGATTTTAATTTGGCGATCAATTCTGCCTAAATATTCTAATACACCATCATGACGCCTTCGAACGCGATCCCCAGTCTTATACATTCGTTTTTCTATCGCTGATTCATCAGCAAAAGGATTAGCAATAAAGCGATCGGCTGTCATCTGTGGGTTGTTGATATAACCACTAGCTAAAATATCACCTGCTAAAAAAAGCTCTCCCGACTCCCCCGGTTCAACACGATTCAGGCTACGATCCAGAATATATGCCTGTGCATGAGGAATCGGTAACCCGATAGGTACGCAGTCTTGAGATTGTCCTGGCTGAGCTAACCAATGACAGCAAAAAATCGTTGCTTCTGTCGGCCCATATAAATTATGGATCTGAGCATCGGTTTGCCCGGTTAACTGATCCGCAAGTGCTTGATCAAGAGCCTCTCCGCCAGAAAATAGATGTTTTAAGCTATGACAACGAGTTAAACTGCCTGCATCGGCAATAATATGTAATGCAGTTGGCACAAACTGAGCAACGGTAACATGATAATCATTCATGAAATTGACCAGTAATTCCGGGTCATATTTCTTCTCATCTTTAATTGCTGCACAACTGGCACCAACCAACAAAGGCCAGAACATTTCCCAGACAGAAACATCAAAACTAAATGTCGTTTGAGCTAATACCACATCATCTGTCTGCAGCTGAAATCGCTCCTGCATCCATTGCAAATAATTTACAACCGGTCGATGAGGAACAATAACGCCTTTAGGTCGCCCTGTAGAACCCGATGTATAAATCACATAACAAGGCTGATCATCCTGAATTTTGGGATATTGAATACTGATATTACGCTGCCAATCCAAAACACTCAGATCAATCATCGGCAAAGCCATTTGAACCGGAATCGGTTTATCTTCTTTGTCACAAATTACAAGTTTGGCTTGTGAATTCGTCAACATATAATGCAGTCGTTCTTTGGGAAATGATGTATCTAATGGTAAATAAGCTGCACCAGCCTTTAAAACCCCCAATAAACAAGCGATCATATAAGCGCTTTTATTTAAATAAACAGCAACCACATCACCTGAATGAATACCTTGATTTATTAAATCATAAGCAATTAGATCAGAGATTTGATTTAACCGTTCATAACTAATTTCATTATCTTCAGAATGAATTGCAATATGTAATGGATATTTTTGACAAGTTTCATTCACTAATAAATGGACGAGTTTACTCGATGTCATCTCTTTATCTCCAACGGATGGCCCCCATATTCAATATTAATTTACGGATAAAAGTTCTTTTTTTAGCTTATGATCTAATGCATCAATCAATTCAATAATCTGATCATCAGAATATTTATCCCGATCATATGTGAAATATAATTTTAGTGAATCATTGAACTCTTCAACGGTTAACGATAAATCAAGACGTGATTTCTCTGGTTGAATTTCATGGCTTATAAATTCCACTTGATTCACTAAAGTTCTAGGTAACTTATTTAAATAATTAAAACTAATTTGAAAAGAAAAGGGTTCGCATCTATGAATCTTTCGATAATAATCAATAATCTCGCTATAACTCATATAGCTATAAGATAATCGTTTTAGAAAATCAGACTGAACTAACTGACTCAATAATGAAAAATCAGTCTCTTGTGATTCACCAACCATAAAACTCATCATATTCACAAAACAGCCAACCACATCTTCACTGGCACACTGGGCCCGATTTGAAACAGGAATTCCAATCGCATGACAACAGTGATCAACATATTTCAAGGCGAAATCAAAGGCAGTCAACAAAATAACCGGCACGGTCACCTGATGCATTTTTGCATATTTTTCTAATAGGAAAGATTGCTCTGCGGTATATTGAAATTCCTGGACAGCACTGTTTTCCCGCGCAAACATCTCTGAATCCGTTTGATTCAAATACTGTGAATCCTCCAACAGTTGTTTTGACCAGAATGCCAGTGCTTCTTCACGAATTTCATCTGTCAGAAAATTATTTTGCCATCTGACATACTCCTGATATGGGAGATATGAAGGATGTTGATAAATATCCCCTGCCAAAATCGTTCGATATGACTCAATTAACTGTCGGCTAAATACATCAATAGAATGACGATCAAAAACACAGTGATGCGCGGTAACCAACAAAACATGCCGCTCATCAGAAATCTTCAAAAGTTGAAAATGAACTAAAGGCCCCTCATCCACTGCACAACAAACCGACTGAGCCTGATTTCTCAACCAATCCAGTTGTTCGACCTTTGATCGCTCAGCATTTAGATGTGTAAACTCAATTTCGCAAGGAGCATAAGGTGTTCCCAAATAGTCATCACAGTCCAGATCAATACGGGTACGTAATATCGAATTGCCAGCCAATACCGCACGAAGACTTTTATCAAAAACTTCTCTATCAATTTTTCCCCAAATATTTTGATAAAAATATATCTGATAATCTGTCTCATCGCTAAGCAGACTTAATGTCAGAAAATACAACTGTTCATGAGATAACCCAGCCGACAAAGAACCGCCACTATCCCCTTTCTGGTCTATTTTTTTATCCGCATGTTCAATCAGTACTGATAGCTGACCCGGCGTTTGCGCTTCAAAGAGAAAACGGTAATCAATCGAGCAGCCAAACTGTTCCTGAATCATCCGCTGCAACTGCATAAATTGAAGAGAATTTCCACCCAGTTCCAGGATGCTATCATCAGCCCCTAACCCCGCATAACCCAGTACCTGTTGAAATATCTCTATCAACTTCTGTTCAACCGGATTTTTCGCAGCCCGATAACCATTTGATAAATCAGGGCGCTCATTCATCGGAGCAGGCAAACGGCTTTTATCAATCTTTCCATTAGGTAATTTAGGAAGTGAACGAATAAATATAAACTGGCCCGGAATCAGAGAATTTGAGACTCTGTCCTGCAAGTACCGCCTTAACTCAAACCAACTGATAGCTGAAGATGTAACTAAATATGCAACTAATATTTGAGATTGAGACGGCCCACAATGTAAATCAATAATACAAGACGAAATATGAGGATGTTGTAACAGAGCCATTTCTATTTCAGTCGGGTCGAATCGAATACCATTCAGCTTCAGCTGTCGATCTTTACGTCCCAGAAATTCTAATAGTCCATTTGAATCGATTCGCCCCAAATCGCCTGTAGCATGAGCCCATTGCTTATTCGATCCATCACCTACATAACAAAATCGCTCATTGGTCCGAAGTGAATCATTCAAATATCCTTTAGCAACACCAGGTCCAATAATATAAATCTCACCGACATCACCATCGGACACGCGTTGCCTGCTTTGATTGAGCAAGGTCAAACGGCTTCCGGTAATAGCCTGTCCAAGCCGTACGGGCGCATTTGGAGACATTTTACAAAACGAAGCATTGGCCGTGGCCTCTGTTGGACCATACAGGTTATATAAATCCAATTCACTGACTTGCTCAAAGCTGGCATCTTTTAAATTTTCAGAAACAGCCTCTCCTGAGAGCAAGACGGTCTTAGGTAGCGCCCATTGTTCATTTTGCTGATTTTGTACATAAAAAAGTAATTCTTGCCAGATAGTTGGTACGCAATAAATTGCAGCCGTAGGATGCATGGCATACCACTGCAATAACTCACGGGGCTGATGTAGATAAGCATCAGGTAAAATATGAAGAGGCTGTCCTCGAAGCAGCGAATAATACATCTGGCTCACAGCAGCTGCGAAACTCACAGCAGATGTCATCGGCAGGCAATTTGTTGTTCCCCAGGATTGATTGGCAAACCACTTCGTATAATAAGCCAACTGTCCGTGTTCAATCATGACACCTTTAGGTTTTCCCGTTGAGCCGGAGGTATATAACACATAAGCCAAATCATTCGATTGAATAACCGGGAAGTTTTCAACCGAATCAGCATCACTGCTGATAATGTCATTGACAATATGGCTATTAATCCCGGTTGACTCAGACAACTGCTTTGCCAAATCATAATTATCGGTAATAAAATGTTCTGCTCCGGAATCTTCAGAAATCCTCTTAATCTTGTTAACTGTATGAAAATTAGACAATGGAATATATGCAAGACCTGCTTTTAAGATGCCTAAAAATATGGCAGGCATATCAACATTACGTTCAATATAAACCAGAACCCGTTGCCCTTTTTGATAATAATCTTGAGTAATCAGATACTCAGCAAAGCAATCGGATAAATCTTTTAGATTCCGATAGTTAATAGATGTTTCATGATCAATAATTGCGATGTCTTCTTCATGGAGAATTGAAATTTCATCGATACGCTTACAAATGGAACAAAAATCCATAACTCCACCTCCATTCTTATATTTATGAGGAGCCGACATCACCGTGTGGCATCTTTATTAATATTTATAATTACAACAGATTAATAAGTTGTATATTAAATGCTATATTACTATCTTTTATTTATTGGATTTTGAATAACACATTAATTAATAGTGTTGTTTTTATTATCATCAGCTGTATCTGAATTTAAAAACGAAAAATTTTTCAACTTATCTTTAGAAAAATTCAACATACGCTTTCTATGAGATTAATCACATGGTATGGTTAATATTAGTTATCTCTCTTGAATTCATTAAGGTTTAAATATTAAGATTTAAATATAAAGATATGTACATAATACATTACTATACCTACAATATATTAACGTAAAGATACTAACAATGATAAAAAGATTACCACCACTCTATGCATTACGTGCATTTGAACAAGCAGCTAAACACGGCTCTTTCACCGCAGCAGCGCAGTCTCTCTCCCTGACCCCCAGTGCAATCAGTCACCATATTAAAACATTAGAAGAATCATTCGATTGTAAATTATTTATCCGTTCTGGACCCAGACTCGAAATTACAGAGGCCGGCAGAATTTTTGCCACACATTTAGAGGAAGGATTTATAAAATTACAACGGGCATGCGAATTATTTTCATTAAATAGTAGCGAAATACGAATTAAAGCACCATCCACATTAACAATGAAATGGTTAATCGATGCCGCCCATGCTTTTGAATCGGTCAATCTTAGCCTTAAGCTCCAAATATCAAGCATTTGGAAAAATTTCGATTGGGTCGATTTTGAAAGAGAACACTATGATTGTGCGATATTATTAGGTAATGGTTATTATGGCCAGAAAAATGAAAGCAGGAAACTTTTCGATGAATGGATTATTCCCATCTGCTCTCCCGAATTAAAATTAAAAAATAAAATGGAAATACCCCAAAATGAATTAATTCATCCATCGATTGACCGCAGAGATTGGCGTCATTGGTTACAAAAAGCAGGGAAAGATATCGCAGTAAATCTGGATAGAGGAAAAGTATTCGATACGTTTGAGCAGGGTTGTTTTGCAGCCATACTTGGACATGGCATTTCAATTGGCGATTTAGTTTTAAGCTATGAAGCCATTACTCAGGGACAACTAATCTACCCATTCCCTGAAGCCGTCACCACCGGGAATGCCTATTATTTAGTATGGCCAAGCCAAAGTAATCGAACAGAATCAATTGAAACACTATATCAATTCTTATTAGAACAAATACCCCGCATTTCAATTCCAGGATTAAAATACCTTAAATAAATCCACTCAGATTTCTATTTAATAAACATTTTTACAGGTATGATAAAGCAAAATAATATTAGCTATTAGAAAATTTAAATAAATCTCATTATCATGGGTGTAGCACAAGGTACTAATTAAATAGTATTACAATTAATTAAATTAGATATAATGATCATATCTATTTTTAATAGATTAGTTCTTTATGATTAATTATACCATATTATTTTCATGACTATATTGATATTTCATTTTTTATTGTACGATGACTAAATTTTCTAGATAGCTTTATATTTTTATATATAAAACTCACTTAAACAGTGATTCTATTGAATTTTTATCAGAAACAATTAAAAATTTCATCGCATCAATGCTAATCAACTATTCTAAATTAAACTATCAAAAGATATTACCTATCAAATTATTTCAATTTTATATTAATATAGTTATTAAATTGAATATAGTATTCCAAAAAATACTATGAGTTGGTAATTGAGTCTCTCTGTTGATTCTAAAAAACATAGGGATAACTTTCGATTAGGTAGAGTACAAAAACATGCTCGATTCAGAGAAAAAAAGAGCCATTCATCATATATCAGATCATGATATCTTAACTCATTTACCTTCTCGTTTTTCTGAGAGATCAACCATCTATGGAGGCATAATCAGGCGACAAGACGGCATTTGTATTCCTTTGCGAAACTACCATACTTTCGGACGATCACCGAATTGCCATTCGATTCTCACATCCCCTGATATATCCCGGCTACATATGTTGATATGTTGGTGTAAAGAACAGCAAAGCTGGTACATTCAAGATAGAAGTACTAATGGTATCTGGATAAACCGACAAAAACTGATCAAATATCATGCTCAGGAGCTAAGCCAAAATGATCGGATCACTCTATCTTCAAAAAATGGACATTGCTTCACACTCATTGCCACACAGCCCCCTTGTGATGTCATGGTCAATCTTGATGCTGAAAAACCTTCCATTTATCTCAACAAACCGATCACCATCATTTCTGATTCCACTTATTTTTTATATGCACATTATGGATGGCTCTATGTCACCCGTGCATATAATGAGTGCCAACAATCATATCAAACCATTCAAGATTCAGAGGTTATTCATATTTATAACAATAAGTACCGACTGCAAATCAACCGGGAAGAGTTCAACACAATCAAGAATCGTCCAACCCCCCATTCCATTGCCGATTTGATATTTGAATTCACAGTTTCAGAAGATGAGGAAAATATTTCACTTCAAATTACTGCAAAAAATCAATCCGCTACAATAGATGGTCTTCGCCTGCAAAGCCAACTCTACCTTTTGCTTTACATGGCTCGTAAATCACTTGAAGACCAAAGTCAGGGATATGCTAAATGTAACCGGGGTTGGCTCAACCTCAATATGCTTTCAAAAAAACTGGGGATCACACCGGAAAACATACGGATCCGAATCCATCGCCTTCGAAACCGACTAAGAGAAATAGTCAACTTTAATAGTACTGATGTCTGTCAATTAATTCAGCTCCAGGATGGCGATATCCGCCTGAATGCATCCCAAATAAAAATACTCAGAAAAGATCAACCAAGCCCCAAACCAGGATAAAAAAGAAGATGATAAACCCTGCTAAGCCCAACGATGAAGAAATAAGACAACGTTTTACCTCAGACCGGTATGAACTTATCGACAAAATGGGTGAAGGAGGATTTAGTCATGTATTTCTCGCATTCGATCATAAAAACAAGCAAAAAGTTACGATCAAAATATCCAAGTTGGCATGTTATTCAGACGAACGAAAAGCACAGTTGATTCATCTAAAAAAAGAATATGCTTTTTTATCAGAACTCTCTCATCCGAATATCATCAAAATACTCGACTACGGACGTCTGTCTGACAAACTAGTCTATCAGGTTTTCAGACATATAAACGGCATCACCTTACATGAGTATCTCAAGCGAAAGGGGCCCCCCGATGTAAAAACGGCCTATCATATTATGACTGAGATATTAGAAGCTCTGATGTATATCCATCAGCACCAAATCGTGCATCAAGATATCAAGCCATCGAATATCATTGTGTCTCAAACAAGAACGAAAACACACATAACCATCATCGACTTTGGCATCAGTACCAGAATCAGGAACACCTCCCAATCACCCAAGTCTATCGAACACTCACTCGGCACCCCAATCTATTGCCCACCTGAACAACTACAGGGAAAACCACCGACTTTTGGCAATGATCTATACATGTGGGGAGCCGTATATCTTGAATGCCTGACAGGCATGCCACCTCAAATAAAACTTTCACCATCAGATAAGTCTCAAAAACAAGAAATCTCGATAATCTTACCCAAGGACCTTTTAGCCCACCCTCTAGGAAAAATTCTCAGACAAATTTTAATAAAAGACCCGAATAAACGTCGAAACAACACTCGATTACTCCTCACCCAGCTGCGAAAAGTAACAATGGCAAACCTAGCCAATCTGCCACCCAATAGTATCGACACAATGAATGATCAGCCCCCTACCGAGATCATCGCTAACACGACATCAACGCAATAACAACCAGATAAAGAATCAACAAAACCGCCAGTTAAAGAAAATTTCATATATTCAAAAATTTACGGAAAACCCATGATAATTAAGATAGTTATCAATATTTAACTCACATTAACCTTCACCAAAGAATATTCGTGTACTGTCGTGTAATCGCATAATCAGCAGAACGCGCTATTTTGAATTAGCGTCTGTTAAATTTGGGAATGCCAGACGCAAACAACAAAAAGCCGCTTGCTGAATGTCGCCAAACAATCCCAGCAAGCGGCGGTGTGTTACCCACAAAAACATGAGGAACAAAGTAATGTTTACTTATTTTCCACCCGTTTGTCCAGCAACTCCGGCAGCACAACCGCTGGCGCAGGCACCATCTGCACCTCCAGCTTGTCCCACAATTACGATTCCTGCTGATTGCGGAGTTAGTTATAATTGTAATGCTCAGGCTCAGTTTCCGACCATCGGGCCGGTTTGTATTGGGATTACACTGCCAGTCACCACTCAGATAGCGACCGCAGTGATTGGCTGTAATGGGCAACCGCAAGCTGTTGCAGCGCCCCAGGCTCAATTCCCGACACTGAGTATGGAATGCGCTCAAACCCTGACCAAAGGGTTAACCGCAGCACTGGGTTGCAATGCTCAGGCCCAGGCTCAATTTCCAACTTTAAGCATGGAATGTCTGCAAACTGCCACTAAAGTTGTAACCGCAGTCATTGGCTGCAATGCTCAAGCTCAGGCCGTCGCTCCTGCACAAACTTTTGTCAGTCTGCCAGGGTGTGTTCAAACCGGCATGACCGCTTGCTGTGCTCAAGATACTGCACAAGCACAGTTTCCAACACTGAGTCTGTCATGCCTGAAAGTCACTACAGGCATAGCCACTGCAGCTCTGGGCTGTAATGCTCAGGCTCAAGCCTCAGCTCCTGCACAAACTTTTGTCAGTCTGCCAGGGTGTGTTCAAACCGGCATGACTGCTTGCTGTGCTCAAGATACTGCACAAGCACAGTTTCCAACACTGAGTCTGTCATGCCTAAAAGTTACTACAGGCGTAGTCACTGCAGCTCTAGGCTGTAATGCTCAGGCTCAAGCCGCAGCTCCTGCACAAACTTTTGTCAGTCTGCCAGGATGTGTTCAAACCGGTATGACCGCTTGCTGTGCTCAAGATACTGCACAAGCACAGTTTCCAACACTGAGTCTGTCATGCCTGAAAGTCACTACAGGCATAGCCACTGCAGCTCTGGGCTGTAATGCGCAGGCTCAAGCCGCAGCTCCTGCACAAACTGTTGTCAGTCTGCCAGGATGTGTTCAAACCGGTATGACCGCTTGCTGTGCTCAAGATACTGCACAAGCACAGTTTCCAACACTGAGTCTGTCATGCCTGAAAGTTACTACAGGCGTAGTCACTGCAGCTCTGGGCTGTAATGCTCAGGCTCAAGCCATTGCACCTGTCCAGGTTTCCGCATACCCATGCCCGACGGTCGCTCAATGTGCACCAACTTGGAATTGTGCAGCCGGGTCGGCACAGGCTCAATTCCCGACACTGAGTATGGAATGCGCTAAAACCCTGACTCAAGGTTTAACCGCAGCTTTAGGTTGTGCTCAGGCACAAGCACAAGCTCAAACTTACTTCCCTTCAATCGGAAGTTGTTAGTCTGAATGAAACAATTACCGGCGATTCGTCGTCGGTAATTGTCTTCCCAAAGGAAGCCATCATGCGTCTGACCCTACACAACCTTGCCCACTTTCTGGTCGATAAAGGATTTCTACACCCCGAATATCTGGTCAATGGCCACTATAAAGTGATTCAACGTCAAAGCCGCAATAGTATTTTTGAAGTCTTTCTAGAGGAGCTCCCCAGCGGATTATTCATTAAACAGCTCCTGTCTATGGACCCGCAAAATGCTTATCTCATGCAAAAAGATGCAACCGTTCACTGCCTGATCCAACAAACCGATATTCTGGCGCAAATGCGCGCTTATATCCCCCAATACTACGGGTACGAACCCCACAATCAGGTCTTTGTCACCGAATTTTTCCCTGACGCAACCAGCATTCATGAACTGATCCCCAAACGAAAAACCATTGATCAAAATGAACTGACTCAAATGGCGGTCATACTGGCCACCCTTCATCAGGATCTTGAAAAATCGATTGAAACATCTCCTGAACTGAATTTTTTCAATCGGCAAGCCCCGTGGATTATGTTATTTGCAGACCCGGATCATCCACAGGTCAAAAGTTCAGAACAAACACTGGGCCCGGCCGCCCGACTCATTCGCCAACAACCTGAACTGATTCAGCTACTCGAAGAGCTTCGCTGCCAGTGGCAGGGAAACTATCTGGTTCATGGTGATATTAAGCTGATCAATTTCATCCGCGTTGCATCGAATCATCAGCAATCACTCAAACTAATTGACTGGGAAATAGCCGATTTAGGCGATCCGCTCTGGGATGTAGCCGGACTCCTTCAAAGCCTGATCACATTATGGGTTTTCGCCCAAAACCCCAACCCGATGTTGCAAAATCAACCTCAGCCGGGCATGGAGTTTTTAACCTGGGAATCGGTGTTATCGGCCTGCCAATTCTTCTGGCAAAGTTATTTGAACGCTCGTGCTCAACTTAGCCCGGATCCAGCACTAAGCAGCATATCAGAACAAGAAAAATTAATTCGCTTTACAGCTGCGCGTATGCTCCAGACCGCATGTGAATCAAATATGACTAATCCCCAAATACAACCACAGAGTACCCGTATCATCCAAATGGCCGGTCAAATAATCGCGATGCCTCAAACCTGGGTTAATCAGATATTAGGAGCAACCACAGATGAACTTTAAGCAACAACTACAAAAGATTGCAGAGCGCATCTTTGTGACCGGCTCTGACAGTTATCAGCTTGAGGACCAATCCCATCGAATCTATCAAAACTATACGTGGAACGATTATGTCGGTCCGTTAAACCAATTTGGTCACAACCAAACGGCTGATACAACCCAGCAACTGCAACAATTTGAACAGCGGCTAGCCCAAATCTTATATGCCAATCTGTACTGCGGAATCCCAGAAGGACAGAAAATGGCTCCGTTGCCTAAACTCAGCGAGCGCGACGCTTTTATGCAAACCTTAAGCGCTGCGAATCACACATCAGAGGCGCTGGATCAAAACTGGAAAATCTACCATCTCGATTCACAAAGCATCTGGGCTGAAAAAAACGGCAAGCTAAGACAAGCCTATTCAAATAGCTATATTCCGGCCATTCCTAATGTCCAGCTGGCCGTCAATCAATACATTCATTTTCTAAGGCAAAAAGAGAACCGCCATATTCAGCAAGTTTTTTACTATGTCCACAGCAATCAATATATGGAAAATGACGCACCTCAGGTTCGAATCTACTGGCATATCAAGCCAGAAGGTGCTGCACCTTTAATCGAACTGCTCACCCATGTTCTTAATGAACATATGATTGCATTTAATTTCAAATGCTTAAATCACCCAAGTCTGTATATCCGCGCTGACAGCGCCGTTCTCTATCTTGAAAAACGCTACTTCGATTACACGTTACGGGTTTTAAAACCGAACTTAAACCGACTATCAGACTATCTGATAGCCCCTCATCCGCTATTTACACAAACGATCGCTACCGGTATCTCGTTTGCTGAAGACCCGGGTAATGGTCAAAGTTTTGGGATGTACCGCTGCCAACTGATTGCTAAAGCATTACTCAATGCCTATCAATATCAGCAAAATCATCCCGAATTCACTGAGCGAAGTCAGCTCAATCTGAACTGCATATTGGACATATTCCATAGCAAAGGAATTGAAATCCCAAGGCTTCATTTAAATCCGAATACCTTCAGCCTTCCGATTGAACTGCCTGACGCACCGATGGAGATTGCCTCATGAACGAACCACAATATCTCGACGCAGCCATCAAAATTGGTAAACATCTCCAACGTGAATGCATCCGTTTTGACGGACGCTGTAACTGGCAGGGGGCCGTTGTCGACTCGGTCAATGACCGTTTTCAGGTAGTCACCCGGACCTTTGACGCATCCCTTTACAACGGGCTGTCAGGCATTGCCCTTTTCTTAGCTGAACTACACCGACAAAACCCGGATCCGATTCTTTTCGAAACCCTTGAATCAACAATTCATACCATTGAGCACATGGTCGGACAGCCTCATAAACTCAGTGTATTTAGCCTACACGGGGGGCAATTAGGCATTGCCTATGCCATGTGGCGAATCGGTCAGGTCGTCGATCGAACCGACTGGAAACAACAAGGGCTCAACTTACTCCAATCTATCCATACACTCCCAATTCCTGATGATGAACTGGATGTAATCAGTGGTGCAGCGGGAGCCATTCCAACCCTGCTCAAAATCTATCAGGCTGAAGATGATGATCGCTGGCTTTCAACCGCGACCCGATTAGGCGATTTTCTATTAGAAAAATCGCAAAAAAGCGGTTCCTCGATGTACTGGATTACTCCAGGCAATGAACTCGGACTGACCGGATATTCCCACGGGAGTGCCGGGTTTGGACTGGCCCTACTGGAACTGGGAGCCATCACTCAACAGCAACGCTACATTGAAGCGGCCTTGATGGCATTTAACTATGAACGAGAAAACTTTAGTCCACAACATCAGAACTGGCCTGATTTACGCTCTTTCTATCAAACACCACCATTTAACTGCATGTGGTGCCACGGTGCGCCAGGTATCGCATTATCCCGTCTGAGAGCTTACCAATTGCTGAATGAACCCACTTTTTTGCAAGAAGCATTAACGGGCCTGACAACAACTTATCAGCAACTGCTCAACCAATTCACCACACAACCGGAGCAAATTAATTTCAGTTTGTGTCATGGCGGAGCCAGCAATTCAGAAATTCTGATAATGGGAGCAGAGCCACTGAAACGACCTGATTTTGCCCAATTAGCACACCAAGTCGCAACCTTGGGTATCCAGAAATATCAATTAACCGACACCCCATGGCCAAGTGGTGTATATGACCCGAATGGAACCGGCGAATCAGGACGAGAAACACCAGGATTGATGCTCGGCCTTGCCGGTATCGGACTCTTTTATCTGCGCTTATTTGACCCACAACGGGTTGAAACCGTACTGCACATCCGCTAACGCTTAATCAAGAGGCATAGAACAATGAATATGTATACTGACGATTACTTCCAGGCTCTGCCGCCGACAGCCGTATATAAAGCCGCTGCAGATAATCATGCCGAGCATACCTTATTATTTGAATTAAACCCGGAGCCCAACGACGACGATCTGCAATTTGAAATGGCACTCTATAATACCCATCCGAAAAACCGTCAATATGTAGCCGCAGCCGATCAAGCGAATCGCTTTAAAGCTAATGATCTGAGCCTGAAAAAAATTATCGATTATGTTTCCCAGTCAGGGCTGACAGTCAAAAGTAATGAAGAAAACCGGGAAGTATCTGTTACCGGAACTTTAGAACAACTCGCTAAATTACTCGGAGTGTCGTTCCACCTTTATCAGGATGAAGATGGCTGTACCTTTTTAGCTTACCATGGCGCAATTCAGTTACCTGCGGATCTTCGCCCCTACATTATCCATATTGAAGGTCTTAATGATGGTTTAAAACATGGTCACATTCCATCTAAACATTTAAAGCTGGCCGATGATTTCAATGAAGCATCGCCGGTTCGGCGTTTTTCACGAAAAACCGCACCGTCAACCGATGCTCAGAAGCGCCAGATCCCTCAAGGTTACTCCCCAGCTGATCTAACACAGACGTATCGCTTTCCAGATAATCAGGGAGAAGGGCAAACTGTAGGGATTATTGCTTTAGGTGGCACATTTAATCAAAACGACCTCAATATCTTTTGTAAAAAATTTAAGCTGAGTGTTCCAGAATTAGACATTGTGGGTGACGAACCCTGGCAAAATCCCCAAGACAAAACAGTCAATGATTTAGAAGTGAATATGGATATCCAGCTTGTTGCCGGCATGGTTCCTAAAGCCAAAATTGTTTTGTATTACGCGCATACTTTTGAAGAAGGGTTCCAGGCTGTCCTTAGTGATCATAAAAATGATGTCAGTGTCGTCAGCACCAGCTGGGCCAACGGGGAAAACTATGTCTCTCAGGCAGAGCGCGCCCAGCAATTACTTTTGATTCGTCATTTAAGCATGCGGGGTATCACCGTTCTGGCCGCTTCAGGCGATGATGGGATCTATCAAATCAGCTCTAAGCGACAACTCCCTGGCATTAACCTGCCGGCAGGGTTTGCTCAAGTCATTGCCTGTGGAGGAACCACTTTATATAAAAATGGAACAGAACAGGTATGGAATGAAGATTCACATGCATCAGGAGGAGCGTTCAGCAATATTTATCAGGCACCAACCTTTCAATATGAAGCACTCACTCACTACGCAACCCAATACCCATACTATTCAAAACAAACATGTGCGACCCCCGATCTTGCCGTTAATGCCAGTATCACGCATCATAATTTAATGATCTATAACGGCCACCTATTCTTTGCAGCAGGTACCAGTGCAGCAACCCCTATACTTGCCGGACTCATCACCCGCCTGAATACCGCACTCGGATATCGACTCGGTTATATCAACAACTTTTTATATCAACTCATGGGCTCCAGTGCATTTAATAGCCATATCCCTGGAAATAATGGTCTGCCAGCAAGTCAGGGATGGGATCCATGCACTGGTTTAGGCTCGCCCAATGGCGTCAACCTACTAAACCTAATCAAAGAAACTGAAGCACACTGGAGTTAAAACGATGGCAAAAGAAACTGCAAAAAGCTTCCCGGTAGATGATTTGGTCAAAGCCTTGACTCAAGAAGATGGCTCGCTTGAAAAAGCACAAATGATCGGTGGTTTTATGGGAGAAACCAATGATGCCACCGGAAAAGTTCGATTCTATCTTGACCCGGGTTTAACCACCTGGCTGGATCTGTCGCCGCAATATATCTTGCATAGTCTGAAGCTTAAAACAACACAATCACCGATTGGTGGCACATTGATTTGGCTCAGTCACAATATTCCACGCACAGAGCGAATCATCGCTCCGACTGGCGTATTACTTCCTTAATCACCATATAAATGAAGAGCAGGTTACAGCGACCATCTCTTCATTCTCTTAAAGAAAATCCATAATAAAAAAATACATATTCAAAGCAGCATTTAAACCAATCCGTATATAACAAATATCTCTGACACAAAATTGTTGCTGGCTCATCATCCGCTCTTACAAGAACCCTTCAATCGTTTAGGTCTATCACTATTATCTTTTTGCAAAGGATTCATTATGATCGCAGCTCTTCAAAGTTTGTCTCAAAATGCTCTTGGTTTTACTCATCTACCTTACTTTTACGAGTGCATTATATCCAATCATTTTGTCTTAGGTTATCGCGTTTTCCAGAGCAAGAACTACCCCTTAATTTAATTAAAGAATCTTTAATTATGATTTTTTGTTCAATCAAATGACCACGAATACATCTTTTTACAACACTATAAATCTCTTCTGCCAATTCTTTTAATGGAATATCTGCACAACTTAAACTTGGATATAAATTTTGAGCAAGATCCTGGCTGCCAACACTAGCAATCGATAACACCTCTGGTATTTTTATACTTCGTCGAAAACATTCGCAAATTAAAGCATTCGCAATTTGTATATTTCCGCATAATACAAGCTGTGTCATAGGCCATCTCAATAGTATCTCAGGGATTAAACCCGATGCTTTACCATATGAAAATGAATCAGGGAGATCCAATGTTTGATTAGGATTCAATCCATGTGTAATCATGGCCCGCTGCCAACCAATCACCTGTTGTTTTATTTTCCAATTATTTTGGTCTTCACAAACAAAACAGATATCAGAATATCCATATCCAATATGTTTCTCAGTGAGATTGTAAAGTGTATTCTGCTGAGATATACCAATATTTATATCTATTGGATCAGGAGTTTCAGATAATATTTCAATCACTGGCACATTCATACTTTTTAATAGACTAACCGTATCACCAAGGTGAGGGGCCGATGATAAAATAACAAAAGATGGATTCATCATCGATAATAAAATTAACTTATTATATTCATCATGCCCATTCATTATTGATGAATCTATTAAAAAATCAATTCCTGACTTATTGAACAGTTTTTTTATCCATAAGAAAAGCTCATGATAGGCAAAATAATCCATAGAATGAATGAGAATAATCCCCATCTTTTTGGCAGAATCAACGTGAACTGGTATTGGATACCCAAGCTCTCGTGCAACTGATTCTATTTTTTGTCGAACTGAATCCGATACTTTATCGGGTGTTCTTAACGCCCGGGAAACAGTCATGTTTCCTACACCTACAATTTTTGCAATGTCAGCTAGTGTGACACTCTTTTTTCGATTGACTTTTTTCTCTGCCACAAGAACTCCTATCACTTATCTAACATGATATTTATCACATATCTGACTTAAATAGGTGACTTTATGTTAAAGATAACAAATATACTTTATTTATAGTGATTTTAATCACAATTATAGAGGCATTTTTCAGTGTAATAGTATTGTAAATAAACTATTACAGGTCTATTTATGCTTACTTCCATTCTACCCAAATCGAGAATAATTTTAACAGAGACTGTATCTAATTGGAGACAAGCCATTGATATTTCACTACAACCTCTTTTAAACGAAGGTTGTATTTGTGATTCATATAAAAAAGCCATTCTTAACATGTATGCGAAATTGGGCCCTTACTTTGTACTAGGACCTGGCATTGCATTACTTCATGCCAGACCAGAAGATGGAGTTAATAAATTATCGTTAGGGATGACGATTATCAAAAATGGCGTATCGTTTGATTCACCTGATAATGATCCTGTCCGTCTAATCGTGACGCTTGCAGCAACGGATAAAAACTCACACTTGGATATTATTGCCAGTGTGTCAGAACTTTTTTTAAATGAAGAGGATATAAATAAGTTAATTCAATCCAATACTATTAGTGATATTTATTCAATTATAAAAAAATACTAAATAAAAAGGAAAAGCCATGAAAATAACCGTCGTCTGTGGAAATGGATTAGGCAGTAGCTTAATGATGGAAATCATGATTAAAAAAATATTAGATACAAATAATATTAGTTATGAGATTGATCATGTTGATTTATCATCTATACAAGGGACTCGTTCTGACATTTATATCGGAATGAAAGATATTACCAGCCAGTTCTCAATGGAACAGGGTGAAATAGTCTCACTCGATAATATCGTAAATCAAGATGCGATCAAAGAAAAAATTATGGCTGCTATCGATAAACTAAAATCATAGGAAGGATGCCCATGAATACCTTTTTCCACTTTATTATTTATGATGTCTTATCGGTTCCAGCTGTATTAGTTGGGATCATTGCACTTATTGGCCTAATTGTTCAAAAAAAATCAGTCGACGAATGCATAAAAGGCTCAATTAAAACAACCATGGGATTTTTAATCATTGGTGCTGGGGCTGGAATTATTATTGCGTCATTGGGTGATTTTTCAAAAATATTCCAATTTGCATTCGGAATTCATGGTGTTGTCCCAACAAATGAAGCCATTGTTGCTATTGCCCAAAAATCTTTTGGCAGAGAAATGGCTCTCATCATGTTTTTCGGCATGATCATTAATATCATTATTGCGCGTTTCTCACCGTGGAAGTACATCTTTTTAACTGGTCATCATATTCTTTATATGGCCGTTATGATCGCAGCTATTTTAACGGCAGCAGGAATGAGTGGAATCGCCCTCATCGGACTAGGCTCCTTAGTTCTCGGTATCATAATGGTACTGATGCCAGCAATAGCTCAGCCATATATGCGTGAAATTACCGGATCTGATGACATTGCTCTGGGACATTTCTCAACCTTCTCTTATGTATTATCTGGCTTTGTTGCCAAACGCTTAGGCAATAAAATGAAGTCCACAGAAGATATCAATGTTCCTAAATCACTGATGTTTTTGAGAGATACGCCTGTTGCAATATCCTGTACTATGGCAATTATCTTTCTCGTGTCGTGCGCTTTTGCTGGAAAAGACTTTGTCAATGATGTAAGCCACGGTCAATACTGGGTAGTTTTTGCCTTGATTCAGGCCATTACGTTTGCCGCCGGCGTATATATCATTCTACAAGGCGTCCGAATGCTGATCTCTGAAATTGTTCCCGCATTTAAAGGAATTTCAGATAAACTGGTTCCTAACTCAAAACCTGCATTAGACTGTCCAATCGTGTTCCCCTACGCGCCAAACGCCGTCTTAATCGGCTTTATTAGCAGTTTTGTTGCAGGCCTTGTCGGGATGTTTATATGCTATGCAACCCATGTGACCGTAATTATTCCAGGTGTTGTGCCACACTTCTTCATTGGCGCAACGGCTGGTGTCTTTGGAAATGCAATGGGGGGTCGTCGTGGCGCAATCCTTGGTTCATTCTGTGAAGGATTATTAATCACATTTTTACCTGTATTCCTGCTACCCGTATTGGGTAATCTGGGGTATTCAAATACTACATTTAGTGATTCAGACTTCGGTGTGGTCGGTATTCTACTAGGACATATTGTTCAAGTTTTTCATTAAACCTTAATGGCAACGAAAACAGCCTGCTTTCATCAGACAGGCTGTTACCCAAGCCAATAAATATCATCCCCAAATGATCATATGCTCTGGAATAATGCATTATCTCGATTATCAGCTCAGACAATTGCACCATCATTCATCCTTAATGAATATCATCATGCAACACGATGACCATTGACTTCATAAGTGCCTTTTCAACATATGCTGATTTTTTCTCATTAAATAATATGGTTATATCGCTCACACAAAAACAATGAAACCGACGGTACATCTGTCAATTCAACTTAACCCATACAAGAAAAACTTCACATCAATATGTAACAGATAGTTCGACACACCAAAAGGATATGATATACCTTAAACGATTAAATTATGTTCACCAATCTCCCCTTGCAGGATAAACAGATGAGAACCGCCAACGAAACCGATTTAGACGCCATTGTGGCTATTTACAACGCAACGATTGCCAGCAGACAATCAACGGCCGATACCAACGAAGTCTCCGTCGAATCCAGACGGGCATGGTTTCATGAACATGACCCAAACAAGCGCCTATTACTGGTCTATGAAGAAAATGGACAAATCATCGCCTGGGTCAGTTTTCAGTCATTTTATGGTCGTCCGGCTTATGACCATACATGTGAGCTGAGCATTTACCTTTCCCCCGAATGTCGCGGAAAAGGCCTTGGCAAAAAATTACTCTCAGAGGCACTGGACCTCACACAATCACTACAAATAAAAACCGTCCTTGGGTTTATATTTTCCCACAATACCCCCAGTATCCGCCTGTTTAAGGCATTGGGCTTTGAAATCTGGAGCGAACTGCCAAATGTGACTGAAATGGATGGCAAAGAATATAGCGTGGCAATTCTGGGGAAACGGGGCCATCCGTAAGCCAGATCTGTCAGTCTATGACTATCGTGTATAAAATCGAAAGATATCATTCGATTTTTACCATTGATTCACGTTTTTTTAACGATAAACTTTATGAAATTAATCCGTTCTGTATAAGAAACCCGAATCAGCCACTCATTCAACTTACAGAAGAACAACCGGAATGAATGGCCCCGATCTGGCTTTTGACATAGTTCAGACAACCTCACATCGATCATCTGCATAAACAAAGGAGAACAAGACCATGAGTGAATCCTATCAGCCACCTGAAGTTTGGACATGGGACAGCGAAAGTGGTGGTACCTGGTCTAAAACCAACCGGCCAGTCTCAGGTGCTACGTATCAAGCCAAACTTCCGGTCGGTCGCCACCCATTGCAGCTCTATTCGATGGGAACGCCCAATGGACAAAAAGTAACGATTCTGCTAGAAGAACTGCTCGCTCAGGGAGAAGAAGCCGCCGAATATGATGCACATTTAATTCATATCGGTGAAGGTGAACAATTTTCCAGTGGTTTTGTCGAAGTGAATCCCAATTCAAAAATTCCGGCACTGCTGGACTGTTCCGTAGCACCGCAAATCCGCGTATTCGAATCCGGAGCTATTTTGCTTTATCTCGCTGAAAAATTTGGTCATTTTCTTCCAAAAGACATAGCGCAGCGAACTGAAACACTCAACTGGTTATTCTGGTTACAGGGCTCAGCGCCTTACGTGGGTGGCGGATTTGGACACTTCTACCATTATGCCCCGGTAAAAATCGAATATGCCATCAATAGATTTACCATGGAAACCAAACGACAACTGGATCTACTCGATAAACAATTGGCAGAAAATAAATATATTGCAGGGGATGAATATACAATTGCAGATATTGCCATCTGGCCCTGGTATGGGAATTTAGTTCAGGGGCTACAATATGAAGCCGGACAATTTCTGGACGTCGAATCTTATTCTCATCTGCGTCGATGGGCTCAGCAGATTGCCAAGCGACCTGCCGTTAAACGCGGACGCATCGTCAATAAAACCTGGGGAGAGGATAACGAACAATTAGCTGAACGTCACGATGCATCAGATTTTGATGCACTGGGTTTATAAACGATTAAAGCGTGTGATTGAATACCATATTCATCACACGCTCCTGTAGCTTTCATCACCGGATAATCAATTATTGATCCACAAATGTCACTCTTTTTGACGTTGCCAGTGCAGAGCTTTGTGAATTGATTAATTTTCCTTTTCGATCCTGAATAAAAAACACTTCTAAGTGTTCACGCTTAGCAACTTGAGCGCCTGCTTTTGGCCCTAAACAAATCATAGCGGTCGCCCAGGCATCACTGACTCGGGGATCATGACCAAAGACTGATGCCGATACCAAATCATGAGTAATCGGAGCACCCGTCCGGGGATCTAAAATATGAGAATATTCCTTACCATTTTTATCAAAAGAATGGTGATACGTCCCAGACGTATCAATCGTAACGCCAGATTCATCATTAATCGTCAGAATTTTATAAGGGACTAATCCATCTTTAGCCGGAATAGGCCGTTCTATGGCAATCCGCCATTTCTCACCCGTTGGCTTATGGCCACGAATTTTCATATCCCCGCCAAACTCAACCAGATAATTGGTCACACCATCTGTCTCAAGAATATGACTCAGTTTACCAATGGTATATCCTTCACCCATTGAGGAAAAATCAAGCTGCACCTTAGGCATGGTTTTACGGATCATATGATTCGCCTGATCCACTTCAATTTTATCAATGCCTAACTCAGCTTTTACAGCGGCTATCTGCCGAGCACTTGGGACATGTAAAACATCTTTATGAAATCCCCACAAATTAAATAAAGGCCCAATCGTCGGATCATAACAACCATCTGTTTCTTTATTAATTTTCTTTGCAATACCAATGAGTTGAATAAAATCTTCCGATGCACTCTGCCAGTTTGTCGAATGGCTATGGTTAAACTTAGAAATATACGAATCATTACGATAAGTTGATAACTCTTTATCAATTTTCGCTAATTCCTGATTAAACTGGCGGCGGACTTTATCTGCCGATACTGGCTTTTTAGACCACCAGCTAACGTGATAGGTTGTTCCTTCTGCATAACCGCTGACTTTCATGATCTTAGGTGGCTTACTACAGCCGGACAATAATATACCAGCCGCCAATACCGTTATCATATACAGGCTAAATTTACCCATCAGCCCCCGATTTCTTATATGCATACAGTGATCATCTCCATTTCGGGTTTATACAAAATCATCAGACAAATGGAATATTATCATGTATCTGAGGATATAAACCGTCAGCTGAGAAATTCTGTACAAATTCAACCATCGATATATCATCACGCTATGTTATCCGCTACAAGGCCCCGATGATATGAGTCAATACACCCTTTCGGGAATGCTCATCCGAGATTATCAATTCAATGTACCCCTCGATTGGCAAAACCCCGATCCACAACAGACCATTCCGTTATTTAGCCGGGAAATCGTCGACCCATCCAAAGATCATCAATCACTCCCTTTACTTTTATTCTTACAAGGTGGCCCCGGATGCAAATCACCGAGGCCTCTTTCAAGTGGCTTGCCCTGGTTATCCATCGCACTTAAAACTCACCGGATCATTCTACTCGACCAGCGGGGAACAGGCCGAAGTGCTCGTGTCAATAGCCAGCTCATAGCCCAGATGACACCTGAAGAAGGACGAGACTATTTACTTCATTTCAGAGCTGACAGCATTGTTGCAGATTGTGAGCACTTACGTCAAACACGCTACAAAGGGGTTCGTTGGGAAACGTTAGGTCAGAGTTACGGCGGATTTATCACGCTGACTTACCTGTCAATCGCCCCACAAGGTTTGAGTGGTTGCTATATCACCGGTGGGCTGGCAGGTCTTCATGCCAGCGCAGATGATGTTTATAAACTGACCTATCAGAGCGTTGCTGAAAAAAACGCAATCTACTATCAACGCTACCCGCAAGATGCCAAACAAATCGCCCGTATAGCCGATATACTGGCCCATCAGGATATCAGACTACCCGATCATAGCCTTCTGAGTCTTGAACGCTTTCAATCATTAGGAATTTTATTGGGTAGTGGAAGTGGACTCGAACAGATGCACTGGCTCATCGAAGAAGCACTCGAAACGACCACCCCAGGCCAGCTTAGCCATACTTTTTTATCTCAGGTACTGCACCTTAGCAACTATATCGATAACCCCCTTTATGCAGTCATGCACGAGAGCATTTATGGGCAGAGTCAACAGCCGACCAATTGGGCCGCAGCCCGTATCAAAGAAACATGTTCTGAATTTTCAACAGATAAGCGTCCTTTAATGTTTACCGGTGAAATGATCTATCCATGGATGTTTAAACAGATCCATGCACTACAGCCATTTGCCCAAACGGTCGAAAAATTAGCAACCTATACTGGATTTACACCACTCTACAAACCAGATGTACTGGCCAGTAACCGTGTCCCTGTTGCTGCCGCTGTATATCAAAACGATATGTACGTCCCTCGCACCTTATCTCTTGATACAGCAGATCACATCCCGAATCTTCACACTTGGGTAAGCAATGAATTTGAACACGATGGCCTTCGCCAATCGCCCCATGTATTTATGAATTTACGTCAGATGATGTTCCAACAGGGCGGACCGCTACCCGCATAACTTAAGGCGCTGTATGTCCTCCCCCAGAATCAGGGGGAGGTTATACTCAGGCAGCTGAAGATGCGAGATCCAACCGAGGACGGAACCGAATGACAGCCAGACTGGCAATCACACCAACGCAGCAGACGATTGCAACATAATAAATAGGTGAAAGTGGGTTCTCCCGAATCATTGCACTGACCAGCATTGGCGTCGTACCGCCAAAAATGGCATAGGCCACATTATAAGAAAACGACAGGCCGGAGAAACGAATCGGCGCGGGGAAACTCTTCACGGCAATAGCCGGGACCACGCCGACTAACCCGACAAAGAAACCGACAACGGCATACATCGGGAACAAAAATGTAGTGTCATGCAACATGGTGCTATAAAACACCCAATAGCTCACCGCCAGCCCCATACTGAACAGCGCCATAATCGGTCCATTCCCGAAACGATCAGCAAGAGCACCTGAGACCAGACAACCAATAAGAATACACACAATCGCGACACTATTGGCTTCCAGCGAAATCTGAGGATCTAAATGAATCAACTTTTGCAAAAGAGCCGGCGTCATCAAAATAGTCACGACAATCGCGGCAGTCAATACCCAGGTCACAGCCATAGAAACCAGTACAGAGGGGCTATGATCCCTGATAACCGATTTAATCGGTAACTCTTTTGACAGCAACTGACTGGCTTTCATTGCTTTAAAAATCGGTGTTTCATGTAACCAACGACGTAAATACATGGTAATGAAACCAAAAACACCACCCAATAAAAACGGCAAACGCCAGCCATAATCATGGATTTGGGTTGCATCCATACTAGCGTGCAAACCGGTTGCAACCAGTGAGCCAATCAAAATACCCGCAACCAGTCCGGCAGACAGCGTCCCACATGCTAAACCGATATGCCGTTTTGACACATGCTCTGTGACAAACACCCATGCCCCCGGAGCTTCACCGCCAATAGCGGCGCCTTGCAGCACCCGACATAGCAGTAGTAATAAAGGTGCGGCGATACCGATTGAAGCATATGTTGGCATAAGCCCGATTAATGTTGTGGGGACAGCCATCAGAAAAATACTCAGCATAAACATCCGCTTACGACCGAATAAATCACCAAAATGCGCCATAATAATGCCACCTAACGGGCGGGCCAGATAGCCGGCAGCGAAAATACCGTAGGTTTGAACCTGACGTAGCCAGTCTGGCATATCCGATGGGAAAAACAGGCTTCCTACCACATTGGCAAAATAAACGAAGATAACAAAATCATAAAATTCTAAAGCTCCGCCAAGAGCTGACAAACTTAAGGTTTTACTATCATTCCAGGTGATTCGATGATGTGATGTATTGGTTTGCGTATGACTTGATTCCGTGTTCATAGTAATCCGTTAATTGCTCTTATTATCTCTAAAAAAGTGAAAAAATTCATTTTTTACATTGTTTTAAATGTTTTCTGTTAAAAATGATAGAAAATAGGACATTTCACAGATGTGATTAAGAATCATACTAGACTTCAGCATAAATGGAAGTCATTTTGTAACTTTTATGTGAAATAAAGTGAAATGAGAAGGTGTGATATCAATCAGCTATTTAAGATGGGACAAGCAGCCATGGACTAAAAGATCCATGGCTTTAAGAAAGCTATTCAACCCATTCGACATCTGCTCCCAATGCCTGCAAATTCGCCATTAGATTAGGATGAGCCCGTAGAATCGGATCCGCATTATTAATCACTGAAGAACCGGGGATCTGCAATGCTGCAATTAAAAGTCCCAGCACAACCCGAATAATATAAGGCGCTTCAACATTGGCCGGGCGCAACCTCGGGCTGGTCATTAAAATTAAACGATGCGGGTCGGCCAAAACCGTCTTAGCACCAAATTTAGATAACTCAGCGGTCCAGAATAATGCCCCTTCATATATTTTATTCCAGAACATCACCTCACCTTCACAGGCTACCGAAGCCCCAATCATTTGCGGCAAAATATCTGCAGGTAAATAAGGCCACGGGGCCGCTTCAAGCTTTATCACCGCTTCAGGTGTAAATGTGCTGGCTATTTTTTTATGACTGGCACCGGTTATCACACAGTCATCTTCTAGACGGACATTTAATCCCAACTGCTGATACGAATGCACAATCAATGGCATATGAACTGAAGCGCCACTTTGCATCCGAATCTGGCCATCTGTTGCGGCACCAATCGCTGCAAATGTCGACATTTCATGATGATCATCCGGTACACGAAAATCAACGGCTGACAAATTCTCCACGCCATTTACACACATCACGTTTGTGCCAATACCCTGAATATCAGCCCCAGCCTGGTTAAGAAAATGAGCAAACGCCTGAATATGAGGTTCACATGCTGCATTGACAATACGGGATTGCCCCTTAGCCAACACGGCCATCATTAAGAAAGTCTCTGTGGCTGTAACCGACTGATATGGCGCCCAGTAATCACATCCTCTGGCGGGTTGTGTCATCTCAAGTTCTAATTCTTCCTGACACAAATTAACCGTTACCCCAAATGCTTTGAGGATTTGCAAATGTGGATCGATCTCCCGTAGACCCAATTTACAACCACCAAGTTCCCGGCTCATTCTCACCTTTTTTAAACGCTGAACCAAAGGAGCAAATAACAAAACGGCAGAACGAATTCCCCCCGGGAAAGGAGGCACATCTCCATAAAATTGCTGATTGAGCCCATGGACAAGAATACGGCTCTGGGCATTATCCAGCTCCACTTCCCCACCGGCCCGCGTTAAAAATTCAGCAATCTTCATCGCGTCGGTAATCGGCGGACAATTACTTAAAGTTGTCTTCCCATCGAACAACAATGCAGCGCACATCATCGGTAACAAAGCATTTTTATTACCTGAAACGACAACATCTCCGGATAAAGCTTTTCCGCCATTGACAACGATCTTGGCCAAAATAAATCCTCATTATTCATCTGTATATTAAGCATAATTCTAACGAATTAAGCCTCAATTAACATATATCGACTAATCCATATTTATCAATATGTAAGATAAGTCAAAACAACGACAAAAAAATGAAAATATAAACAGCTAAAAAGATCTTATTTGCAACATAACAATAAATAGTTCTAACACCTAAACAAAGCTGGGACAACAATTCATACCTTATTTAACCTCAACTCGGGATAAAAAGTCACAATGAATCACGATGGATTCATGATGGGTCAGTCTTGTTTTCTGATAGGGATTTAAGGTCGATTTCGGCATTAAATCCCTATCAGAAAAGGCTTTCGTATCGCGAGTTAAGGTTATTTGATAATCAAAACGCTCTAGTCGCTCGTATAGTATAAAATCATCACTATATGAATATTTCTGCCTATTTCAAATACAGATCACTATTGAGAAAATCGGATGACCACCATGTGATATCATATATTCCCCACCCTATCATCAAAGGATTAGCAATGAATCCGGCAATTGATCGGATGTGTCAGCACACATCTATCCGGAAATTTACCGATGACCCTATCCCAGCGGAACAGTTTTCAGCCATTCTAGATGCAGCCCAGGGAGCATCAACATCCAATTACCTTCAGGCATGTTCCATTATTCGTGTCACTGATGCTGAAAAACGGAATAAACTCGTTGAGATAAGTGGAGGGCAGAAATGGGTTGCCGAGGCTGCAGAATTCTTAGTCTGGTGCGTTGATTTCCATCGCCATCAACAAATTGAACCCTATGCAAAACTGGGTTATACAGAACAATTTTTAATCGGTGTTGTCGATACATCACTGATGGCGGAAAACGCTCTAGTTGCTGCAGAATCGCTCGGGTTAGGTGGCGTTTTTATTGGGGGCATCCGGAATCAACCTGATGAAGTGGTCAAATTACTTGGGCTTCCGGAACAGGTTTTTCCATTATTTGGAATGTGTCTTGGGTACCCGGATCAAAAACCAACGGTACGACCTCGCCTCCCACATGCCCTGATCATGCATGAAAACAGCTACACCCAATCAGCCGACTCATCGCTATTGGCCCAATATGACACCGATGTCTACCAGTATTATGCTCACCGCCCTGGTATTGGAAAAGTTATGACCTGGAGTGAGCAAATCAAAGGGATCATAAAAAAAGAAGCCAGACCCCATATGCTCGATTCAATTCAGCGACAGGGTTTTATGAAAAAGTAATCCAAATCATCCATTGATTTCAGGCTGAGCATGAGATGCTCAGCCTATAACAGATCATCACCATTTTGAGCCAAATCATTTACACCAAAATACCCGATGCCGTCACCAAAGACATGTAGCCAGCAAAGAGCAAACGATAAAGATTAAATCAGCCCATCAAATGAGATAGCTTATCGATGACTAAATGTCATGTTCACTTGCGTGAATGAACAATTGATACCAAACTTACTGAGTCCGGTTTGTTTTATGATCAAAATTCATTCAAATCTAATCCGTTTGAAGCATGATCAAAGTACCAATGGTTTAACTAATTTACATGCCCGTTTTCAGTTCCTTAGTAAAGAACAGCAAAACCATTCCCCAGGTCAACGGATCCGATGCAGTTATGCAAATACCGACTTGATTTGAATTCAGTGCAACCGATTCGGGGAGAAGGCTTATGAAAAGCATCCAGACAATTGGGGATCACCTGATTAATCGACTGGCAGAAATAGGGATCGAACATATATTTGGTGTCCCAGGCGACTATAATCTGGCATTCCTTGACCACATCATCAACCACCCATCCGTACAATGGGTTGGCACAGCAAATGAACTTAATGCAGCTTACGCAGCCGATGGCTATGCAAGAATCAAAGGCGCAGCCGCTATTGTAACGACATTTGGAGTCGGAGAACTCAGCGCAATCAATGGCATTGCCGGCAGTTATGCCGAATATCTGCCGGTTTTACATATCGTCGGAGCCCCATCTACGACCTCTCAGACTAAATATGCAAAAATGCATCATACCCTGGCTGATGGTGATTTTTCTCACTTCACCCGTATGAGCGCAGAAGTCAGCGCAGCCTCTTGTGAGCTTACCGTTGAGAATGCCCCCGATGAAATTGACCGTGTATTACGAACAATGCTTACACAGCACCGGCCAGGATACCTTGTTATACCCACCAATGTCGCCTGTGCCCCACTACCTGAAAAACCACAACCATTTTTATTCACACCACCGGCTTGCGATCCCAAACAACTCGATGCATTTTCTAAACAGGCCGCACAACATCTAATGCAGGCGAAAACCCGCGTTTTGCTAACCGATTTCTTAGCCGAACGATGGCATTGCCACTCCCTTATTGCGCAGTTATTACAGACACAAGCCCTCTTCAGTGCAACGACCATGGGCGGGAAAAGCATTATCACTGAAACGCAGTCTGGATTTTTAGGCATCTATGCTGGCACCGCCAGTCTGCCAACCGTACAACAGGCGGTCGAATCAGCTGATGCGTTAATCACCATAGGCACGTTCTTTTTTGACTTGGAAACATCCGGATTTTCTCATCAGCTTGATATCAGTCGCATGATTGATATCAGGCCTTTCTCAGCCCGAATTGGCGACACATTTTATCCCGATCTACCAATGAAAGAGGCCCTTCGCTGTCTGATTAAGATTATCCATCAACTGAAGCTTCCTCCAATCACACCTTCTGTCACGCGGCCTCATCTTGCAACACCAGAGGAAAACAACGAACCGCTCACTCAGATATCACTATTAGCCAACATTCAGAATTTTATTCGTGAGGATGATTTGATCATTGCTGAACAGGGGTGTTCCTATTTCGGCGCAGTCAACCTGAAACTCCCCAAAAATGTCAAGTTCATTGCCCAACCGCTATGGGCATCGATTGGCTATTCGCTACCGGCAACGCTAGGCGCACAATTAGCAGATACTACACGCAGGACAATACTCCTAATCGGTGACGGGGCCGCACAGATGACAGCCCAATCACTTGGAACGATATTACGCCATAGCCTAAATCCAATCATTTTGCTAACCAATAACCATGGATATACCGTCGAACGGGCAATTCATGGTGCCCAACAAACCTACAATGATATTGCCCAATGGAACTGGCCGCTACTGACCCAAGCTATGGGGCCTGGCAAAAAAATATTCTCTCAACAGGCCAACACCTCTCATGAGTTGAAACAAGCCCTGTTACAAGCCGACCAATCAAAATGTTTATGTATCATTGATGCCCATTTATCAGCTTTAGATATTCCTCCACTATTGGCAACCATCGCCAAAGCTGTTGAAGGCAAAAATACCGAGCTGCATTAGATAATCCATAGCTACTATCTTCAGGCTGGGTACAAATTTTTCAAATTGCTAACCCAACCTGAAATTGACATCAGTTCAACTTCAGATAGCCATATTCATAACCAATATCAATAGCAACAAAAACCAGAACCCACGCCATCACCCAATTAAAAACCCGAAAATAAACAGGGTTTTCAATTCGCTTGCCGACCCATCGTCCCACCAGCGAATAACTGCCTGGAGCGCAAAATGCAAAGACGGTGAAAACCAAAGACCACAACATAACCGAGCTACCGGCCACGCCAGCAGCCGGAAACTGAATCGTTGTTATCGGTAAAGTCACAATAAACGCTTTGGGATTAAGTAGTTGCACAAACAAACCGTCCCAAAAAGAAAGTTGCAATTGCTCTGGCAACTCGCCAACCCGAATCTCTTTTTTAGCCATCCCCCAGGCCACATACAAGATATAGCCACTGCCCCCCAGACTGATATAAGGAAGCAAGGCATGTGGAATCACAGTGACACCCAAAAATCCAAAGGCCATAAAAAAAATAAACATCGCACATGCGACACCTGCAAAAAACCCCAGATGCGCCCGGGTCTTACCGTTAAGTCCTCCATGCAAACCGATGAGATTAACCGGTCCCGGTGTATACATAATACTCATCGCATAAGCAAAGATACCAAGCAACATGATTATCTCCCCATTGTCATCACGTTCAGGTAACAAAGCATAATCAATAGCCAGTTATCAGACTTGAACAAAGTTGCTCAATTGGTTTGCAAGAGTGGAATAACAATAAAATAAAGGATTCGTTTGAACACAAAAGAAATGGCTCCTCTACCAGAGAAAGCTCCCAGGTAGAAGAGTGAATAACCAACGCTAATTATCTGAGAGTAAAGGCGGAATTGTCGGTACCTGCGGCGCATGATCTATATCTTCCTGAGTCATTTTAAAAGCATCAGGATAATGCCCACGGCTGGTGCGACGTAATGGTTCTGTTGAGCGCCAGGTATACAGACAATGCTGACATTGATGCACTGTCCAAACACCTTCAACAGGTGATTCTACTAACAATTCAATATGCTCATCGGCACAACGTGGACAAATCATGAGCTCTTCTCCTGTTTCTGTTTCGCCAACATGCCCGTTAATTTCAAAACCCAATCCTTTGTTTCCGGCAGATCTTTCACTGGCTGGCTATAATGGCCCCGGTTATCCGGCGCAACCGGTGTTGTTGCATCAATAATTAACTTATCGGTGATCCCCGCAGGTGAAGACCCGGGATCTAATTCAAGAACCGACATATTAGGGAGTTGAACCAAATCCCCCGCCGGGTTAACTTTCGATGACATCGCCCACATCACCTGCTGAAGATCAAATGGGTCGACATCTTCATCGACCATGATCACCATCTTCACATATCCCAGACCATGCGGTGTTGTCATTGCCCTCATACCAACCGCCCGGGCAAAACCACCAAACCGTTTTTTCGTGGAAATAATGGCCAGTAGCCCATGGGTATACATCGCATTCACAGCCTGGACTTCAGGAAACTCAGCTTTAAGTTGCTGGTAAAGTGGCACACATGTGACAGGACCTATCAGATAATCAATCTCCGTCCATGGCATCCCAAGATAAAGTGATTCATAAATCGGATTGGTTCGATAAGAAACTCTGTCAATACGAACCACAGCCATATTCCGGCCACCGGAGTAATGCCCGGTAAATTCACCAAATGGCCCTTCAATTTCACGAACGCGGCTTTCTATTACCCCTTCGAGAATCATCTCCGATCCCCAGGGCACATCAAAGCCAGTCAACGGAGCAGTCGCAATCGGATAAGGCGCTTCTCGCAGAGCCCCAGCCATTTCATACTCAGATTGGGAATATTTCAGTGGCGTCGCCCCCATCAGAGTAATCATCGGCTCATTTCCCAGCGAAATAGCAACCGGCAAGTCATCGCCACGTTCTTCCGCTTTATGTAGATGAATCGCAATATCATGCATAGGAATCGGCTGTAATCCCAGCTTCCGCTTCCCTTTGACCTCCAGCCGATAGATCCCAACATTTTGTTTTCCAAAATGGTCTGGATCTTCAGGATCGCGTGAGATAGTGCAGGCTTTATCAAGATAAAATCCACCATCGCCATCATTCAGGCGAAACAGCGGCAAAATATCAAACAAATTAATCTCTTCCCCCTCGGCACTATTTTCAGCCCAGGGTGGATTATGACGACGTTCTGGCGTGACGGGGAAATGATCCCAGCGACGAATCAATTCAGCAATCTGATCTTTCACTGCCGAATTAGGAGCCAAACCCATTGAAATCGCATGATTTTGCCATGAACCAATGGTATTCATCGTCACTTTTGCATTGGTAAAACCTTCGATATTATCAAACCACAAAGCCGGAGCCCCCTCACCAATACGTCCAGTTGCATTCGCTGCAGCGGCAATATCCGGTTCAGCTTTCACCTCTTCGGTAATACGAAGTAATTGCCCATGCTCTTCTAATGCATGCAAAAAACCTCGTAAATCATCATATGCCATTGTTCTTTCTCCTATGAATCATCTATCTTTTTGCGTCACAGCCCAAGCACCACAAAATACGCTTCATTCAATCACGCACATCAACATGCACCAAGCCCTGCCAGCATTTTGCCTGAGGAAGGTCAAGATCAAACTGATCCAGCACTCGAGTCACAATATGATTGATAATATCTTCGATGCTCTCAGAATTATCGTACCAGGCAGGCATCGGCGGAACTATACAACCCCCTTTCGGTACCAGAGCCAGCATATTTTCCAGATGAACCGTGTTTAGAGGCATTTCGCGGGAAAAGGACTAATTTACGATTGTCTTTAAACACGACATCATCTGCCCGTCCATCAAACCTCTTCACGCCCTAGATACCCGCCAGTGTCTTCATGCTACAGGGAATAATAATCATGCCATCGGTTTTAAAAGAACCAAATGAAATTGCCGCGGCCTGATCCGATGGCCGTTAACAAACATCTGCCAAATCCCGAATGTCTTTAGCCCGATAAGGCGTTTCTAGTTCAATCGTCGTTTTAGCCCACTGAGACATCACCAAATGTGTCTCTATATCAGGTATTTCCTTAAGCGCCTGCAACAACGTAACCGCTAAAGGAGCCCCTGTCGCACCCGTCATACCGATCACTAATCGCATATTTTCTCTCAAATGGTTTATTTAGTTCGTATACGAACTTTAATATTAAAGTACGGAGATTACAGATATGATGCAACCATTATTATCTCTACATGCAATAAACACATAAAGGGATAACCTTAGGAAAATTTTACCTCTGGAAGGACTTTTTAAAACCGTTTACTGTTGATTTACTGAAATAAAACTCAGCCACCAAAGATAAACGGCCACTCATCACAAGTCATGTTAAAGTAATATAATCGCTCTTAACTTTTTGAATAGGGTTTTATCGATGGGGTCCCATTTAGAGCAAATTGCTTTTCACCTGATACGCCAGTTATTTCAAGAACATACATCACTTTGGCAGGTGAGTATTCCACAACTGACTAAACCGCAGTATTCAGTGATAAGAGCCATTGCCGAACAACCGGGTATCGAACAGATTGAACTGATGGAAGCATCTGTCACCAGTAAAGCCACGCTGGCAGAGATACTCGCACGACTTGAAAAAAGAGGGCTCATTTATCGTCAGCAGGGCGCAAACGATAAGCGTCGACGTCTGGTCTTTTTAACCAATGAGGGACAATCCCTGCTCCGTTCAGCTATTCCTCTGGCCAATCAGGTCGATGACTATTTTCTGAAGCGTCTCAAAGAACAGGAACGCTCCGAATTTATCCGCCTTTTAAAGACAATGATTCACACTGATTGAATTCTCTAGCGCATACGATTGATTCTTCAAACCTAAACCTTCTATAATCAAGCCACTTACCATGAAAGGACAAACGACAACGGGGCCATTGAAAGTGAATCATATCAAATGGAACCATCACATCTTTGTCTGTGCGGATTGCATTCACCGCTCTGTCATCATTTGAAAACATCTCAGGATACCTGAACACATTTGAGTATAAGGTAAAATTTCAGATTCGCCTTATTCATCAAAATCATCCCATTGTGACAGCATGCCGGCAATAGAGCTTAATTGTTTTTAAAAAAGCGACTAAATCCAAACAGGTCAAAACCAGCCTTCATCTTTTGTTATGAATGCATTCCAATAACTCAGACTAATATGATGTGATTCATAACGTCATGTTTTAATAACCCATCGTTTATCCTGTTCGGGTTGCTATGTACCTTCGATTAGATCAAATTTCATTTTATTCACATACAAATCAATGGGTTTATGTAATCTTCCACCACAAGGACAATATGCATAATATTCTGCTTCACTAAAATTATTCCATCACCACATTCAACATTCAGACAGAATATTCAATTAAATCAGCAAGGTGCATTACAATTCAGAGCACGTTGGAAGTTAATAGATTTTTTACAACATTGTACAAACAATTTAGGCTGGGTCAGTCTTTATTGATATGAATTACAGCACAATAAAAACCTAACACCGAATCATTTGAAATGAGAGTCAGTCATCTTGCATCTTAGATTCAATCGGACAAGGCAACCTTTGTCCCCTGATGAAACCACATTTTCCAGTTTGAACCTTCTTTACGCCAAATAGAACTACGTCTTGAATAAGTCCCTGTGTCACTTTCATCTTGTTTGATCAAAGCAATATAAACCAGCTGAATCACATCCGGCGCAATCTGCCTGTACTCGACATCCTGAATATGGCAGTGCCAGCTTTGATCATCTGGCAAATCCTCAACCAGCTCGCGCAAACCAAAATAATCCCCCGATGCCCCAATTTCCTTAAATTCTAATGACAATAATTCACATTGCAGGTCCGCATTATTGCGCACTTCAAAGGTCGTGAGTGCAATTTCCTTCTCTAAAATCACTTTCTGAAGATCCATTTCCACCTCCTAACCGTTATCTTATATCCATCGTGATTTATCATTGCATAATGATGTTCAAAATTTAACCCGAATCAATCAACTTAGCAGATAAAATTCTCAAAAAGATGACAAAAGGAGTTAATACACACAAAATGTGTATTGAATAGAAAAGATTTATCGACGCTCAGAGTTTCAGACAGGAATTTGCCATTTCGATAAATGCAATAAGTACTTTTGCTTCATCTTTTGTATTGTGCCACTCCGAAATTTCTTTGGAATCGATACGTAAATAGCCCATTTGCCAATCTGGAAAGAGGCGGGTATCCCGATAGCCCTGAGAAATCATTCTCACATCATGATGACGATGATCTTTAGAGATGTTTGAGAACAATTGATCTACATCAGCCTCAGGCCCTTCAATCAATTGATAAAAACCTCCGGTGTGAGCCATTAAAAAACCAGTGATTCCGTAATGCGGATTTTCTTTTCTGGCAAGATTTAAAATCTCATAAATATCAACAACTTCAAGATTTGCTTCACTCGAATAAAATAGATACTTATAACTCATTGATGATTCTTCCTTTCACATCAATATATCATTGCGCGCATGCGACACTTTAATGAAAGATTAGTCAATAGATAAAAGGAGTCAAGCCATAACTTGTTAACGCTTAGCAGCTGAATTTTATTCAAATGAAACGTATTTTAGGCATAGTGCAAATAAAACGGGTAATTCTCAAAAAGGAAAAATCCTTCTCAACTCATGTGTTTTTCCATCAAGAAATTTATCAGGTATTGCCCCCGAACCTCAACACGTTGTTAATCAACCAATAAAAATCCGAAATATTCAAAAAATAGCTTAGCCGTAATACTTATATTTGAAGACAAACAACTCAGTTCATCATGAATGGTTTTCATCTATACATATAAATATAATTTATTGTAAATAAAAATTTTATACCCAACTTAGTCCTTAATGCAATACGTTGCTTTGTCGATAAATTTTGCCGAACTTTTCATCTCAGATCATTTTCGATATCGCTTTTTTCACAGTTGAATCAACCAAAACCTGACAACCAACTGCCCCAGCCCATCCATAGCAGAGTCAAGTGAATTAAAAATTCGATAGCCCCACTATTTCATTCTATCGAGATATCTATTTAAAGACGCTATAATTAAAGTGGTGCGCTTCTTTCATAGAAGAATTCAACAACCACTGGCTTCGATTCAAAATAAAACTGTAGATATGGTCAATCATCACAACAACGCAACCGCACCCTGTCTTATCAAGACATGGCATCTGTCTGAATCAAAAATCTATTATTGGTTGCTTAGACACAGTGGCGATCAGGATTTGAGTTTTGATTTACTACAAGATACTTTTTTAAAAGCACTCCAGCAGCAACACGCGTTCTGTCACATCAAAAATCAACAAGCTTGGTTATTTCGCGTTGCCAATAATCTACTCATCGATACCCTTCGCAAATCAGATAAACAGCCCGTTCTGGCTTTTAGTGAATGGAAACAAGATACCCCCCATGAAGAACATGCCCCGGTTGACAGCTTAGCGCAATGCCTGCCAAAAGCACTTAGCCAGCTATGCCCGGAAGATCGGGAGATTATCGAGCAATGCGATCTTTCGGGAGTCACTCAGCAACAGTTTGCGAAGGATCATCAACTCACACTTGCCGCCACAAAATCACGCATCCAGCGAGCCCGAAAAAAAATTAAAACAATCCTCAAAACACAATGCCATATACGCTTTGATGAACAACAACGGGTATGTTGTTTTTATCCAGAGAAGGTTTCTTAAACTTATCTCATCTCGCGGTTATCACTCTTTTTCGTAAAAATGATGCATCCTTTACCTGCGCTTCACGTCTTATAAAAGAATCAATGAAGCGAGCGAAGGAGCCGCTATGTTTGCTGTTTTTACATTACTAGCCGATTGGCTCACCTATCAACTACTCGATTTGCCAGCACAGTCTAAATGGGCGGATGCTGTTCATTTTTTTATTGAAGATACCAGTAAGATTATGGTGTTACTGGTCTTTATGATTTATATCATCGCACTATTTCGAGCCTCTTTAAATGTCGAAAAAGTACGTCATTATCTGGCAGGGAAAAAACGTCTGTTTGGTTATCTGACCGGGAGTTTCTTCGGGGCCATCACCCCTTTTTGCTCCTGCTCAAGTATCCCTATCTTTCTGGGCTTTATTTCTGCTGGGATACCCCTTGGGATCACCATGGCTTTTTTAATCACGTCACCGCTAATTAATGAAATCGCAATCTTACTGCTGTTTAGTCTGTTAGGCTGGCAATTCACATTAATATACATCGCCGTAGGGGTCTTGATCGGCATATTAAGCGGTTGGTTTTTAGATGCTATCGGGGCTGAACGCTGGCTACAACCATTCGTCACCCAGGCGATGGAGCAAACAAAAGCGACCACCGACACCCATGTTGCAAATTCTACCCGACTCACATTGTCAAAGCGGCATCAATTTGCCAAACAGGAGATGGTCACGATTATCGGCCGTGTCTGGAAATGGGTTTTAATTGGGGTAGGCATTGGTGCCGGTCTGCACGGCTTTGTCCCTGACGGCTGGATACAGGCTCATTTAGGCTCTGGACAATGGTGGTCGGTCCCGGCCTCGGTACTCATCGGTATTCCTTTATATTCCAACGCAACCGGCGTGATTCCAATTATGGAAAGCTTACTGAAAAACGGGCTGCCAACCGGTACAACATTAGCATTTTGCATGAGTACCGTGGCGGCCAGTATTCCTGAATTTGTCATGCTCAAACAGGTGATGACCTGGCGGTTATTAGGGTTGTTATTTGCCCTTCTGCTTTGTGCATTTACCGTCATTGGGTGGCTATTTAATATAATCTGAGGAGTTAAAATGAAAGTCTTTAAAGTTCTGGGTTCAGGCTGTGTTAACTGTGTCAACACCGCTAAACTGATTGAAAAAATTGCTAAGGAACAAGGGGTTGAAGTCCAGGTTGAAAAAGTGACCGATACAGCAACCATTATGAATTACGGCATCATGTCAACGCCCGGTGTGGTTATGGATGAAAACGTCATCCACTCAGGCGGTGTACCCAAAGCAGACGATATTAAATCCTGGTTGAGTGCATAATCGACCGCGGGCTACCAAAACCCGGTAGCCCCCCGATGGGTTGTTTATCTTGAATTATTGACCATTTTTAAGCGCCACTCGCTGAGCCACCAACCAGGCGATAATCACCGCATTGAAATACGCGAACAATAAGCGGGTAAATCGAAGCGTTATCTTTAGTGTGATGACACCTGAATATACCCTTCCAAATAATGAACAGCCTGACCTGAAACCAGGACTCGATCATCGCTTACATGGCAATGAATCATCCCACCCCGTTTCGATGCCTGATAAGCCCGTAGCTCATCCTTGCCCAACTGTTCTGACCAATAAGGGGCAAGTCCTGCATGTATTGACCCAGTCACCGGATCTTCATCGCCACCGGTAGCAGGCCAGAAATATCTTGAAATAAAGTCATACTGAGTCGATTTAGCCGTCACGACCACATCATAAGGCGCTAATGTTTTCAGAACGTCGCGATTTTGACGGACATTTAAAACATCCTCTTCTTTTTCGTAAACCGCAAAATAGGCTTGATTATTCAATAACACAGATGATGGCAGAATGGACAAACCCGTAAGCAATTCATCAGGAACATCATCAACCGGCCATGGTTTGCGGTTTGGAAATGCCATTTGAATATAGCCATCACTGGTTTTTCTGATGCACATTTCACCGACGGCTTCAGCAAACAAATAGATGATTTCAAGTTCAGGATTCGCCGAAAAAATAACATAAGACGCAGCGAGCGTAGCATGCCCGCAAAAATCAACTTCCATCATAGGGGAAAACCAGCGAATCTGATAATGCGAATCACTCTCTTGGAGTACATAGGCGGTCTCCGACAAATTATTCTCAATAGCGATTGATTGCATTAATTCATCAGCAAGCCATTCTTTCGTTATAATAACGGCAGCCGCATTGCCCTTGAATCGTTCATGAGTAAATACATCGACAACATCCATTTTTAATTTCATAACTTATCTCCCTATCGGTTGGAGCCATACAGCCTTTGATACGCCCGATGCCTAAAATCTACCCTACAATTCAAATGTACCGGCGTAAACCAAAAAGAAATAAACACAACACATTTAACATCCTTCACTCGTTTTATTTTCCACCCAGCCGGGCCATCTGCTGCATCAATAACGTTTTTTTCAACATAAACAGCAAACGTCCTTTCGTTTGTTCAGTCACTTGAAATCCAAGCCTTTTATGAAGCCGAATCGATGATTCATTTGAAATATGAACAGAACTTGTCAAATAGTCAGGGTTCAAATGAACAAGTTGAGCCGCTAACAAAGCTTTTTCCCTGCGCTCAAGTGAAAATAGACCACCCGATGCTTCAATAATGGCACTCATATTCATTTGATTAATTGTTACAGTCAAAACCCCTCCGCCCAATTCTCTACAGATATGATAGCCGTCTACATTGAAAAACATGTATCATGTCCAAACACCCACAAATGACCAAAAAATCAATAGTGTTGATCTGTATCAACAAATCGAATATCACAACCTTTACAAGAACCATGATCTCCACTATTCCCTTTAAACGTGGAGGAACAGAATAGTTGCTCAAGAGATCTGTTCCCATTAGATGGCCAAAAAATCATCTTATAACGAAAAGATTTCACACAGGAGGGCTATTATGTCCGATCCCAAAACATCTGACGTACCGGTTATTTCAGCTTGTATAGGCAAAACCTTTGATATTCACCTTCAGTCGATGTCAGGCTCAACGGGTTATGACTGGTATCTTTCAGGGTTACCAGAAGGCGTTGCACTGCTTGGCGAAACATCCACCCCGGTCTATCCCGGACAGGGCATTGGTCCGATTAGAAAAACATTTACATTTCTCGGTCTTAAAGAAGCCAAAGGGGCTCTGGAGTTCACCCTTGTAGCCCCCTGGAAACCAACGGAACCCGCCGACCAGAAAACCTACGCATTAACAGTGACAAAAGCACAACAGGATGAACTTGAAACCGAAATGGGAGCCAGCAAATTTTTTGCCAGCAACACATCCATCGATATGCCGCCATGCATCCCGTATGGGTCACCGAATATCCCCGTTTACCCCTTGTACGGATATCCAGCTAAAGATAGCGGAGTATTATCCGGTTACAGTGGCATAAGTGTGATTCAGAGCGAGTCAAACTGTGTTCTTAAATATGGTGTTCCCGGAGGCATTGCAGATGCACCTAACTGTACTCTGAAATATGGTTTCCCGGTTAATACCGGACAAAACCTAGAAGAGATTTTTGCCGCAGGGAACCTGAATGCAGCATCTGAATATGAAATACAAAAAGCAGATGACGAAGCCAATTGCACAGTCAAATATGGCATTCCGGGGGGAATTTCAACAAACCCTGAAAATTGCACCTTGAAATACGGCTTCCCTGTCGCTAAAAAATAACGTTGTTATGTGATCGCTCATGTACGAGCGATCACGGCCATTCAACATTCAAGGCACACTTGAAGCCTTTACAACTCACAAGAAAACCGGATGGCCACATCCGTTTAACATAAGGAATTTAAAATGGATTACCAACCTGTGACAGGAGTATGGGAAATCACAATGGGATGCAATATGCGCTGCAAGCATTGTGGTTCCAGTTGTGAGCAGCCGTTACCAGACCAGTTGACGACAGATGAAGCACTTGCTCTTGCCCGGGATATTGGCAATCTGGGTCTGGAGTGGATCACCTTATCAGGTGGAGAACCTTTTATTCGTAAAGACTGGGATCTAATCGCCGCCGAACTTTCCAACAACGGCGTTATTCCCAATATTATATCCAATGGCTGGGTGATCAATAAGTCGATCTTAAAACGAGCTATTAAAGCCAATATTGGAACCATTGCCATCAGCATGGACGGACTTGAAAGCACTCATGATTTTATCCGCAGATCGGGCTCTTTTCAACGTATTGTCAAAGCATTAGAGCTCATGCAGGAAACCGGGGTCACATCGGGAGTCATTACCACGATCAACCAGCGGAATATCAAAGAACTTCCACAAATGCGTGAATTTCTCGCAAGCCTCAAAGTTCAATTCTGGCAGTTACAAATTGGTCTGCCTATGGGGAACTTAGCGCAAAATGCCGATATGGTCATCGCCCCCGAACAAGTAGATGATGTCATCGATTTTACGTATGAAACAATGCTCGATGGCCGGGTTGCCATTTTCCCTGCCGATTGCCTCGGATACTACAACATTAAAGAACTAAAGGTCCGACAACAGGCACACCACACCCAATACTACCCTCTCTGGCAAGGCTGCAATGCCGGAAAACGAAGTTTTGGCATTCTTCATAATGGCGATATTTTAGGATGCACATCCGTCAGAGATCGCCATTATATAGAAGGTAATATTCGCGAGCGCCCGCTTCGCGAAATATGGGACGATCGCAACGCATTTGCCTGGAACAGACAAGCCAAAAAAAGTCAGTTGGAAGGGAACTGTGCAAAATGCCAATATGGAACGCAATGTCTGGGAGGATGCCCGAATACCCGCCTGACCATGAACGGGCGGATGGAATCAGAAAATGTATATTGCTCTTTTAATCAGGCAATGCGTCGCACCAGCGCTAAAATTGCACAAATCCAGGATAATGAATCACTGCGCAAACGCGCAGAAACATATATCAGTAAAGGCGAATTTCAAATTGCCAGTTTAGTCATAGAGGAAGCGCTCAAACGCGACCCCAAAAATCTTGATCTTCTCAAACTTAATGGTTTTATTCAATTTAGTCTCTCGAACTGGGATGCCTGTCGTCATGCCAACGATGTAGCACTAAATCTGGACCCCAACGATGCCTATGCCAATAAAGGCATGGGATTAGCTTTGCATCGATTAGGCGCAACCGATAAGGGAATTCAATATCTTCGTAAAGCCATTGCGCTGTCTCCACAGGGCGATACGGATTCACGCACCGATCTGGCAGCCGTTTATCAGGAAATTGGTAAGACAGCCGAAGCAAAAGCGTTGTTAAACGAAGCAGGTCTTCTATAAAAAACATGGAATCAGGCAGGGCAATTCAGATAAAAACAGACTCACTAATAAACCTTGCCCCTAGAGTCCTTTCTTATCACTCAGGGCGTGTTAACATTTGGCGATAGTTTTTACAGCCTTTGGGGATCATTGGAATGTGTTTCATGTGAACAAAATCCAGTACTCAAAGATGTATTCGTTGCTTTTCAGGTCATCCCAAGGCTCAAAGAAGGCAATAATTATGAAGTTGTCGATAAAGCTATTGAAGTTGTTAAAGCAGCCAATGTTCCCTATCAGGTCAGCGCAATAGAAACGACCATGAAAGGCTAATTGAATAACTTGCATGAAATTGTCAAAAAGGCCCAACAGGCCTGCTATGATGCTGGGGCACTGGAAGTTATTACAAACATCAAAATTCATAGTAAAACAGAAGCGGCAACAGACACTTTTTGCACCTATGATCGAGGCGTCACAAAAGCCAATTATATGTTTGTGGAAAAATGAGCCGCCCCATATTAAGGAGCATTTATCCTTACGGATTGAGTACGCCACCAATACCCCTGACCGAAGCCTGTTTTTTATACCTTAACAGCACAGCCAAAAACGCACAGGCAATGACTCAATGGGCCACAGCCCCCCCCGGATGAAAGGTAACATGGCTAAGAGGTACGAGATCGTAAAACGCTAAAGCAAGAAAAACATATGGCTCTTCTGGCCTGATGTTCATAAACAGACTCAATCATTGCCCTTAAATCAGATTAACAATAGACGATGTTACCGCACTAAAGCGTACCCGCTTCAATCTTGTTTCGATATGGATAAAGGACATCACCCTCACAAAGGCTATTTAGCAAATCAGGTGAAACTGCAACAGCTCGGCGTAAATTGGAGATCGCCGGTTCATGCTGCTTTAAAACGCCATAACAAGAAGCCAGATAATAGTGGGCGAGGGCCTGATTCGGGTCTATTTTTAAGCTTTCTTTAAAATGGGTAATGGCTTTTTGCCAATCGCGGTTATACATATCGCACAGAGCTAATTCATAAAAAGCCTGCTCATGACTAGGATCATTTTCGACCGACTTCAGATAAAACGCATATGCTTTATCCCGCTGCCCGGCCTCCAGGTAAGCATTAGCAATCACAAAATAAAACGACTGATAAGGAGCATATTCTTCCATAGCCATCTGCCAGTATTTTGCTGTTGAATCAATATCATGTGCAGCTAAACTCGCATGCCCTAACGCCATATATTTTTTAGCGTTCTCTGATGGTTCCATCTATTCACTCCACTATCAAATCGTTCATTTTCACCGTTATCTGATAAGAATCATAAGCCAATTCATTCGTAAAATCTGTATCTGAATCAACATGAATCATTGTTCTACCACGATTGAGATATCCTGGCCCATAAGCGGATCAACGCTTGATTCAATCAAACGAATTTTGCACATGATTCAACCAGTGAAGGCTGGCACTCAAAATTAATAATCGGCAATCAAAAAGCGGCATTGATAAAACAGTGCTTCATGATCGCCTTAACTAAAAGAGTCAATTTCCTGATAAAGAACAGACAGAACAAGTACAACGGGTTCTGTCTCTGTTAGCTCTGGAATAAATAGCGCCATATGACCACAATGACATGATCCCTTAACCATGATTTTCTCTTTGTCAGAAATAACGCCTTTATCTCAAATTAATATTAATTTATCATGTTTATCTGAACCGGTTTACTTAATCGCTGCTTTGGCAATTTAAAATCCTTATTCCCCCATTTATGCCATCTTCAACTGACATTTCAATACCCGAATACTTCTAACCAATTCAGTTCACACATTAATTTTTTATACAACAATCGAACACACGGCTGTTTGATAATGGCTTTTACACCTTTAAAGGAGATAACATTGAAAAACTTCATCATATTGACTGGCGGCCCGGGCTCAGGGAAAACAACCGTCATTGAGCGTTTAGAAGCACTAAATTTTCCATGCGCAAATGAGGTAGGGCGAAAAATTATTCAGCGGCAAGTCCAAACAAAAGGGACAGCCGTACCATGGTATAATAAATCAGCTTTTCGTGATGCCATGATCCGCGAAGAAAAAAAGAACTATGACACCTATAAAAACAGAGAAGAATTCGTTTTCTTTGACAGAAGCATCATCGATATATGGGGTTATACAATGCTCGAACAACTTGATATATCGGATAATTTACTTAAATATTGTCGTGAACTAACTTATTGTAAAACCGTATTTATTTTCCCACCCTGGAAAGCCATTTACACGAATGACTCAGAGCGTAAACAAAACTTCAGTGAAGCGGCTACGACCTATCATGAAATGATCAGCGCTTATAAAAAATTTGGGTACACCTTAACTGTCATTCCAAAAGGATCGGTCAATGAACGGGTTGACTTCATTCTGGAAAAACTAAACACTCTGGCTTAGCCAGACCGTCCCGATACGCTTTCATCAAAAATATAGCGCAATTCGCCTTGCAACCAGAAGAAAAACGAATCGGATTATCCTGATCTTCGTTAGATAAACATAATTGGCATAATAGTATGAATTTGAACCATTTGTTTTTATAGGGAAATAAACATGTTTGAAGATAAAAGGAGCAAAAAGGTTGTACTGATCGCCCACTGCTTATTAAACCAAAATGCCATATCTGATGGGACAGCCGATTATGATCCGCACCAGCAGTTTTGGACACTGAGTTAAGTGAGTACAATCACTAATGAGGTGAACCATGACAAGCAAGAAGAAACGTATTATCCATTCTCCTGAATTTAAAGCAGAAACCCTGAAGCTGGCAGAGAAAGTGGGAGTTGCTGCAGCCGCAAGACAGCTCTCGTTACATGAATCTCAGATCTACGGTTGGCGAAAAGCTACAAAGAAGAATTCTAATATTAGCCAACGAGAACAAGAATTGGCCGTTGAAGTCGCTAAGCTAAAGAGGCAGTTGGCAGAGCAAGCAGAAGAGCTAGAAATCGTAAAAAAGGCCGCCACCTACTTCGCGAAAAATCTAAAGTAAATTGCTATGAATTTATGCTCGAACACCTGCTGAGTTTCAGTATTTCCCGTATGGCTAAGGTGTTCAGAGTTTCTCGAAGTGGGTTTTATTATTGGGTTGAGAATCGCCACAAGGCGATTCAACGTGAGACAGAGCGCCAACAGCTTGATACCAAAGTAAAAGAAGCCTTTGACGTTAGCAAAGAACGAGATGACTCAAGACGTATTCAGAAAGAATTGGCAGAGAGCGGTGATAACCATAATGTTAAGACCATTGCCGCCAGTATGAAACGTCAGGATTTAGTAGCGAAAGCAGCACGCAAGTTTAAGTGTACAACGGACAGTAAGCATAAAATGCCCGTTGCTCCGAACTTGCTCGCTCAAGATTTTAACGCAACGGCTCCGAATCAAAAATGGGCAGGAGACATCACTTATGTTGCCACAAGCGAAGGCTGGCTGTACTTAGCTGTCATTATTGACCTTTATTCAAGGCAAGTTATTGGTTGGTCTATGGATACGAGAATGACGGCCTCACTGGTCTGTGATGCCTTATCGATGGCTTTATTCCGTCGAGGGTTCCCTGAGCAGGTTATAACTCATAGCGATCGAGGTAGTCAGTACTGTTCGAAAGACTATCGAGACCTCATAAGAACTTATAATTTAAAACAAAGTATGAGTAGAAAAGGGAACTGTTGGGATAACGCATGTGTTGAGAGCTTCTTCCATTCAATGAAAGTTGAAGCAATCCAATATGAGCCGATCATGACGAGAGAGCAGATGCGCCAACGATCTTCGAGTACATAGAGGTTGATTATAATCGAACGAGAAGGCACAGTGCTCTTGGGTACCTAAGCCCTATGAACTTTGAAAAGCAAAATGTTGCTTAGCTAAGTGTCCAGTCTGACTGGAGCAGATCATGAATTCAGGTAGCTTTGCTCGGGACAGGCGCTTTTCCTTGAGGATTTGATTGCCACTGAAAGCACACAAACTTGGAATACATTTTTTGCCAAATCGATAGCAATAGTATTAGACTGATTCATAGGACGCTCCTTAGTGTTCAACTATTGTGACACCTTTAGTTTGGCGCATATTGACGCCGTTACCACTTTGGAGCGTCCTATGAATCACCCACCCTATAAGTCTTAATATGACTCGCCTTCACCTGGGTAAACGTGCACATCCATTTTTTAAAAGAAAAAACCTTGAAACCTTGATATGACTGGCTCTATGAAGTGGCCTAAATTATCTTTCTACAATAAAAAGGCCAGCAGATAAGGGAGATTAACTTACTTTTTATTACTATCTAAACAAATCCTATACAAATATAGTGTTTATTTACGTTATGACACATTTTTAACTTCAATAAGAGAACTATCTGTCTGGACAGCATCATCGATTAATCCGTCAATTTTTCGCATATTTTCAAGCTGGGCCTTAAGTTTCAACGAAAGCTCGCTCAGCTCAGAGGCAGAGAGGGAAGTCTCTTCTGCAGATGCCGCTGTTGAGTGAACCACCTTATCAATTTCAGACATTCCCTGATTTACCTGACTCAATCCTATCGCCTGACTTTGTGACGCATTATCTATTTCTTCGATGGTGTTCGAGATAGTTGCCACATGCTCGACGATCTGGCTCAATGCACTCACACACTTCTGTGATATTGCATTTCCTTTTTCGACATTTTCTACCGATGTCTGGATATACTGCGCCGACTCACTGGCGGCGGCGGTACTGCGCTCAGCAAGTTTTCTTACTTCATCTGCTACAACGGCAAAGCCTCGTCCCATTTCTCCCGCCCGAGCAGCCTCAATGGACGCATTCAGTGCAAGTAGGTTAGTCTGAGAAGCTATATCATCAATAACGTTAATAATTTCACTAATCGCATCGCTTGAGCGATTAATTTCCTTTATTGCTCGCTCAAGCTCTTTTATCTCATCGGAGGCCATACTCGCTGCTCGCTGTGCCTCAGAGGATACTGTACTGGCCGTTGATGCTCGCTCAGCATTGTCATTAGCCTGAGTTAGAATCTCATGAAGTGAGCTACCTATTTGAGTAATGGAAGCCGCTTGCTGAGTAGACCCCACAGTTAGAGCATGGCTAGCGTCATTTAGATTATTCGCACCTGTTGTGAGGTTCTCACTAATGGCATCCACATCTTTATACACGCCTTTAAGAGCTACCTTTTCTGATATTTCCTGTACATATTCTACATGGCCTATCTTATTACCATCTAACCCGCTGATATAACTAGTATCGACACGAAAATTTTTTCCCCACTGACTGAAGGAGGTGATCGGTTTGCCTTTTCTTAAACAGTTCACGCCACAATCTTCTGTGTTACAGATATTTGCACCCCAATTTGAACAGTGCTGTCCAAGTACATCCCCACGTTTTACTCCGAGTGGATCGGTAGCCGCTCGGTTGACAAACGTCCACTTCATGTCCATGTCGGTGACAGACAGCGGGTTTGGGATAGTATCGAGAATCTGCTCATAGAAGTTGAATTGCTCTTTTGCCAAACGTTTCATTTTTACCAAGCAGCCTAACAAACCAATCAGCGCTACAACCAAAATCAGAAGGTTTGTCTCTTGCATACTAAATAAAAATATTAAGGCAACAACGATGGAAACAGCGCTAATACCTAATGCCAAATGATAATACTTGCTCATATCCTTTCCTCTATTGCTTACTCTCACAATAGTTAACAATTAAATACTAGGCTACATTGGTAACAAAATCACTAAACGCGGGCATACAAACATGGCACTCATAGCGTGGTCACAAGTTCACTCCCGAGCCCAGTTTTTGCAAAAAAACTAGCCACCCACTCAATAAGCCCAATAATAACAGGCCTTCCAGAAAAACAACAAACCAAGACACCCACCCTATGAATATTGATATCACTGGTTCCATGCGGTGGATGGCCTGGATTATATTGTGGTATGAATGAGTTAATTCTGGTTTTGTCTTCCTAGTTCGACTGCTGCGTAGCATGATTAGTCGTATTGTTCTGCTGATACCAGCCCATGCCTCTGCCGTGATCCATCATATTGGCCCCCATACGAGAATACTGTTCATTGGCATTTCCATATTGATAGTTCTGCATATGCGATCCCATACGCCCTCGACCCATACCATAGCCCATCTGTACGCCATGCTCCCCATCACCCATCATCGAATGCTGTCCGCCAAAACAAAACGCACGCATCTGACTCACCCACTGTTGCATCTGCTGGTAGTCATGGCTCATTGGGGCAGTATTTTGATATCCAGGATTCGCATAGCCGTCATTGCTATTGGCATTTGTATGCAAATGCGCATATGCCCCGACAGATATCACTAAAGCAGTTACAATAAGAGCAGATCTGGTAAAATTTTTCATAGTTTGTTCCTCTCATCACCATCATTTGTCTACAAAGCTATTACAGCAATTTTGGCTCTTAAATGTATGTCGCAACTACTTTGTTTTCTGACGAATATTGACAAATGAACGAACAGACAAACTTTGACACACTTTTTAGTGCAAGCTGTATATAGTAACAAGGGGCAATTTTCCAAGAGGTTGAAATGCAAAAGGCTTATCAAATACTTGTTGTGGATGATCATAAAGATATTCGGGACCTGCTCCAGCGATTCTTAAATCAGCATGGCCTTTCTGTCACTACTGCGGCTGATGGCAACGAGATGTATGAAAACATGGCCGCTCAGCATTTTGATTTACTGATTCTTGATTTAATGCTCCCTGGTAAAGATGGCATTACCTTATGCCGGGAACTTCGAGCTACGACCAACCTGCCGATTATCATGCTAACCGCACTGAGCGAGGATGTGGATCGCATTGTCGGGCTGGAAGTCGGTGCCGATGATTATGTTCCCAAACCTTTTAATCCCCGCGAATTGCTAGCCAGAATTAAATCAGTCCTGCGGCGTCATTTTTCTATCCCCAATATTGAGGAACAGCTCAACGCAAATCCAACCCATTATGAATTTTCCGGCTGGAAACTCGAGACCACCACGCGCGAACTTCTTGATCCACAGAGGACATTGATCCCTCTTACTTCAGGTGAATTTACCATGCTGGCAGCATTTTTATCGCACCCAAAAATTGTACTCAGCCGTGAAGATCTACTTAAATTGGTTCAGGGACGGGGGGCGGACGTCTATGACCGGGCCGTTGATACGCTTATTAGCCGACTTCGAAAAAAAATTGAAATCGATCCCAAACACCCCAAATTAATCAAAACAATCTGGGGGGGTGGTTACCAGTTCAGTTGCGAGGTCATTCATGGGTAAATGGTATCAACGCCAGAAACTGATCCATCAAATTGCACTGGTCATATTAATCGGATTTGCCATCAGCTTTTGCTTAACACTGTACCTACTCTCGTACGATAAATCACAGCGTATCCATCAGTTATCAATATCCGGTGCTCTGGCACGAATTGTTTCAGTCAGTGAAACACTGGAAAAAACACCTGACACCTTACACGATTCGATACTGTCTGCTAGTAGCAGCTCAGATTTGCATCTGTCACTTAGCAATTCTCCACAAATCAGTACCGACAATGACATCTCCCCAGCAGCCCAACAGCTACTCAACCAACTTCGCCCAAGTGGTATCCAGCAAGTACGACTCAGCTCAGTCAATCAACCACTACAGCCGATGATGAATCTCTCCTACCAACAGAAGCAATCAATGCACCAGTCGATGATGAGGGAAAACAACTCTCAAAGAAACCGAAATTCAATGATGGGAGGAGCGTCGATGATGGGCTCTGCCATAAACTCGGTGCCCAACAACTCTGGCAGCCGTTACCGTCACTTTGCCAATACAGACTACAGCGCTACCATTAACGGCTCAGTACAACTGAGTAACGATCAGTGGCTAAACTTTTCATCAGGTGTTGAAAATAACATGATCCATTGGTCCACTCGCGTGCTAATTGCACTGTTCTCGATGATGCTTCTGACCATATTGCTCTCATTGATGATTATTCACCGCGCGTTAAAACCCATTCGAGAACTAGGTAGGGCAGCACTGTCATTTGCAAAGAATAAACAGGTCAGCGAAGTTAGCAATAAGGCTCCACTTGATTTAGCGCCAACCATCAGTGCTTTTAACAACATGCAACATCAAGTCACCGATTACCTAAAAGAGCGTACCAAATTGCTGGCTGCTATATCACACGATCTGCGAACACCGCTGACCAGTTTACGTTTACGGCTTGAATTTATTGAAGACAGTGAAGACAAGCAGCAGATGCTCAAAACCCTTGCCACCATGGAAAAAATGCTGACTGAAACCATGCGATTTGCTAAAAATGATGCTCAAAAAGAAGCTCGCCAAGCCACCGATATTGACAGTCTTCTGCAAACTATTGTCGATGAATATAACGAAAAAGGCATTGCTATCCGCTATCCAGAACAATCTGTTTTTATCGCATCGATTGCCCCACTAAGTGTTCGACGCATGATTGAAAACCTCATTAATAACGCCATCCAGTATGCAGGCCATAATGCCGCCATTTCTCTCAATGCCAAAAAGCTAAATAGCCAACTTGTCATCTGTGTAAGCGATGATGGTATTGGTATTCCCAAAGAAAAGCTCGATGAAGTTCTAAAGCCGTTTACCAGACTCAACAAAGCCCGTGACACCCAAAGCTCAAATATCGGCTTGGGGCTTTCAATCACTCAATCGCTGGCCAGTGCCTATGGCGGACAACTGATACTAGAACCTAATGAACCACATGGACTCAAAGCAATGATTACAATGAGTTTAAGCTAACTGCACATGAAACAATTAGACTAAAAACTCCTCAACTTACCAATATTCAACGAATGACTTGTCCATATTTTCAGACATTAATTGAGAAAAAGATCTTCATACCAGAACATTTCAACAGATAAACCAAGCCCCTCACGCTATAAACCTCAATATAACCCGCTCTATCTGATGGGTAGCTATTCAATCTTCATCCCGTGGCTCTGAATATGGCTTACTTTATTAAATGAATAGAAAAGAATATATTCATCTTTTTGTAAAATAAAAGACTCTATTCCTCTATTGATATCACTGAATTCTTGAAGTAGGGGTTTAAATTATTTAGATAGTATTAGAGTCAATAAATTATCATAAGATAATCTAATCAATTATTTTCTATAGAGAATTGATAATAAATCTTACAGATTTGATAAATTGTTTTCTTTGTTTAACGAAGCAACAAAACCAATTGTTAAGCTATTTTTAACTATTTGATTTATTTAATCAATCAAAGATTAAGTATGAAATGAAATACCACGACTCATATACAAAAATATATCTGAAGAACAATTAGCAAATCCATAATGGAAAAAATGACCATTGTTTATTTGAGCTTCTACAATAAATTTAGGGGCAATTGTCACACCTAAATGAAATTTAACAGCATCTAATGCAAGAGCTAATGTATCGAATTCCATTTCGCTCGACTTCTCGATATGAATATGTTTTGCGTTACACCACTCTCTCCAAACAGGCTTTCTACTTTTAGCATGTAGAATGGTGACCAAGTTTTCTGTATTCTTGATCTTATCTTCATAATATTTTCTTGTACAAACTAATCCTATTTCATCTCGAAAAATTATTTCTTTCTTCTTTTCGATCCCGAATGATTCTCATAAAAAATAAACAAATCAATTCCCCCTGAGTATAAGTTTCAATTGTTGCTTTTGAATTAAATTTAAAAGTTATTCTATCATTACTTTTAAATAATAAATCAAGCTTTGGTAAAAACCAATAACTTAATAAACTTGAAGAACATCCTATCTTTAGGATATCCACTTCAGAATCGGCAAACTAAGACATCCACTCCATAGAGTCAATAATGACAAACATTTCAGAAAAACCGGCATTCAAAAGAGGGATATTTGAGTTCACGATTTATGCTGACACGAAAACCCGTTTCGATTATTACAGTTATTCACCCTGAATATCATGATTTCGAAAGTGATTTCGTTAGTAGGATGGGAAATTTGCATTTTTACACGAAATTGCCCAACTCAAACGAGGCTGAGGGGTCTGGTCAAACACAGAAAGGTTGAATATTTATGGGGCTAAACAACGCTGACGTATTTTTCGCCCGGAGAGCTTTAACCTGCTGGTATTTGAGAAAATTTTAGTAAACTAAGCCATCCACCTTATGAACCCTTGATATAACTGGTTCTATGAGGTGGGAGTCCTGGATTATCTGCAAACTGTATTGTTCCTAAACAAGGGGCAAAGATTACTTAATGTCCGTAAAGGATAATTAACCTCGTTTACATACGCTTTTTCAATCGAATTTTTCGTTAGAGAAGTTATCGCAATATTCATCGCATGCAGTAGAACAAGAAGAGATAAGGCACGGAGGAAGAAAAATGATAAGAACCTATATTACAGTGCCCTTTAGTGAACAGTTTGGCGACTTTGTAATGGATTGGAAAGAGCTGAAAACATTATGCATAACAATGACGTATCAGAAAAAGAATGGCGAAGCATCAGGAAGTTTAGGGATACGTTATTTTATTTCTTCAAAAGAGCTTTCAAGTGAACGTTTTGAAGAATTATGCCGAAGGCATTGGGGGGGAATGCACTGATGGTTAGATTCGCTGATACGAGAGTATGATAGCAAGATTCTCTATACCCATACAGCAGAAAATTGTCACGGATAAGACAGATGTGTATGAACTTTATTAAGTTGATAGATATGAAAGGGGCGTTAAAATGTACCCTGAATACAGAATTTAGAGAATATGTTTTATTTGGTAATTAACAGTTTGTTAACTCATGTATGAGCACTGGGTTTAACACTCAACGAATCAAAAAGATGATATTGATAATATCATTAAAATATGATCAATTCTTATTGATATTTATAATTGAAAGGTGTTAAATAAAGAAATTACAACTAGAAATTTTGTATATGTAATGATTAATAATCATTAGCAAATAAACACTAAATAACATGTTAAAATGGAAGAGAAATGACGAACCACAATATCGGCACATCTTTTTTTAAAAAAAAGTTGTTCAGTAAGTATAAATGGTACATTTTGTGAATTATTTCAAGGTGCTTTAAGTGTTGAAAAAAATGATGAATTTCTAGTATCGTTACCTATTTGTAGGACATCTAGTGCAATATTTTATCCAAGCGGAAAGCTTGATACAGTACATATAACTCCACGAGAATTAAAGAAAACTCAAAGAGCTGTAGAGCAGTATTTAAAACGGATTGAGCGTTCAATTGCAGGAGTTATATATATTGAATCACAATTGCCATAGGAACAAGGTTTAGCAATTTCTTCAGAAAGAGATATTTAATGATTATGATGTTCGTTTATATGGACAGTTATATAAAATTTTAAAGTTGGCTGTTAGACAAATGGATTTAAAAAATTGCAAATATTACAACAGAGTATTGTCGATTGAATCAACAAAAAAATCCTAATGCCTTATATGGTCAGGTACAGAGTATTGCATTTGCGTGTGGGGGATTAGGATGGGTTTGTTGTCATAGTGGAACAAATTATTGAATATTTGTGACAGAATGAGTGAAATATCTAAACTTATTATTTTTAAGAACTGGTAAAAAAAATGCTATTAAAACATGGAATAGAACAATATTTAGAACCAAATTATTATAAATTGTATCATAGTTTATTTCTAGCTCAATTTTCGGTAATGAAGGCAGTTCCAGCTTTTCATATTTTAAAACAGGCTATTAATAATAATCAAATTGACAAAAATACTACCATCGTGGATTCATCTAGTGGCACATTTGCTTTAGGTCTAGCGATGGCATGTAATTACTTTGACTTAGAGCTTAAGATCGTATCTGACCCTGCAATGTCCTCAACGTTAGTAAACCGCGTTACCAACCTTGGTGCTGAAGTTATTATAGTCGATGAGCCGGATGAATCCGGAAATTATCAGAAACATAGGTTACAAAGACTTAACAGTATAATAAATGAGACAAATAACGTTTTCTGGTGCAAGCAATATCATAATCCAGAAAATTCATTCGCATATGCTCCATTAGCTAAACAATTAATTGACATGTTTGGGACAGAACTAGTTATTATTGGAAGCGTCGGTTCTGGTGGTTCTACCTCAGGCGTATGCCAGGAACTAACAAGACTGGGTGCTAAGTTTAAACTTGTAGCTGTAGATACTTTTGGAAGCGTTTTGTTTGGTTTGGAAGATAGACCAAGAAAACTTCGCGGATTAGGTAATAGCATAATTCCCCAAAACCTTAAGAAACAATATGTAAATAGAGTCCACTGGGTTAGTGCAGAAAATGCCTTTAATAATGCTAGAAATCTTCATAGAGCAAAGGGATTGTTTTGCGGACCAACAACTGCTGCATCAATTTTGGTTGCAGAAGAGGAGTACGCTAATTCCAAAGGTGATATTCCGCATATTGTGATTGGTCCAGATGATGGAGTCATATATTTAGATTCTGTGTATTCAGATCAGTGGTTAATAGATAATGGATTTAAGATAGGAAATATTTCTAAGTGTTCTTTAGAGGTTAAATGCTTAGCTGATATACCAAAAAATGAAAATAGCTGGGTATCGATGATACTATAACAAGTAACTAGTCTGGTGATTTATGAACTATTTTGCAGATAAAACTATCTATATTATTGAAAGTAATACAACTGGTACTGGTGAAAACTTTCTTGAGATATTAGTAATATCATGCCCAAAAGATTGTATTTTTTGCTAGCAATCCAGATAAGTATCCATACTTGGAACATTACACAGTTTCAGTAATTAAAGCTGACACAGGCAATACTGATACTATCAAACTATTAGTTAAGAAATTAGAAGTACCTTCATATTTCTTCTCTACTAGTGAATATTTTATTGAAATATGTGCAGAGTTGAATTTTGCATACGACACTGAATATAATTCAATTAAATGCGTAAAGAAATGTAGAAATAAAATAGAGTTATACAGAACTCTAATAAAAAACAACATAAATTGTCCAAAAAACTATCAACTGAATGAACTGCAAAACGAAATAAATCTAGAATTCCCAGTCATTGTAAAACCGATTAGTAGGAGTGGCCCAATCGGGGTAGAATTAATATATGATGCTTCTCATTTTTCAAAATATATGACCACTTACAAAGTGGATAAGATACTGGTTTAAGTAGTATATCGATGGACAAGAATATTCAGTAGAAACTTTGACTAATTGTGGCGAACATCCAATTATAGGAATTGTTAAAAAAGACTGGGTCCACTTCCGCATTTCGTTGAGATTGGGCACACATTTCCGTCTGGGTTGGATCAGTCAATGCAGCAATTGGTGAATTCAATGGTTGTGCGAGCATTGGATTCAGTTGGCTACAAGTTTGGACCTGCGCATACTGATATAAAATTTAAAAATGGAATACCTTATATTATAGAGATTAACCCTCTATTAGCTGATGGACTACCCCCTGTAATGCTTAACAAACTCACTGAAAAGGACATTTTTGAGCAGGCTCTTAAGTCACTCATTTTTAATAGCAGTGAGAGGAATAACATCGATTTGGAAGTAGCTCTAAATAGGAATAAATTTTCCGCAATAACTTTCGGATTTGCAAACAAAACCGTACGAGTTCAATCAATTAATTGCCCATTTACTTCAGAAGATATCGTTATTAAGAAATTACGAAATCTTGATGATATTGTTGGTGGCTATAATGACTTTAGAGATCGGTATCTGTGCGTAGTAGGAGTAGATGATAAAAACATAGAGAGTCAGTGACCTGCTCCCCGCTTTCTAATCCAACTAAAACATTAGTAATGTTCATCATAGAAGAAGAAAGATGAACGTGAAAAAACGATTCAACGAGCAACAAATTATGACCATCCTCAAGGAAGCTGAAGCGGGGATCCTTGTCAAAGAGCTGTGTCGTAAACATAAGAAGAAACCAAAGAAACCAAGACATATATGGACGCCCCGGTGATTGCAAGGACTGATTAGGTACGGTTCGCTGACATATATCCGACGTCGTAGTGGGCTGCTTTGTGGCCCGCGGCAGGCTGAAACGCCCGTTTCATATCAAATGCCTCTTGGGTGCTGATGATGTGCCACCCAATACGGCAAAGCTTATTGGCCAAGGCAACGATGCCTTTCACTTTGCCTCGACGCTGAATAAGCGCACGTAACCACCGCCCCATGGCGTCATCACGCTTGTCTGCAAAACGAATGATCGAACGGGCACCATGCAAAATGAGTGTCCGCAACTGTTTGTTGCCATTTTTGGTGATGCCACCCAATTAGATTGACCGCCAGAGCTGTGCTGACGAGGAACCAGTCCGCACCACGCAGAGAGTTGTCTACCATTCTGGAACTGGCAACCATCACCTAACTCACTTAACCATGCGGCACAGATAATAGGGCCAAACCCTGGGATAGCTAGCAATGCTTTGAACCTGGGCTGTTGCTGACACAGTTCAAGAATGTCCTTTCCCACGCTCTCAATATCTTCACGGATAAGTCTGAGTTCATCCTAGATCTCCCGTAGCAATCGCCTCATGACCACAGACAAGCCATTTTCAGCATCTTCCAGAGCCAACGGTAAAAGCTCACGAAACTTTTAATGTGTCTTGGGAAAATCACGCCATACTCAGCCGCAAATGCACGCGCTTGATTGACCCTACTTGTTCGTTGCTCAACCAGCCGTGGCCTGACATGACGCAACGCCTTGATGTCTTGCTGCTCTAGGGTTTTGACAGGCACAAAATGAAGTAAAGGCCTAAGGGCTGCCTCGCAAATGGCACGGGCATCATTCGCATCATTTTTCTGGTGGCCGACACATGGTTTCACATGCTAGGCGGGTATCAATCTTACCTTGAAACCTAAGGATTGGATTTGTCGCGCCCAGTGATGAGCGGTTGCACAAGCCTCCATGGCGACAATGCAATCCTTAGGTAGTTGTCGAAGCTTATCAAGCAGCAGCTCGCGCTTAACCTTTCGGTTCCAAGCGATGGAGTCATCTTGTAAGAGCACACAAACCTGAAAAATAGATTTGGCGATATCGAGGCCAACGACTTTAATATTCATGATGGATGTTCCTCATTGGAATTAAGTGACAACCTAATTCTGGCGCATTGACGCCGAAAGAGGGGCGTCCATCACATCACCCACCTCATAAACCTTGATATCACTGGTTTCACTAAGTGGATGGCCTAGATTATTTTTAGACAGACTCATCACCGCCCCATCCAGTTTCGGCACGGCCATGATCATAGTCAGGTAATCCGCCAGAGAAATGTTTGATGGCTTTTCACAACAGCCAGAAACACCGCCAACAGCGACTTTGCATTCGCCGGATTCACCAGAAAATGCCGAACACACCACATCCGCATCTCCGGTGGCATTGCCATCACTATCCTGTCAGATGACATTGGTGCTTAAGCTCGTATTGGGGCAAAAGCATGATGGAAGCAATCTATCAATTTTAGGTTTTGAAAGATTGTGTCTCACCTAATCCAGGTAATCACACTAATCCAGCTTACCAATGTCACAACGTTATTCATTCAATAACGATTCTACAGCTTTAATTGCTTTTTCTTGCATGGTAGTTTTAACTCCTACCATTGGAAGGTTTATCCCTTTTTGCTCAAATTTTTCTAAAAGCTGTTGAATGAAAACGCCTTCTCCATTGATCTCTTCATTGTCAACAGAAGTGGTATTGATACCACAACTTGGTGAACGGTTTACACCTATAACACCATGAATGGTAAATCCATTTTTTAAATACTCATTAACCTGAAAGAAAACATTATCCACTATGGTTTTTATTGTCTTTTGGCTACTTTCAGTAAGAAGTTGCTGTCGAATTCGAGAATTTTCTTCTAATACACGACGCTTGCAACCACTAATATCCCCCCGGTCTAAACCAAGGCAAAGTAGCTCAGGGCAAGGCATCTGAATAATCCCGACGTTCTTCTCTACTAATTTATTAATAATATCGGTAAATGTACCTGCGTAATCTGCCGTTCCGTCAGAGATAGAATTTTGATTTAATAAACAATGTGATACCAAAACTAATTTTTTACTTCTATTATCTTCAAACATCTTTTTCTTTCCATGCAACAATGCTCAAAGAATAATTATGCATCACAATTTTTAAGTCAGTCAAAAGGGTTCTCCCCCGTTTTCACGAGCTATAGTGAGTAATTTAAAAGAGAAAAGAGATATATTCCGGAGTAACCGGACAAGGAGAGCTTGCCGTCACCGCCAGCCACAGTCGCCCACGGGTCAGTAATAACAACCCTTTTAGTGTAGTGGCCAATAAATATTGGCCACTATGGCAACGTTATCGTCTATGGTCAACCTTCAGAACTGAGGAAAACCTTCTCCTTTTGCGACCAACTATTCGTAACACAAACGATTCCACCGATAATAAGCAAAGCACCAACCAACAACCAGAATCCAAGAACTTCATGCAAAACAATAGCCCCGAACACCATCGAAACCAAGGAGACATTATTCATATACACTGACGCGGAACCAACCTCAATGTACTTCAAACCCCATGACCAGCAGAAGAATGAAACAATTGAACAAAAAACAACTAAATAGGTGAATCCCAATACCAGCTCAACAGTAACATCAATACCTTGGAGTCTAGGCCATTCCTCGTGAGAAAAAGGAACTAAAAAAAGGGTCCCAAAGAAAAAGCTATACAGAATAACTTTTAAAGGATTGGAATCCTAAAAACCAACCAAGACATCCACTCTATTCCCCCAAGAAGCGCAAGCCTTCCGGTAAAATGAGCATGTAAAAAGATATTTGAGTTCATGATTGCTGCTGACAAAAAAGCTTGTTTCGATAATTACGGTCATCCATCTTGCAAATGCATGATTTGCGGGCGTGATTTCGTTCAATGTGAAGGAAAACTCGAATCTTTGCGCGTAGCTGCCCGGCTCAAACTAAAAAGAAGAAATCTCATACTCCCTGCCATCACTGGGTACATAGGATGGGTGGCTTAGATTATGTTCTGGATTATGCAAAAAGTGAAGCATAATTAGGATCAGCTATTTAGAGTTAAGAGTGGTACAGTGGGATAATTAGGCACAAGTTCTATATTAAAAAATTCATTGATTCGGCGGCGATTAAATTCATTTTCACTAGCGATTATTTTTAGGGCTGTAATCGTGTTATTTTCTATTTTTTGGTATAATTCTGCATTTTCAATAGATTTTTTATTTTCCTTTCTAAATATAAATAAACCATTTGAAATTTCTATTTTTATATTGCTTTTTTCGATTTTAATCCAGTCAATCAGATCATCGACACTTACGTTAGATAGGGTTTCAAGTTCCCAATATTTAATTGGCATATTTTGCGATAGGCTGGAAATAGTATCGTAGAGGTTAAATTCATGTCTATTATTTAAATAGTATTCAAATAACTTATAGATATCTTTATTTTTAATTTTCATATTAAAATATGTTATTTCATTTTCAGAGATATGTAACTTAGGGTTTTCTTCCTTATATCTATTGATATAATAATCTTTATTTGTTTTTAGATTTATTTTGTCTATAAAATCAAATAAATAAGATAAATATACTATATGGATATTTTTTATATTGTTATTCAATAAATCATTTATTTTTTCATAGAAAAAGTTTTTATCGTAAATAAAACTATTATCATATTTCTTTAGTAAAGATATAATAATAGAACTTGTTTCTCCTATTAATTCTGAGTTTGTATTTTCAATACATATAATTGTAAAGTTTTTCCTGTTCAAAAAAACCATTTTCTAGATAAAAGTCTATATATTCATCAAAAGGAGATTTTTGAATATGTAATTCGTCTATTATTTCTTCTGCCCAAATTTCATCTTCTGTTTTTCTCTCTGGGTTATCTTCAATTGAAGTGAAATCAAAAGTTCCATATTTATATTTTTCATTTATTAATTTACTTTTTGGATCATCAGTGCATACATATTTTATCCAATAAAGAAATGTTATCCGAGGTAGAATGAATTTTGTTAAATTACTTTGGGGAATACTATCCTCTATTTTTTTAAAATCATCATAACAGCTCTTGATCTTTTTTAATAACCTAATGTTATTGCAGTTTAATATTGTTAATATCTTTTCTACTTCTGAAATATGAGGATAGCTAGAGCTGAATACAATATTTAAGTTATTAACAATTGTAGGCATATATTTTAATTCATGGTCAATTATTTTTTCACGATACGATTTCAAATCCTCCTTGTCAGCCTTTTCCAAAGCATCTTCATTGAAGATAAGAATAATTTTACATCGTTTTTTTGTACGAAGTTCATCAACTAATCCTAAAATTTCTTTAAGTAATAAATTCCCTTTTCGTTCAATATCATCGACACAGATTAAATAGTCTTTAATCAAACTGTATTCAAGACTTTCTGCAAGTCGGCTATAGTTGCTAAATATTGGAACGTCTTTAATTAGAGTCGCTGGTTTTTTCAGGTAGTCTAAAATGTTTTTTCTGTCCGAATATGACTTTTTGAGTTTAGACACTACAGTTGATATCTGCTTAGATTCTGCAGTTTGCTCTATGTCTGTTGATAATATTTTTGAAGAGTAAAGAATGCTTGATTTAAAATCAGCTAGTGAGTTTTTTCCAAAAAGAGAAATATAGCTGTAAGCTTTGAATTTCAACTTATCATTATCAATTTTATTCTTGATGAAATGTTCCCAAAAATAGGTTTTACCAATTCCCCAATCACCTTTGAGAGATAGAACTTGAATATCACTATCTGGGTTTAAAAATTTGTCGAGCGTTTCGTGTAGTTCATCCATGGAGCCTTCCCGTATAATGCTGCTATATCAGAGCAATAGCAGCATTACTTTAGCAAAGGATCAAAGCTCATGTGGTATGTAGCCCAACTAATTCGCCATAATCTCTTCAAGCTTTATTATAATCCAGCCTAAAAACTAGGCTAATCCACCCACTACATCCCCCCTTGATATAACTGGATTTGTTGAGTGAGAGACCTAATAACTTGCCGTCATAACGAAAGCCTACAGACCATTCAAGTACGCTCCAGCCCTAAGTATGATGACTGCATCTAAAATATAAAAAAGGCCTGCAAAAACAGACCTTTTATCATTTAAATCAATACGTCTCGGGTGCCCCCTAGAACGGAATATCGTCATCAAAATCCATTGGCGGTTCGTTGTAGGTTGACGACTGCTGTGGTGGATTTTGTGGATTTTTTGGCGGTTGTGGTGCCGGGCGGTTTTGTTGATTGTTTTGCTGATTATTAAAGCCACCGCTCTGGCTCGGTTGTTGGCCACTTTGGGCAGGTTGCGGGTTATAGTTGCTCTGGCCACCTTGTGGTGCCGGATTATTAAAACCACCCTGTTGCTGTGGAGCCTGGTTGAACCCGCCCCCTTGTTGAGGCTGGTTGCCCCAACTCTGGCCTGCGCCCTGCCCCTGACCTGCACCACGGCTGTCGAGCATTTGCATTTCATTGGCAATGATCTCGGTGGTATAGCGATCATTGCCTTGTTGATCCTGCCATTTGCGGGTTTGCAGTTTGCCTTCCAGGTAGACTTTTGAACCTTTATGCAAATATTCACCAGCAATTTCAGCCAACCGGCGATAAAGTGTCACCCGGTGCCATTCGGTACGTTCCTGCTGCTGGCCCTGCTGGTCTTTCCAGCCTTCAGTGGTCGCAACGGTAATATTGGCTACGGCGCCACCATTTGGCATATAGCGGACTTCCGGATCTTGTCCCAAATTACCTATCACGATGACTTTATTCACCGAACCTTTACTCATATATGCCTCTTATCTGTTAAGTTCGAGTCGCTCATCGATCGATTACAATAATCTGGCCGTTAAACGCGACGCTCTTTCTCTGATGAATTATAAGGGAGGATGAAATCACAATCCAGCCTGCCGTTATTGCATCAGAAAAACGCGCCGCGATCCCCATGATTTAAGCCGCATTGACATCACGGCCAAATTCACGAACTAATGTCCTGGCCCGCTCCAAATCAAACAATTTATCATTCACTTTCAGATAAGCCGTACGCTCATCCGGGATAACAACCGCTTCGAGCACCCCTTCCAGCTGGCCTAAATACCCGGCCATAGCGTTGCTGTCGGCACCATGTTCATAGCTTAATGTATAGTTTTTCAGGCCACTTTGTACTTTTAAGCCCATCGCCACCAGCATCCAGATGACTAAGACGCCAATCGCCACTAATACAACCGGGGTGCGCCCCAAATGGCTTAACACTAACCCGGCGACACTGCCGCCAATAAACGCACCGATAAACTGACAAGTTGAGTAAACGCCCATGGCACTGCCTTTTTGTCCGGCAGGGGCCAGTGATGCCAGCATGGCCGGAAGCGATGCTTCCATGTAATTGAAGCCGGTAAAAAACAGCAATGAAGAAAGGACCAATAGCGGTAAACTATGGGCGAACAGTAACAGAATATTCGATAACAGAAATATGCCCAGCGCCAGCATAAAGTACCCGCGATGCTGATTGCGTTTTGACGCAAAAATCAACATTGGCACCATCAGTACAAATGAGCCAAACAGCACCGGCAGATATAACATCCAGTGATGAGAAGCCGCTAACCCGGCATCAACCAGACGTCCGGGGAACTGCACAAATTCAGCCGTCAGTAACAGATGCAAAGAAAAGATGCTCCAGTCAAGGCGCAGCAACTGGGGGTTTTTAATCGCCCGTATAAACTGGCCAAAAGAAGCTGACACATCGCCTTTCGGCGCATGGGTCGACACATTGGGCACCACCAGCCACACCGCTAAAATACCTAAAAAGGCCATCAGTGCAGCGGCCCAGAACATGCCATTGAGGCCAATCAGGCTCGCCAGTGGCGGACCAAAAACTAATGCAGCCGCAAATGCCAGACCAATGCTCATGCCGATGGTCGCCATCACTTTTGAGCGATGTTCTTCGCGGCTTAAATCGGCAGCCAGGGCCAGTGTCGCACTGGCAATTGCCCCCATGCCCTGAATGGCACGTCCGGCAATAATACCGGTCATCGAGTCACTCATTGCGGCTACGGCGCTGCCGATTGCGAAAACAACAAGCCCGCCAATAATCACCGGTTTTCGGCCTATTCTGTCCGAAAGCCAGCCCATGGGGATCTGTAAAAATGCTTGCGTCAGTCCGTAGGCGCCAATCGCCAGACCAACGGTTACCGGGGAATACCCGGTCAAATGGCGCGCGAATACCGCCAACACCGGCATTATCATAAATAACCCGGCCATCCGTAGCGCAAATACCAGTGCCAGCGACATGGCTCCACGCTTTTCTGTTGCGGAAATTGCTCCACCAGCCATATCGTTTATTCCTGAATTATATGAATGAATCTGGCTCACTATAAAATGGCTATAGCAAGCCACTTGATCGAAACCCGACCCTGAGTCTTTGTCTATGATGAACTAACGCATCCGGTAATCATAGGGATGTCTGCCGACCGGCGACCGTTAATCAGGATGAGTTCCACCGGGGCATCCCCAGATGCGAAGGATGATAGCATGGGCGTTTACAAATCAACAACAATTCACAGCTATGCCGTCAGCTACACAATCAACGCGACTAAACATCTATTTCAATAGCAGCATAAAGGATGAGATACATATAAGATTGTGCGATACTGAGCAATTCCCGATTGTTGTAAGCCTTAAAATTTATGGACAATATTGAGATCCGCGGTGCACGAACTCACAATCTGAAAAACCTCAATTTAACACTTCCTCGTGACAAGCTGATTGTCATCACAGGGTTATCTGGTTCTGGTAAATCATCTCTGGCTTTTGACACGCTTTATGCCGAAGGTCAGCGGCGCTATGTCGAGTCACTATCAGCCTATGCCAGGCAGTTTCTCTCATTGATGGAAAAGCCCGATGTCGATCATATCGAAGGGCTCTCCCCGGCTATTTCTATCGAGCAGAAATCAACGTCACATAACCCCCGCTCAACCGTCGGAACCATCACTGAGATTTATGACTATCTGCGCTTGCTCTATGCAAGGGTGGGTGAGCCACGCTGCCCTCATCATGATGAGCCGCTAGCCGCTCAGACCATTAGCCAGATGGTTGATCAGGTACTGAGCATGGATGACGGCAACCGGATGATGTTGCTGGCACCGGTTGTTAAAGAGCGCAAAGGGGAGCATGTCAAAACGCTGGAAAACCTAAATGCCCAGGGGTTTATCCGCGCCCGGATTGACGGAGAAGTGTGCGATTTGTCCGATCCGCCAACGCTGGAACTTCGTAAAAAACATACCATTGAAGTCGTTGTCGACCGCTTTAAAGTCCGCGATGATCTTCAGCAGCGCCTTGCCGAGTCATTTGAAACCGCACTGGAACTCTCTGGCGGTACGGTAGTGGTTGCCGCGATGGACAACAGTATCGATGAGCTGGTGTTCTCGGCTAATTTTGCCTGCCCGATATGCGGTTATAGCATGCAAGAGCTCGAGCCCCGTCTGTTCTCATTTAATAACCCGGCGGGAGCCTGCCATCACTGTGATGGCTTAGGTGTCGAGCAGTATTTTGACCCCGAAAAAGTCATTATCAGCGATGAAATCAGCCTCTCGGGCGGCGCAATCCGCGGCTGGGACAAACGCAATTTCTATTATTATCAGATGCTGCGTTCCCTCGCAGAACACTATGATTTTCAATTGGATGTGCCTTACCAGGGTCTCCCTGAATCGGTTAAAAACGTCCTGTTGTATGGTTCGGGAAAAACCAAAATCACCTTTAAATATGTGAATGACCGCGGTGATATCACGCTGCGCGAACACCCGTTTGAAGGGGTAATCCACAATATGCAGCGCCGCTATAAAGAAACCGAATCGAATGCGGTGCGCGATGAACTGGCCAAATATATCAGCAGCCAGCCCTGCCCTCACTGCCACGGTAGCCGTTTACGTGAAGAAGCCCGGCATGTGTTTGTTGCTGATACGACATTGCCTGAAATCACCGAGATGTCGATCCATGAGACGATGGAGTTTTTCGAAAAACTGACACTAAGCGGACAAAAAAAACAGATAGCCAGCAAAATATTAAAAGAGATCAACGAGCGTCTGAGTTTTTTAGTCAATGTCGGTCTGGATTATCTGTCACTGTCCCGCAGTGCCGATACATTATCCGGCGGAGAAGCACAGCGTATCCGCCTGGCCAGCCAGATTGGCGCCGGGTTAGTCGGGGTGATGTATGTGCTCGATGAACCATCTATTGGCCTGCATCAACGGGATAACGAGCGGTTGCTGAATACGCTGACGCATTTACGTGATCTGGGCAATACCGTGATTGTGGTTGAACATGACGAAGATGCCATTCGCGCTGCCGATTTTATCGTCGATATCGGTCCGGGAGCCGGGGTGCACGGCGGAAACATCATTGCACAAGGGCCAGTACAAAATATTCTCGATACCCCTGAGTCCCTGACAGGCCAGTATTTAAGTGGTCAAAAAAGGATTGACATTCCTTTGCATCGTCAGGCCCCCGAGAAAGGCTGGGTTGAGCTGATAGGAGCCAGTGGAAATAACCTCAAACATGTCAGCGCCAAATTTCCAATCGGGCTGTTAACCTGTGTCACTGGAGTTTCAGGGTCAGGTAAATCGACTCTGGTAAACGACACTTTATTTAAAATTGCCCACCGGGATCTCAATAAAGCCGATGGAAACAACATTGCGCCTTATCAGGATATTAAAGGGCTCGATAAGCTCGACAAAGTTGTCGATATCAACCAAAGCCCAATCGGCCGGACCCCCCGTTCAAACCCGGCCACCTACACAGGGATTTTCACCCCGATTCGGGAACTGTTTTCTGGCACCCCAGAATCCCGGGCCAGAGGCTATAAACCGGGACGTTTCAGTTTTAATGTCAAAGGGGGCCGCTGTGAAGCATGTCAGGGGGATGGCGTTATTAAAGTCGAGATGCATTTTTTACCCGATATTTATGTGCCTTGTGATAATTGCCACGGTAAGCGCTATAACCGTGAAACACTGGAAATTAAATACAAGGGGAAAAATATCCATGAGTGTCTGGAAATGACCGTGGAAGAAGCCCGGGAGTTTTTTGACCCCATCCCGGCGGTTGCCCGTAAACTTCAAACATTAATGGATGTCGGCCTGTCTTATATTCGTTTAGGGCAGGCGGCAACGACATTAAGTGGGGGTGAAGCACAGCGGGTGAAACTGGCGAAAGAACTCAGTAAGCGAGATACCGGCTCAACACTTTACATTCTTGATGAACCCACCACAGGGTTACATTTTGCCGATATCAACATGTTGCTTCAGGTCATTCACCGGTTACGGGATCAGGGAAATACCGTCGTGATTATCGAACATAATCTCGATGTCATAAAAACAGCAGACTGGATCATTGATTTAGGACCCGAAGGCGGGAAAGGCGGCGGCGAAATTATCGTGACCGGCTCACCTGAATCCATTGCGAATAATGGTCGCTCTCATACGGCCCGCTTCCTCAAGCCGATATTAGAGAGAGGTTATTAGGACCTTTTGACGTTGGATCATTAAAACATCGTATCCAATGAAGTGTGTTTTGGGCAGCCTCGCCGTAAAGCTTCGCCATTAAGTAACAAGCTGTGATACACAGCTCAAAACACGCTTACTCACATAGCCCAAAAATCAGCGTTTACCTTTATAACTCGTACCCACCCGAAACAATCTGATTAAAATATAATCGACATTTGTGAAGTACTTCACTCTAGAAATGTTAAAAATATATTAAATTTAGTTGAATTTACTTAACAAATATCTCATCGATCTGACAATCCCTTAAACAATTCGTTTATAGCAACAGACAGGTGACAGTCATGGATTTATTATTTAATAATCAGCATGTTAGTGAGGATGCTTTTGTTTTTCAGTTAGCCGAGCTCAAGCAACACTGCGCCTGTGCCCCCCTGGCCACAGAAGAGTTACGCATCGACCGGCTGAGCCGGGCCATTGGCCTTTTAAGAGAGCATCAGCATGAGCTGGTCAGTGCATTTAGTGACGATTTCGGCTACAGATGTCCGACAGAAACCCGCCTGAGCGATATTATGGCTTCAACCGAGGCCCTTCGTTACACCCGGGAACACCTCCAGCAATGGATACAACCTGAGCTCAGAGAAACCCCGTTTCCTGATACCAAGGCTCTGATTGATTATCGTCCCAAAGGACAAATTGGCATTATTAGTCCCTGGAACTTTCCGGTTGTGCTGGCTTTTGGGCCATTAGCCGGTGTTTTAGCCGCGGGAAACAGCGCCGTACTTAAACCCTCCGAATTGACTCCACGTGGTGGTGCTTTGTTATGTCAGTTAATTGAGCGATATTTCGGAGCTGATGAAATCTCGACCTTACAGGGAGATGCAACGGCCGGCGCACTATTCACCGAGCAGCCATTTGATCACTTAATTTTTACCGGTAGCACCCATGTTGGAAAAAAAGTCATGCAGGCCGCTGCTAAAAATTTAGTTCCGGTAACTCTGGAATTAGGCGGTAAATCACCCGTCGTGATCTCAACAAGTGCCGATATCAAAGTCAGTGCCGAGCGGATCATGACCATAAAAACCTATAATGCCGGTCAAATTTGTATTTCCCCCGATTATGTCCTGCTGCCCGAAGACAAGCTTGATGAATTTACCCAGCATGCCCGTCAATTTATCGAAACAAGCTACCCAAAGCTACAGGATAATCCCGACTACACGGCCATTATCAATGACCATCATTACCGCCGCCTGCTCAATGCGCTTGATGATGCACGCCAACGTCATCTTGAAATCATCCCACTGGACTCAACAAGTGACCTGATGGCACGCCATCCTGAGCGCAAGCTGCCCCCCACGTTGGTCATTAATCCGCCGCTTGAGTGCCCGCTGATGCAAGAAGAGATTTTTGGCCCTGTTTTACCGGTGCTGACTTATCAGCAATTTGATAAGGCTTTATTACAAATCACCCAAGCGCCCAGACCACTGGCCCTTTATTACTTTGGTGACGAACAAAGTGAGATCAGCCAAATCCGGGATCAAAGCCTCTCGGGTTCATTGGTGATCAATGATGTGCTAAGCCACGTATTACTCGAATCACTCCCCTTTGGAGGTATCGGCCCCTCGGGCATGGGAAGATATCATGGAAAAGAAGGTTTTCTGGAATTCAGCCATGCTCGCAGCGTATTTTTCCAAAGTAAACAGGGAGACTCCAACTTATTGATGAGAGCCCCCTATACACAGCAAACCCAAGAATTTATCGACAGCCAAATTAACAACGCTTAACGCATGCTGCTTTAAAAGAGTGGAAGCACTCCACTTCAGGCCGAAGCCTGCAGTGGAGTTGCCTCATCAATGATCGTATTGTCCATGTAACGCTGACGCATATAATCATCAAGTGAGCGGATCTCACCTTGTTCTAAGGTGATCCCCAGTTTGGTCCGGCGCCATATAATGTCATCGCTATAGCACGCCCATTCCTGATCCATCAGATAATCGACCTCAGCCTGGCAGAGATGATCACCAAACCAAATACCTAAGTCACATACTGATTGAGCCTTTTTCAGCCAGAGAGTCGCCCGCGAACCATAAGCATGCACAATACGAATTGTATTTTTTTTACCCAAAAATGGATAGGACACAGATAACTGATCAATCAGTGCTTGCAGCTTGCAATCGCCGCCGGGCAATACACTTTTCTCACTCTGGCAATCAGGGCATTGTGTAAAGTAGCCTTGCAGTTTATTCACTGCTGCTTCTGCGAGTTTTCGGTAAGTCGTGAGTTTTCCGCCAAACACCGACAATATAGGGACATGGCCCTGTTCATCCTGTAACTCCAGAGTATAGTCACGTGTAATCGCCTGGGGAGAATCCGATTCATCATCACATAAAGGTCGCACACCAGAGAAGCTCCAGATGACATCGTCTTTGCGAATATTATGTTTGAAGTGACGGTTGACCACATCACACAGATAATCGACTTCCTGATCGGTAATCGCAACCTGACGCGGGTCACCTTTATACTCAAGGTCTGTCGTTCCAATCAGGCTGTACTCTTGCAAATAGGGGATCACAAAAACAATCCGGCGATCTTCATTTTGCAGAATATAAGCACACTTTTCTTTATGGATACGGGGAACAACAATATGACTCCCCTGAATCAAACGAATACCGCGGGGTGATTTCAGCTGAAGCTGATCCTGGAAAATCGACTTAACCCAGGGTCCGGCCGCATTAACAAGTGCTTTCGATTTTAGAGTGAATAGCTCTGCGGTTCGCCCATTTTTGGCTTCAATCAGCCAGCTACTACCGTCACGTTGTGCACTCTGACACGGGGCGTAGTTGTAAATATCAGCCCCAAGCTCACGGGCATGCATTAAATTAGCAACCACCAACCGGGTATCATCGACCCAACCATCTGAATACTCAAATCCTTTACGAATTTCCCTTTGCAACGGGCTTTCATGCGGGTCGAATTTCAGACCCCAACTCCCAGGTAAGGTGGTTCGTTTGGCCAGGTGATCGTAAAGAAAAAGGCCGATACGAATCATCCAAGCAGGTCTCAAATGAGGGCGATGAGGAAGCCGGAACCGCATTGGTGTAATCAGGTGTGGTGCTTTTTTTAACAAAACCTCACGTTCGGCTAGTGCTTCGCGAACCAAACGAAACTCGTAATGCTCAAGATACCTGAGCCCCCCATGAATTAACTTTGAGCTGGCTGAGGAAGTTGCACTGGCGAAATCTTTTGCTTCAAGCAGAGCCACTTTAAGCCCCCGTTCAGCTGCATCGGCAGCGATACCGGAACCATTAATTCCACCACCAATCACCACTAAATCATATTCATTGTGCTCCATGCAGCCCTCCAACGTCGGCAGATGTTAAAATTTGTAACACCATTATTGTTCGTTTTCGAAAATAATCAAGCTCGTTTTTGTTCTTTTTATCTCAAAAACAACAAAACGAAAGAGAATGAACAAAATCCTTGAAGCTAAACATAACAAACAAATATGACAATAATATGCCACTCAATATATAAGACCGAATAAATCAGCTAATAAGCCACCGCCTATTTATCAATATAAATCAATATAATAATGGCTTATTAAAATGAGGCAGAGGCCGTTTGGGTTGATGCGGATTTAGCAAATATGGCACTGAACATGATTTTGCTCGAGGATGTTCCGAATACCTCTTGGAGGTTGCGCATCCGTAAATAATGCATTCACTTGCGCAATATTACCCATATTCACCATGGCATTGCGACCAAATTTACTGACATCGGCAGCGAGAAAAGCATGTCGTGAATGATCAATAATAGATTGTTTAACTCGGACTTCATGATAATCAAAATCAAGCAGAGAACCATCTTCATCAATGCCGGATATCCCTAAAATACCAAAGTCCATCCGAAACTGATTAATAAAATCACGGGTGGCTTCACCGATGATACCGCCATCGCGGTGACGGACTTCCCCACCGGCCAGGATCACCATCACATCTTCATTTTTTAATAAAATACTGGCCACATTCAGGTTATTGGTCACAACACGCAATGCTTTATGATTCAATAGCGCCAACGCAACCGCTTCGGCCGTGGTGCCAATGTCAATAAACAATGATGCGCCGTTGGGGATCTGTTCTGCAATGGCCGATGCGATGCGCTGTTTAGACTCCTGAAACGCCACTTTACGATTGGCATACGGGTCATTCTCCGTGCTCGTTTGTAAGGAGGCCCCACCATGATGACGCTGGATGCGTTTCTGATCAGCCAGCTCATTCAGATCCCGGCGGATCGTTTGCGGGCTGACGGTAAAATGACTGACCAGATCTTCTGTACTGACAAACCCCTGCTCGGAAAGTAATTGCAGAATTTTGTGGTGGCGCTCCAATTGTTTCAAGATGGTTTCCTTTATATATATGTCAGATGAATAAACCGCACCTATTATGGTACTTCACTGGCCCCCACTGTAAATAGTCTGAGACTCAACATGTTGCAATCGAAAAAAAAGAAACCATAAATGTTCGATATCGAATTAAAAATGAGTGATAACGATCAAATTATAGGTTTTTTTAGTTTCATATTTGTTTCTTAATTGTTGATAATTACATTCTAAAAATAACAATATGGAAAAAAAGATGAAAAACGCAGCGTATCAGGGGTTACTCGGAGAATGCTTTGCCGAAGCCATCGGAACAGGGATCTTTATGTTTATCGGGACAGGGTGTGTCGCAGCACTCATTCTGGCCGGAGCACACTTTGGACAATGGGAGATCAGTATTACCTGGGGTTTAGCTGTTGCCATCGCCATTTATGCCGTCGGTGGTGTCTCCGGTGCTCATATCAACCCAGCAGTTACTTTAGCCCTGGCCTCTTTTATGGGGTTCAAATGGCAAAAAGTTCCTTTCTATATTATGGCCCAGTTTATCGGTTCGGCGCTTGGGGCCGGATTAACCTACTTTCTCTATCAGCCGTTACTGAGTCAGTGGGAGATAACTCACCATATCGTCCGGGGCAGCATCGCCAGCTTACAGACAGCCGGAATATTTACGACCTTCGCGAATGCCCACATCAGCTACTGGCATGCCATGTTAGTCGAATTATCCATTACCGCGGTTTTGATGTACGGAGTACTGGCTTTAAGCGATGATCATAATATCGGTTCAAAAGGTATTCTGAGCGGACTATTTATCGGTTTGCTTGTCGCCATCATCGGGGCTGCATTAGGGCCTCTGACCGGATTTGCAATGAATCCGGCCCGCGACCTTGCGCCACGAATACTCATTGACCTGCTAGGCTGGGGTCATGTGGTTATGACCGGCGGGCGCCATGAGCTATATGCATGGGTCCCCATTGTCGGTCCGATACTCGGAGCTCAGATTGGTGCAGCGATCTATACTAGACTGCTTAGCCCGGCACTACCTGCCAATCACGCACCTGTAACAGAAAAAGAAAAAATAGACGTGGCCACTCCTGTCACAAAACACTCTTAATGCCTTGTTATCAACTTTAGTAAAGGGAAAAAATATGACACAACTTGACGAGAGCAAAGAATATATAGTCGCGTTGGATCAAGGAACGACATCTTCAAGAGCCATTATTTTTGATCGCCAGGCCAATATCATTGATGTCTCTCAACGAGAATTTACCCAATATTATCCAAAAGCAGGCTGGGTTGAGCACGACCCAATGGAAATCTGGTCGAGCCAAAGCTCTGTTTTAGTCGAGGTACTGGCCAAAACAGGGATCCGCTCCGATCAGGTCGCCGCTCTTGGCATCACCAATCAGCGAGAAACAACCATTGTCTGGGATAAAAAAACAGGACGTCCCATCTATAACGCCATTGTCTGGCAGTGCCGTCGTACCGCCGATATCTGTGACGATCTCAAATCCCGTGGCTTAGAAGACTATATTCGAGAAAATACCGGATTAGTGGTTGATGCTTACTTTTCAGGAACCAAGGTCAAGTGGCTTTTAGACCATGTTGAAGGTGCCAGAGAAAAGGCTCAAAAAGGCGAATTATTATTTGGCACGGTTGATAGCTGGCTTATCTGGAACATGACGCAGGGACGGGTTCATGTCACCGACTATACCAATGCGTCACGCACCATGTTGTTCAATATCAACACGCTGCAATGGGATGAAAAAATATTGGATGAATTAGAAATCCCACTTTCTATGCTGCCTCAAGTCAGAGGTTCCAGTGAAATCTACGGCAAAACCAACATTGGTGGTAAAGGAGGGACCCGAATTCCGATTGCCGGGATTGCAGGTGACCAGCAGTCGGCTTTATTCGGTCAGCTCTGTTTCAATAAAGGGATGGCCAAAAATACCTATGGCACCGGGTGCTTTCTATTGATGAATACCGGAGATAAACCGGTTAAATCCAGCCATGGGCTTTTGACAACACTGGCTGTTGGCTCAAAAGGTGAAGTGAACTACGCACTGGAGGGTTCAGTCTTTATGGGAGGCGCAACCATTCAGTGGCTACGGGATGAATTAGGGATCATTCACGAAGCGCAGGATACCAACTATTTTGCCAGTAAAGTAAACGATACCAACGGTGTTTATTTAGTTCCGGCATTTGTGGGACTGGGGGCTCCATACTGGGACCCGCATGCACGGGGCGTCATGGTCGGTTTAACCCGCGGAGCAAACCGTAATCATATTATCCGGGCCGCATTAGAATCGATTGCGTTTCAAAGCCGGGATCTATTGGATGCGATGCAACAGGACTCAGGCCTTAAATTAGCCAGTCTCAAAGTCGATGGTGGCGCCGTTGCCAACGACTTTCTGATGCAATTTCAGTCCGATATTATGGGCACACGGGTCCAGCGCCCTAAATTAACCGAAACAACGGCTCTTGGAGCGGCATTACTGGCAGGATTAGCCGTTGGGGTATGGAAGTCAACCCAGGACATTCAAGACTGCTTTAAAATCGATCACACCTTTAGCCCGGAAATGTCTCACCCTGAACGGGAAAATCGCTATAAAGGGTGGCAAAAAGCCGTTAAACGCGCGCTGAGCTGGGAAATCGATAATGAATAGCCTTTTATAACCTAACCCTTCGGTTTAACGCTTTCCCCCGCCAGGGGGAGAATAAAATATGATAGAGAATAAGGCGCTTTATCAAGAGCGACAAAAACCACCACAGAAGTTACCCACCAAGCCTGAACTCCATATAGAAAATGCTTACCTTCATCCAGACAATCCAACCTCAAGGGCCGCAGAATCGCAGATATTCTTCAGGTGGAAGACTCACTTACGCCATCACCCATTTACTTATGGGTAAAGAGGTCTACATTAAATTTTCAGGTTTCACTGATGTACTCGCACCGCATGAATTAACGCATAAGAAGCAGGCAGAAAAACTAAATATTCCCTACTGTACCTAATCAGATTTTTACCTTTTATATACATTTATTGACACTCTAAATTCACTCTCAATAAATATGCAAAAAATAATATGGATAAAGCGACATTATGCAACTTATATTCATATTCAGCATTTTTTGTTTGAATTATAAATTTTTATTAAAAATATATAGATTCAAGAAACTATTCCGACACAATAATAAAACTAATACTTATTGCAGAAAAGTGAGGTTTATATAACTAAAATCTCTTTATTTATATAATGTTACATTCTTTTTATAGTTGAATATCAACAGCCAGACAAAGCAATATCAACCCGCGAAACAGGCTCTCACGTATACATTACTTTTTTTAATCCAAAATGATGAATTTTGATCGTTTGATGGTTTCACGATTGATAACTATTATTTACTCAGATTTGAAGGAGGAAGGAGAATCCATATGGCAACTCGAATCGCTCGCGTTGAACATCTCAATAACAACAACGCTACACTAAAAGAATTTTTTCACAAAGCATCTGCTCTGTTAAACCATTGGCATGAACGCCACCGCACACGTCAGCAGTTGTCTGACATGCCTGAGTATCTGTTACGGGATATCGGATTAGAAAGATCCGAACGTGATCAAGAACTCAACAAACATTTCTGGCAGTCATAATCCAAATTTATTGGATTCATCCTGCTTTTAAAGGAGAGGCACGCAACGCGTGCCTTTTTCATATCTGTCTCACGATTGAGGACAATACTGGACATCAAGCAGCTTTACCCCCTAATATTCGCCATTATCTGTATTTCAATTGATGTTATGACACACGCACCTCATCACTATAACCTCTTAGTTATTCTGGGACCGACTGCTTCAGGAAAAACCAGCCTGGCCATTGAACTGGCTCACCAACTAAATGGCGAGATCCTGTCTGCTGATTCAAGACAGGTCTTCAGGGGAATGAATTTAGGTTCGGGTAAAGATCTCGAAGAGTATGGCAATATTCCTTACCATCTTATAGACATTGTCGAGCCACTTAGCGATTACAGTGTCTTTCACTACCAACAGGATTTTTTTCGCTGCTATCAACATATCTGCCAACATCATAAACTGCCAATCATGGTCGGAGGAACCGGGCTTTATCTTGATGCCATTATTCAAAATTATGCATTAAAAGAAGTTCCTATAAATCAGCTACTGCGCGATGAGCTCCAAACACTGACACTGGAACGGCTTCAGAAAAAATTACTTGCGTTAAAACCAGACCAGCACAACAGTACCGATCTTCTGGTGCGTCCCCGGGTTGTCCGGGCGATTGAAATTGCTATGGCAGAAAAAGAACCGACACCCGCCCCCGATTACCCGACCATTCACCCATTAATATTGGGTATTCAATGGCCCCGGCCCGAATTACGGGCCCGCATTACCACCCGGTTAAAGCAGCGCTTTGACGAAGGGATGATCAATGAGGTTGAACAATTGCACCAACAGGGAGTCAGTTATGAACGCCTTGAATTTTTTGGGCTGGAATATCGCTTCATAGCCCGCTATCTCAAAGGTGAGCTAAACTATAATGATATGTTTCAAAAGCTCAATTCGCAGATCCACCAGTTTGCTAAGCGCCAGGACACTTGGTTTCGCAAGATGCAGCGACGGGGAGAAACGATTCACTGGTTAGACGCGCATGATGATCTCATTGAACAGGCAAAACAACACATCGCTCATTATTCGTTTGAATGCCCGGTCAATTTATAATAAGCAGCCATAATCAGATGAGCAATTAAGAGCAACAATGCAGCCAGTGTGACAAATATCGCCATCCACTGATAGACGACCGGCTGGCGCAATGACCAATAGAGCGTAATTAAGCCAACGATGAACAATAACAGATTCAGCAACATACATTGACGACAGCGCCCTAATTTGGCGAGGAACCAGTCCGATGAACAAATCCGACAACTCATATCTGTTTCAACCTGAATTTATTATTCCTCGTTATGTTAACACGATTCTCTGTTTTGGTGACTCCAATACATGGGGATTTGCACCAGACAGTAGTGATCCGATCCCCCGCCCCTGGCCGGTCATCTTGCAATACTACTTAAATCAATACCAGATCATCAGCGATGGTCAATGTGGACGAACGATCAATCACTCATCTCCTGAGCTGGGCCTTATCAGTGGATATGACACACTTGAGCATTATAAAAAAGAAGGGAAATTACTACTGATTATGCTGGGCAGTAATGATTTATGCTGCCATTTTAATCTCTCGTCTGAGGCTATCACTCAATCACTGCATAAGCTCATCATGTATTGGCCACCCGGTCAGTTAGTCATCATAGCGCCGGCTCCAATGACCTTGTTATCCAAGCGCTGGGCCCTTTATTTTAAAGGACGAGAAGAAGATTCGATGCAACTGGCACATGATTATCAAAACCTTGCCCAAAAACTGGGTTGTGGTTTTTTTAACGCCGGGGATGTCGCAACCCCCGAAACCGATGGACTTCATCTGGGAACCCGGGGACACGAACTGCTTGCCAAGGCATTGGCCGATAATCTTATCCCTGAAATCACGCCTCCCAGATCGTTTATCTGAAAACGTGTATTCACACTGACGACCTCTTTAAATAGAAACAATGATTCTCTCCGGTAAATCAAATCTGAATGCATAAACCAGCCAGGGATAACTCTCAAACCTTTTCATTAATTCGTCAATTTGACAGCGTCGGATGCGAAATACATAACCGGATAAATGGCTATATATGCGACCAATAAAACTAACAAAACATCCTGAAGGCGGACAATTTTCTGAGATCTTTCGTTCTAACGCCACCGTATCATGCAGCAATGATCTAATCCGTAGTGCATTAACTCACATCTCCTTTTCATTAAAAAAGGGGAAGTCAGCCGGTTTCATAAAGTCAGCTCGGATGAAGTCTGGAATTTTTACCAAGGAGAAGGACTTTATCTTTATACTTGGGATGGCTCAGATAGCAAACCGCAAAAACAGGAACTATCAGCCAAAATTCATTGTTTCTGCCACGTTGTCCCTGCGGGAGTCTGGCAGGCAGCCGAACCTATCGGTGAATCCGTACTGACAGGATGCTCTGTCGGCCCTGGTTTTGAATTTACCGACTTCGAACTGATTGATCCACACGCCTCTGTGGCCCAACAATTACAATCGCTAAACGTCAACACGCCCTAGCTGTCCCCCATGAACAGATGACTGATTTGATCACATTTATGTCATTTCAGAACATTCTGTTCATTTCCTGATTCCATATACTGGGAACGGTTGATCTCTGGTCATTGTTTTTACAACGGCTCATTGTTCATTTGTATAAAACCTTATGACAAACATCATCGCCTCTGAATCACAATCTCTCAATCAAGTTATGGAGTCTTATGCAACATTCAGAAAAACAGGCACATCATTCACAAACTAAACTAACAATTCCGGCAGTATTGATCGCACTACTGATGGCCGCAATGGACAGCACCATTGTAACGCCAGCTCTACCGACCATTCATTTGGCCATGGCCCATAGCGCAAACTGGCCATGGATCATGACGGGATTTTTACTCCCGATCGCATTTATTGCACCGCTGGTCGGAGGGTTATCCGATCGATTTGGGGCATTAACAGTCTTTCGCCTGAACATCCTCATTTTTACCTCAGCATCTCTGGGAGCATCATTAGCATCTTCGATGCCCTATTTGATTGCTGCACGAGTCATTCAGGGAATTGGCTCTGGAGGTATCATTGTCTTATCTTATACGCTGCTTGGGACACTATTTCCCCCTGAAAAACGGGCTAAGGTACAAGGGTTACTCAGTGCTGTCTGGGGAGTTGCCGCAATAATTGGCCCGGCCGTTGGTAGCCTCTTACTGGTATATGCCGACTGGCGCAGCATCTTCTGGCTGAATATTCCTGTTGGCCTCATAGCTTTATTCATGATGAGTCAAATCAGCTCCAACGATTTGACTCAAAATAAAAAATCAGTATTCATTGACCCAGTCAGCCAGTTTTTAGCGGTTATCATGATGGTGGGGCTACTCCTCACCTTTAACTCGCCCTGGCATAGTACGATGAGTCAATCTATAACCGCAGGGTGCTCACTTTCGGCTCTGATGATACTGATCTTGCGTGTGCGCCCGGCACCTCAGCGCTCGCCGATCCCAACTGAGATATTGCATGATTCAAAGCAGCTCTGCATGGCAGCCCTTATCTTTTTATCCAGCGCCAACATTTATGCGACTGTCACGCTATTGCCTGGCGCATTGCAACATGTTGCATCTCACAATGCGGCAATAACCGGTATGCTCGTGACATTCGCCGCCCTAGGCTGGGTTACCGGCTCGATGGTTTGTGGCAAAGTGCTCAATGAATCAAATGACAAACGGGTAATCCTGGCAGGCAGTCTTTTATTGGTCATTGCACCGATAGCCATTAGTGTTTCATTAGATAAGTCACTTTATATACTGCTGGCATCTGTTATTTTCAGTGGAATGGGTACAGGCTTAGTTGCAACAGCAACGCTTGTTAAAGTTCAAAATAGTGCCCCATTATCAGCAATGGGGCGTTGGACGGCAGCCGTCCAGTTGTTACGCAACTTAGGCTCGGTATGTGGTATCAGTTTCTTAACCGGGCTCTACACAGCCCATTTGACAAGCCCCCGATGTTTTATGATATTGGCATTATTCATGGGGATTACAGTGCTATGTTCGTTCATGTTGTTTAAACAACAACATATCGTTGCCCCCCCAATTGAGAAAATGAGATGACCCGTTGAACTATAAAGATGATAATTTTACCCCTGTTGCTCTTAAGCGAATGATCGATGCAAATACTCAAGAGTCTGCACATCAACACGCTCAAGGACAATTAATCTGGATGAGCCAGGGCATGCTACAGGGGCAAACAGAGCACCAACAATGGTTAATCCAAAAGGATATGCTGGTTTGGATCCCTCCATTTATGATGCATCAGGCTCAAAATCGTTATAGATCAACGCTGGGTGTCGTCTATCTGCCAACACCAATCGCTCAATCATGGCCCGGTGAACTCAGGCTGGTCGAAGCATCCCGTTTTGCCATAGGCATCATTGATAAGCTTATCCGCAATGACGAATTATCATCAGAGCAGCGGACCCTACTTATCGGGTTTCTAAGGGGTGAATTAAAACAGGCAAAACGAAGTGAAAATCTTATTCCTCTGCCCAGTGACCCCAGGCTGACAAAAATTACCGATTGCCTGATTCAACAACCTCATCTGCGCGATAGCTTGGCACAATGGGGGCAAAAAGTTGGCGCGAGCGAGAGAACTCTGGCCCGGTTATTCATCAAAGAAACCGGGCTTAATTATCGAAACTGGTACCATCGTCTGCGCCGCAATGAAACACTCAAAGGGCTCCAGGATGGATTGTCGAATGAACAAATGGCCGAAAAACTCGGATTTTCATCCGGAGATTCATTCAGCCATTGGGTCCAGCGGGCATTTCAATGCTCGCCAAGGGAACTTCGGCTCTCTTTAAAAGGCTAACGCTTAGCCTCAAAATCCGGGACCCCTGTTGCTAAATCCCAGAATAAACCGGCTGCGGCTTTTAACCCCTGCTCGATAATCGGGCTAAGCAGATGCTCGTCCGGTGCATGCTGATTACAGGATGGATATGAATGAGGAAGCCAAACGGTCGGAAGCCCAAGAATATCAGCAAAACAATAATTCGGTATCGTTCCTCCCAGGTTGGGTAGCAGACCAATCGTCTGCCCAAGACTCTGTTCCAGCGAATTTTTAGCAAACTGAACCCAGGGATGCCCCGGATCTAAGCGGGTGGCATCATATCCTTTAATATCAGTTATCTGCACATCTTTAAATTCATGTTGATCAAAATGTTCACGCAGCTTTGGAACAATAGATGACCAGTTTGTCCCCCGGACAAAACGTAACTGACAAATCGCTTCAGCTCGCCCAGGAATTGCACCAACCGGTTTATCAACGCTTCCCGCCCCAAGGCCTACGACTTCCAGTGTATTAAATCCGTACAATTGCTCAGCAATAGAGAGCCCTGGCTCGCCCCATTGCGGGTTTAATGTCGGATCAAATTCTTCGCCGCCAACGGGCAGATCCCGAATGAGCTCTGACGTATCAGCTGAAATCGCAGGTGGACGAAGAAAATCCGCTTTCAGTTGGCCTGTGGCAGAAACCAGTGAGTCAATTGCATGGGTTAAAACAATCGCCGGATTGGTAATAATCCCTCCCCAGTTACCGGAATGTCGACCGCCATTTCCGCTGTCAATACTCAGTTTAAACTGACAAACACCACGCGATCCTAAAAACAAAGTTGGCAAATCATGCCGAATTCTCGGCCCATCCGAGGCTAAGAATAAATCGGCTGACAGAAATTTAGCATGCTGTTGACAGACTTCGGCCAATCCTGGAGATCCGGTTTCCTCACCCATCTCAAAAATCAATTTAACGTTATAACCCAGCCGCCCTTCTCGCGCTTTAAGAACGGTTTCTAGTGCTGCAAAATTAATGGAGTGCTGCCCTTTATTATCGGCACTTCCCCGGCCATATAACCGCTCGCCCTGCTGACAAAGCGTCCAGGGGTTGAGTCCGTCATGCCAGAGTTCATCCTGACCTTGTGTGACGTCCCCATGGCCATAAAGTAATATCGTCAGTGCGTCAGGATCTTCAATTCGTTCAGCCATGATAAAAGGAGGCTGTTCCGGGAGCGGATTTTGAATCAAAGACCACTCAAAGCCAAGCCTTGAGAGCATAGGTCCGATCTCTTTATTCAAATATTCAAAGAGTATCTCCAGACTTTGTGGAGCCTGGCTGACCGTCCGATAAGCGACCCGCTGCGCCAATATGTGTTTAAAATCACCACAACGAAACACATCTGCGGCCTGTTCTATAACTTGCTGCCGCCTGAGTTTCGAGTCAACCAATGTATTCATATATTCTCCACCTGAATCGGTTACTCATCTGCTGTTGATGTATATCTATTTTTTAACTTAAAATTATGAGCATAAAGCGACGCTTCATTTAAACAAAATTCAGCCATCAATCAGCCTTCTGGTTTCTTAAAATCAGAAACGCTACACTTGCCCTATTGGCCTTTAATTGAGACCCCCATGCAAGAGCTGCAATTACGCTATTTTCAATGTGTCGCCAGAAATGGCTCACTCTCAGCAGCGGCTAACGAACTCCATGTTGCCGTATCTGCTGTGAGCCGACAAATCCATCGGCTTGAAAAACAGCTCGGTCTACAACTTTTTGAACGTCTGCCCCGTGGTGTGAAACTCACTGAAGCCGGCAAAATTCTCCATGCCTATGCCTTACGTAATCAACTTGAATTACGCAATGTTCTAGCACAAATGAGAGGTGTCACTACGCTCCACCAGCATCGGATACGCATTGCCTGTCCTGAAGGGATGGCCTGGTATTTTTTACCAAAGACCATTTCAGAATATCGGAAGAACAATTCCAACATTCGGTTTGATCTCCATGTTGTCAGTTCCAGCCGGGCCTCCGAAATGGTCAAATCAGGCCAGGTCGATCTCGCATTGACATTCAATCTGTCGCCTCTGATGGGCATTAAAATTATCGCCAGCCATAAAGCGCCGATTTGCGCTCTAATGTCTTCAAAGCATTCTCTTGCCAAAAAAGAGAGACTCACCTTATCCGATTTAAAAAACTACCCTATAACCATGACTCTGGGCCCATCCACCATTCGCTATCTATTTGATATTTCTTGTAATCTATCCAATATTTCAATTATTCCTGAATTTTGCTGCGACTCATTAGGTGCAATTTACACAATGACCGAACAATCCTCATCGGTCATCGCTTTATGCGGGATCGTCAGTGTCAGAGAGAGGGCGACCCAAGATCACTTAATCATCAAACCGATTGATGATCCTCAGTTACACCGCCGCAAATTACAGATCCAGGTCATGACAGATCGCAAACTCACGCAACCTTTTACTGACTTTTTACACCTACTCCAGAAACGACTAATCATGCACAGTCAGCTGGGTTAAGAAACCTCAACCCGGGATAAGTAAGCCTTTTCGGATAGAGACTGATAGTGATTCTGATATCAGCGGATACCCCGCTGAAAACGAATCACCAGCAGGGCAATAAAGCTCACTAAGCTTGTAAAAATCAAATAAAAACTCGGGGCAACATCACTGTGTGTCATACTGATCATCCAGGCAATAATTAGCGGGCCGACACTACCAAAAGCCGTAGTCGTGATGTTGTAACTTAACGCCAACCCGCTGGCCCGCACTTCCGGCTCAAACAGATCCGACATTAACGCTGGCAATCCCCCGAAATAAAAAACTTTTAATAACGTCAGCCAAATCAATACCGTCATTAGTGTCACAAGAACGGGCGCTCGGCTTAACCAATAAAAAGCAGGTACAACGGTGATAAAAAACAAAGCGGATGCAATCAGCATAATCCGGGTTCGGCCAACCCGATCCGACAAATGCCCCACAAAAGGGGTCAACAGTGTCAAAATCACACCACTCATCAGTGTCGTGGCATACCCTTGCGATACCGGTAATCCTAATTGTTTTGATGCAAATGCTGGAATAAAGATAATCACATAGCTCACCGAGGTCGATAAAATCAGCGAACCAATTGCCAATAACACACTCCGTTTATGCTCTCTAAATAGTTGGGCAACCGGCATTCCTTTATTTTTATGATGTTTTAACACCTCTGATTCCGGGATCTGACGACGGATATAAATACCGACAGGCCCAATTAACATCCCAAAAAGAAATGGTACACGCCATCCCCAACTTTCCAGTTGGGCATGACTGAGCAGTGTTGTTAAAAGCAGCCCGAATCCGGCACCAAGTAACAGGCTCACGCCCTGACTTGCAAACATGAAACTCGCAATCAGGCCCCTTTTTTCAGGTATTTTTTCAACCAGTAATGCCGTGGCACTACCGAATTCGCCCCCCGCAGAAAACCCCTGCAACAGCCGGGCAAGGAAAATACCGACAGGGGCCCAAACCCCAATAGCCTGATAAGTTGGCATCACAGCAATAATGAACATACCGAGCATCATCAGCCAGATTGAAATCATCATAGCCGCTTTACGGCCAACCTTATCGGCATATGCGCCTAAAACAATGGCCCCCAGCGGACGGACAACATAAGAAAGAGCAAAGGTCCCCATCGCCAATACCAATGAGACCGAATCATTTTCACTGGGAAAAAACAATTGACCGATTGTCACAGCAAAAAAGCCATAAACAATCAAATCAAACCATTCCAGAGCATTTCCGAGCGATGAAGCAAAAATTAATTTATAAACACCGCTTGACGATTGCTCGTTAGAAAAGACTTTCGGCTCAGCACTGACGACCTCTGATGCAGACATTCCTGTTCCCCTTGCTCCGTTGCAAATCAAAATAAATAGATACTTACTATATCGACGAATGCCGACTTAACACAATAATAAAGAAAACAACTCTGTTTTCTAATTTAGGCAAATCACAATAGCACCCTTTTAGTGCAACTGCCGGCCGGCCAGAAACATCATCAACCGGTATCCTGATATTTTTTCATTGTGTATAAGGGAGTGTTCTTATTCCCTATATAATATGCTGTATGATGTCATCTCGTAGCAGGAGGTTGAATGGTTATTCCCTGGCAACAACTCAATAGTGAAACATTGACGAATCTTCTGGAGTCTTTCGTTTTACGCGAAGGCACCGATTATGGCGAACAGGCATGTTCTTTCGAGCAAAAGGTATCTCAGCTTCGTCAGCAACTTGAGCAAGGTGAAATTGTCGTTGTCTACTCCGAACTGCATGAATCAGTCAATCTGATGAAAGCACAAGAGTTTAAAATGACTCAGGATCATTCATGACTAACACTCATGATTACTAGGAACAATTATGTCAGCAAAACATCCGATTATTGCCGTGACCGGTTCATCCGGTGCCGGGACAACAACAACCAGCGAAGTCTTTGCCCACCTGTTCCGGCAACTTCGACAAAAAGCCGCATTTATCGAAGGGGATAGCTTTCATCGGTTCACCCGCCCGGAGATGGATATTGCAATTCGTAAGGCCCGCGAACAGGGTCGCCATATCAGCTACTTCGGTTCTGAAGCAAATGATTTTCAATTGCTTCATGATTTTTTTAAAGAGTATGGTGATGCAGGCTCTGGGCGTTACCGGCGCTACCTGCATACCTTTGACGACGCGGTACCTTACAATCAGATGCCTGGAACCTTTACGCCATGGCAGGAGCTTCCCCCTGATACTGATCTGCTTTTTTATGAAGGGTTACATGGCGGTGTCGAATGGGAAGATATCAATGTAGCAAGCCATGTCGATTTGCTGATCGGCATGGTGCCCATCGTCAACTTAGAATGGATCCAAAAATTAATTCGGGATACAACCGAGCGCGGACACTCACGCGAAGCCGTGCAAGAATCAATCGTTCGTTCGATGGACGATTATATCAATTACATCACGCCACAGTTTTCCCGTACTCATATCAATTTTCAGCGGGTACCTACTGTAGACACCTCAAACCCGTTTAGCGCGAAAAGTATTCCAAGTGCGGACGAGAGCATGTTAGTAATTCGATTTCGTGGTATTAAAAATATCGATTTTCCCTATCTGCTACGCATGATCGATGGTGCATTTATGTCTCGCATCAATACAATGGTTGTTCCAGGGGGAAAAATGGGGTTTGCCATGGAGCTGATCTTACTGCCTATTTTACAGCGCCTGCTTGAAACAGGGAAAGTCAGCTAGCAATCGCTTTTCTGACAGAGCTTGAATTCAAGCTCTCTGATTAGTCAGCCAGATATTCATCAATCCGCGAAAGCTTGTCTTTGAATTTGGTAGCTATGCTCAACCGGACAATGTTTCCCCAGCATTAAAGAAACAGAGCAATATTTTTCCATTGAAAGATCCACCGCCCGGGCCACCTGTTTTTCACTCAGTTCTCGGCTACCGGTCACGATGAAATGTAAGTGAATTTTAGTAAAGACTCTGGGTGAGTGCTCTGCACGCTCGCAGGTCACTTCAACCTGGCAATCGGTAAAAGGCTGACGGGCTTTTTGCAGTATTGAAACAACATCGACCGAGCTACATCCACCAGCGGCCATTAACACCAGCTCCATTGGGCTCGCAGCCGTTTTTGCACCATCACCATCCATAACGACAGTATGATCAGATCCAGACTCGCCAATAAATTGCATCCCTTTCGCCCATGTCACTTTGGCCTGCATATTTTCTCCTTTTCATGATCGAACTTTTCTATTTCAGATAATTGATTTATATGCATATGAAACACATCATCAACACCACATCAGACATTTAGCTTAACATGTTAAATGACGCGGCCCCAACCATGTACAGCCGAAGGTTAAAAGAACCGGAGATTGTACGTGGTATTATTTAATATCAATGAGATACCGCACATAAGCAGAATATCTGTCACAAAAGTTCAACAGACCCTAATCTAAGTCAACAATCAGAGTCATTGATTCCCCTATTCTTAACAGACCCTACAGGTAAAACTAAATAAAACGTTATTAAAAGGCTCTTGCAGCAACATACCAAGCCGCTTATGCTAGAGGCTCAGGTTTAAAGGAATATTTTATCTGCTCGGTCAATGATTGATCGAACGAAGATTAAAACTACAAAAATAGAGGATTATCTATGGTACTCAAACCTCAAACGGATCCGGTTTTGGAATGGTTTTTGTCACATTGCCATATCCATAAGTACCCATCCAAAAGTACCTTAATTCATGCGGGTGAAAAAGCTGAAACGCTTTATTACATCGTCAAAGGATCGGTTGCTGTACTGATCAAGGACGATGAAGGAAAAGAGATGATCCTCTCTTATCTGAATCAAGGTGATTTTATCGGAGAGTTAGGTCTGTTCGAAGAGGAAGAGGAATCAACCCGTAGTGCTTGGGTTCGCGCTAAAAGCCCTTGTGAAGTTGCCGAAATTTCTTATAAAAAATTTCGCCAACTGATTCAGGTTAATCCGGATATTTTAATGCGGTTATCCAGCCAGATGGCGAATCGGTTACAGGTCACCAGCCAAAAAGTCGGTAACCTGGCATTCCTTGATGTTACAGGCCGGATTGCACAGACTCTGCTGAACCTAGCCAAACAACCCGATGCGATGACCCATCCCGATGGCATGCAAATTAAAATCACGCGTCAGGAAATCGGACAAATTGTCGGGTGCTCTCGTGAAACGGTTGGCCGAATTCTGAAAATGCTCGAAGAGCAAAATCTGATTTCAGCTCACGGCAAAACAATTGTCGTATTTGGCACACGCTAGTGCTTTTGTATCCCGGCTATCTTGCCGGGATATTACAACCCCATTGTCACTTACCACAGCAATTTATAGCTGACGGTTAATCTTTTCTATTCCTAACCGCCATTGTGCCTGCCTGGCCAGTTTCTGATGCTTAGGTTTTCGTTTAAGATCATCTTTTAACAGCTGTTCCAACTCAACTAAGCGGGCTAATAAATCCTCTTCTTCCTCATGTTGCAAAGGACCAACCGGCGTCAATGCATCAGCTTGAGACACATAGCCGCAGGATGCTTCATCTTGCTTTAATTGATCATAAACCTTCTCAATATCCATATATTCCGTTAATGCTCCATGATGAACCAGCCAGAAACGCTGGCAACAAGCTTCAATCAATTGTCGGTCATGACTCACCAGCAAAACACCTCCGGGATAGTTGCTTAAGGTGGCAATCAGCTCTTCTTTACCAGCAAGATCCAGATGATTGGTCGGCTCATCAAGCATCAACAAATGATAACGCGCCAAACTTAATCCTATAAACAGCAGGCGAGCCCGCTCTCCGCCACTAAGTGAGCCGACTTTTTGTCGATGCCGCTGATAATCAAAACCTGCCCGGATCAATGCCCGTTTACGAATATCATCATTCACTGGTGCAAACCGGATCAATGCATCATGTAACGTTTCACTATCCAAAAGCTGTTGCAAAGACTGATCGTAATAACCCATCCGGCACTGCGGATGATAACGAACCGTATGTTCATCCTGATGTTGGTAAAACTGATACAGGTTTTTAAGCAGTGTTGACTTGCCACAACCATTATCGCCCATGATCGCCACCCGCTCACCGCTTTTGACCTGCTTCTGTAATATTTGAAACAAGCTCAGCCTGGAAGCCTCAGGAGAGACATTCATATGTTCAATAGCGACTAAACGATCTGCCGGCAGCGATTCACCATGAAAAATAAGTCGCCACGGCACACCTTCACCGAGTTGCGTTTGATTTTCTACAAGACGCTGACGGCGGGCCTGCATCGTTTTCGCTTTGCGAGCCAGGTCTTCATTATCATAGACCTTTCCCCAATTGGCTAAACGCTTCGCGCTTTGCTCTAGCCGATCGATTTCCTTTTGCTCGCTGTCATAACGCTGTTTCTGAGCTTCATCCTGAGCTAATAAAGCCTGTCTTGCCGCTGAGCAAGTCATATTAAAATGGTATAAGCGCCTGTCGCGCATAATCCAGGTCGTATTGGTCACTTTATCCAACAAAGACTGATCATGAGAGACCAGTATAAAGGAACCACTCCACTGAGATAAAAACGACTCAAGCCAGAGCAGAGCAGTTAAATCCAAATGGTTACTAGGTTCATCAAGTAAAAGTAGATCTGGCTGGTTTATGATAGCCCGACCTAACAGCAGACGCATATGCTGTCCACCGCTGAGATAACTGACCGGCATCTGCCAGTATCGAGGTAAAAAACCCAATTGGGATAATAGAAGCTCTGAGCGCCAGATTTCATCCTCTTTAACCGTTGCCGACAGCGCTTCAACCAGCGTCACATTCTGCAAAGAATCCGGTAGTTGTTGTTCGACATATGCAACGGCGCACTGACGTGCGATGCTCACCTGGCCGGTAAATGAATCAATATGGCCACTCAGTAATTTCAGTAATGAACTTTTGCCACAGCCGTTATGACCGATAAGCCCAACCCGGTCTCCCTGATTAAGGGTAAAGGATACCGAGTCAAACAGACTGACAGAAGAAAAAGCGAGAGATAGTGATTGTGCAGATAAATAAGTACTCATAAATAACTCAAGAATTTTGGGTGCAAAACACCATTGTCGATTGCTGACAATAATTCTCAGAGCTTAAGTGAAATCACTCAGGACTTATCAATAAGTTGAGTATCCACTTGAATTTTGTGTGTTTCGCTCAAGCTAAGATTATTGCAGCGCAATATCACAAACTCTTGAGCCTACTTCTATAGCAAAGAAATGAGCGCTAAATAAACGCATCACAAACATATCATTCCTCCTTCTAAGTTGTCAGAAGACTATGTAACAACTGAGGTTACATACCTTCAAGATGATCTGGTGATATAAAGCATATACGATTGATACCATAAAACCAAACCCTATAAAAATCCCCGACCAAAGTCAGGGATTTTAATCAAGCAACTCAGAGACAGAGACTACTCGACTGAAGTGCGGATCAAATGGTCAAATGCACCTAATGCCGCTGTTGCCCCCGATCCCATTGAAATGATGATCTGTTTATAAGGCGAGTGAGTTACATCACCTGCGGCAAATACGCCAGCCATTGAAGTCTTTCCTCTGGCATCGGTGACAATTTCACCGCGCTCGGTCAGCTCAAGCGTATCACGCAGCCATTCGCTGTTAGGTATCAAACCAATCTGAACAAAGATACCGGCTACATCGAGTAAATGAGACTCGTCAGTTGCACGATCTTTATAGTGCAGTCCGCTAACTTTGGAGCCATCACCAATCACCTCGGTGGTCATTGCTTCTTTGATAATCGTAATATTATCCATTGATTCAGCTTTACGAATCAGCACTGCATCGGCACGTAACACATCACTAAATTCCAGAACAGTGACATGTTCGACAATACCGGCTAAGTCGATTGCAGCTTCAATACCTGAGTTACCGCCACCGATAACCGCAACGCGTTTACCTTTAAATAAAGGACCGTCACAGTGTGGGCAATAGGCAACCCCTTTTCCTCGATATTCTCTTTCACCCGGAACGTTCATTTCCCGCCAGCGGGCACCGGTTGCTAAAATCACAGATTTACTCTGCAATTTGCCACCGTTTTCCAGCTCAACTTCAATCAGGTCATTTTTAGACAGTTTGACAGCACGCTGGGTATTAATCAGGTCAACATCATAATCAAGAACATGTTGTTCCAGATTAGCCACTAATTTAGGGCCTTCTGTTTCTTTAACTGAAATAAAGTTTTCAATCGCCATCGTGTCCATGACCTGTCCACCAAAGCGTTCAGCAACGACACCGGTACGAATTCCTTTACGTGCCGCATAAATTGCAGCAGCAGCACCTGCCGGTCCGCCGCCAACAATCAAGACATCAAACGGCGCTTTTTCTGAAAGTGCCTGCGCCTGTTTTTCACCGGCACCAGTATCGACTTTATTTAAAATTTCTTGCAAAGACATGCGGCCTTGACCGAACAATTCACCATTAAGGTAAACCGACGGCACAGCCATAATATTGCGTTCATTCACTTCATCCTGGAACAATGCACCATCAATCATAGTCGTGGTGACATTTGGATTAACCAGTGACAGCAAATTCAAAGACTGTACGACTTCAGGACAATTCTGACACGAAAGAGAAATATAAACTTCAAAATTAAATTCACCCTGAAGGCTTTTGGCCTGTTCAAGCACAGCCTTATCAGCTTTAGCCGGGTGTCCACCCGCCTGTAAAACCGCCAATATGAGTGATGTAAATTCATGCCCCATTGGAATACCAGCAAAAGCAACCCGCGAAGGTTCGCTTGCCGGAGCTATGGTCATTAACGGCACACGGCCAGTATGTGATTCATTAACTCGCAAAGTGATTTTTTCAGAAATAGCACTCAAATCGCGAGCCAGCGTGACTAATTCTTCTGCTTTTGGCGAGCTGTCTGTGGACACAGCAATCTCAATCGGATTAATGATATTTTTAAAATAAGTGTCCAGTTGTTGTTTTACATTTGCATCTAACATCGTCGTTAACCCGTAACTGTATCAACAGTGCTCACAAGCTTATAAAGTAGCTTGTTACTATCGATTGATGAACTTGGAGATACGGGCCAGAGCCTTCGGCCCGTATTAATACTAAAAGAGTGGTCAGGACTTAGATTTTACCCACTAAATCTAATGAAGGAGCTAGAGTTTCTTCGCCTTCTTTCCATTTAGCAGGGCAAACTTCACCTGGGTGAGCAGCAACATATTGTGCAGCTTTAACTTTACGCAGGAGATCCTGAGCATCACGGCCAATACCTTCAGCAGTGATTTCCATTGCCTGGATGATACCTTCTGGGTCAATCAGGAAAGTTGCACGGTCAGCAACACCCTGACCTTCACGCAATACGCCAAAGTTGTTTGCAATCGCATGAGTCGGGTCGCCAACCATAGTGTATTGGATTTTATTGATTGTATCAGAAGAATCATGCCATGCTTTATGAGTGAAATGAGTATCTGTTGAAACCGAGTAGATTTCTACGCCGCGTTTTTCGAATTCATCGTAGTTATCAGCAAGATCACCCAGCTCTGTTGGGCAAACAAAGGTGAAGTCGGCAGGGTAGAAGAACACCACAGACCATTTACCTTTTAAATCAGCTTCTGAAACTTCGATAAATTCACCAGCTCTATAGGCATTTGCATTAAAAGGTTTGATTTCGGTGTTGATCATAAGTTGTCTCCTCAAATAAGACGATATGTTTGGTTTACGTATACATCTTAGTAGAGAAGTCTTATTGTTAGAAATTGTTAGTTTCTAATATTTTGATACACCTCCCCTATCAATTAACAATAGTAATTGCATGGTTTTACATTATTCACCTTTAATTAACATAAATTAAACATTCAACTTTGGCTAGTATAGCCTGCGCATTATGTGAACGAAGTCACTTCATTATTAGTACTATCAAAGATTTTATCCGCAGAAGCTTCGACAAACCCTTGGTATAACTGGCCATGTTCATCCGGATAACGCAGGGCAAATTCATAAAAACATGATGGGATAACCGCATGACGGTCACTAAACTCAACATCGGCATGATCAGCCAGGGTGGATGATTGCTCCAACATTGCCTGTGCACTGCCTTTAATTGCACCACCACTCAAATTAAGTTTAAAACCCGCATCGCAAACCAGTTGGTTGACTTCTTCAAGCTCCGTCATGCCGGGAAGATCGTTCACACTGACTGTAAAATGGTTGACCCGGTAACCAAACGCCCCAAGCCATGCCGCATATTCGCTTTCACCAAGTAATGACAGATAATCCTGATAACTCAGTTGCCAGGGTGAGCCATTATACAGTGCTGAAGTATCTTGCATAAAACCAGCAGGCAGTTGTTGATAGAGCCGCCCGATAATTTGCTGCGCCTCGGATGAAAGCTCATTCACTTTTAATTCACTGATAAATACTTTTGGATATTTAGCACATGGATGCTGAAGATGGCGGGCATCTAATTTTTTAATATCAAAATGGTATTCCCCCGCATACTCGTATCCCAAATCAATAAAATGACGGCCTAAATCTTCTAAGCGAATATCCGGAAGAGCATACGTACGAAAAGCAACATGATCATTAATGATAGGATGCCCCTGCCCTAACAATTGTTGTATTGGCCGGGCACTTGGCGTGACCTCTAAATACTGATCCCACAAACGAGCAAATAGCTGTTGAATTGTCATCAGACGACCTTCGGTTCATCAGAATTGTTCTAAAATTATACGGTATCGGAAGAATGCAATTTTACGAACAGTCTGAGAATGTGAGCTATTTCACATTCCCGACTACCTGAATGAAGAGGTCTTTAATTACCCCTTACCAACCATTCAATCTGATGCATAAGGGACAATCCCATCACCTTCTTTTAGAAATGGAAATCAATCTGAGTACGGAATAAATGCCGAATCGCATCATGATCAACACTTGATGCCCGGTTTCGTCTCTGTATTGAGAAGAATGTTTCCCAGACGACATTTTTAAACGGAATAAACTTGGCCCCGAATATCCATCCTTTAGCATCCGTTGGCAATGAACCCCATTCATCATCATGTGAATAGTCACCATAACGCTCAAAATCGATATATCGGGTATATAACCCATATGATCCAACCTCTTCGAGGTTGGCATCTTTATAATCGATTCGATATTCCTGACTAGAGTTATAATCATCTGCATTAGTTCTCACATAGGTACCAGTCAGAACAATATCTTTGAAAGCTTTTACACGTAAATCCAAAGCCCCCATACGGCTCATTTTCTGATTGTCATTATGATTCTTATTGGTTGCATAGGTCAGGCTGGTTTCCAGATATTGATTGACCCTCCCGGTCACATTTGCACCGGCAATAGAGGTATCTGAACCATCGGGCATACTAACCAGATCACCTTGTCTGGGTCGCCACCAGAACGCTTTAGCATTCCAATCATGAATAAAATCATAATCAACAGAAATACCGTCAGCCGCATGTCCGAAAGGTACATTCTGAAAACCTAATCCCCACCATTTCGTCCCCAGTTCAATTCCAATGTTATAGGGGTTACCTTCAACCCAAATCCGCTGGAAAGTTCCGTCTTGATCATCACTGCCGGTATCCCCTTCACGCCATGACTGATTGACGGTATACCCTTTGCGGGTTTCACTCTGAAAACGGGCAACCCAGCTTTCAGACACCTTCATTTTACCTTCCAGATCCATATAAAAATGTTTGTTATTGGTTCCAGAACCGATGCCTTCCCGATTGTCATGGTCATACTTACCTCTGACAAAACCGAAAATCGTAATACTTTCCAGTTTCTTTTTGAGTGAATCATATTTGCTTTTGTTTTCGATCTTCGCCTGTTTCGCCTGTGTATCTAGCTTTTTCAGTTCATCTTCATATTTCTGGCGTAACTGGCGAATCTTCGATAACTCAGTCTCATATTTCGCCTGCATTTCCCGCATTTCTTTGAGCTGTGCAACCGATTGGTTTTGAGAGGCTGTTATATCGGTATTTGCGAATGCCGATAAAGATAGCAAAGACCAACAGATACAATGTATTGCCAGTACAAACGATAACGATTTCTTTTTCATGGGGTTGTTCCTTTCAGTCCATAAGTCCTTACCTGTCATCACTAACTCATGCAGTAATGACGAGAAACGTTTCCGTCATGTCTTTTCTGACCCCTCAATCGCTATCGCTCTTCACGACACATCACGATATGACAACAGGAACAATCAACTGGCATCGTCACCTGAAACTTCTACCACTTGCTCAAATACCAAATCAAATCAGGGAGACGCAATGGAAATCGATTTCCATATTATTCATTCCAAGTATCCCATTTCGAACTGCGAATGGTCTCTTATAAGCACTCCTGTCAGAGCTAACGCACTTATGTTTAAAACGGTTAAGTCTATATAGGACGCATCGTCAGCTTATAAGGAAAAAATCAAGCAGAGTGTGCTAAAACACACATTTTTGGAAATTATAAATCCATTTTGGAAACCGATTTCCAAAAATATGTGATCATAAGCATTAAAACGGGAATAGCCAGACATTTAGAATTCGTCACAGACGGGCTCAAAAGGAAACTAAATCAAAAGAGATTTATGACAATAATCAAAGTGCTAATCATTTTCAAAATGACAAAAATAAGGGGGTAATAATTAACCTGAACTCGGGATAAGAATATAAGGGAACTAAAAGCTGGTTCTGCGATCAGATCTTTCGACGAAGAAGGACTAATCACAGAGGAACCAGCTATGCGTAAATTAGTAGAATTATTCTGCCATGTCGATGATTTTTGCAAGGCTTTCCTACCTCAGTGGCAAAAGTTACAGCTCGAAAGTGGTGAACGTAAGCGAAATCGCAAAGGTCGTCTGTCTGAGAGTGAGATCATGACCATCATTATTGCGTTTCATATGTCACATCAACGTGATTTCAAAAACTTTTATCTCGGCATTGTTCGCCGCTACTACAAAAGTGACTGTCCAGCCTTACTCAGTTACACTCGTTTTCTTGAAGTAATGCCTTCCGTTCTCATCCCACTTAGCTCTTTCTTTACACATGTGAAAGGAGAGCCAACAGGGATTGAATTTATTGACTCAACCAGCATCAAAGTCTGTCACAACCTCCGCATTCCAAGGCATAAAGTGTTTAAAGGAACAGCAGCCCGAGGGAAAGGGACGATGGGTTGGTTCTATGGTTTTAAACTTCATATCATCACGAATCATCTTGGTGATATCGTGGCAGCGAAGCTGACTCCAGCCAATACAGATGATCGCCGCCCGTTAGGGAGTTATCTAAAGGGTTACTGGATAAGCTGTATGGTGACAAAGGCTATATCAGTAAAGCACTGGCTGAGGACTTGAAAGTAGAGGGTGTCACACTTATCACCACTCAGCGTAAAAACATGAAGCCCAAAATGCTTGCCGCTTGGGATAGAGCAATGCTCTCTAAGCGCTTCATTATTGAAACGATTAACGATCAATTGAAAAATATTTCTCAAATAAAGCATTCTCGTCATCGAAGTTTACACGGATTTATGCTCAATCTTTTGGGTGGCTTGATTGCCTATTGTTTAAATCCAGAAAAGCCATCACTTAATATGACTCCAGTTGAAAAAACGGGTCTAATGGCGATGGCTTAAACCGATCTCAGGTTAATTAAGGTGTACTGCGAAGGGCGAATAAAGATACTTGCCATATCCACCTTAAGAATTTATCTATATATAAAAGAAAGCCGCTGTAAAAACAGCGGCTTTTGACCATAAAGAAAACGCAAGGTTTTATCCTTTCAGGCTAGCTTAAAAAGGCAATCCGGGAGAGACACTCTCAGGTAACTGGCAAGCGGGGGATTCTATACTTGCAACCGGAAAGGCGCAGTAATCCGCTGCATAATAAGCACTGGCCCGATGGTTTCCTGAATCACCAATACCGCCAAATGGTAGTGCACTTGACGCACCGGTAATAGGCTTATTCCAGTTTACAATGCCTGCACGGCTGCGCTGATAGAAGTCTTCCCAGCGCGACTGGCTATGACTTAACAACCCAGCTGATAAACCAAAACAGGTATTATTAGCAATCGCAATCGCCTGATCCCAGGCCTGATAACGCACGACCTGCAGTAAAGGACCAAACAGTTCTTCATCGACAAGTTCACTCACACCGGTTACATCCAGGATCCCCGGTGTCACGATGCCTTTATCTGCATCGGGTTGGGTTAACTTCAGTAAAGACGTAGCACCGCGATCAATCAGTTGCTTTTGAGCTTCAACCATTTTTGCAGCAGCGGCAGCGGAGATCATGGATCCCATAAAAGGCTGCCTGGGAGCATCATATTCGCCGACTTCAATGGCCTGGCTCACTTCCTGTAACCGTTCAAGGATCTCATCGCCCTGTTCTGTCGCTGGCAGCAGCAATCGTCTGGCACAGGTACATCGTTGCCCAGAAGATATAAATGCCGACTGAACAATGGCGTACACGGCTGCTTCTACATCATCCACTTCATCAACAACCAAGGGATTATTTCCACCCATTTCCAGAGCCAGAATTTTTCCGGGTTGGTCACTGAATTGCTGATGGAGTAATTTACCCGTTGTCGAACTACCGGTAAAAAAGAGTCCGTCGATTCCAGAATGAGAGGCTAATGCCTTACCGGTTGCCACTTCGCCCTGAAGAAGGTTTAAAACACCTTCCGGTAAACCGGCCTGCTGCCACAGATGAACAGTCGCTTCAGCAACAGAGGGGGTGAGCTCAGATGGTTTAAATATCACCGTATTCCCAGCTAATAACGCAGGGACGATATGTCCATTTGGTAAATGCCCGGGAAAGTTATACGGACCAAACACCGCAACCACACCATGAGGTTTATGACGCAGTACCGCCACACCAGCGGCAATCTGCTGTCGGTTTTCACCAGTGCGTTCATGGTAAGCCTTTTCAGAAATGGCAATTTTACCGATCATAGCACCGACTTCCCCGCGGGATTCCCACAAAGGTTTACCGGTTTCTTCTGCAATTTGCAATGCAAGAGCTTCTTTATGTTCTTCCAGTAACTTGGCAAATGCTTTCACTATCGCCAAACGTTCTTCAAATCCCCTCTGCCACCACTGGCTTTGCACTTTTCGGGCTGCACGAACTGCCAAATCAACCTGAGCGTTACTGGCTGTGTGTCCTTCCCAGATCACCTGATTTTTTGCAGGATCAATCGATTGCAGCACCGGCCCCTGACCTTCTAGCCAACGCCCTTCAATAAATTGCATTTACCTTCTCCTTTATTTGCCCGCTGCCTTCGGTTGACGTATCGCTACCAAGCGAATTCCATCCCCTTCGTTCACTTTCAGAATCTTCGCCAGATCAAGACTCATCGTCACTTCCGCCCGCTTAGTATTAATATTGACCTTGCCGACACAGGCCCGGAAATTACTCAGCTGACAATTGCTCAGCAACATTTCATCCCCACCGATAACATCTCCAATCACAACATGCAATTTCTGGCTGTTACGGACAGAACGAATATGTTCTATCGAGCATTCCACAGTAGGGCCTGCATCGAAAATATCGACGTATCCCCGATTTTTAAATCCTTCCGATTCAAGCAGTTTTAGCGCAGGGACCGTTTTATCATGGACCTTGCCAATCACACTCTGAGCCGCCGGTGACAGTAAATTCACATAGATTGGATGTTTGGGCATTAATTCAGCAATAAATTCCTTACGTCCAACCCCCGACAGATAATCAACTGTTGGGAAATCAACACTGAAAAAATGTTCTTCCAGCCACCGCCAAAAAGGAGAGCGCCCTTTTTCATCAGAAACACCCCGCATTTCGGCAATCACCAGATGACTAAATAATTGTGGAAACTCAGCCAGCATCAGAAAACGACATTTGGAAAGTAATCGCCCGTTATTTCCGCCACGATGTGATTCACGCAGAAACAGCGTACATAATTCGGTCACACCGGTGTAATCATTACTGAGCGTCAGTGTTTCAACCACATTATAGACATTCAGGCTACGGGACGCGTGAACGACTTTACCAATATGATAGGTATAAAAAGGGGTCTCAAGCCCTACTGCTGCATCAATAGCTGTTGTACCAACAATCTCACCTGTTTCAGTATCCTCTGCTACCATCAAATAACCACGTTCATCAGAGCTACTTTCGCTCTGATTAAATGATTGTAGTGAATGGGTGATTTTGTCATGTAACAACGGCTCATCAACCGGCAGTGAGGTAAACCCGATGCCAGACTCTCGAGCCATCTCCAACAAGGCCGGGAAATCACTTTCCCGGATCGGACGAACAACAAGCATTTTTAAACCTCAACCATTAGAGCCGGTGACAATTTTGGCAACAGCCTTCTCAAATCGGGCAAATCCTTCATCAACATCTTCTTTTGGAATAATCAAAGAAGGTGCAAAACGGATCACATTAGCCCCTGCCACCAGCACCATCACACCGGTTTCTATCCCAGCAGTCAAAAATTCTCTGGCACGCCCCTGATATTCTTCAGTCAGTGCTGCACCAAGTAACATGCCTTTGCCCCGGACTTCGGTAAAGATATGATATTTTTCGTTAATCGCACCAAGAGCATCACGGAACCACTGCTCTCTGACGTTTACACCATCAAGTACCGCCTGTGTATTGATTAAATCAAATACGGTCCCGGCAACAGCACACGCTAACGGATTGCCACCATAAGTACTTCCATGCGCTCCCGGTTTAAAATGCTGAGCGACTTTATCGGTAGTTAACATGGCCGCGATTGGGAATCCACCCCCTAATGCTTTCGCTGTGCTTAGAATATCGGGAGTCACACCAAGACCCATATATGCGTATAGATCGCCTGTGCGCCCCATACCGGTCTGAACTTCATCAAAGATCAATAACGCGTGGTGTTTATAACAAAGCGAACGGACTTGCTGAATAAACTCAGCATTCGGCGAAATAATACCGCCTTCTCCTTGCAACGGTTCAATCATGACGGCACAGGTATCATCATCAATTGTTTCTTCAAAGGTTTTCAAATCGTTGTATGGGATGTGGGTAATTGCTCCGGGTTTTGGCCCAAACCCATCTGAATAAGCAGGCTGACCACCAACGGTCACCGTAAAGAACGTACGGCCGTGGAAACCCTGTTTAAATGCGATAATTTTGTTTTTCTTCTCGCCATATGTTTCAAAAGCATAGCGTCTAGCCAATTTGAGACATGCTTCGTTCGCCTCTCCACCCGAATTTGCAAAAAAAACTTTATCAGCAAACGTATTATCCACTATTTTTTTTGCTAATTTTAATGCCGGCTCATTAGTCATCACATTACTTAAATGCCAGACCTTGTTCGCCTGATCGGTTAACGCCTTAACGAGTGCAGGATGGCAATGCCCCAACGCGCTCACGGCAATCCCCCCGGCGAAGTCAACATATTCCCGACCATCCTGATCCCAAACTCTTGAGCCTTCACCCCGAACAGGGATGATTGCAGGTGGGTTATAGGTTGGAACCATTACTTCATCAAATAAAGCACGGGTGACTTCAATCGCATCAGTCATTTCAATCTCCTTTGTATACCGATACAAACGTATCAGCTACAACAACATTTCTTAAATATAAGCCGATTATTCCAAAAACCCTGTGGTTTGTCTGTTGAGAAAAGACAACTATTACCCCAGTTCCCTCCATGAATAAGCATTCAGGATGCATAGATGTTCTTCATCCCGGCAATCTGCCAAAGAGTCGAGGTCAGTCACCCCATAGAATAAATGAATAAATATTCACTCACTATTCATTCTAATTTTTCATGGTCGAGTGTTTATTTCAGTTTAAATCTTTCGATTTATTCGATTCCAAAAAATTATTGAGTAGTGCTAATCCCGATTCAGTCAATATACTTTCAGGATGAAACTGTACACCTTCAATATTTAATTCCCGGTGTTTTATCCCCATGATCAAAGGCTCAGCTCTATCATTCTCATAACACCATGCAGTGACCTCCAGACAATCCGGAAGCGATAGTTGATCCACTAATAACGAATGATAACGAGTCACTTCTAAAGGTGACGGCAACTGATTAAAAACACCTTTCCCATGGTGATAAACTGAACTTGTTTTTCCATGCATCACATGCTCTGCCCGAACAATTCTAGCGCCAAAATGCTCGGCGATACACTGATGACCAAGGCAAACACCCAGAATAGGTATCTGTCCGGCAAACCGCTTAATGGCAGCCAAAGAGATCCCGGCATGCTGGGGCGTTTTAGGACCTGGAGAGATCACTAAATAATCAGGAGACATATCAGCAATCTGCTCAAGTGTTATCGCATCATGACGATAAACCTCAACATTCTCACCTAACTGACTGAAATACTGATAAAGGTTATAGGTAAATGAGTCGTAATTATCGATAATCAGCAGCAAAACGGATTCCTGCTCTTAAATTCTAGTAATGAGTTGCCTATGCAACAGTAACATTTTACCACTCTACCGCGTTTACTGATCCCTGTCATGGTTTTAGCGATGGTCAATCGCTGACAATGATGTCGGAGATTAGCTTGATAAACCTTCTTTCGGAGATAAAACACTATTCAGCGCTCAAATAAGCATGCCATTAATGAATCTTTTTATCCGTCATCGAACCACTGTACACCCTGTAAGCTGATGTCACTTTCTTCAGGTATCGCCGGGTTTCCTGATAAGGAAGATGGTGCTCCAAATGTTGATAAACCTGCTCAAATGAAAGCCGGTTTATTATCTTAACCGCTGGCTTTAAACGTTTTGAGCGATCCGAATTAAACGCAGAGGCTACATTCCCCATCCCGGTATTGTATGCCGCAATCATGCAATACATCCGGCTTCTTTGATCTTTAATACTTGCCAGATAACGCTGATTGAGCAAATAGAGATAACCACTACCAAATTGCAAGTTAGTCTTCGCATCAAACAGATCTTCCTTACTAGGATGTCGATGGATGCGATTCAGTTTCTGGTTCACATCCAGCCCTGCCGATGCAGGTACAATTTGCATGAGTCCAAACGCAGGAATAGGTGACTGAGCTAAAGGATTAAATGCCGACTCAGTTTTTATCACACTCAAAATTAAAGCCGGATCAAGCTGGTACTGTCGAGCCAGACGATGCACTTGCGATAAATAAGGCCCAGCCCGTCGCTTCGTTTGAATATCTAATTTAATCGTCATCTGCTGAATTATCTGTCCCTTATCGCCTTTGAGCTGCTTGTGAGTCACTTGAGTTTCAGGGATGTGACGTTTCTCACCGGTCATCGATTCCAACAGAGTTTGCTTTTTCTGAGATACTTTTTTAAGTTTCAAAAGCAGATCAGATTTTAACGTCTGGGTAACCGTCTCTTTTGATAACTGAGCTAAAACAGCAGATGAAGATGGTAGCGATTTGCCATCAATTGATTCAACCCGAATTTCGTTATGCGCATAATCTAATACTGTTTTTACTGATAAATCAGGACTGTATTGCACATATTGTTGCCGACCTGGCATCTCTGCATGCGTTTGCCATTTTTCCCTTAGCTTTCGCTTAAAAGCCTGATAGCGCTGTTGGTATTGAGTCTTATATTGATGAAAACTGGTCTGTTGTTTTTGTAGCCATTGCTGATATGAATTTGCTCCAGAGGCAACGCTCATAAAAGGAGCGATGGCAACCAGCACACCCACAACTAACGCAATCAGATATTCCTTCATCATTCTCCTCATATTCCATTACACAGCAACTAAGACAAAACCACTCGAACCTACATCATCGATACAATCCATGTCTTCACTTGCAATCATGAAAACTCAGATGCCCATTCAAATTTAAATTTAAGTACAACCAGAACAATCCGTCCCAGTGCGTGATAACATTAAGGTTAAATATTCTCAGCCCTTGAAATTAAGGGCTGAGCTGGAGGTTATTCACAGATTTTAACGTAATTGATTGCGTAGTTTATCCAGCGATTCATCCGCCTGTGCTTTCAAAAACTGTTGATAAAGCTCAGGAGAATCTTTCTGACTCAATGCATTTTTAACCAGTCGATCCACATTCTGGTCATAAGCGACCCGATTCATTCCGATTAAAATATACAGGCCACCAGCCGGGCTGATTTTAGTCTGGTAAATACGGGCATGAGTTAACGTCATCACGGCCAACGCTTTTTGGATCCGTTCAACTTTATCCCGACTATTCACGTTGGTTTTATCACCTTTAGATGATTGAACATCTGATTTGGTATCTGTAGTCAACCGTAATAAACGGCTTTGAATTTCACTACTAAACTGAGCAGCCAGTCGTCCTCTGGCTTCTGCTGCCGCAATATCGGTCATCATGCCTGGACCGCTTGCCATTTTTCTGGAATACCCCATGGCCTGCACGGTCAACCCTTGAACCGGTTGATCACAAACCCAGCCAGGTGCTTTATCTGAAGGGGAATCAGGATATGTGCAACCACTGTAGTCCAATCCTGTGCGGTTACTACATCCGGCTAATAAGAGGACACTCACCAGCATGGCTAAAAAAGAAAATCTCATCAGGTCAAATCCTTTTAATTGTTAGTTAATACCAGGCAATTTGATGCACCGTCCCAGCAATTCATATTCACCGGGCTCACATTTTCCATAGTCCAGTTTAACTATATCACCAATGCGGATTTTTTTGATTAAAGCCTCGTCATCAACATAAATATAAGAACCATAACTATCGATATTATCGGTCATGACACCTTCTCCCAATAACGTCAGACGACTATGCACTTCATGAGTAATCGGATTTTCACTTTTCTCTTTACGATAAATTTTAACTTTTGCTTTAGCAACGGCGCCTTGACGAGCATTCATCGTCGTCATAAATAACGCAGATTCTCCATCTTTATCATTCACATCCCGACGTTCGATGATATAAGCTGCCGGGGCAATATCATTGAGAGTTTTAGCACTACCTGATTTAATCGCATCTTCAATTGCACGGCTCATTAACCCCCGCAGCTCACCACGGCTCATAGGACAAGACGAACGACGGCTCTGGGAGCTATGTGAAGACGATCCTTCATATTCATAGTTATTAACCAACTGCATTGAAGGGATTCGATAAACCCGTACATAAATTTTCGCACGCCCATTAAATGAACAGCGTGGTGCAACATGGCGACTATAGCCTTTGCTATCAACCCACGAATGCCCTTCAGTAAAGTCTTTACTATAAGTTAGAGAAACCAACTTCGGCATCATTGCAATATCAGCGATATTTGGCCCATTCTTGCGGTAAACACCACTTTTTTCAGCCGCTAATAATTCCCCTTTTAATTTTTTGGCCAGACTTCGGTCAACAATCGTATTACCGGAATTTAGTAACCGTTGAGTGAATAATTCATATGCCTGAGACGCATATGGTGTCTGTGAAGACGCAGTTGTTTCAAAAGGAAGCACAACAATTTTCTGACCAAGTCCTTTCATCTGAGCTTTCAATTGAGCTGCAGTCGGGGCATATACTGCCTCTGGAATTTTGGTCACATGTGTTTGATTCAATTTAGGAATTGAGGTACACCCGGCTAGCATGAGCAATGCTATTGAACTCGTAAACAGTTTTAATCTCATTGATAATATCCATTCGATCCTTTAGTTAAGCCAAAACTTTTCCATAATCCCTGTTGCGTTATTTTATCAGCAGCCAGCGCCGAGGCTGCTTTAAACGCTACCTGGCGCTGCGAAATCGAAGCCCCCTGCATACGCCAGTGGCTTTCACTTAAAACCCCTCGATCATCAACTAATTGCCCGAAAAACTGCATGGTTGCAACCTGCTGATTATAAATGACTTCATAGTCTGTTTTTGTTCGATAACGGAGAATTAAAGCACACTGACGACAAGAAGATGCTCTTAGATCTTTTTTATCTAACAAATCAATAATACGGCGGTTAATCGCATCATTATCCCCCTCAATTTTAACAGTCAGAGGGATCGCCTTAATGACTTTTCTGAGATGAGCAAGCAATTGACTGGGTTGAGGCGTGTCTTGCAATATAGAGCGTTGCATCGCAATTGAATCAGCCCTTGCAGCCGATTTAAGCTGCCCTCTGGCCTTGCGCCACCAGTCAAAAACAGATTGATTAGGCTGTTTTTTTTCAGCAGAGGTCACTTGAGTGGCCAGCTTGTCATATTGCTGTTGCCAGGCATTGGCCAGCGCAGGCTTATTAAGCTTCACCAACACCCGGACTCGCTGTTTGTGCTCATCAATATCTTTTTCAATTATCTGGAAATGGCTGAAATTGACATCCGCAACAGTGGTTCGGATATTACGGTCAGCATATTGATCAAAAGCAGCATTTGTTTCTTGTGTACGAACCGATAATTTTGCTGATAAGCGGGTTTCCAACTGACCGGCTATCGATGCCAGAGCCTGTTGTTTGGCTTCGTCAAGAGATGAGCCCTCACCGATCCCATAAAGCCATTGAGCAGAATCAGCTGGAGTATGGGTCCACCATTTCGGTAAAGGATGAATATGAGTTGCACACCCCAAAAAGGTAAGCGCTAATAATGCACTTAAGAAATAGTTTTTCATATCTATACGAATAAGTATCCATACTACGTTCAAATAGACAATGGATTAATCCTCTTAAAAAATAACCACAAGCAGAATAGATGAACCACAATAAACCCCACTGCGATTCCAAGTAATATAAATGATAGTCGAAGAATAAAAAATGACGTAAAGAGGATATAAAGAACCGTAAAAAGAATAAAAACAAACCGCAGAGCAGGTATTCATTTCACTTAGAAATGAATACCTGAAAATGACCTCAAGCAGGAACAAATCCCAGGGCATCATAAACCGAAGCGAGCACAACAGATGCTTTTTCTCTGGCCTGAAAAGCGCCTTTGACCATAACTTCATGAAGTGCAGTTTCATCCTGTCGCAGCTCCTGATAGCGAGTCTGAACAGGTTCAAGCATTGCAATAACAGCCGCAGCCGTATCTTTTTTCAAATGGCCATACATCTTATCTTCATAATATTCAATAAGTTTATCCATCGAGTCTCCGGTTGAAATCGACAACAGCATGAGCAGGTTCGAGACGCCCGGTTTCTTAATCGGATCATAAAATATACACGCATGTTCATCTGAATCAGTCACTGCCGATTTGATCTTCTTCTCAATCTGTTTTGGCGTGTCATTTAACAGAATAAATGCCTTCGGATTATCATCTGATTTAGACATTTTTTTCGATGGATCCTGTAAAGACATAACTTTAGCACCCATCTGAGGAATAAACGGCTCAGGAATAGTAAAAATGTCGCCATATAAATTATTAAAACGAACTGCTATATCCCGGGTTAACTCCAAATGTTGCTTCTGATCTTCGCCGACAGGCACACGGGTCGCCTGATAGAGTAAAATATCAGCCGCTTGTAGTACCGGATATCCATATAAGCCGACGTTGATATTATTAGCATTTTTGGCTGATTTATCTTTAAACTGGGTCATTCGACTCAACTCGCCCATTTGGGTATAACAGTTCAGAACCCATCCTAATTGAGCATGCTCCGGAACATGAGACTGAACAAAAATGGTGCTTTTTTGGGGGTCAAGACCGCAAGCCATATACATTGCCAGCCCATCGAATGTCCGTTCTCGCAGTAGTTTCGGATCCTGACGAACCGTAATTGCATGCAAATCAACCATCATAAAATAGCAATCGCAATTTTGCTGCATAGGTAGCCACTGATGAATTGCCCCGATGTAGTTTCCTAACGTTAAATTACCAGAAGGCTGAATACCACTGAGAACAACAGGTTTAGTCATTGGCTTTTTCCTACATTACCGACGGATGAATCAAGATATTTTGAATTGAATCGAATTGATCAATAGCCCAGTCAGGCTCACTCTCCTGAATCGGAACTCCATAGTTATATCCATATGTCACGCCGATACTCGGACATCCTGCTGCCTTAGCCGCTAAGATGTCATTGCGAGAATCTCCAACCATCAGCATTTGCTCTGGATTGAGTTGTCGTTTCTCCAATACATATTGCAATGGAAATGGATCCGGTTTTCGCTTTTCAAGCGAATCGCCACCCAAAACCACATCAAAATAATGGCTTAATCCCAACTGTTCTAATAAAGGAGAAGTGAAATCAAACGGTTTATTCGTCACAACCGCCAAGGGCAGGTTTTGCGTCTGCAGCCATTGCAGAGTCTCAACAACACCATCATATGGTTTAGTATTGACACACAAGTTTTGAGCATAGAGTCGGTCAAATTTTGCTTTAGCGTCTTCATAGAGTGTGTCACTTAGATCATTTGCAACAAACTCACTGCCACTCAAAGCTCTTTTGACGAGCATCGGGACACCGTTACCAACCCACTGATGAATCAATGCCATATCAAATGTGTCACGATTAAGCTCTTCAAGCATCAGATTAATAGCTAACGATAAGTCTGGGCCACTGTCAATTAAGGTGCCATCTAAATCAAATGATACCGCTTTTATTTGATCTAACTTCATATGGATTCCAATGCCTCTCGCATGCCAGAAATCGCCTGATGATAATCTGGCTGATTAAAAATCGCAGATCCGGCCACAAAGGTATCAGCACCTGCAGCTGCTACATGTGCAATATTAGCCGCACTCACTCCTCCATCAACTTCCAGACGAATCGAGCGACCACTATCGTCAATTCGCCGACGAACCGATGCAATTTTATCGTAAGTTGAAGGAATAAATGATTGACCACCAAACCCCGGATTCACAGACATTAATAAGATCTGATCTACTTTGTCCATGACATAGTCTAAATAATACAATGGCGTTGCCGGATTAAAAACCAATCCACATTTGCATCCATGATCTTTAATCAACTGCAAAGAACGATCAATATGTTCACTCGCTTGCGCATGGAAAGTGATCGTCGTTGCCCCGGCCTTCGCAAAATCGGGAATAATGCGATCAACAGGTTTAACCATCAGATGAACATCAATAGGCGCGCTAATTCCATAATCTCTTAATGCCTGACAGAGCATCGGCCCAAAAGTCAGATTTGGTACATAGTGATTATCCATTACATCAAAATGGATTTGATCCGCTCCTGCGGCAAGTACAGCTTCAACATCGTCACCTAACCGGGCAAAATCGGCAGATAAAATTGAAGGAGCAATATGATAAGGCATTTTCATGAAGAGTTACCATCGAGCCCAAAGAAAAGAGCCCAATTTTAACGCAATTTGAAGCCATAGGCCAAACCTGGTCGATATTTAAAGGATTAGCAGGTCTTTGAATGATACAGAGCCAATAATTCATTGACTTTAATGCGCTCTTTACCTTTTCGGCTAATGGTTCGCCTGACTTGAAGAGAGCTCAGTGAAGCAGCATGATAAATCTGCCGGGTAAAATCTAATTCGTGATTACTAATCAGAACCGTAGCACTTTTCTCCCGACTGACCCATTCAGCAAGTTGAGCGAGCCGCTTTTGTTCCGCCTGGCCAAAACCACCACTGCTATAACTGGTAAAACAGGCCGTATGACTCAGTGGTGCATAAGGTGGATCACAATACACAACATCCCCCTGATTAACCCGCCCAAACGTTTCTTCATAGTTGCAACAAACAAACTCTGCCCGGCGAGCCTTTTCCGCAAAGATCTCTAATTCATTTTGAGGAAAATAAGGCTTTTTATACCGGCCAAACGGGACATTAAAACCACCCGATTTGTTATACCGGCATAAGCCGTTATATCCATGACGATTCAGATATAGAAAAAGTAGAGACCGAAAATACGGATCCTGACTCTGATTAAATTCATTTCTCAGAGCATAATAGCAATCCGCCTCGTTCTTTGCTGATACAAAAAAAGCTTTAGCATCAACAATAAAACGCTCCGGATTATCTTTAAGCAAATTATAAAGATTAATGAGATCAGCATTGATATCGGTTAGCAAGTATTTGGAATAATCCGTATTTAGAAATACTGAACCGGCTCCGATAAAAGGCTCAATGAGTACATCAGCTTCAGGAAGATGTCGGCGAATCGCATCGATTAGGTGATATTTACCACCAGCCCACTTCAAAAATGCTCGGGTCTTTATCATTGCTTTTCGCCGATTGCCACTATCAATATTATTGTTGTTTCAATTCAAACTGAACTTGTTTAAACGACTTAAGCAAACTCGCCTGCCCTTTAGCTTTCAACAATCTCTGTTGTTTCAGAGCATCTGCACGCGTTGGATAATCACCACGAATAACCTTATAAAGAATTCGCGTACTTCCCTGGAAAGGATAAACCCAAGCATCAGAAGAATGGGACATTTTACGGACGAATTCCTGAGCAGCCTGTAATGAGCTAAAAGCGCCCAACTGCAATGTATAGTGACGAGCAGATTTTGCGTTCAACACGCTTTCAGTATCGTGCTCTGGATGACTTATCATGGCTTCTTTAGAAGTCATTTTAGATTGTTCAGGTGATTTCACAGTTTGAGTGACTTGCGGCTTGGTATTGACTGTAACCTGAACTTTATCTGATGCCTTCAGCTTAGATGCAGAAACAGACTCATTTTGCGATTCAGATTTGCTTGATTCGCCTGAGGCCATTTTATCGTCATCTTTTTGTTGAGCTTTAAGTAATTCATTAACAACAGAACCATCAACAACAACCCGCTTTTGACCAACTTCCGGAACCTCTTGTTTAGAAATGGTTTTCTCAGTGATAGGCTTTGGTAAAGTCGCTGTATTATCTTGAGCAGCACCAGCCGATGGCGTAGTATTACCAGACAGATCAGAGGTATTCGGACTTGCTTTCTGCTTATCTTTATTTGTAGGCAAAACCACCGGAATATTAACGTTGGGTTGCCCGTTGGATACCTGTTCTGTAGCAGGTGTCGTACTTTCGCCAGAGTGATTTAAAACTTGCACTAACAATCCTGCGATAGCAGCAACTAACACTGCAACCCCACCCCATAAAGCATAGGGTTTCCGTTTACGTTGATTCTTCGATTCTTCTGCCATATTCGCTGCTCCTGAAATAATCTGCTCAACCATTAAATTGATGGATCTGGGATTTCCCAATGCAGTTTCAATACGTTGTTCTATTGCCTCACGATTTGCTACGCTCGCTTTATAATCCAAAAGATCAAAAAGTTCTGAAACAAAAACGTCAGCTTCTTCATGATCTAATGCTTCAACTTCCAATACCAAAAGTTCTAGCATCGACAGGTTATTTTTACGAGCAAACTGCTTGGATGTTAATGACGAAAACAGCACAATATTGAGTGCATGTCGATAATTATGGGAATATTTTTTAACGAGCTCAAATAAGTCATCAAAAAATGTTTCTGATAAATTCTCAGCCTGGTCAATAATCAGCAGCAGTGGAGCTACTGACACATCCATATTCCGTGACAGACTTTCAAAAAGAGGATCTTCAGCGTTGAACAATGGGTCATTTAGCCACTGTTTTAACAGCTTTTCACGTAGATACTCATCGCTGTATCCAGGCTCAATTGACAACCATGCCTGATTTGTAAAATCTGCTCTTTCGAGCAGATTTTCTGCAATAGTGGTTTTCCCTGCACCTGGCTCACCATGAACCAGAATAACCTGAGATTCAAAACGGATTAAAGTTTCCAGCCGATCAAGTAAATGATGCTGACTTGGTAGTTCAACTATCGTTGATAGAGCAGCGCTGTGCATAGCCATCAACTTAATGCTTGTAAAACCCGATGGATATCTGCTTCACTCAAGCGATCATCAACCTGAGCAGAGCCGATAGATGTTGGCAAAATAACTCTTAGTTGTTGATTCAGCACCTTTTTATCTCGCATCATATGTTTCATAAAATCAACCAGTGTCATTTCTTGTGGTGGCTGAACAGGTAAACCGACCCGAACTAACAAAGCACGGATTCGTTCAACTGAAGCCTGATCGAGAAGTCCTAAATGATTTGCTGCAATCGCCGCCATCACCATACCGGCCGCGACAGCTTCACCATGCAACCAATTACCATACCCCTGATGGGCTTCAATTGCATGACCGAACGTATGGCCGAGGTTTAAAAGCGCCCGAATACCTTGTTCGGTTTCATCTTTAGCAACCACTTCAGCTTTGATCTCACAGCAACGTCGAATAATAGTCGTCACAGCCTGAGGTTCCAGTCGATGGATTTCATCCAGATGTGATTCAATCCAGGCAAACAATTCACTGTCATAAATGATGCCGTATTTAATCACCTCAGCCATACCCGCGCGATACTCACGCTCAGGAAGTGTTTTTAAGCAATCGATATCAATAACAACGCTCCGGGGCTGATAGAAAGCACCGATCATATTCTTACCCAATCGGTGGTTAACAGCCGTTTTACCACCAACTGACGAATCAACCTGTGCAAGAAGTGTCGTCGGAACCTGAATAAAAGGGATACCACGCTGATAACATGAAGCCGCAAAACCAGCCATATCACCAACAACGCCGCCACCTAGAGCAACAATCGTCGTATCCCGGCTATGTCTGTTCTCTAGCAATGCTGTATAGATATTATCCAGAACATCGCTGTTCTTATATTGCTCACCATCGGGTAATTCTACAACATCGACCTGATAATCAACCAGAGCCTGCCTGAGCGTTGCCAAATACAACGGACCCACCGTTTCATTGGTAACCACCATGATTTGTTTCGAATGAAGTGCTTCCTTAAAAAAATCGGGCTGTGCCAATAGGCCAGGCCCGATTGAAATAGGATAACTTCGATCACCTAATGCAACGGTTAATCTTTCCATATGATTACTCTAGAACCCTAGTAGCTCAATGATTTGATTAGCGACAGATTTTGCACTTTGATCATCAGTAACAACCCGATAATCAGCAATTTCTTCATATAAAGGTGTGCGTTCTTTAGCCAATAACTCCAAACGATCCCGAGGATCTTCGCAGTTTTGCAATAATGGCCTACGCTTGTCCCGCTGGGTCCGCGCATACTGCTTATCAATAGATGTTTCCAAATAGACCACGATACCGCGGGCAGAAAGGCGATTACGATTTTCTTTGCTTTTTATACACCCCCCTCCAGTGGCTAAAACGATCCCCTGCTCTTGAGTCATATCATCAATAACAGTTTCTTCACGAACACGGAATCCATCTTCACCTTCAACATCAAAGACCCATGAAATATCAGCACCTGTACGCCGTTCTATTTCACTATCAGTATCATGGAACTGCATGTGTAGCTGTGAAGCCAAATGACGTCCAATCGTGCTTTTGCCTGCACCCATTGGACCAATTAAGAAAATATTACGTTTTTCAGCCATGTCTCTACATTAACAATCTATTGCGTCAATTCTTCCCCCCCGCTTATCATCCCGCGGAGTACCGTCATACCAACCTTTACATATTGTATCAAAGATCAGGTGCGCGATTATCTCAGTTTGCAGACTATTTTGGCAACAGGAAAATCAACCTGTTCGATTGATTTCAACAGAACCACTCTACTTTACGATCCTTGGCGTCACAAATATCAGCAATTCATTTCGCCTAGTCACATTGGCTGTATGACGAAATAAAGCTCCGATCCCAGGCAAATTGCCAAGAAAAGGAACCCGGCTTACGACCTTACTCTGTTGCTGCTGGTATATTCCTCCCAACACAATCGTTTCACCACTTTTGAGCTGTACCCGGGTCTGTATTTCCTGAGTATTTATTGCAACGGCACGCCCTGTTGGTGTATCAACCGCCTCCCCTTCACTATTCTGAGTGATTAATAGTTCCAGAATAATGTGGTTATCGGGGGTAATCTGAGGTGTAACCTTCAAACTGAGTACAGCTTTTTTAAAGGTCACAGATGTCGCCCCGCTGGCAGCCGACTCAACATAAGGAATTTCACGGCCTTGCTCTATATATGCCGATTGTCTGTTAGTCGTCGTGATTCTCGGATTAGCGATAATCTTTCCTTTATTCTCTTGCTCAAGCGCTGAAAGTTCAAGACCTAGTTGATTACTATTACCCAATTTCGCCAATTTAAATGCAATTTGACTCGTTGGCGCAACAACCGGAAGCAGGATATTTAAATGGTCACCGGTCCCATTCTGACTCAATGGGTGAGCCCCAATCTGCCAGTGGATCCCTAATTCCTGAGTAATATCATCATGAACCATCACCATTCTTGATGAAATAGCAACTTCCCGAACAGGGATATCTAACCCACTTAACAGCTGCTTTATTCGCTCGATATGATCAGGTAATGCTCTGACCAGCAACATATTAGTGCGCTTATCTCCTGAGATCGTTGCTTTTGTCAATAACAGATGATGAGTCATCGTTTTCAATAATTTCACCATATCGCTCACTCTGGCATATCGAATCGGCAATGAGACACTCTCTAACGGCTTTAGTTGTTGTGCTATTTTTTGTTCTTTAAACCGCAGTTGTTGTCGCTTAAGCAAGGAGCTAAGCGGCTCAACAAGCCAGATACGATGTTGTTTTTGTGCATGCAAACCGCAAATATTAATAATGGCCTGAAACGCCCTGTGCCACCGGACATGATGCAATTCTATCGTTACACTCTGGTTGACTTCACCCCGAATTAATAAATTGTCACCATTTAAGCGACCCAGCCACTGTAATAATTGCTCTGCAGGAAGATGATGAACTGATAGTGAAATAAATTTTGAATGATCAATGCGGTGTTGCCTGTGAATAATCAGCTGAAAATCCTGCTTCTGAAGCTGCCCTTTTGCCTGAACCGGAAAATTAAAATTTAACTTGAGCAGGTGCTCTTCAGGCTGCCACGTTGCCTGAGCCACATACAATGTAAGTTGCTTTAACTGCTCAGTTGTTATTGACTGCAAGCGTGGTAACCACAAACTAAGAGTTTTACCATGAATGCTCATCTGATAATCACGCACAGACTGATCAAAAACCAGCACAATTTTTTGCCCCTGGTCGCCTCCTTTAATCTGTTTCAATCGAATCCCCCACGATGCAGTATGAGCAACTGAAGCCATCCCAAAAAACAGAAGTATTAAAAGGAAGACTCGACATCTAAACGACAAGATATTTTGGTTTTGATATTGAAAAATTTGATATTGTTGAATGTAATTTTTTTGACCATCCATGTATGAGCTTCCAACTGATCGCCAACGCGAATATTTAGATAATTTTTAAGGTGAACACGCAAAAAGGCGTAACGGTGTCCCTGACTACTGAGCATACCCAAATAATGCCAGTATGAAACAGGGCAGTAATCTGAATGGTTGACCGATGAATACATAGCCGACCGGATATTGTGCTGATTCACTTGCAAATGATTTAGAAACGGATCTCTGGGGGCACAGATAACACATCGGCAAAACACCAACACTAATAAACACGTGGATTTCATTTTCATACCCAAGCTATGACCTGTTTAACTTTTTTGGCTTAACGACGAATGAGCCGGGCCACAATTTTAAGCACACCAGTACGATTTTGCGTAGTAATCGTCATTTGTCTGATACGGTAATTACCAGTCTGTTTATCGTACTGTTGCAACCAGTCAACTAATTGCTGAAAATGACCGTGCAAGTAAACAATGGTCGTCTCCCCCCGGATATCTAAACGCTGTATCGTTAATGGCATTTTCATTAACCACGCTAAAGTGCCTTTATGCACAACTCGATGATGAGGCAAATTTGCAGAACGAGCATTTTCAAGCACAATAAATTGCTGATGGATCCTTAACATAGCGCTATGTTCGTTATTCCATTGAAATAATAAAGCTAATAAAATAATAACTGCGATACCGGCAAACAATGCAGACGATGTATAAGATAAATTCAACCTAATTTTCATGGTTAACCTTAAGCTGCATCGTAAATCGTACAGCATTTTTGAAATTCTCTAACCCAGATAACTGAACCATGTTCACCTGTGGTTGTTTCTTCAGTCTGTTTAAGAACTGCCTGACCATTTTCTTTGTCTGTGCAACGCCCCAAATTCTGATCTGATAAGGTTTAAGTCTGAGTTTGGTCAGATAAGCCTTTTGCGGTAATGTCCTGCTCAAAAGTAACAGTAAATGCCGCCAATGAGGCCTGTGAACCTGAACCGCTCGCAAATCCTTTGATTTAATACGGGATTTGGCCCTGTTAAGAACCTTTTGCTGAGCCGACTGTATCTGATTCAGTGAAATATTATGAAAAGCTAATCCGGCAACTAATATCCAAAGTAACAACACCAATCGACCTGATACTTGCATGGTTCGTTTTGGCTCAAACTCAACAAAATTAAATCCGCTCATATCTGAACCCCACCGATAGCCGCACCATAAGCACTCAACTGACAATCTTCCTGCCAATCTCCTGCTTTGGTCATTATTGATAGCGGAAAATTTACACGACTCAAAAATTGATTCATATGCGGATCAAGACTGCGAACCTGATACAATTTAACTCCTGGGAATCGGGCTAAAATAACAGGCAATTGCGTGAGATATTGCTCAACTGGCGTAAAATCAGTATTTTTAAAATATCGCCAATCCAATAACTTCTTATGTAAGAACAGACTAATCTCAAATCCGTGAACACATTTAGAGACATGTAATTCAGCCCTTTGACCAGGCCAGGCATCTGACAGAGCCCACCAGCCCCTGGCCCGGCTATAAGCAGCCAAATCAAGTCGGATAAGATGCCATTTGAATACTCTGCATAATTGTCTTAACACACTAAAAATCTGATGTTTTAACGCTACAACCTGAAACAGGTAAGCGTTCTGATAACGTGTATCCGGCGCCAGACGGGCATAGCGCACCAGATTGTGTTCATCAGTTTCAATACCGGATTTATGACAAGCTCTGCGGAAAAGATCCGGAGAATTCTTCGGTTCACCTTCAAAACTCAATACCTTATGATGAACCAGATCAAACGGGAGATTGATTGAGACATAGCCCTGATAACGGGGAAGATGTTGGGAAATCTCTTGCAATCCTTGTGCTAACCACTGAGGATAAAGCCAGAGCGTTGCCGGCCACTGCTCTATCGGTTCCAGAGAAATCAATTCACGATAACGAACAATGCCTTGCTCTAACAACACAGCGAAAAGACCTTCAGAGCACAACTCTATGCCAAGACAACACTCGTTTTTCTTACGGTAAAACACGCCCTGTGTCCTCATATCTGTCCATAGAAAAAGCAAGTAATCTAATTATTATTAATATTATTGTCAATAAAATTAATGCATTCTTCACTTAAAATGGGTCGAATCCTTAAGACAATTCCTTATATAATCAGGATCCATCCGCAAAAAACAGGTAATCCAAAGCAATGAAGGGGATTAAACGACTCTTGGGATTAATGCTACTCGGCTCAGTTCTTGCAACTGCCGGGATTGGCGCCATGTACATTTATGTGCGACCAGAATTACCGGATGTCAGCACACTCAAGGACGTACAACTACAAACACCAATGCGGGTTTATACCGCCGATGGTAAGTTGATATCCCAATTTGGTGAAAAACGCCGAATTCCTTTACCTATCAATGATATACCACCATTGATGAAAGAAGCATTTATCGCAACTGAAGATTCACGTTTCTACCAACACCCGGGGATCGATCCGATCGGAATTATCCGTGCAGCCATTAGTCTTGCTGTAACAGGTCGTAAATTACAAGGGGCCAGTACCATCACCCAACAAGTCGCCAGAAATTTTTTCCTCACCAGGGAGAAAACTTATACGCGTAAAATAAAAGAAATTTTCCTGGCTTTACAGATCGAACACGTACTGACCAAAAATGAAATTCTTGACCTCTATCTGAATAAAATTTCCCTCGGTTACAGGGCTTATGGCGTAGGCGCTGCCGCACAGGTTTATTACGGAAAATCTGTCAATCAGCTTACATTACCACAAATAGCGGTCATCGCCGGCCTGCCTAAAGCACCGTCATGGCTCAATCCGCTTGCATCAGCTAAAAGAGCCCGGGAAAGACGAAGTGTTGTTCTGGGACGAATGCTTGAACAAGGATATATCGATAAAGCAACTTTTGAAAAAGCAAATGCTGCTCCGATGACAGCCAGTTATCACGGTGCGGAAATTCAGGTCCATGCCCCTTATTTAGCAGAAATGGTCCGCCAATATATGATGAATAAATATGGAGAAAAAGCTTATACCCGCGGACTAAATGTCTATACAACGATAACAGCAAGACGGCAGCTTGCCGCAGAAGCTGCGTTACGAAAAAACCTTCTTAATTATGACATGAGACATGGTTTCCGGGGGGCAATTATGAAGCTTTGGAAACCATCTGCCCCTGAATTAGCCCCTCAGGCTATTATTAAAAAGTTAGACCCATTACCTAATTACGCTTATCTGAAAGCAGCAGCGATTACTTCAGTTGATGATAAAAGTGCCATGGCAATCCTTAAAGGAGGTAAAGTCATTACGCTGAACTGGAATGGGATGAAATGGGCTCGTCGTTATATTAATGACAGTAAACAAGGAGAACCACCTCATTCAGCTCAGGAAATTTTAGTTCCCGGTGACGTAGTCTGGGTTATACCGGAAAAAGACAGCCCGGATTATCGTCTTTCCCAGCTTCCCGATGCCAGTGCTGCAATCGTTGCACTGCGACCGGATGATGGAGCAATTGAAGCTTTATCGGGTGGATTTAGTTACAATCAGAGTAAATTCAATCGGGTGACTCAAGCCAGAAGACAAGTTGGTTCAAACATCAAACCATTCATTTATTCTGACGCTTTTTCCCATGGAATGACGCTGGCGACATTGATTAATGATGCCCCAATCAATCAATGGAATAAATCGCTTGGAACAGCCTGGCGCCCCAAAAACTCGCCTCCTGTTTACAATGGACCCACACGACTGAGGGTTGGATTAGCCGAATCGAAAAACGTCGTTTCTGTCAGAATTGTACGTAAGCTTGGGTTGGATAGTGTGATTGCTCACTTAGAAAAATTTGGTTTCTCACCAGATGAACTTCCGCACAATGAAACCATTGCTCTGGGCTCAGCATCGCTAACGCCTTTGCAGCTCGTCACAGGCTATGCCACCTTTGCTAACGGTGGATTTCTGATTCATCCTTATTTTGTCAATCGTATATCTGACTCAACAGGGCAGATTATTTATCAGGCTCAGCCTAAAGTGGCCTGCAGTGCTTGTGAAGAACAAGCATCGACATCATCACAGAATGCACTCCAAGGACCTGGAGATCCACTTAAACAATGTACAGGTAAATACGCGACGCCAAAACAATTAGCACCGCGAATTATATCCAGGCAAAACGCTTTTTTAGTTGCTCAGGCAATGCATAGTGTTATCACCGGGGGTGGTAGCTGGCCCCATCACACTGGCTGGAACGGAACCGGTTGGCGGGCTCTTGTTCTACACCGGGATGATCTTTACGGGAAAAGTGGTACAACCAATTCATCCAAAGATGCCTGGTTCTCTGGATTTGGTCCAAATATTGTCGTAACCAGCTGGATTGGCTTTGATAACTTTAGCCGGGATCTGGGTCATACCAGTTACAATAATAATCTGAGCCGGGATCAGGTCTACGGTGGTGAATTCGGCGGTAAGACAGCTGAACCGGCCTGGATTGATTTTATGCGAGTCGCTCTCGACGGGATCCCTCAACAACCCGTCCCTGTCCCCCCTGGAATTGTAACAGTAAGGATTGATGATAAAACCGGCCTGTTAAGTAACAAAACAGATTATACCAGCCGCTTTGAATACTTTATCAATGGAACTCAACCGACTCAGTATACTCAGCAAAATAATGCCGCAAGCTCTCAAGATATTCAGGATCAGATATTCTAGAGCTGTTCATCTTTGGTGGTGGCAATAAGCCACCACCTGTCATAGACCGATTTCAGGATAAGAAGTCATAATGAATAGCGATTGATTCATAATGGGTCAGTCTTGTTTTCTGATGTGGGATTGAAGGTCGAGTTCAAGGCAAATCTGAACCACCATAGCCATTCTATGGCAAGCGGATTTAACACCGAAATCGACTTTAATCTATCAGAAAAGGCTTCCTTATTCCGAGTTGAGGTTATTTTAGGTATACCCTGACCGTATAGTCATCAGGAAGCTGTCTGTGAATATTAAACAACACCCAAGGCGCTATGGAACCATTAAAATTGAATAAGACTCTGAACTAATTTAGCCAATTCATTGAAACAGGGTCTGCGCACCGAATGCATTCGATAAAGTAAGCTGATGGTGCGCCCAGGTTGTGGTTCGCTAAAGCGTTTATAGCAGAGATCATGGTGATCATTTTGCCCCTGAGGAACAGCCAGTTCAGGCAATAAGGTAATACCACACCCCGCAGCAACCATATGTCTTAAAGTTTCAAGACTTGTCGCTTTAAAACTTGTATCTTCTTTAGCTCCGGCTTCAAAACAATACCCCATAGCCTGCTCACGAAGGCAATGACCATCTTCTAACATAAGAAGCTGATGACCTTTAAGATCATGAATTCCGATTCTCTCTTTCGATTGCCATTCGTGAATTTTAGGCAAAGCCAACAGTAGCGGTTCGCGATATAAATCAATACGGCCAAATCGTTCCATATTGGGTAAAATTGCAAGGATCAGACAATCCAGTTCACCTTCTTCAAGCCCTTTGATCAAAGCACTCGTTTGCTCTTCATATAAAAATAATTCTAACGCAGGGAATTTCTCCCGAATTTGTGGAACAATTTTAGGTAAAACATAAGGAGCAATGGTGGGAATCAATCCCATATGCAAAGGACCGGACAACGGAGCCTGATAGTTCTTAGCTATTTCCTTAAGCCCTTTGACTTCCATTAAGATCTGACGAGCTTTCATCGCAATATCTTCACCCGCATGGGTAAAAATCACTTTCCTGGATGTACGTTCAATCAATAACAAGCCAAGTTCTTCTTCTAACTTGGAAATTTGACCGCTTAAAGTCGGTTGACTCACAAAACATTTTTCAGCTGCCTTACGAAAGTGCTTCACTTCCTGTAGCGCAACTAAATACTCTAGATCTCGCAGATTCATAACGATTCCCAATGACAGAACATCAACCAATCAATAGATTATTATGCATAGATTGATAGTTTTAAACAATCAAAATAAGCAATTATTGACGCACCTATTCGATTACAGTTATCATTCAAATGTTATGTTATAACAGTTCACTTTTAGGGAGATAACCAAATGTTGCTTCGTCGTCTGTTTACGATGATCGCTCTGATTGCCTGCTCGCTAGTCAGCGCTTACACAATTGCCAAGCCTATCTACATTGTCACGGCTGAAAACTTCTATGCAAATATTGCAAAACAAATAGGAGGACAACACGTTCAGGTCAAAAGTATTCTATCCAATCCGGATGAAAATCCTCATTTATTTGAAGCCAGCCCTAGTGTCGCAAAAGCGTTGAGCCATGCGCAAATTGCAATCTACAGTGGTGCCGGTTACGACGATTGGATGCCAAAACTTCTGGCCGAAAAGACTAATTTAAAACCGATCAATGTTGCCAGCTTGGTTGCTCGCGAACCCGGAGATAATCCACACATTTGGTATGATCTGCATACAATGCTGACACTTGCCTTAGACCTTAAATATCAATTGAGCCAGCAAGACCCAGCCCACCATTTCATTTATCAGCATAACTGGCAAGCATTTGTAAAATCAATTCATCCATTGTTAGCAAGAATCGATAAAATGCGCCATAAATATGCCGGAACCCCCGTTACAGCAACAGAACCGGTTTTCGGCTATATGTTCGCAGCCCTTGGGTTTAAAGTCCGCAATCTTCCTTTCCAAATGGCAGTTATGAACGATACGGATCCAAGTATTTCTCAGGTAAAACATCTGGAAAACGATTTGATCCACCAACGTGTTAAATTTTTACTGTATAATAATCAGGTTTCAGACCCAAGTACGGAAAGGCTCAAAAATATCGCGCTAAAACATCACGTCCCGATTGTCGGAGCTACTGAAACTATGCCCAAAGGAATCACTTATCAACAATGGATCACTGAAGAACTAAATTCAGTGCAAAAAGTATTGAGCCATCATAAATGAGCCATGCCGTAAATATTCAACGGCTCAGCGTTACGCTGGGCCAACGTCATTTATTTAACTGCGAATCGCTCGGCATTCCTGTCGGGCAATTTGTTGGTCTTCTTGGAAGTAACGGAGTCGGAAAAACAACTTTTCTACGGGTATTGCTTGGTTTACAAAAAGCCCGCTATAATCAGCTGTCCATCTTTGATAAACCCAGCAAACTTGGTCGAAGCGATATCAGCTACCTACCCCAGCTCAAAGCCCAGAGCAGCCGATTAGCCCTTTGTGCTGTTGATCTATTTCGTAGCTGGAGACCCCGAAAAGCCAAACGTAAAGATTGGCAACAACGTATTCACACCGTTATTGCTTATGTAAAAGGTGAAGAGATAGCAGAACGCCCTTTAACCGAGCTTTCCGGGGGCGAATATCAACGCATGATGCTGGCTCAGGCACTATTAAATGAACCCCGATTGCTTTTATTAGACGAACCATTAGTCGGACTCGACCCCAATCATCAATATAATCTGGTCACTTTAATTACCCAGTTACGCCAACAATTAGGGATGACAATTATCTGTAGTACCCATGAACTGAATCCTTTCATTAATCATTTCAATTCGGTGTTGCTAATTCAGCAGCAACAGCTACAGCATGGTCTGGCTCAACAGCTCCTGACCGGGGAGGTACTCAGTGAACTTTATCATTGCCACCTCGATGTAATCACTCACCACGATAGACAGTTACTTATCGCACACCCAGATTCTGATCTTTATGTTTGAATATCAATTTATGCGCAATGCCTGGCTTGCAACGACTGTGATTGCAATCCTGGCCGGCCCAATCGGTTATTTTCTAGTCCTGCGTGGACAAAGTTTTGCTGGACATGCTCTGGCCCATCTCGGATTTACCGGGGCGACACTCTCAATTTTTTTAGGCGTTTCCCCCTTCACCGGTGCCCTTCTGGTCACCGTCACTGGCGGTGTTGGCATTGGATTACTCGGTAACCGACTGGAAAACCGGGATGTCGTCATTGGCGTTATTCTCTCTCTTGCTTTAGGGATCGGGTTACTTGCACTGCACTTTTATACCCGTTTTGCCACTCAGGCCAATAATTTATTATTCGGGAACGTTCTGGCTGTTAGCCATAAGACCGTCGTACAACTGGCTATTCTCGCAGTCATCTGCGCAATTGCATTTATCAGTTTTTACAGGCCGTTGCTATTAACCACCCTGCAACCGGATATCGCAGCCACCCGGGGTTATCCCGTATTACGCTACAGCATCGCTTTTTTTATTCTATGTGGCTTAATTACAGCAGCCTGTGCTCAAATTGTCGGCGCATTGCTGGTCTTTACATTAATGATTGCACCCGGAGCCACGGCTCTTATCCTCACCAGCCGATTAAAATGGGGATTATTCTTAAGTATATTATTTGCTCTTGGATACGGTCTTGGTGGTATAACCATCGCATATATCACCGATTGGCCAGTGAGCTTCGCGATCACAGCGTTGAGCAGCTTAGGATATTTCCTGGCCCGAATTATTCACTGGGAACAACAAAAATGTTAGAAGCTGCATATCGTTATAGTCATTAACCTCAGCCCAGGATAAGGAAACCTTTTCTAACTCACCATGAATAGTTACCATTTAATTGTGATTTCTTATCCCGAATTCTCGATAGCATAATCCGGGACAAGTCACCCAATTAAAGTTAAATTGCGGATGTTTGTAATCGTCATCCGCATTTAACGATCTCAATGACAATTCACAATTCCAACACAAACAGTCATCAATCTTTTGCTAATGCCTTAAGGCCTGCTAATAAAAATTGACACAGATAACGGCTTAATTCCTCTGGAGGATAAGTAAAGATATCATCAAAAGGCATATGGGCTTCACGATGGCTAATCAAAAGCAACAAGCATGGAGCCATAATACTAAAAACAGCAGGCAATAATTTAGTCTCACCTTCGTCAAACCCTGTCACTTGACTAATCATCTTACACAATCGGTCAAACTTGGGGAAAATCTGAGAATCCATCAATTGAGGTAAACATTCAGATGGTGCTGCAATCTCTCGGGCCCAAACACGCAAATTCCAACTTTCAGCGTCTAAAATGGCCACAACAAGTTCATCTATAAATTGTTCTAATTTTTGTTCTGCAGATAAATTACTATCCAGTATATTATCTAAATGATCTATCTTCATCAGCGATTCATGAACCTGGCTCAAAATAGTCTTATAAAGACCTTCCCGACTACCGAAATGGTAGTTGACAGCCGCTAAATTAACCCCTGACGCTTCGCAAATGGCCTTGCTAGTTGTGCCATTATAACCATTCTCAGCAAACAACTTCCCCGCTGATTTAAGAATTCTATCCCTGGTCTGTTCTCCATCAATCCGGCGCCGACGATAATTATCCTTCATTGCATTCATATTAAGATCATTTTCCCCTTACTAAATTAATCTAATAAAACTATACTTCAAATTAATATTTGAAGTATATGATATGATAAAATTATCCATATGGTAAGGGTACATTTATGCATCGAAGGCTCAAAACAGGATTAATACTGATTATATTAGCCACACTGGCCAGTAGTGGATATTTCTTCTACCGAAACGAGCACCGTTCAACAGCACCATTAACATTATATGGAAATATTGATATTCGAACCGTTGAACTGAGCTTTCGGGTCGGTGGACGAATAAAAACAATGGCCATCGATGAAGGCGACTCCGTTCATCCTGGACAAGTAATCGCAACTTTAGATGCAAAACCCTACAAAATTGCCCTAAAAAAAGCACAGGCTCTCCATCAAGCTGCACAAGCTAACTTAGATTTACTTCAAGCTGGCTATCGAAGCGAACAAATTGCACGGGCACAACAACAAGTCAAGCAGCTCGAATCCGCCTATCATTATGCCCAGCGCTCGTATCAGCGATTCCTCTCATTACGTCATCAACAAGCGATCTCACAAGATCAATTAGATTCTGCGCGAAATCAGCGCGATCAGGCTCAGGCTGACTTAAAGGCAGCTGAGCAACAGCTTACTCAATATCAACAAGGAAATCGACCACAACAAATTGAGCAGGCCCAGGCACAACTACAAGAAGCACAAGCTAGTGTCGAAGAAGCAAAACTCAATCTGTCAGATACTCAATTGCACGCCCCAAGCGACGGAACGATTTTAGTCAGAGCCCACCAGCCAGGAGCCATTGTTGCAACCGGAACAACGGTATTCACTTTAGCGTTAAATCATCCGTTATGGGTTAAAGCCTATATTGATGAAGTTAACCTGGGTCAGGCACGTCCCGGTAGAAAAGTGTTCATTACAACAGACAGCGCCCCCAATCATATCTATCATGGTCATATTGGCTTTATCTCACCAATTGCTGAATTTACGCCAAAAACGGTGCAAACAGAGCAATTACGCACCTCTCTGGTCTACCGGTTACGAATTATTGTCGATGACTCAGATAATCGATTGCGACAGGGAATGCCCGTCACAGTCCGATTTGCAAAAACCAAGACTCATCATGAATAAGTCGAAAATTATCACTCATGACCTGGAAAAATCATTCAACGGTATGGGAAAACCAGCGATTGCTCCCCTTGATCTGACGATTGAGTCTGGTTATGTTACTGGCCTCCTTGGCCCGGATGGCGCGGGAAAGACCACTTTATTGCGGATGTTTGCCGGATTATTAGAAGCCAGTAAAGGAAATATTCATATACTTGGATTCGATCCTATCCACGATAGCGCACAGTTACATGAACACTTAGGTTATATGCCTCAAAAGTTTGGTTTGTATACCGATCTGAGTGTTCAGGAAAATCTTGATCTCTATCGGGATCTTCGGGGGGTGGATAAACATGTATGGCCAGCTACCTGCCAGAGACTTCTGGAATTTACCGATCTATCGTCATTTACAAGCCGCCCGGCAGGCAAATTATCTGGTGGAATGAAACAAAAACTGGGATTAGCCTGTACGTTAGTTGGCCGGCCTAAAATTCTACTGCTTGATGAACCTGGAGTCGGTGTCGATCCCATCTCACGCCGGGAACTATGGCGAATGGTGCATGAACTCGCTGATGATGGGATGTTAATTGTCTGGAGTACATCTTATTTAGACGAAGCAGAGCAGTGCCAACATATCTTACTAATGAATGAAGGTGAGCTTTTATTTCAGGGACAGCCGGAACAACTTACCTGTACCATACAGGGTCGTAGTTTGCTGATAGATGGGGGGGCGAAACCAAGAAAGCGTCTCCAACATGTTCTTGAACAAGATTGTGTTCGGGATGCAGTGCTCCAAGGAGAACAAATACGGACCATTATTAACGAACCGCAACAACAACACTACTTAGCCAATCTTTTAACATTGACTCATGAACAAATCCATACGACTCAGGCTCGCTTTGAAGATGCCTTCATTGACAAACTTGGAGGTCAGGTTAACCGGCATTCAGAACTGGCCGATATTCTTCCTGTTATTCCTTATCAGGAACAACCCGCTATTGAAGCGATTAACCTAACCCGACGATTCGGAGACTTCATTGCAACAGACCATGTTAATTTCACCGTCCAGCGAGGAGAAATTTTTGGGCTTTTAGGGCCTAACGGTGCAGGGAAATCAACAACATTCCGAATGATGTGTGGACTATTACCCATTTCATCTGGTGAAGCGCATGTACTGGGAATGGACCTCAAACATAGTCCTGGTAAAATCCGCGCCCGACTCGGCTACATGGCTCAGAAATTTTCCCTGTACGGAAATCTGAGCATTATGCAAAATCTTCAGTTCTTCTCTGGTGCTTATGGCCTTCGGGGACACATACAACGAGAACGTATTGCTGAGATGATCGAAACATTTCAATTTGGTTCAATTTTAAACCAGGCCCCCGACAAACTCCCTCTGGGTTTTAAACAACGTCTTGCTTTAGCCTGCGCATTAATGCATCAACCCGATATTCTATTTCTTGACGAACCAACGTCTGGTGTTGACCCTCTAACCCGACGCGAATTTTGGCTGCATATCAACGGAATGGTTGAAAAAGGGGTTACAGTCATGGTCACCACACACTTTATGGATGAAGCCGAATATTGTGATCGCATTGGTCTGGTTTTTCAGGGAAAACTGATTGCTGTTGATCATCCGGATATTCTCAAAAAACAAGTTGCTCGCCCTGATGAAAATATAGTGACGATGGAAGATGCATTCATCCGACTAATCGACGCACAAAGGGAAAGCTGATGACAGCACGAAGATCATCTATATCGATCCGTCGCCTGTTGGCGATGTGTCGTAAAGAAAGTTACCAGATCATCAGAGATCCAAGTAACGCATTAATTGCAATTATTATCCCTTTACTGCTGCTCTTTATTTTCGGCTATGGTATCAATCTTGATACAGGAATCCAGCATATCGGTATCGTTGCAGAGCAAAATGGCCCGGCAACCCGTAACCTCATTACAACATTTCATGACTCTCCTTATCTTCACATTACGGTCAGCGATCATCGTCAGCCACTTATTGCAAAAATGCAACGTGGTGCAATTCGTGGCATTGTTATCATACCGACAGATTTTGACCAGTTAACCACCTCAGGGAAAATTGCCCCCTTGCAACTGATTACCGATGGCAGCGAACCCAATACAGCTCAGTTTGTTCAGAGCTATGTTCAAGGTGTCTGGCGAATATGGTTACAACAACGAGCCCTACAAAAAGGCCATACGCTCCAAACGATGATCAGCACGACAACACGAGTTTGGTTTAACCCAGCAGCGATAAGTCGACACTTTATAATTCCCGGTGCCATTAGCATTATTATGACAGTCATTGGCACTATTCTTACCTCTTTAGTTATCGCAAGAGAGTGGGAAAATGGCACAATGGAAGCACTATTATCCACCCGCTTAACACGTATTGAACTGCTCCTGTCAAAACTACTGCCCTACTATCTACTTGGATTACTTGCCATGGGTATTTGCGTCGTTGTGGCAACGGTTGTACTCGATGTTCCTCTTCGCGGCTCACTACTCACTCTCACTCTGACAACGCTGCTATTTCTAACATGCAGTATGGGAATCGGGCTATTAATCTCGACAGTTACTAAAAATCAATTTAATGCCGCCATGATCGCATTAAACGCAGCGTTTCTTCCTGCTGTAATGCTCTCTGGATTTGTTTTTGAAATTGATAGTATGCCCGCTATTGTAAGACTGGCGAGTTACATGGTTCCGGCACGTTATTTTGTCAGCATCCTTAAAACAGTCTTTCTGGCAGGAAACTTAGGCGTACTTATCACCATCAATAGTCTCTACCTTTTCGCATCGGCACTATTATTTATTGGTTTAACCTATTTTAAAACCCCCACCAGATTGGAGGTTCGATAATGTTTTTCCGGTTATTAACGCTCATTCGTAAAGAATTACAATCCTTACTGCACGAAAAGCAAACCCGAACATTATTAATCTTACCCGTTATCTTACAGGTGTTAGTCTTTCCATTTGCAGCGACATTGGATGTTACACATGCTAGTCTGGCCGTGTTTAATCAGGATAACGGGGAAGCGTCTGTCAAACTAGTTCAACGAGTTGCGCATAGTAAAACTTTTGATCATATTATTCCGGTGTACAATAAGCATGATCTGAGGAATATTCTCGATAATCAGAAAGCTCTTCTCGCTGTTCGCATTCCTTCTGATTTTTCAGCCAGCATCGCGGCCCATAAACCCACGCAGGTTCAATTATTATTAGATGGTAGAGACTCAAATAGTGCCCAGATAGCAGCAAGCTATATCACACAAATAGTCCAACGATTTAATGTTGAACAAACAGGGGCAACGAATCTTAACAAAGCTCTAATTATCCATAATTGGTACAATCCCAATCTTCATTACAAATGGTTCATTGTTCCATCACTCATCGCTTTGATAACGACCATTGGAGTCATGATTGTTACATCTCTCTCCGTAGCCCGAGAACGGGAACAGGGAACTTTAGAGCAATTATTAGTTTCACCTTTAAGTACAGGGGAGATATTCCTCGGGAAAGCAATTCCTGCAATTATTGTTGCTATGATCCAGGCAACTATTGTCTTTGCAACATCCGTCTTTGGCTATCGCATTCCATTTCACGGATCATTATTACTTTTCTATTCAGCAATGCTGCTCTATGGGTTATCACTCATTGGCGTTGGATTACTAATTTCAGCCTTTTGCAAAACCCAGCAACAGGCATTTATTGGTGTTTTCGTTTTCTTGATGCCAGCCATCTTGCTATCAGGCTATGTTGCTCCCGTTGAAAATATGCCGTTATGGTTACAAAAAATAGTATGGATTAATCCTGTTCTTCACTTTACTAATATCACCAAGCAGGTATACCTCAAAGGGGCAACCATTGATGTTATAGCTCCCCAGTTAATTGCCCTGACGTTGATAACCATCGTTGCAACGGCTATCGCCTACAGAGTTTTCAAACGCAAAATAAGTTAATCTGGATAAAATACAGACTTTTTAAATCGACATATTACATAAGCCATCACACTTAAGAAAAATGACTTTCAAACAGGAATCTTTAGCTCAAGTGGAGGTAAAACAGAATTCGCAATCTCCGTGATGAATAAGATTAATTGTAAGTATTTACTTACTTTTTACAGCTTTTTTATCCATGCTCTTCTAAAAAATATAAATCACAGATAAATGCACGAAGAACCAAGAGATGGCCAATCAAAAGACTTGCTAATAATAATTATAAAGCTGAGTTCTTAGACAATATCTGGCTCCAAATAAACCAATGGATAAACAGAAAACTGAATCGTTATTCTCATTTGCGCCATATCAGAACTATTTTCTGATATGGCGCAAATTAAACTTTGAAGCTTGCTACATGCTTATTCAATTCCTGGTATAACTCAGTAATCTGTAAAGACTGAGTTCGGATCAAACCTGAAACTTCTTCGACACCATCCGTCTGATCTTTTAGCTGCAGCAGGTTTTCGGTAATAGAATGTGCAACGGTTGATTGCTCCTGAGTCGCATGGGACGTATGCTCTGCCATTTCCTGCACTTTTTCAAAGGAATTACTTAGAGCATCAAAAATATGAGCCACTTCTTTAAATGTCTCTATGGTATTATCCGCGTTACTCCGGCTCGTTTTAATCGAACGGGAAGACTCTTGAACATTCGTTTTCAGTTGTTCAATCATTGACTCAATTTCATTGGTACTTTCTCGAGTTCGCGTTGCCAGGGTACGAACTTCATCAGCAACAACTGCAAAGCCTCGCCCTTGTTCACCTGCACGAGCCGCTTCGATAGCAGCATTCAGTGCTAATAAATTGGTCTGTTCGGCAATTTTTCGAATGACTTCCAACACGGAGGCAATAGCTTCTGAACTTTTCTCTAATTCATTCGAATGAGTTAACGCCTGTTCAATATCATTCGCCAAACTTTCAATTGCCTGGTTGGATGAATGAACGGCATCCATCCCCTGTTTAGTTAACTGGCTTGAATTATCTGCCTCATCTGCCGTATTTTTAGCAACCTCCGCCATCTGCTGATTGGACATACTCATTTCATTACCAGCACTCACAATCATATCTGAAGCACTGACCAATGCATGCGTAATACTCCCTGCTTTTTCAGATACATCATTTAATGACGTTGTCATATTCCCTAAACTACCTGATTGTGTCTGTACGCTATGAATGATCGTTCTTAAACGCTCAACAAAACCGTCAAATTCATTGGCCAAGTCACCGAGTTCATCTTTAGACTGAGAATTGATACGTTGGGTCAAATCACCATCACCCTCAGCAATCTCTCTGATTCGACGCGCCATATTTTCAACATTGTTGGTCAATTGCCGGGGAACCAGATAACCGACACTGGCCGCAACCAAAAAGGCGATCACAATGATAATCATCGCCATATTCTGATAATAATTGATCCTTTTGACCATTTGTTTTTCAGCACCACGAGCATGGTTTCGAACTAATTCGCCTGCTTTATCTAGTAATTCCCGTAATTCATCGAATTTTTTATCTGCTACTTCAAAGTGTTTTGGTAAATACGCTTTTTTCGAAGCCTGGGGAGAGGCTAAGAAAACTTTACTTTCCTGAAACCATTCATTAAATATCGCATCAAAATCATCATAAGGTTTGATAAGTTCTGGCTCTGAAGATAAATAACTACGATAACTATGAAAACGTCGTATGGCCTGCTGGGCATTTTCCTGAAAATACGCTTTATTCTTCTCAAAATCCCCAATACCATTAATAATTTTCTGTTGTGCTAAACGTGCCTGGTAAAGATCACGATCGGCATTCAAAACCTCGGTAACCGCTTCGACATATCGTTCAATATCTTTAGCCGTAGAGCTATCTATTGCTTCTATACGACGGGTGTGATTGCGTAAATTCTCCCCTGCTCTGTCAAGCATATTCCTTATCAGCTGAAATTTTTTATCGAGATTAATAAATTCATCCGAAAGCTTGATGCCAGCTTCTGATGAGCTCAATAGATTTTTGCTCGCCTGCATCCATTGGTCATAACGCTGATCAAATGACTCAAATGGTGTCACCAACTCCGGTTCATCCGCAATATATCCCCGGTACTTATGAAATCGATCTAAGACCTGCTGTGCATTCTCTTCAAAAATTGCCCGGTTTTCAGAGAGTGTTCCCTCATGGCTCAATATTTTTTCTTGCGCCAAACGAGCCTGATAAATATCACGATCTGCATTAAGTACAGAGGTTATAGCCTCAAAATAATGCTCTGCCTGCCTTTTCATCGCATCCTTTTGGATCGTAGTCATAAACATCATCAATGAGAAAAGACTGGCCAGGATAATAGCCAAAATAAAAATAGGAAGCATCATTTTGATCTGTATTGAATGCAAACGCATGCTAATTCCTTTAACTCTCCATACCGATAAATTGAGTCTAGGAAAGGAATCCATATCTAGCAACTACCGGAAAAAAATCATTTTTCGTTTGATTTGCCCTAGTACACCAATATAGCAATAAATTTTAATTGTGGGTCCAAAAGGTTGATGATGGCCACAGACAAGAGCAGACCGTAATGATCATCCCATATAAATAGAGAACTAGCGATTCAATCATGAATCGGCAAATATCACTCTTTTAGTCATGGGTAGACGCTAAGATAAAGCGATACAAAAATGACTGAACTGAAGAAAACTAATTGAAAAAAGACAATAGTCGTGAGGTCATGAATAAACATTATGACCTCACATCATTCATCACATTGAACTAATCACTAAATTTCTGCTGTAGATAGCGATTAATATCATTTGATTCATACATCCATTCCTGTCGACCATCATCATGGATGATATGTAAACATGGCACTTGTTGCTTTCCCCCTCCTTCAGATAGACGCTGTCGGGCTTTGGGGGCTCGCCTGATATTCGCCATCTGAATGGGTAAACATAAACGATGAATTTCTTTTTTAACTTTGATACAAAACGGACATGTTGCAAATTGATACAAGGTCAACTGACTACACTGGCGGGCAATTTCAACTTGTTTGGTCGGATCCCTTTTAATTGGTTTGGGCTTTGATAATTCAGCATAGATCAGCATAAATGGCATTAAAACTCGGCGTAATACCTTAAAAAATAGACGAATCAAAATTTTCATAAACTTGTCTTTAACTTACCTTCAATAGATATTGATGATACATATAAAAAATATACATGTTAATGCTAAAATTCAGATCTAAATTTAATATTATAACTATCTGTTTCCACAAACTCCCGACAAAAATGAAATATATGAATTTATAATTTTCCCCAACTAAATATTTCATACATATGAGAATCGCTCCAATTGCACAGATGAAAGCAACTGGCTATAATTGGCAGCTGAGTAGATATTGGCTCCACAATGTTACTGGACATGGTTATAACTGATGGATCGCTCCAGAAAATATCAATCTTACCTGTAGGTAAACTGATCTTCGTGGTTGAATTTTAAGAATATTTATTCTGAGCTTAGCTAACTATTTCACTAACCGGAATAGATGTGAAATAAATATTTTAAGCAGTGTTTATTCGTATTGACATGCGATCATGGTTTGTATGAACGGCTATGCACGTATCGTTTGCCCGTATAACCATCTGCTATCACCTCGAAGGCCCTCTGCACCTAGTGTTGATACTTTTCGGAAAACCGCTGAATCGCTCTACCTGATGAGAGAAAAGCCTGAGAAACAATATAAGGCATGCTCTCAGAGATCTACTTATTAATATATCGAATAATCGGCATATCCATCGCCGGTATTGATGACCCATATATATTGCTCATCATGAGCTCGTATTAATTTAAATCAGAATAAGAGTGGTATCTGTCGTGATTATAAATATGGCGCTGCAAGCGTGTAGTTTCAATCCAAGACATAAATTAAGAAATGTCGTTAAATTCACATTCCGTGCAATTGTATTTCATCGTTATTTTCAGCAAATGGTCAATTTATTCGCGCAAGGTGAACGTTCGAAATTATTGGTTGAGCAACCAAAATATCTCATGAAATGCATGATCCCATTTCTACACGTCGGTCTTTCCAAACAAGCGATAATCCAACTACTAGATGATCACTATACCTGGCTTGAGAATACCTTTACGGCTCAGGCGCGAGAACAAATTTATCTCAATGAAATTATCTTACATACGTTAAAAACAGATGAAGCCAGTTATTATTTAACACTTGGCTTTGATGGAAAAGTACGTAAAGAAGGTGAATTAGCGCTTTCTATACGTAACGAGCAAGGTGAACCTTACTATATTCTCGCATTTACTTATCAGGACCATAGCTTTCATATCGGTTGCATTCAGGGAAGCGCCCATGATAATGGTTTCAGCCATAAATTCACCAAAGCATTTCATGGCATGCGCCCGAAATCTTTTTTGGTCGAGAGTTTACGGTTACTAGCTCAATGCATTGATATTCAACATATTTATGCTGTTAAAAATGAAACTCATATCTATAACGCCAAACGTTACCACGGCAAAGCTCAGCGATTTAATCTGGACTATGATCGATTATGGCAAGAACTCGATGGTCAGGAATCTAATCAGTGGTTTTATGAATTACCGCTCATTTCCAATCGTCGACCGATTGAAGACATCAAGCGCTCGCGTCGTAAAACCTATCGTTCGCGCTATGCATGGCTGGATCAATATCAAGAGACCCTCCACGAGGAAATTAGCCACTTTTTGATATCTTGATGCACTTTATTAAGACATGCTTCTGATGATTTAAAAGGTATATATAAGATCCTTGTTAATCAATGGCCATCCGTTAAAAGTTTCTGATGGCCATTTCTATTAACAAATAAAGTAATAAACGATCTATAATTATTCTTTTGACATAGGGTCATTGTGAATCACCATAACAACCCAGCTAATCTTCTAATACCTTTTGTAAACTAATTCCTTCTTCTTTATAAACAGACTTAATTGTCGGGTGATTTACCAGAGATTTAAGATAAGGCCCTAGATGAATATATGATAGTGGAGAAGGCTCTATTGATAACGCCCAGCCAGCCAACATAAAAAGGTAAAAATCACATGCACTAATTTTATTCCCAAGTAAGTATCGCCGATCAGAAAGTTGCTCATCAATCAGCAATAATATATCCCTAATCCTTATATTTTGCGCGGCAATAATCGATCCAATATTCGTATTATCTGTTGTATGTCGGTGAGGGTAAAATCGAATCATTAACTCGACTTGCAGTGTATTGTTTAAATAACTCAGCCACTGGAAAAATAAAGGACGTTTTGAAGAACCCATAACAGGGATTAAATCATATTCAGAATGTTGCTCACACAGATGAATACAAATCGCAGGGGTCTCAAAAATAACCAATCCATCATCAACTAGTGTAGGAATTCTTCCCGCCGGATTAAGTTTAAGATAATCACAGGATTTCTGAGCATGCTTTCGTTTATCAACAAGAACCAGTTGATATTCCAAACTCATATGATGCAGTAACATATGAGGAAGTAAACTTGCACTTCTGGGGTAGTAATAGAGCTGATACACCATAAAAAACTACTCTTTATTGCAGCCTCTTATCCCGAATTGGGGTTAGACCCAAATTAAAAAACTCAGATATAAAAAAGGCCGCCTTCAGACGACCTCTCTCTTGTGTATCTCTCGCTATTACGCCAAGATTTTTGATACCACACCAGCGCCTACTGTACGGCCACCTTCACGGATCGCAAATCGCAGACCTTCGTCCATTGCGATTGGGCAAATCAGGTCAACTTCGAATTTCACGTTGTCACCTGGCATTACCATTTCTACACCTTCTGGTAACTGAACCGCTCCGGTTACGTCCGTTGTACGGAAATAGAACTGGGGACGATAACCTTTGAAAAATGGCGTATGACGACCACCTTCTTCTTTGCTCAGTACGTATACTTCTGCTTCGAATTTGGTATGTGGAGTGATTGTTCCTGGTTTCGCCAGAACCTGTCCACGTTCAACTTCATCACGTTTTGTACCACGCAGCAGCGCACCAATGTTCTCACCTGCACGACCTTCGTCCAACAGTTTACGGAACATTTCTACACCTGTACATGTGGTTTTAGTGGTGTCGTGAATACCCACGATTTCAACTTCATCACCAACTTTCAAAATACCACGTTCTACACGACCTGTGACTACGGTACCACGGCCTGAAATTGAGAATACATCTTCAATTGGCAGCAAGAATGGGTGGTCAATATCACGAATCGGTTCTGGGATACAATCATCCAGCGCTTTCGCTAATTCAAGAATTTTTTCTTCCCATTTCGCTTCACCGTTCAATGCGCCCAGTGCACTACCCTGAATCACGGGCAGGTCATCACCTGGGAAGTCATATTCAGTCAGCAATTCACGAACTTCCATTTCTACCAATTCCAGAAGTTCTTCATCATCAACCATGTCACATTTGTTCATGAATACGATGATGTAAGGTACGCCGACCTGACGGGATAACAGGATGTGTTCACGAGTCTGTGGCATTGGACCATCTGTCGCTGCTACAACCAGAATCGCTCCGTCCATCTGTGCTGCACCGGTAATCATGTTCTTAACATAATCCGCGTGTCCTGGGCAATCTACGTGTGCATAGTGACGGGCTTCTGTATCATATTCGACGTGAGATGTGTTGATGGTAATACCACGTTCACGTTCTTCCGGCGCGTTATCGATTGATGCAAAGTCTTTCGCTGCACCACCGAACTGTTTCGCTAAGACGGTTGTGATCGCTGCTGTCAGGGTCGTTTTACCGTGGTCAACGTGACCGATGGTGCCAACGTTAACATGCGGTTTCGAACGTTCAAATTTTTCTTTAGACACAATAAGTACCTTCTAATTTATCAGACCTACCTATTACAGGCAGGCCTTGTCTAAATGGATTATTTAGTTTTAGCTTCAATTACAGCTTCTGCAACATTTTTAGGCGCTTCATTATATTCCTGGAATTCCATAGAATAAGAAGCACGCCCCTGAGTTGCAGAGCGCAGGTCTGTTGCATAGCCGAACATTTCGGCCAGTGGCACTTTGGCTCGGACGATTTTCAGGCCAACAGCGCCTTCATCCATACCTTCAATCATACCACGACGACGGTTCAAATCACCGACAACATCCCCCATCCACTCTTCTGGAGTAGTAACTTCTACTTTCATCATTGGTTCAAGCAGAACTGGGTTCGCTTCCAGGGCACCTTTTTTGAAGCCCATAGAACCTGCAATTTTGAACGCCATTTCATTGGAGTCAACATCATGGTAAGAACCATCGAACAAAGTGACTTTCACATCAAGGACAGGATAACCCGCGATCACACCCTGAGACATCTGTTCCTGAACACCTTTGTCAACAGCTGGAATGTACTCTTTCGGTACAACGCCACCCACAATTTTGTTCTCAAATTCGTAACCAGAACCAGCTTCTTGAGGTGCCAGTTTTAACCATACGTGGCCATACTGACCACGACCACCAGACTGACGAACAAATTTACCTTCAACTTCCACTGCATTGCGGATCGTTTCGCGATAAGCAACCTGTGGTTTACCGACATTACATTCAACGTTGAATTCACGTTTCATCCGGTCGACGATAATATCCAGATGAAGTTCACCCATACCGGAGATAATAGTCTGACCTGATTCTTCATCAGTTTCGACACGGAATGAAGGATCTTCAGCGGCCAATTTACCAAGCGCAATACCCATTTTTTCCTGGTCGGCTTTAGTTCTTGGCTCAACAGCAATAGAGATAACCGGTTCAGGGAATTCCATACGTTCCAGAACAACTTTGTTGCTCATGTCACACAAAGTATCACCTGTAGTCACATCTTTCAGACCAATCGCTGCGGCAATATCACCTGCGCGAATCTCTTTGATCTCTTTACGATCATTCGAGTGCATCTGAACAATACGACCAATACGTTCACGTTTCAGTTTGACTGAGTTGTAAACCTGATCCCCTGAATTCACGACACCTGAATAAACACGCAGGAATGTCAGAGTACCAACGAATGGGTCGGTTGCAATTTTAAATGCCAATGATGAGAACGGTTCTTTGTCATCAGCATGACGTTCAATTTCATTTCCGTCTTCGTCTTCACCTTTAATTGATGGGACATCAATTGGTGATGGCATAAATTCGATAACCGCATCAAGTACAGCCTGAACACCTTTATTTTTAAAGGCACTACCACAGGTCGCCACAACGATTTCGTTGTTCAGAGTTCGTTGACGAAGAGCATCTTTAATTTCGTCTTCTGATAAATCACCTCCTTCAAGGTATTTATCCATCAACTCGTCAGTAGCTTCAGCCGCGGCTTCAACCATATACTCACGCATTTCTGCTGCTTTATCAGCAAGTTCTGCTGGAATTTCGTCATAAGTGAATGTCATTCCCTTATCTTCTTCATTCCAGTTGATTGCTTTCATTTTGATAAGATCAATAACACCTTTGAACTCATCTTCAGCACCAATGTTCAATTGAATTGGTACACAAGTTGCGCCCAAACGGTTACGGATCTGGTCAACTACACGTTCAAAATCAGCACCAGCACGGTCCATCTTATTGATGAAAACCATCCGGGGAACCTGATATTTATCAGCCTGACGCCATACTGTTTCAGACTGAGGTTCAACACCTGAAGAGCCACAGAAAACAACTACTGCACCATCAAGAACACGCAAAGAACGTTCAACTTCAATAGTAAAGTCAACGTGTCCAGGGGTGTCGATGATGTTAATACGATGTTGATCGAACTGAGCCTGCATACCTTGCCAGAAGGTTGTAGTTGCAGCAGACGTAATAGTAATACCACGTTCTTGCTCTTGTTCCATCCAGTCCATGGTGGCAGCTCCATCATGAACTTCACCAATTTTGTGAGACAGACCGGTGTAGAACAGAATGCGTTCGGTTGTAGTCGTTTTACCTGCATCCACGTGAGCACAAATACCGATATTACGATAGCGCTCGATTGGAGTTGTGCGAGCCATTCTTATCCTCTTACTAAGGGCATACCCTTAGAGATATATCCGATAAAAAATCGCGGCAACATCTTGTTGCCGCAAGAAAATTACCAACGGTAATGAGCAAACGCTTTGTTTGCGTCAGCCATACGGTGTACGTCTTCACGTTTTTTAACCGCAGAGCCTTTGTTCTCAGCTGCATCCAGGATTTCACCAGCAAGGCGCTGAGCCATAGATTTTTCACCACGTTTACGTGCAGCATCAACCATCCAGCGCATACCTAAGGTATTACGACGAACAGGACGCACTTCAACTGGAACCTGGTAAGTTGAACCACCGACACGGCGTGATTTAACTTCCACTGAAGGGCGCACGTTTTCCAGAGCTACTTCAAAAATTTCCTGATGAGCTTTGCCTGATTTTTCAGCAGCAATATCTAGCGCACCATATACAATTTTTTCAGATATAGATTTTTTGCCGTCAACCATAACTACGTTGACAAATTTGGCCAACAGTTCGGATCCGAACTTAGGATCTGGCAGAATTTTACGTTGACCGATGACGCGACGTCTTGGCATCTTAGTATTCTCCGATTTGCTTCAGGTTTCCCCAAAACGAATTAAATAAACTTCGTTGATATATATGTTTGGCCTTACTTAACGGAGAACCATTAAGACTTAGGCCGTTTCGCACCGTATTTAGAACGACCCTGACGGCGATCATTTACACCGGCACAATCCAAAGCACCGCGAACGGTATGGTAACGAACACCTGGCAAGTCTTTTACACGACCGCCACGAATAAGAATCACTGAATGCTCTTGCAGGTTATGGCCTTCACCACCGATGTATGAAGTCACTTCATAACCGTTAGTTAAGCGAACACGTGCAACTTTACGCAGTGCTGAGTTAGGTTTTTTAGGAGTGGTGGTATATACACGAGTACAAACACCACGACGTTGTGGGCACGCTTGCAGAGCCGGTACGTTGTTTTTAACAACTTTTGGGCTACGCGCTTTGCGGACCAACTGGTTAATGGTTGCCATTGAAAATAGCTCCTGGTTTCAACTTTTTAAACATGTGAAAAATCCTCCCACAAATTGGGGAGGCGAAATTTTATTCGCTTGGCCAGGGAGAGTCAAGATTCACAAGCCATATTCGCGGTTAAATTAGCTTAAAATTGACCTTAAATTAAGCTGATTACAATTATAGTCAAATTTCACCCGATTAATATGACATGGACCAAGTCAAAGTTGGGGTGTACATTTCTGTCAGCTCAACCCACTGTGCCATCGAAATCAGCTGATAGGAATCATCATAAATCAGTCCCCTAGCCTGAACATCATCAGACAAAAGAAACAATCGATTCTGTTCATTCAACTGAACTAACATCTCAATTGAGAATTGAGGTAAATAAACAGCATTTTCTATTAACAATAAACGATCTTCTGAGGTGATAGCCTTCGAACACTTTAAAAAACCATTCCCGGAATATCGCCCATCACGTAGAATATGTAACACTTAGAACCTCAATATCAACTCATGCCGATGAATTAAATCCCTTACCATAGCATCATTGATTGGCTGAATATCAATACAGAAGATCTCTTCTGACAGTGCTCTATGTTGCATAGCATGCTCTGCAACATAGATATTCTCGATATCATACAGAGACAGCATCGCAAAGGTCGGTTCAATATGACGCTGTAAAATAACTTGTGGATGCTGGCCTTTAATCAACTGCCATACTCCATCCCCGTCAAATAGTACACTGATGTCATCATGGATCGCCGATGTTGCAAGAATCGCATCTAGCGCCTCTCGCGAACAACTTGAACCATGTGGTGCTGATTCCAGAATAAACAGTGTCGATTTCATAATTGCAAAAACCTGTCACTCTGTTGCATCGCTATAGCTAATTCTGAAAGGCCCGCAATCACAAATGGTGATTCAATATTAAAATGGGTCCAACCATTGGTTTTAGCCTGGTTCTCCCCAATAACCCCTCGACGCTCTGCAGCACTTACACAAACCAGCAACCGGCATTGGCTATCAGAAGCCAAATCACACCATTGATGATATAAATTTACCTCATCAGTTGCGGGATAAAGCAGCATATTGGCATGCTGAACACCATCCTGATAGAAAAAAACCGTGTCAAGTCGGTGTCCAGCGTCAACCACTTCTCTGGCAAAGCGAAATGCTGTCGAACCGCCTTCCCGACCATAAGGTGGCTGTGTTACCAATAAAGTATAACTTAGAAACATTATTTTACGTATGCGACAGCTTCAACTTCGACCAATACATCTTTAGGTAATCGTGCAACTTCCACACATGAACGAGCAGGCGCAGTCTCTGTAAAATAGCTGCCATAAACTTCATTAAACGCTGAGAAATTAGTGATATCACTTAAAAAACAGGTTGTTTTGACAACAGTATTAGCATCAGCCCCGGCAGCCTCAAGAATAGCCATTAAGTTATCCATGACACGCTTCGCCTGAACGGTAATATCCCCTTCAACAAGTTCCATTGTTGCTGGGTCTAAAGGGATTTGGCCAGATGTATAGACAATTCCATCAATTTTAATCGCTTGAGAATATGGGCCAATAGCTGCGGGTGCATCATTAGTTGATACGATCTGCTTACTCATAATCCATCCTGATAGTTTATCATTTAATTTAGAATGATTCAGTCTGTGCAGCAATACTATATTTGTCAACTACACTTTCGTCTTAATCTTCCGACTTCTAAAGCCCCCAAAGAAAAAAGCAAGTGCATATGCACTTGCTTTTTAACATACATACCTGAACCGGCTGGTTTATTCGCTTTGATCTGCCGCGTTCAGCAAATCAGCCAAGTTCTGTTCTGCTTCATCAGCAGTAACCTGCGGTGCCGGCTCATTACGGCTACGACGTTTCTGATGATAGGCAAAGCCAGTACCTGCCGGGATCAAACGTCCAACAATCACGTTTTCTTTCAATCCACGTAATTCATCCTGTTTACCACTCACGGCAGCTTCAGTCAGAACTCTCGTTGTTTCCTGGAACGATGCCGCAGAAATGAACGATTCAGTCGAGAGTGATGCTTTAGTAATACCCAGCAATTCTCGCTGATAAGTTGCAGGAAGTTTACCTTCGGATTCTAGACGACGATTCTCGATATTTACGCGAGCCACTTCGACTTGCTCTCCAGGCAATAATGCACTATCACCTGCATTCATAATAATGCACTTACGCAGCATCTGACGAATAATTGTTTCGATATGTTTATCGTTGATTTTTACACCTTGCAAACGATAAACATCCTGAACTTCGTTCACGATATAGCTTGAAACAGCACCGATACCACGTAAACGCAGAATGTCATGTGGCGATTCTGCTCCATCAGCGATCACTTCCCCTTTCTGGACTTTTTCACCTTCGAACACATTCAGGTTACGCCATTTTGGAATCATCTCTTCGTATGCATCACCTTCTTGCGGTGTAATCACCAAACGACGTTTACCTTTAGTCTCTTTACCAAAACTGATCGTACCTGTGATTTCAGCCAGAATAGCCGGTTCTTTCGGCTGACGGGCTTCAAACAGGTCCGCAACCCGAGGCAGACCACCGGTAATATCCTTCGTACCACCTGATTCTTGTGGAATACGAGCAAGAGCATCACCAATATTGACGACAGAACCATCCTCGAGGTTTACAATCGCTTTACCAGGCAGAAAGTAAGAGGCTACGACTTCGGTTCCTGGAATCAATAGATCCTGACCATCATCATCAACCATCTTAACCATCGGACGCATTTCTTTACCTGCGCCAGAACGTTCATTAGCATCCATCACCACAATGCTGGACAAACCAGTCAGCTCATCGGTCTGACGGCTGATGGTCATACCCTCGATCATGTCGACGAATTTAATATGCCCAGCTACTTCAGTAATAATTGGGTGAGTATGCGGATCCCAGTTGGCAACAATATCGCCAGCAGTTACTTCACCACCATCCTGAGCTTCAAGGATACTACCATAAGTCAGTTTATGACTTTCTTTAGTTCGTCCCAACTCATCAATAATGGTCAGTTCTGTCGAACGTGACGTAATGACGACTTTGCCATCCGAGTTTTTAACATATTTTGCATTGTGCAGTTTGACCCGACCCGAATTTTTCACCTGAATGCTACTTTCAGCAGCAGCACGCGATGCCGCACCACCGATGTGGAACGTACGCATCGTCAACTGTGTACCTGGTTCACCAATAGACTGAGCCGCAACAACACCAACCGCTTCGCCAATCCCGACTAAGTGACCACGAGCCAAATCACGACCGTAACATTTTGCACAGACACCGTAATCGACTTCACAGCTAATCACTGAGCGAACTTTAACGTGATCAACAGAATTATCTTCTAAGAAGTCACAGAGTTTTTCATCAAGAAGAGTATTACGTTCAACCAGAATTTCACTTTCACTACCTGGTTTAAATACATCCTCTGCGACTACCCGGCCCAGTACTCGTTCTCGTAGTGGTTCAACAACATCACCACCTTCGATCAGCGGTGTCATAACGACTCCGTTGTGGGTACCACAATCGTCTTCGACGATCACCAAATCCTGTGCAACATCTACCAGACGACGAGTCAGGTAACCAGAGTTTGCCGTTTTAAGAGCTGTATCCGCCAAACCTTTACGAGCACCGTGGGTAGAAATGAAGTACTGAAGTACATTCAGACCTTCACGGAAGTTCGCAATAATCGGTGTTTCAATGATCGAACCATCTGGTGTCGCCATCAAACCACGCATACCAGCTAACTGACGAATCTGAGCCGCACTACCACGAGCACCAGAGTCAGCCATCATATAAATACTGTTAAACGAGTCCTGTGTTTCTTCTTCACCATCATGGTTAATAACGGTTTCAGTCGACAGGTTTGCCATCATTGCTTTTGACAGTTTATCATTTGCTGTCGCCCAGATGTCGATTGCTTTGTTATAACGTTCACCCGCTGTAACCAAACCGCTCTGGAACTGTTCCTGAATTTCAGTTACTTCAGCTTCAGCATCACTGATGATTTGAGCTTTTTCCGGTGGAATTTCCATATCGTTAATACCGATAGAAATACCAGAAAGCGTTGCATAGTGATAACCGGTATACATCAACTGGTCAGCAAAAATAACAGATGCTTTCAGACCAAGACGGCGATAACAAACGTTAATCAGTTTAGAAATCTGTTTTTTACCCAGAGGCTGATCGACCAGTGAGAAAGGCATACCGTCAGGAACAATCAGCCACATAATGGCACGACCAACAGTTGTATCTTTCATCTCGATTTTTTCAATACGAGAACCATCTTCTGCGATTTCGACTTCACGCAAACGAACTTTCACGCGAGCATGCAAATCGACCAGACCTGCCCGATACAGTTTTTCAGCTTCTTTTGGGCCAGCCAGTAACATGCCTTCCCCTTTTACGTTAATCTTTGTTCGGGTCATATAGTAAAGACCCAAGACCACGTCTTGAGAAGGAACGATAATCGGCTCACCGTTTGCAGGAGACAATACGTTATTCGTAGACATCATTAAAGAACGCGCTTCGAGCTGCGCTTCTAGTGTCAACGGCACGTGTACAGCCATCTGGTCACCGTCGAAGTCGGCGTTATATGCCGCACAAACCAGAGGGTGTAACTGAATAGCTTTACCTTCAATCAGTACAGGTTCGAATGCCTGAATACCCAATCTGTGCAATGTCGGTGCACGGTTAAGCATGACTGGATGTTCGCGGATAACTTCTTCTAAGATATCCCAAACTTCACCGCCTTCACGCTCGACCATTTTCTTAGCCGCTTTAATGGTGGTCGCTAATCCACGAGCTTCTAATTTGCCGTAAATAAATGGTTTGAATAACTCCAATGCCATTTTTTTCGGCAGACCACACTGATGCAAACGCAGATATGGACCGACAGTAATAACTGAGCGGCCAGAGTAATCCACACGTTTACCCAACAGGTTCTGACGGAAACGACCTTGTTTCCCTTTGATCATGTCGGCAAGAGATTTCAGTGGACGTTTGTTTGAACCTGTAATCGCGCGGCCACGACGACCATTATCTAGTAATGCATCAACCGCTTCTTGAAGCATCCGTTTTTCGTTACGTACGATAATATCCGGAGCAGCCAAGTCCAACAGTCGTTTCAAACGGTTATTACGGTTAATCACCCGACGATACAAATCATTCAGATCGGATGTTGCAAACCGACCACCATCCAAAGGAACCAACGGACGTAAATCAGGTGGAAGAACCGGTAATACGGTCATAATCATCCACTCAGGCTTATTACCTGATTGCTCAAACGCTTCCATCAATTTCAAACGCTTGGTCAGCTTTTTACGTTTGGTTTCTGAATTGGTTTCAGATAACTCTTCACGCATCCGCTCGATTTCTTGAGGCAGTTCAAGGTGACGAAGCAATTCTAAAACAGCTTCTGCACCCATTTTAGCTTCAAATTCATCACCGTATTCTTCTAACGCATCGAGGTACTGTTCTTCAGTCAGCATCTGACCACGCTCAAGCGAGGTCATACCTGCTTCGGTTACAACGAATGACTCAAAATAAAGTACGCGTTCGATATCGCGCAAAGTCATATCCAGTAATAAACCAATGCGTGATGGCAATGATTTCAAAAACCAGATATGAGCAACTGGCGATGCCAACTCAATGTGACCCATCCGTTCACGACGAACTTTAGACTGAGTGACTTCAACGCCACATTTTTCACAGATCACACCGCGATGTTTCAAGCGTTTGTATTTACCACACAAACACTCATAATCTTTAACCGGACCAAAAATCCGGGCACAGAACAGACCATCACGTTCTGGTTTGAAAGTACGATAGTTGATCGTTTCCGGTTTTTTTACTTCACCAAATGACCAGCTTCGGATCTGATCTGGCGAAGCCAGACCAATCTTGATCCCTTCAAACTCTTCGGTCTTATTTTGTTGCTTAAGAAACTTAAGTAAGTCTTTCACGTTTCTCTCCAGTGTGGAGTCAAACCCAGGAGGCGCTTTAACAGCGCTCCCCCAAATTAAGTTGCCGATATACTAACGACTATTCCTGATCCAATTCGATGTTGATACCCAGCGAGCGGATCTCTTTGAGCAGAACGTTAAACGATTCTGGAATACCTGGCTCCATTTTATGGCTGCCATCCACAATGTTTTTATACATTTTTGTTCTACCATTAACATCATCCGACTTCACAGTCAGCATTTCCTGTAAGGTATATGCTGCACCGTAAGCTTCCAGTGCCCACACCTCCATCTCACCGAAGCGCTGACCACCAAATTGAGCTTTACCACCCAATGGCTGCTGTGTAACCAAACTATAAGAACCAGTCGAACGAGCATGCATTTTGTCATCGACCAAATGGTTCAATTTAAGCATATACATATAGCCAACTGTGGTCTGACGTTCAAATGGCATACCAGTACGGCCATCATAAAGCTGGATTTGACCTGAATCAGGAATATCAGCCAAACGTAGCAGTTCTTTAATTTCCGGTTCACGTGCACCATCAAATGCTGGTGTTGCCATGGGAACCCCTTTACGGAGGTTCTGCGCCAAAGTCATTAGTTCTTCATCGCTGAATTCTTCAAGATTGACATGCTGACGGGTATGACCCAGATCGTAAACCTGCTGAATAAAATCACGCAGTTTATCCAGTTCAACACCACGCTGATCTTTGAGCATGGCATCAATTTTCTGACCGACGCCTTTTGCTGCCATCCCCAGATGCGTTTCTAACACCTGACCAATATTCATTCGCGATGGGACCCCAAGTGGGTTCAATACGATATCAACCGGATGACCAGTTTCATCGTAAGGCATGTCTTCACGAGGAACGATGATTGAAACCACCCCTTTGTTCCCGTGACGTCCGGCCATTTTATCCCCAGGTTGGATACGGCGTTTTACAGCCAGATAAACTTTGACAATTTTCAGTACGCCCGGCGCCAGATCATCACCTTGGGTGATCTTACGTCGTTTCACATCTAATTTTTTCTCAAAGTCAGCTTTAAGCTCGTCATACTGCTCAGCAATCTGTTCAAGATGAGTCTGAGCATCTTCATCAATTAACGCGATTTCAAACCAATCAACTGGTTTCATTCGCGCCAAATCGCCTTCAGAACGGCCCGAGCTCAATAGCAAGCTCCTAGCACGTGAGAAAATTCCTTCTTCGAAGATTTTAAATTCTTCTGTCAGATCTTTTTTCGCCTCACGTAACTGCATATCTTGAATTTCGATTGCACGCTTGTCTTTTTCAACACCGTCTCGGGTAAATACCTGAATATCGATGACCGTTCCAAAAGTTGAATTAGGTACGCGCAAAGACGTGTCTTTTACATCTGATGCTTTTTCACCAAAAATAGCGCGCAATAATTTTTCTTCAGGAGTAAGTTGGGTTTCACCTTTAGGTGTGACTTTACCAACTAAAATATCACCTGGTTTAACTTCAGCTCCGACATATACAATGCCTGACTCATCAAGCTTGCTTAAAGCTGATTCCCCAACATTTGGAATATCAGCAGAAATTTCTTCAGGCCCTAATTTAGTATCACGAGCGATACAAGACAGCTCCTGAATATGAATGGTCGTAAACCGGTCTTCTTTAACAACATCTTCATTAATAAGAATCGAGTCTTCGAAGTTGTAACCATTCCAAGGCATAAATGCGACACGCATATTCTGACCAAGTGCTAACTCACCTAAGTCAGTTGATGGGCCATCAGCTAAAACATCACCTTTACTCACAGGCTCACCAGTCTTAACAACCGGGCGCTGATTAATACAGGTATTCTGGTTAGAGCGGGTGTATTTAGTTAATGTGTAGATATCAATACCCGCTTCTCCCGGATAAAGCTCATCTTCATTCACTTTAACTACGATACGTGATGCATCAGCATAATCGACAAAGCCACCACGTTTAGCAACCACGGTTACACCTGAGTCAACTGCTACGGCGCGCTCAATCCCGGTACCAACCAGTGGCTTATCAGCCCGAATTGTTGGTACAGCCTGACGTTGCATGTTCGACCCCATCAGGGCTCGGTTCGCATCATCATGTTCTAAGAACGGAATCAACGACGCTGCAACAGAAATAATCTGTTGAGGTGATACGTCCATAAACTGAACTTGGTCAGCCGTCATATAGGTTGATTCACCACGGTGACGACAAGGGACTAATTCACCTGTCAAATGGCCCGATTCATCTACAGCAGCATTTGCCTGTGCAATGACGTATTTACCTTCATCAATAGCTGAAAGGAATTCAACATCATCAGTAATCGTACTATTTTCAACACGGCGATATGGAGTTTCCAGAAAACCGTAGTCATTAGTACGAGAATAAACGGCCAATGAGTTGATCAACCCAATGTTTGGACCTTCAGGTGTTTCAATTGGACATAAACGGCCATAATGCGTTGGATGCACATCTCGAACTTCAAACCCTGCGCGCTCACGAGTCAAACCGCCCGGCCCTAATGCCGAAACACGACGTTTATGAGTCACTTCAGACAGAGGGTTGTTCTGGTCCATAAATTGAGACAACTGAGATGAACCAAAAAATTCCTTAACGGCAGCAGAGATTGGTTTTGCATTGATCAAATCCTGCGGCATCAATGCATCTAAATCACCCAGACTTAAACGTTCACGAACCGCACGTTCAACACGAACCAATCCGACCCGGAACTGATTCTCTGCCATTTCACCGACACAGCGTATACGACGGTTACCAAGGTGGTCGATATCGTCAACATCACCCTGACCATTACGAATATCGATAAGGGTTTTCATCACCAATAAGATATCGGTTTGATCTAAAACACCTGATTCATTGCCATCTTCACGGTCAACGCGGCTGTTGAATTTCATCCGACCGACAGTCGACAAATCGTAACGATCTGCACTAAAGAATAAATTCTCAAACAACGCTTCAGCAGCTTCACGTGTTGGCGGTTCACCAGGGCGCATCATACGGTAAATTTCAACTAGAGCTTCTAATCGGTTAGTTGATGAATCAACACGCAATGTATCTGAAATGAATGAACCCTTATCCAATTCATTGGTATAAATTGTTGCCAGTTTAGTGAAGCCGGCCTGCGAAAGTTTCGCAACCAGCTCCAATGTTAATTCTGTATTCGCTGGGGCAACAACTTCACCTGTAGTTTCATCAATATAGTCTTGAGCAATAACTTTGCCAGACAAGTACTCTAATGGAACTTCCAGTTCAGTAACATTTGCTTTTTCTAGTTTACGGATATGCCTGGCTGTAATCCGACGACCATTCTCAACAATAACTTCATCGCCAAGTAAAATATCAAAAGAGGCAATATCACCACGCAGACGAGATGGTTCAAGTTCCATCCATACCCGGCCATCTCGAATCTCGAAGAGAATAGTTTCAAAGAAATAATTAAGAATTTCTTCGGTGCTCATATCAAGTGCACGCAAAATGATAGATGCAGGCAATTTGCGACGTCGATCAATACGCACGAACAAGTTATCTTTCGGATCAAACTCGAAATCGAGCCAAGAACCACGGTAAGGAATAACCCGGGCATTATACAGAACTTTCCCTGATGAGTGCGTTTTGCCGCGATCGTGATCAAAGAAAACCCCTGGACTGCGGTGCAACTGAGACACAATCACACGCTCGGTGCCATTGATCACAAATGTACCATTTTCCGTCATGAGTGGAATTTCACCCATGTAAACTTCTTGCTCTTTGATATCCTTGACAGTTCCCGTCGGCGCCTCTTTATCGTACAGCACCAACCGTAGTTTAACCCTCAGGGGAGCAGAATATGTTACACCGCGGATTTGACATTCTTTCACATCAAAAACCGGTTCACCTCGACGGTAACTAACATACTGCAACTCAGAATAACCAGAATAACTGGCTATTGGGAAAACACTACGAAATGCTGCTTCCAGGCCATACTCGCCTTCAGGATCGACTTCGATAAATTTTTCGAAAGAGTCAAGCTGGATAGATAGCAGGTAAGGCGTATCCACTACTTGAGGACGTTTCCCGAAGTCCTTACGAATGCGTTTTTTCTCTGTATAAGAGTAAACCATATGGTTCCTCAGCTCGCTGATAAGTGACCCACTCTGTCCGTTTGAGGGACAGTTCTTACTACGTCATTTCTAAATTTGAAGTGAGCAAGAAATCGCACACTTAAGGCGCAAGATAATCGGTTTAAATGACGTGAAATACCGACTTCCTACAGCGCAAAAAGGCCGGTGATTAAAAAATCACCAGCCAATGCCTTATTCAGGCTGCAATCTATTCAAAAATAGATTACTTAACTTCAACTTCAGCACCAGCTTCTTCAAGCTGAGCTTTAAGCTGTTCAGCTTCTTCTTTGGAAACTGCTTCTTTAACTGGAGTTGGTGCAGCTTCAACCAGACCTTTAGCTTCTTTAAGGCCCAGACCTGTAGCACTACGTACCGCTTTAATAGCAGCAACTTTATTTGCACCAGCAGCTTTCAAGATAACATCAAATTCAGTTTGTTCTTCTGCGGCAGCAGCACCTGCATCTCCGCCTGCAACAACAGCAGCTGCTGCAGTTACACCGAATTTTTCTTCCATTGCTTCAATCAGTTCAACAACATCCATTACTGACATTTCAGCAACAGCTTCGATGATTTGATCTTTAGTGATAGACATGACTCAAATTCCTAAATCTTAGTAAAAAATTTATACAGATAAGCAGCAAATTGCAAATTAAGCTGCAGCTTCTTCTTTCTGATTGCGAATCGCAGCAATAGTACGAACCAATTTGCCTGCAGCAGCTTCTTTCATAGTTGCCATCAATTTCGCGATTGCTTCTTCGTAAGTTGGCAGTTTCGCCAGAACGCTCACATCTGCAAGGGCGCCTTCGAATGCTGCTGCTTTCACTTCAAAGTTGTCTTCTTCTTTAGCGAACTCTTCAAACAGACGCGCTGCGGCACCTGGATGTTCGTTTGAGAAAGCAATTAAAGTTGGGCCTTTGAATGTATCAACGAGACATTCATAATCTGTGCCTTCCACAGCTCGACGTGCTAGCGTATTACGAACAACACGCATGTAAACGCCAGCTTCACGGGCTTTTGCGCGAAGATCAGTCATAGCGCTTACAGTCACACCGCGAGAATCGGCAACAACAGCAGATAAGGCACCTTTGGCAGCTTCGTTGACGTCAGCGACAATTTGCTTTTTGTCTTCGAGTCTTAATGCCATTGGCTTTACTCCTGGATCCAAACTAGGAAAACCTAGTACTAATGTTCCCCTGAACTAAAACAAATTCAGGGCACTGGTACGGCTACGGATTCCAGAATAAGTCATGAAAACTATTCAGGGGTCCTCACCGTCTGCGCAGGATATTTAAGATTACCCAAAAGTAACCCCCTACGGTCTTGGACGTGGGCTAAATTTTAACCCAAACCCATATAAACAAGGCGCGTGATTATACGGCAACCACAACGCCTTGTCAATCTCAAGCTTATGCTTGTTGTTCTAAAGAAGCGACATCAATAGACAAGCCGGCACCCATAGTGGTAGACAGACTGACTTTTTTGATGAATTGCCCTTTAGACTGAGCAGGTTTTGCTTTAGTCAAAGCATTCAGCAGAGCTTCAAGGTTCTGTTTGATTTTGTCATCATCAAAATCAACTTTACCGATAGTAGTATGAATAATACCGTTTTTATCATTACGATAACGAACCTGACCTGCTTTTGCATTTTTTACAGCTTCAGCAACGTTAGGAGTCACAGTACCCACTTTCGGGTTAGGCATAAGGCCACGAGGCCCTAAAATCTGACCTAACTGACCAACAACACGCATTGCATCAGGAGATGCGATGACTACGTCGAAGTTCATTTCGCCAGCTTTAACCTGAGCAGCTAAATCGTCCATACCAACGATATCAGCGCCAGCTTCTTTAGCAGCATCTGCATTCGCACCCTGAGTAAATACAGCAACGCGAACAGTACGGCCAGTACCATGAGGCAGGACAGTTGCACCACGAACGTTCTGATCAGATTTACGAGGGTCAATACCCAAATTAATGGAAGCATCAACACTCTCTAAAAATTTTGCAGTTGCCAGCTCTTTAAGCAAAACAATTGCTTCATTGATAGAATAATCTTTAGTCGCATCAACCTTTTCGCGGATTGTGCGCATACGTTTTGAAAGTTTTGCCATCGTCTTAGCCCTCTACTACCAGGCCCATTGCACGGGCTGAACCTTCGATTGTACGAACCATCGCATCCATATCAGAACCAGTCATATCTGCTTCTTTGATTTTTGCAATCTCTTCCAGTTGAGCACGAGTCACAGTGCCCACTTTCTCTTTATTTGGCACACCTGAACCAGATTTGATTCCTGCAGCTTTTTTCAGCAGATAAGAAGCTGGCGGAGTTTTGGTTTCAAATGTAAAAGAACGATCACTATAAACAGTAATAACAACAGGAACTGGAGCACCTTTTTCAAGACTATCAGTTCGAGCATTAAATGCTTTACAGAATTCCATGATGTTCACACCATGCTGACCTAACGCAGGACCAACTGGTGGACTTGGGTTTGCTGCACCAGCAGCAACTTGTAGCTTAATATAAGCTTCGACTTTCTTAGCCATATTTACCTCTAAATTGGGTTCTAGCGCCTAGTTCGAAATGAACTTTAGCTTCCCGATATAACAAAAGGGCAGCGAATTATAAATGATCCACCACCCTAGCTCAACTGATGGTGATGTATTTTTAATCAGCCTTTTTCAACCTGACCAAATTCAAGTTCAACCGGCGTTGCACGACCGAAAATTAATACAGAAACTTTCACGCGACTTTTTTCATAATCCACTTCCTCGATTGTCCCGTTAAAATCAGCAAATGGACCATCGATAACCCGAACAACTTCACCTGGTTCGAATAATGTTTTTGGTCTCGGCTTATCGGCAGATTCATTCAGCCGATCTAAGATTTTTGCAGCTTCACGGTCACTAATCGGAGCGGGACGTTCTGGTGTACCGCCAATGAATCCCATCACACGGGGAACATTTCGCACCAAATGCCAGCTTTCGTCATTCATATGCATCTGGACTAATACATAACCCGGAAAAAATTTACGTTCACTTTTCCGTTTCTGGCCTGCACGCATTTCTACAACCTCTTCGGTAGGTACTAAAACTTCACCGAAAAGATCCTCTTTGTTATGGATTTTAATGTGCTCACGCAATGATTTTGCAACACGGCCTTCATAACCAGAAAAAGCTTGTACGACGTACCAGCGTTTTTTTAACTCTTCGCTCATTAAATGCTCACTCCAGTAATGAAACTGACCACCCGAACCAATATTCCATCTAATCCCCATAGGATCAATGCAACGACGGCCGATACAGCGAGTACAATCAGCGTTGTCTGCATAGTTTCTTGGCGTGTTGGCCAGATCACTTTACGTATTTCGATCCGAGCTTCTTTGGCAAAATTCAGCGCTTCTTTGCCTTTAACAGTCAGCATAGCAATGCCAAAAGCAATGCCTATTGCAACAATGACTGCAATTACCCGGATCAGAACTGATAGATCAGAGTAATAATAGTTGCCTACCACTGCCGCGACGACAAGAATTGCGACAACCCCCCATTTCAGGCCGTCCATAGACCCGCTATGGCTCTCTGTATTCGTTGACATAAACTACCTGTTATCCCACACCTAAATTCACGCTGAATAATATTCACAGCGCCACACTTCGATCAATTCACCCAGTCAAAACGAGCTGCTCACGGCGTAAGACCGGCATAATTGGCAGGGGTGGAGGGACTCGAACCCCCAACCGTCGGTTTTGGAGACCGCCGTTCTACCAATTCGAACTACACCCCTGTAAAAGAAAGCCCCATATTATAGGGGCTTTTGCTGAAATTGTAACCCTTTACCGCTCACAGCTTTGCTTGTCATACATGATACCAGAAAATAGCCAAAGAGACAGTTTCTATATCCAGTCCAATATTCCATTTAGAATAAACTTATCTTCGCCCAACTTTGTAAAAAGATTCTACTTAGCCCTCATAATCTCGTTCTACTTTTGAAATTCTCGTCTTATAAGATGCATACCATTTCTCCCGCCCCAGGCGCTGTGCTTGCATATGCTCCATATTCCGTTTCCATTTCTGAATGGATTCCAGATCTAACCAATATGAAACTGTAATTCCTAATTCTCCCCGGGCAGATTCAACCCCTAAAAAACCAGTTTGCTCAGCTGCAATACTCATCATCTTTGCCGCCATAGCCTCATACCCTTCATCAACAGAAGTACGTGTAGATGAAAAAATAACGGCATAATAAGGCGGTTCAGGCGTCTTTGCGATTAATGCCATCAAATAACCTCGCTGTTCAATAGACGTTCCATCTGGATTATTTTTAAATCGACTCGCTATAGAAATCGCTTAACCATCCCGGTGCCAAAATCCGAAAATATCCTATGATATCAATACAAATCTGAAGACTGAATCATTCACCCTGACTATCTAAGATACTCTGATACGTTCTCAACATCGGGCTGGTTAAACAGGTCGGGGCCCCTTCGCAGGCCATACAAAGTACATCGCCTTCAAATACATCAACATGAATTCCTTTTTCTTCCATCGCTTGTTTCGTTTTAGGAAATCCATCAATCATAATGCAGCGCCCTGATGATGTCGGTAATACATTCAGATTTAACCCCGACGATGCTTCAAATTCATCAGATGGTGCAATAATCATCTCTATTCCTCTTGCTTTCATCAGAGTCCAAAGAGTGGAGAATGGACCAGATACGCTGTTTCAGTTACCGGCGAAATAACAGACATCAGATGAAGGCAAGCCTCTTCACCTGACCAATAAGGCATATCAAAACCAGCGACCGAAATTCTATGAGGATTAAGAAGATGATTCAACTGGCGTACCCCTTCACGATTAGAACGAAATCCTAATCCAACAATGAGCGTATGTTCATCGAGCCAGATCAGATCCCCACCTTCTATTCTGGCTTCACCATCAAGCATCCCTAAAACTGGAATCCCCACATCTTTATAAAACTCGCAATGCAATTTTGGTTCAGGTTTTCGTAATGATTTCCCCATTTGAAGGCCAATCGCTCCCACATCCGTCAACAAAGATGCATCACGGGTAAACATGGCATCACACAGGCCTGCGCATCAATACTGTAGTCATTGTCTCAGCCATGAGTTGACAGCCATAGTTTTTCTATCTTACCTCCATGATTCTGAGTAACTCCCAATCCTGTGATAGCATGATCAAGTAATGGAACTCAAAATTTTTTTAGAACAAAGAAAACATGTCATGATCGAAAAACCCACAGCAATTAGGCAAAACTTAGTTCATACCGCCAAAGAGAATCATTGTTTTCTAATGGAAGCAATGAAATTTCCTTTATTCTCTGCTTATCAAAAACCAACCGTCCCAAATTCACAAGATAACCGCTAGTTTTGGAACTGCTCACATATTCGAGCCAGATTGGCACCGATTTAATAGAGCGCTCTATGGCGGGGTAAAATATGATATAGGGTGGTATTTACTCTGGTTGTATATTGATTTATTAAGGCTCACTTCAGCAGATGAGCTTCATCACCTCTGCAATGAATCAACTATGAACAGAGATTCGAATGTTAATGGGCGGTGTGACTTGACCTTCACAGCCTTTACATCAGCTAACCTACAGTGTTCAATTGTTGATAATTATCCTCAACAAGCGACTACCAAGACAGATAAAGCAATCATTACAATTCATGGAAAATGGTGGAACCCAAAGCGAGTGGCGATTCACTCTGATACAGGCAATCAAACAATCGATTGCACTCAAATGCATGGCAGTGGATTCCAATATGGATTTATTCATTTTACAGAATGTGTCCACAACGGCTTAAAACAATCTCAAATTATTAGCCACAATAAATATCCATGGTTCTTCAGCTCGTCAATAGTGCTTTTTAAATCAATCTATTTGAAGGTTCCGTCTATCCTTGCTTAACCTTCAAATATGAATAAACAAAATCTATTTACAAGATAACAATATCATTGCCTGCATGAACTATCGGCCATAATGGCTCAGGATATAATGCTCAAATTGCTGGCACATTTGCTCATCAGATATTTGGTTTGACGCAATTTCTTTATCTCCATCAACAATACGAATATTCGCATGAAGCGGAGCTATTTCTGTCCGCCCTCGCGTTTGCATCTTCGCTATTTTTGCTTTCCCTTGTTGCCATGCTTCATCACCCGATAAATTACAGGTATCAGCCAGATATTTTGCATTAAATCCTTCTCCACAAAGATCATTGATACAATCATTTAAACTGACGCTGTTTCCCGGATTCCAATAATGTTTAGCCAATAGAGGCCCGATTCTTGGGTTATCGGCTAAATAACCAAATTTTTCTATAAAATAACCCCTCGTCTGATAAACAGCCATATGGGCAAGCAAGTACCCCTGATATGAACACGCTGATTCATCTGAAAGCAAATGAGGAATAGCCATCAAAGGACGAGGGCTACAAGACAAGCCTAAAATTGCTTGTTCAGTATCACGCGCTAGTTGAGTCACATGCTCAGGAGTCAATTCATCATCACTAAGTTGATATAGGGCACGTTCAAAATAAGGAACCACCAGAATACTCCGTTCTTCGTAGGCTTTAAAAGGCTGACTTGAACGAATCATTTTTTCAATTACAGAATCCGGAACAGCATTCCCTTGAGGATCTTTTGCATACTGCTTTAACCAATCGGCATCGTTAAGTAAGCTATCACAAAACATTGATTGGGTTTCGGCATAGGCCATTGATGTTGGCGCAAACTCCTGAGAGAAACAGGGCGCATTCATTTTCACATTGGCAAAATGTGCCGCATGCCCACCTTCATGAAACAGTGTATTTATACCAGAGAAACCGCTGCCCACCTGATCGGGTTTTGCGTTACTGGTAAAGTTCACTTTCGCTGCAACCCACTGTCCCTGTTCATAAAACGATGGGATCGGGCCATGACAGAAACCATTTTGATATTTACCTTTACGATCGAGCAAATCCAGCGTTAACTGTGCATCAGAATAATCAATATGTAGCCGGCCAAATGACTCAACCCAACGCTGCAGTGACTTAGAAAAAGGAACATAAGAGTCCAGCTCTTGCATCGAATCACCGGCAAAAGCATAAATAAAATTATAAGCTTTGAGCGCATCTTCCCCTTGCTGTTGACAAAGCTCAGCTAGGCTCTGCTGATGACGCTCCCGGGTCCGGCTTTCAAAATCATCCAGTATTTCAAAGAGCTGTTCTGTGCTCATTTGTTCAGTTTTTTCAACCGAAAAATCGAAAAACGTCTTATAGCCCAGAGAACGTGCAAATTGATTTCTCCGTTTAACCAGCTCCAGAAAACCATTCTGTAAAAGCCATTGCTCTAGATCTAATAAGGCCTGATGGGCTAACTTACGAACATTTTCCTGCCGGCTGGTATTTATAACAGAACGTAATAAAGGCAATGACCCCTCTACCTTTTGGCCATTTTCATCAACATATATCATCACATGGTTTTGTTTTTTCTCAAACAACTCAGCTTCAAAGCGGATCAAATCAGACTTTTGCTTTTTAGCTTCATCGCCAACAATGGAATGTGCTTGAAACATTGCCAGCCAACCATTTAAGCCAGTTATTGTTGCAGCTTTTTCGCCTGAATCAGTAATATTCTCAGCCTGTGTAAGCTGAGATTTGATCGCATCAATGTAAGATGAATCACTTAAGAACTCTGTCCAGTCTGTAAGCGCCTTTGCCGCTCCTTCATGATCATCACTTGTTCCCATGTAAGTCTCCCAAAAAAAATCTTCTTTGGAACGATGGATTTCAAGATATTTACAATTTAAATCATTAAGGTATGCAGTTGCTGTCATATGTATGATGCCTATAACCATGAGAGGATAGTTGCTCATTATCACACGAACATTGCCTGGAAAACATAATAGAAATGAACCGATGACAGCTTGTAATCAACATAACAACTACATGCTATACACAGATTCTGCGAACTATTTTAAAAGATCGATGCAATCAATCCCAATACTAGGTGAGATAGATGATCACGACTTTTATCGCCACTGGCAACGGGAATCGTTAATGTATTCAATCCGTATAGGTATTCCATGCTGATGCCGGTATCGTATATTTGTATGTTGTATTATTGCCACGATAAGTTCCAACAGTAATCGTACTCGTCGTTGGCTGTTTCGATTTAGTCAGCACTTTTGAAATCCAGTTATTCACCTGAATCCTCGGCCTTACCCCAGCATGGGCAACTGCAATACCAATACGTAAAACATGAGATAAGAGACTTTGCTTTGCATTCAGTTTAAATTGGATTTTCGATTATTATTTTCTTGCTGCCATATGTATTCAGGGAAATATCGAGAACCACTAGAACCCACAGTATGTATAAATATCTTTCAGGAACTCATTCTCACATCAGAGGGATGCATTGTTGTAATTTTACCCCCATTTAAAAACTCCTGTGGTGCTCCATCCCCGTATCCTATTCTCCAGATAACATGGGGCTATCAGCAGCTATGATTGATAAGCGAGTCGTTTCACCTGATTTAATACGATGATACACAGCCAGTTCATGCTTATACAACGTCATTGTATAGCTGCCCGTCAAGATACTTGATATTTTGAACGAGCAGCTATTCTTACTCGCTTTCCCCAATATTGGGCATGTTGATTGCTCTGGGCGATAACATAATCATAAGAATTATTTATATTTTTCAAGCCAGTCCCAGCTAATAAATCGCGATGACCCGGCGGAACAGAACCTTTCAAACCCATATTTTTAAACTGACTAGTATCAATAGACGTTAATGGTTTACTTCCTTTCGTCGCAACAAAAGTATAATGATCCAGCACATGAGTGCAAATGGACTAATCTGGGCCTCATTATAATTATCAAATAGGTAATTTCGTTGGTTGTCTTAGTATTTTTTAATCTGGAGGCTACGATAAAGAGGCTCACTACTACTGCCTTCATAATTATCACAAACACCCCACAAGCCAACCTTATTACTTGTCCCACCGAGATAATGCCAGTCCATTGGACAATGCATAAATATCCTTTGCTTCAATTGTACGAACGACTTTAGTCAGATCCGAAGGTTCTGGTTCATTGGGTAATTTAGAATGTTGAGTACGGAAAATATAACGTACACAGGGTACGAGCATTAGTTCTTTTGTAAAGAAAATTGCCAAATAGATACGGCGTTCACCACGACGAGCCATATAGTACTGCGTTAGATAACAAGCCTGCACTGTAACTTTGATAACATCATTAACAATGATAACAAATACATCAATATAGTTTATCAATTAATGATGGATTAATCATAAACAATAGCCATGTTTTACCACCGAATGACCAAAGCTTAATGATTTCTCCCAGCCTTCAAAATAAGTTTTTTATCAGAATAAGTCCTGATACACCATAAAAAACTACTCTTTATTGCAGCCTCTTATCCCGAATTGGGGTTAGACCCAAATTAAAAAACTCAGATATAAAAAAGGCCGCCTTCAGACGACCTCTCTCTTGTGTATCTCTCGCTATTACGCCAAGATTTTTGATACCACACCAGCGCCTACTGTACGGCCACCTTCACGGATCGCAAATCGCAGACCTTCGTCCATTGCGATTGGGCAAATCAGGTCAACTTCGAATTTCACGTTGTCACCTGGCATTACCATTTCTACACCTTCTGGTAACTGAACCGCTCCGGTTACGTCCGTTGTACGGAAATAGAACTGGGGACGATAACCTTTGAAAAATGGCGTATGACGACCACCTTCTTCTTTGCTCAGTACGTATACTTCTGCTTCGAATTTGGTATGTGGAGTGATTGTTCCTGGTTTCGCCAGAACCTGTCCACGTTCAACTTCATCACGTTTTGTACCACGCAGCAGCGCACCAATGTTCTCACCTGCACGACCTTCGTCCAACAGTTTACGGAACATTTCTACACCTGTACATGTGGTTTTAGTGGTGTCGTGAATACCCACGATTTCAACTTCATCACCAACTTTCAAAATACCACGTTCTACACGACCTGTGACTACGGTACCACGGCCTGAAATTGAGAATACATCTTCAATTGGCAGCAAGAATGGGTGGTCAATATCACGAATCGGTTCTGGGATACAATCATCCAGCGCTTTCGCTAATTCAAGAATTTTTTCTTCCCATTTCGCTTCACCGTTCAATGCGCCCAGTGCACTACCCTGAATCACGGGCAGGTCATCACCTGGGAAGTCATATTCAGTCAGCAATTCACGAACTTCCATTTCTACCAATTCCAGAAGTTCTTCATCATCAACCATGTCACATTTGTTCATGAATACGATGATGTAAGGTACGCCGACCTGACGGGATAACAGGATGTGTTCACGAGTCTGTGGCATTGGACCATCTGTCGCTGCTACAACCAGAATCGCTCCGTCCATCTGTGCTGCACCGGTAATCATGTTCTTAACATAATCCGCGTGTCCTGGGCAATCTACGTGTGCATAGTGACGGGCTTCTGTATCATATTCGACGTGAGATGTGTTGATGGTAATACCACGTTCACGTTCTTCCGGCGCGTTATCGATTGATGCAAAGTCTTTCGCTGCACCACCGAACTGTTTCGCTAAGACGGTTGTGATCGCTGCTGTCAGGGTCGTTTTACCGTGGTCAACGTGACCGATGGTGCCAACGTTAACGTGCGGTTTCGAACGTTCAAATTTTTCTTTAGACATGATCGTCCCTCATACAAAGAGTCAACTGGTGTTCTAGCACCAAAGGTTGTTGATACAAGCATAATTAATCGATCAAGGAAGTGAACATTATGACTGGTGCTGATAGGCAGATTTGAACTGCCGACCTCACCCTTACCAAGGGTGCGCTCTACCAACTGAGCTATATCAGCACTGGAGCGGGCAGCGGGAATCGAACCCGCATCATCAGCTTGGAAGGCTGAGGTAATAGCCATTATACGATGCCCGCTTTTAGTCTTTAATCCAGACTACCTCAAACCGAGAAAATGGTGGAGGGGGACGGATTCGAACCATCGAAGCTTTCGCGGCAGATTTACAGTCTGCTCCCTTTGGCCGCTCGGGAACCCCTCCATATTGTATACTTAACATGGTGCCGACTGCCGGAATCGAACTGGCGACCTACTGATTACAAGTCAGTTGCTCTACCTACTGAGCTAAGTCGGCGTCGTTAAGTGCTGCGCATTCTAGGTAATCCTTTTTTCAATTGCAACCACAAAACAAAAAAAATTTGCAATTATCGACTAACCGAGTAATTTTCAATCAAAAAATGCGTTATTGAGCCCTTAAAGAGACCTCTCCAGCAGAAAAACAGCGGATTTCACCTTGCTGGTTCAATAATAAATTCCCATATTGATCCACACCGCTTACCGCCCCTTTTTCTTCTTTTCCATTACTAAAAATCAATCTAACCTGTTCACCATGAAATACATCCAATTTATTCCAGCGATCAATAAACCCTGAAAAACCTTCCTCACTAAATTTCTGATAAACTGTCATAAGTGATCGGTAACAACTGACTAATAACAAATTACGGTCAATTTCCTGCTCTTTTAATGAAGTTAAATCTGTTACCAGTTGATCTATTTCATCTGAAATACTTCCTAAATGGATATTGATACCAACTCCGGCCACAAGATGGATCTGCTGATGAGGTTGCCCGCTCATCTCAATTAAAATCCCGGCTAGCTTGCGATGACCGGCATAAATGTCATTAGGCCACTTCAAACCAACCGTTTTATATCCCAATGTCCGTAATGTTTCGGCAACAGCAATCCCAACAACAAGGCTTAACCCTTGCATTGCATCAAGAGCACCTTCAAAACACCAATAGATAGAAAAAGGTAACTGTCCTGCTACAGCCGAACGGAATCCCCTTCCTCTTCGCCCACGCCCGCTACTCTGGTAATCACAGCAAACGACTTCACCATGAGTTAATTGTTCTATTCTCGACATCATCCAGGTATTTGTGGAATCTATCTCCGAAAAAACGGTTACCGGAGCCCCAATCTGTTCACCCAGCCAACATTGTTCCAACAAAGAGACAGCGTGAGCCAGACGATAACCTCGCCCTTTAACCGAATAGATATCCATACCCAAATCGATTAACTGATGAATATAGCTAGCAATCGATGTTCTCGATACATTCAATTCTTCAGCTAAACGCTGACCCGAATGAAACTGACCATCACTGAGTAATCGTAATAAATAAAAGGCATTATCATGATTAGACATAATGTTTAAAAAACCTCCTGGGGCTCTAAAATACCATTGGCCCCGATAAGCAAAACCTCGGGCTCTAAAAGCACATCAAAACAGCATTTAACCTCTTGTCGGACATACTTGGCTAACTCGAGGATCTCTTTTCCTGTCGCATTACCGCTTGCATTAATAAGCACCAAGGCCTGTTTTGCATCAACTCCGGCGCCTTTAAGGCGAAATCCTTTTAAGCCAGCTTGCTCTATCATCCATCCTGCAGCGACTTTAAAACACGTATCAGACAATGGATAAATCGGGATTTTTTCATATTGAGCCTGATACATTTTAACCCATTGCTCAGAAACAATCGGATTCTTAAAAAAACTACCGGCATTACCTGTCAACTCAGGATTAGGAAGTTTTGATGAACGAATTTTGCAAACCATATTAAAAATCGACAGGGGTGATATATCATCACCCAATAATTTATCCAGTGCACCGTAATCCAGGCGGGGTTGCCAATTCTTCATTAACCTCAGACCGACTCGTGTCACGATGTTACGTCGCATCTCATTGTGTTTAAAGCAGCTATCCCGGTAACCGAAACCACATTGCTCTGCACTTAGCCGTTTAAATACACACGCTTTAGTATCCCAGACTTCTACCCATTCACAGAACTGTCTGAATTCCGCCCCATAAGCTCCGATATTTTGAACCGGGGCTGCACCTACTGTTCCAGGAATCAAAGCCAGATTCTCCAACCCGCCAATGCTTTTTTCTACAAGCCATAAAACAAGCTCATGCCAATTCTCACCGGCAGCGGCTTCCACAGCCCAAGCGTCCGGAAGCTCAATTAGCCTGCGGCCTTTTAAACGATTACAAACAAGAAGCCCCTGAAAATCCTCTACAAACAATAGATTGGACCCTTCTCCAATAACTACCCAAGGTTGCTGCAATTGCTGATATTTAGATAGTTGTTCCAGATCATCCAAGCGTTCAAGGAAAAGACAATCCTGACAATAAGCCTGAGTTGAGAATGTATGTAATGATTTAATTTCTTTCATCAATTGATTCATATGAGCATTTATACGAGGTAATAGTGCTTTATTCAGGACATCTGAGATTTACTCACGATACAACGCTTGAAGCTAAGATATCAACAAAATAGAGTACAACAGTAAGCAAGATACATGGAATACGCAGAAAAGAGTCACGAGAAAAAGAAAATAAGTTCAAAGCTAATGACGCAAAAATACTTGTTCCATGCGATGACAATCACCTTTTTGTAAAATCAAATCGGCCCGATTTCTGGTATGAAGAATATTTTCCTGCAAATTAACTAAATTAATCGTTTGCCATATCTCTCTGGCAACATCTGTCGCTTCTTGGTCAGATAAACCTGCATAATGCTGAAAATAGCTACCCGGCTGACTAAACATTCCTTTACGAAACTCCAAAAACCGTTGAATATACCAGTGTTCAAGTCGGTCTGTTTGCGCATCAACATAAATTGAAAAATCTAAAAAGTCTGATACATAACGCCGAACTCCGCCATCATCCATTGGATTACTTTGTAAAACATTGAGACCTTCCAAAATCAGAATATCCGGTTGCTCAATCACCTTTTGCTGTTCAGGTAAAATATCATATGTAATATGAGAATAAACAGGAGCAACAACCTTGGGAAGACCCGCTTTAACATCCGATACAAACTGGATCAATCTCCTGACATCATAACTTTCGGGAAAGCCTTTACGATGCATTAAGTTTCGTTTTCTTAATTCACTATTGGAATAAAGGAAACCATCTGTTGTAATTAATGCTACTCGCGGATGTTCAGACCATCGATCCAATAAAGCCTGCAGAATTCTTGCTGTTGTGCTTTTCCCTACGGCCACACTTCCGGCAATTCCAATCAAATAAGGTATTTTTCGGGTGCGTCCAAGGAAAGAACCAATAACATTACGTCGATCCTGCCGGGATTTGACATAAAGATTGACTAACCGAGATAGAGGAAGATAGATGTCCACAACTTCCTGGATAGAAATAGCTTCATTAATGCCTCTTAGTCCCTCCAAGTCTGATTCACTCAGCGTTAACGGAACGGACTGACGCAATTTGGCCCAAGAGGCACGATCAAAATTCAGATAAGCCCGCAACTGTTGTTCAAACATTCTTCAATTCCTTGGTTGAGCCTGAAGCACCATCTGAAAACCTGTTGGCTCGGCTCTTTTGAGATAAGGCTTTATATCAACAAAATAAAACATTGAAAATAGGAAAATTAGATATATCCAGACCATATTGCAATAAAATAAAATCACTTCGCTTTAACAGCTAGCATCAGAGCAGGTCTAACTAACAGATACCATAAGTATCTGATGTCTCATACTGAAATATAAATCTAAACAAAAGTCATCTAGCGACTTCATCATCAATCACCGAACGCAATATTCTAGATTTCAATTATTATGATGACCGTATACTACGATCGAAGAAAAGGCTCTTATTACAGCGCAGAATACAATGATAAAATGACAGACGAGAATGAAAAACAAAGGGCCCATAAAGGGCCCTTTTAACTTAGGCTTTTTCGACCACGTCAACCAGAGTCCAAGACTTGGTTTTAGAAATTGGTCGGCACTCTTTGATGCTAACAACATCGCCTTGAGCAGCGGAGTTATTTTCATCATGGACGTGCAATTTTGTGGTACGAGTCATGAACTTCCCATATATAGGATGTTTCACACGACGTTCAATCATGACAACAATAGATTTATCCATTTTGTCACTGACCACTTTACCTTGTAATGTACGGATAGTTTCGCTCATTACGCACCTACCTTCTGATTCAGAATGGTTTTAACACGTGCGATATTACGGCGCACATTTTTCAGCAAATGTGTCTGAGCTAACTGCCCCGTGCTTGCTTGCATGCGTAGGTTGAATTGCTCACGCAACAAACTTAACAGCTCTGCATTTAGCTCTTCAACACTCTTTTCTTTAAGTTCGCTAGCTCTCATCACATTACCGTCCGAGTTACGAAAGTAGTACTGATAGGCAATTTAGCAGCTGCTAATGCAAATGCCTCGCGTGCCAATTCTTCTGGTACGCCATCCATTTCATATAGCATTTTACCTGGCTGGATCTGGGCGACCCAATATTCCACGCTACCTTTACCTTTACCCATACGAACTTCGAGGGGTTTTTCAGTAATAGGTTTATCTGGGAAAATACGGATCCAGATCTTGCCCTGACGTTTAATATGACGAGTCATTGCACGACGAGCTGCTTCAATCTGACGAGCAGTCAAACGGCCACGACCGATCGCTTTCAAGCCAAAATCACCGAAGCTTACTTGAGTACCTTTAGCAAGACCACGGTTACGGCCTTTTTGAACCTTACGGAACTTAGTACGTTTGGGTTGCAACATTACCGTATCTCCTATTTACCACGACGTTCTTTACGTTTTGGCTTAGAAGGAGCTTCAGGCTGTGCAACAGGCATTCCGCCTAATACTTCTCCTTTAAAGATCCAAACTTTAACGCCAATAATACCGTAAGTAGTCGATGCTTCAGAAGTCGCATAATCGATGTCTGCACGCAATGTATGCAAAGGCACACGACCTTCACGATACCATTCAGTACGTGCAATTTCAGCGCCGCCTAAACGACCGCTTACTTCAACTTTGATCCCCTTAGCACCAAGACGCATTGCATTTTGCACAGCGCGTTTCATCGCACGACGGAACATAACACGACGTTCCAGCTGACTCGCAATAGAATCGGCAACTAACTGACCATCAAGTTCTGGTTTACGAACTTCTGAGATATTGATTTGAGCTGGAACGCCTGCCAAAGTAGCAATACGTTTACGCAACTTCTCAACATCTTCACCTTTTTTACCAATGACAACGCCAGGACGAGCAGTGTGAATAGTCACACGAATACTCTTCGCAGGGCGTTCGATCACAATGCGTGATACTGATGCATTCTTCAGTTGTTTTGTCAAAAACTGACGCACTTTATGATCACTATGCAGATTATCTGCATATTCGCCTTTTCCCGCATACCAAGTTGAGTTCCATGGTTTGACGATACCTAGGCGAATACCATTAGGATGTACTTTCTGACCCATTGCTTATCTCCTAGTTATCAGACACAACCACTGTAATGTGGCTGGTACGCTTGATAATGCGGTCTGCGCGGCCTTTTGCACGTGGACGTACACGTTTGAGAGTCGGGCCAACATCAACAAAGATTTTGGCTACTTTCAACTCGTCAATATCCGCACCTTCGTTATGCTCAGCGTTTGCAATAGCAGATTCTAAAACTTTCTTAACTAAAGCAGATGCTTTTTTGTTATTGAAAGTTAACTCTGCCAGAGCTTTCTCTACAGGCAAACCACGAATCAGGTCAGCGACCAGACGGGTTTTCTGAGGAGAAGTACGGGCAAAACGGTGTTTAGCTAATGCTTCCATCACTTTCCCCTTAACGCTTCTTCGCTTTCTTATCAGCAGCATGACCGCGATAAGTACGAGTTGGTGCAAATTCACCCAGTTTATGCCCGACCATTTCATCGGTAACAAAAACTGGAACGTGCTGACGACCATTATGGACAGCGATGGTCAAACCGATCATATTCGGGAAGACCGTTGAACGACGGGACCAAGTTTTAATTGGTTTTTTATCCCCGCTTTCCACCGCTTTCTCTACCTTCTTCAGCAAGTGCAGGTCAATAAATGGACCTTTCTTGAGAGAACGTGGCATGGTGAATCCTCTTATTTCTTAGATGTACGACGACGTACAATATATTTATCGGTACGCTTGTTGCTGCGAGTTTTCTTACCTTTTGTTGGTGTACCCCAAGGTGATACTGGATGACGGCCACCAGATGTACGACCTTCACCACCACCATGTGGATGATCAACAGGGTTCATAGCAACACCACGAACAGTAGGACGAATACCGCGCCAACGGCTAGCACCCGCTTTACCTAACTGACGTAACATATGCTCAGCGTTACCCACTTCGCCTAAAGTTGCACGGCAATCTGCCTGAACTTTACGCATTTCACTACTACGTAAACGCAGAGTGACATATTCGCCTTCACGCGCAACGACCTGTGCGTAAGCACCAGCACTACGAGCAAGCTGAGCACCTTTACCTGGTTTCATTTCAATCGCATGGACGATAGAACCGACAGGAATATTACGCAGCGGTAGTGCATTACCTACCTTAATTGGCGCATGAATACCGTTGGAAATTTTGTCACCAGCTTTCAAGCCTTTCGGTGCCAAAATATAACGACGTTCACCATCGGCATATAAAACCAAAGCAATATTAGCGCTACGGTTTGGATCGTATTCCAGACGTTCTACTTTTGCTGGGATATCGTCTTTTACTCGTTTAAAGTCGATAATACGATAATGCTGTTTATGTCCACCGCCGATATGACGAACAGTGATGCGGCCGTTGTTGTTACGACCACCAGATTTACCCTTGGTGTCCAACAGCGGAGCATACGGCTTGCCTTTATGCAGGTCTTTGTTTACCACTTTAACAACGTGGCGACGACCAGCAGATGTAGGCTTAGTTTTAACAATAGCCATTTTAAGAAACTCCTCTTACTCTGCGCCGCCAACGAAGTCGATATCTGCACCTTCAGCTAAAGTCACATAGGCTTTTTTCCAGTCGCTTCTGCGACCCACACGCATGCCGTGACGTTTGCTTTTACCTTTAACATTCAAGGTACGTACACCAGTAACTTCGACTTCAAACATTTTTTCTACGGCAGCTTTGATTTCAGCTTTCGTAGCAGTTGAGGCAACTTTAAAAACGATTGTGTTGTCTTTTTCAGCAGACACAGTGCTCTTTTCAGAGATGTGCGGTGCCAAAAGTACTTTTAACAGACGCTCTTCACTGATCATTTCAGCCACTCCTCAATCTGCTTCACTGCTTCTGCAGTAACCAACACTTTGTCGAATGCAATGAGGCTGACCGGATCGAGACCGGCAACATCACGTACATCAACGCGATACAGGTTGCGTGCAGCCAAGAACAGATTTTCATCTACTTCATGAGATACGATCAAAACGTCGTTCAGATCTAATTCTTTCAGTTTGGCAACCAACGCTTTTGTTTTAGGCGCTTCCACTTCAAACTTTTCAACGACAATCAAACGTTCCTGACGGACGAGTTCAGATAAAATGCTACGGATCGCACCACGATACATTTTAGTGTTTACTTTCTGGCTGTGATCTTGTGGTTTCGCAGCAAAAGTAACACCACCGCTACGCCATAATGGCGAACGAATTGTACCGGCACGTGCACGACCTGTACCTTTCTGACGCCATGGTTTCTTACCACCGCCAGATACCTCAGAGCGTGTTTTCTGAGCACGAGTTCCTTGACGGGAGCCTGCTGCATATGCAACAACAACCTGATGAACTAGTGCTTCGTTAAACTCACGCCCGAAGGTAGTTTCGGAAACTTCAAGAGCGCTTTGAGCGTCTTTCAATACTAATTCCATTACTATCTCCCCAGACGTTATGCTTTCACAGCAGGTTTAACGATCACGTCGCTGTTGGTCGCACCTGGAACTGCACCTTTAACCAGGAGCAAATTGCGCTCAACGTCGACACGGACCACTTCCAGTGATTGAACAGTAACGCGTTCGGCACCCATATGACCCGCCATTTTTTTACCTTTGAAAACACGGCCCGGAGTCTGGTTCTGACCAATAGAACCAGGAGCGCGGTGGCTCAAAGAGTTACCATGAGTCATATCTTGGGTACGGAAGTTCCAGCGTTTTACACCACCCTGGAAGCCTTTACCTTTAGAAGTACCGGTAACGTCCACTTTTTTCACTTCATTGAACAGATCGACTTTCAGTTCACCACCGATGTCAATCCCTTCACCTTCTTCGCTGTTTAAGCGAAATTCCCACAGGCCTCGACCCGCTTCAACACCAGCTTTGGCAAATTGGCCAGCTTGAGGTTTGTTGATGCGGTTCGCTTTTTTAGTGCCAGTGGTCACTTGCAGAGCGCGATAACCGTCGCTTTCTTCGGAGATCACCCGAGTCACACGGTTTGGCTCACATTCGATGACGGTAACTGGAATTGAAACACCATCTTCAGTGAAGATGCGAGTCATTCCAACTTTACGACCGACTAGACCAATCATTGTAAAAACCTCTTATCTTTCCAGCTCTGCTTAGCCCAGGCTGATTTGCACATCAACACCAGCTGCCAGATCCAGACGCATCAGCGCGTCAACTGTTTTGTCAGTTGGCTCAACGATATCGACTAGACGCTTATGGGTACGAATCTCATATTGATCACGCGCATCTTTGTTGACATGTGGAGAAATCAGTACGGTAAAACGCTCTTTGCGAGTTGGAAGCGGGATTGGCCCACGAACCTGAGCGCCTGTACGTTTTGCAGTTTCTACGATTTCCGCTGTTGATTGATCAATCAGGCGATGATCAAAAGCTTTCAAACGGATACGGATTCTTTGGTTCTGCATTGACCAGAGCTCCAAATAAAATAAAAAGAACCTAACAAACACCAACGTATCCTATTCCGAAATCCGGGGATAGTGGTGTATGCGACGATTAACATTTGCTACCAAATCGGCAACATTGTTACCAGCTACAACTAATTGCTGGGCGGGATAAACCCGACTACTTACTAATTAAGCTGCGTTATTATACGTATTGGCGAATAAAACACAAGCAAAAATGAGGGAAAAACAATCAATCCTTCTTTAAAAACGAAATCAGCGGCATGATTTAAACCTAATCTAAAAAATGCTCTAAAATGGCCTTTAAATTTGAACTCAGCCCGAAAGCTGCGTTCAAATTTATATTACAGCTTCTATGCAACCTGTTGCTTATAAATCAGTGATCGTTGATAGGGAATCAGATACTCCAAAGCCACCTCATCACATGCATGCTGTCTTGGGCAAACATCACAATCTTTCATCACTTTTTCAGGCAAAAAAGATTTAGATGTTGGACTAAAACCCATTTTCATAAAGAATTCAGGCACCCGCGTCAGTACGAAAACTTTATCAAGCGCCATTCTCTGTGCTTTTTTAACCATAAACTCGACCAAAGCCTTGCCTTGGCCCCCCCTTTGGAATTCAGGATTCACACCTAATGAGCGGATCTCAGCAAGCCCAGTGTCATAAAGATATAACGATGCACAGCCGGTCACTCGCCCTGCCTGCTCGGTCACAGCAAATTCACCAATGGATTTAGTCAACTCACGCCGCGGTCTTGGCAGATTCTCTCCAACATCAGACCAATAATTCACCAAAGACTGAATGCCATCCAAATCAGTCATCCTCGCAGCACGAACATACAGACCTGGAATATCACGACCATCGAGTCGTTTTTCAGCCTGATTTAACGCGTATTCAATCTGTTCAGGTGCTACACCACCGAGCGCATTTCGTTTCGCTAGTGTCGATTCTAAAGACAAGTTTGGATAAACATCTTCTTCAATTTCTGATGCTAATGCCTTAAATTCACTCAAACTTAACGCTTCAAGAGGCACACCTTTATCAATTGCCTGAACAACAGCAATACCAACAATATGATGAGCTTCTCTGAAAGGAATACCTTTGCTCACTAAATAATCAGCCAACTCAGTTGCGTTAGAATATCCACCTTTAGCTGCTTCTTCAGTTGTCTGCTGATGGACATTCATATCATGAAGGACCAGCTCAGCCATTGCCAGGCAATGCTCCCAGGTATCCAACGCATCAAACAAACCTTCTTTATCTTCCTGCATATCTTTGTTATAAGCCAAGGGCAATGCTTTAAGAGTCATCATCATGCCACTTAAAGCACCATAAACACGGCCAGCTTTACCACGAATCAGCTCCAATGCATCCGGGTTTTTCTTTTGAGGCATCAATGATGAACCCGATGTCACCTGATCAGAGAGCTCTAAAAAAGCTGATTCACCTGAATTATAAAAAATCAGATCTTCTGACATCCGTGAAAGATGCAACATCGATAATGCTGCTGTTGAAATCAGTTCAACTACATGGTCTCGATCAGAGACGCTATCCAGGCTATTTCTTGTTGCACGGCGAAATCCCAAATCATGTGCGAGTTTCTGTCTATCCATTGGATAAGCTGTCCCAGCTAAAGCCCCACACCCCAAAGGACAAGTATCAAGACGTTTTAATGCATCACTTAACCGAGAATAATCACGTTCATACATCTCAACATAGGCCAGACACCAATGAGCAAAGGTTACCGGTTGGGCCCGTTGTAAATGGGTATAACCCGGTAAAACAGTATGTTGTTGTTCACGGGCTAAACGGACCAGCTTCTGTTGTAAGACATCTAACTGTCCGAGTAAAACCATTCCTTCTTTTTTACACCAAAGCTTTAAGTCCGTTGCAACCTGGTCATTACGGCTTCGCCCCGTATGTAGCTTTTTGCCCAAATCACCAACACGCTGAATCAGCTGCGATTCGACCCAACTATGAATGTCTTCAGCATCGGAACCTAAAATCTGTTGCGGATTTTCCGACACAAGATTCGCCAACTCACCCAGAGCCTGTTCTAATTGTAATTGTTCATTCTCAGTTAAAACACCAACTGAAACCAACTCCTTAGACCAGGCGATCGAGCCGATAATGTCTTGTTCGGCCAATCGATAATCAAAACGCAGCGAATCATTGAACTGTTTAAATCTATCATCTGCCGCCTGACTGAAACGTCCGCCCCACAATGCCATTTGTCTGTACCCTTATTGAACATACCAAAAATGCCGGATATCCGGCATTTGTTCATTAATACTAAGAATTGACGCGTAACTCTCGCGACATATTACTTACTTCTTACCTAATGCCCGAATCCGACTTGACAATGAATACAGTCGAATAAAGCCTTCAGCATGTTTTTGATCATACACATCATCTTCGCCAAAAGTAGCGAAAGCTTCAGAATAAAGGCTATTTGGTGAACGTTTTTGCAATGCACTCACCTGACCTTTATAGAGTTTGAGCACGACATCCCCACTGAGATCATCAGATAATGCTGTTACTGCTGCCAACAGAGAATCTTTCAGCGGAGTAAACCAGCGACCATCGTAAACCAGATGTGCAAATTGCTGGCCTACGGTTTCACGCCACTCCCGGGTCCGTTTATCATAAACCAACTCCTCCATCGCCCGAATAGCTGCAACCATAATGGTTCCTCCAGGAGTTTCATAGCAACCCCGGGATTTCATACCGACTAACCGGTTTTCAACAATATCAACCCGGCCGACACCATGTTTAGCACCCATTTTATTTAAAGCTGTAATCACCTGATAAGGGCTCAGTGACTTACCATCAATCGCAACAACTTCACCTTTTTCTAAAGTCAGCGTAATTTTTTGTGCTTCATCTGGTGCACTTTCAGGTGAATTAGTCCAAGTCCAGACATTATCAGAAGGTTCATTCCACGGATCTTCTAACTCGCCACCTTCAGTTGAGATGTGCCAAACATTTGCATCACGGCTATAGATTTTGGTCAACGAAGCCGAACAGGGAATATCACGCTCAGCCAAATACGCCAATAGCTCTTCCCGAGAACGCATAGTCCACTCACGCCATGGTGCTATCACTTCCAAATCAGGTGCCAGCGCAGCAAAGCAACCTTCAAAACGAATTTGGTCATTACCTTTACCGGTACACCCATGGCATAAAGCATCTGCACCCACTTTTCGGGCAACAGCAACCTGAGCTTTAGCTATAACCGGGCGAGCCATTGAAGTACCTAATAAATAAGTACCTTCATAGACAGCCCCAGTTTTCAACGTCGGATAAATATACTCAGCAGCAAACTCATCTTTTAAATCAACGACATGACATTCACTTGCACCAGAAGCGAGGGCTTTCTCCTCAACGCCTTTGATCTCATCAGCCCCTTGACCGACATCAGCACAAAATGCAACGACTTCACAACCATAGGTCTCTTTTAGCCATGGGATAATAGCTGAGGTATCTAGGCCACCGGAATATGCAAGAACAACTTTGTTAAACTTAGCCATAATATTGATAATCCTTAAATTTTATTAATAAGTGAAACCAGCACCGCATTTTGTGCGTGCATCCGGTTTTCAGCCTGATCAAAAATAATTGACTGAGGCCCATCCATTACTTCAGAAGTAATTTCCAATTCTCGATGGGCAGGTTGACAATGGAGTACATGCTTGATGCCGTAACGCTCCATCATCTGCTGATTAATCTGATAAGGGATAAAGCGCTCTTTAACTGAATCAAGGGACGTATCATCCCCCATTGACACCCACGTATCACCGTAAACGACATCATAGCCATCTAGTGCGTCAAGTGAATTGCTTACAACAATCCGACTACCACTTGATTTAGCCAATTCTTTCGCTTTAAGAACAATTTGAGCATCTGGGCTGGAACCAATAGGACAAACAGCGGCAACATCCATTCCAAGAACAGCACCACCTAACATCAGTGAATGAGTCACATTATTGCCATCACCAACATAGGCCAATTTAACCTGACTTAAATCATCATAATTTTCAGCAATGGTCAAAAAGTCTGCAAGTGCCTGACAAGGATGATAAAGATCACATAAAGCATTCACAACAGGCACATCCGCATACTCACGAAACTCTTGGAGTGTTTTATGGCTAAATACACGAGCCACAATCGCATCACACCAGCGACTTAAATTTTTTGCATAATCTTCGATAGATTCGCGTTGACCGATTTGACCGTTCTGCTGATCCAGATAAACAGCATGTCCACCGAGGCGACTAACACCAATGTCAAAAGTTACACGAGTCCGAAGTGACGGTTTCTCAAATAAAGTCACCACACTTTTGCCATCCAGGGCTTTTGCATAAGCAGCTCGATCAGATTTAATTTTTTTGGCCAGATCAAGCACTACTAAAATCTGCTCACGACTGAGATCCTGTAATGTCAGCAGATGGTTAAATTCTGTCATATCTCTCCTTTATATTGTTTACTCTTCGTTCGCTATGACCCGAGTACCCCATTTTTCACCAGCCAATAATCGAGAAAGTCCCTCAACATCTTTCCAACCGGCTAAAATAACCGCTTGCTGAAGTCGTTTCGCTGCTTCCAATGCAGCTTTCACTTTCACGGCCATTCCGCCATGGATTACGCCCAGTGTGATCAATTTTTCCGCCAATTGAGGCGTTAATTCCTCGATCAGCACACCATTCTCATCAAGTACTCCCGGAACATCAGACAACAATACCAGTGGCCCCTCAACCATCGTAGCAACAGCCAAAGCCGCTTCATCAGCATTGATATTGTATAACTGACCTTCTTCACTAATTCCGATCGAACTAACCACTGGTAAATAATGCTGTTCTAAAAGACTGGTGATTAAATCAGGATCGCCTGGCTGACAGTGACCGACATAACCAAAACGGGTATCCAGTGGCATCACCCGGCAAAGTCCACCATCTCCCAAACATAATCCGACGGCTGCCCGCCCATGGCGAAGTACTGCTCCGGTTAATTTTTTATTGGCGGTGCCCGCCAGAGCACCAGTCACTAAATCAATCTGATCCGCAGGCGTAATCCTCAGCCCTTCAATTTTCTGGCTCGTCATCCCCAGACGAGATAACAGTGTTTCAACGATAATTCCACCACCATGAATAAGAACTAACGGACGCTCCTGAACCAGTGCTAAAGCACGGCACAAATTATCCAGTGCCTGAGGATTTTCGAAAATAGCACCACCTAGCTTAACGACAAGAGGCTCTAGCATGAGGCCCCCTCAATTAAAGCCGTTTCGATGGCAAACCCATAACGCATGTTAAAACACTGGACGGCCTGAGCAGACGCGCCTTTAAGCAGGTTATCTTCAGCTGCAAACACAATCAGATGGTCCCCCTGTTTAGACCAATTTAAATCCACAAAAGGAGTATTGACAACTGACTTAATCGAAGGCCAGACCTGCTTCGGAAGTAACCGCACAAAAGGTTTACCGGCATAAGCCTTCTGGTATGCCTGAGCCACATCCTCATCGGTCACACCTAATTTCAGATCAACATGAATTGTCGCCAAAATTCCCCGGGGGAAACTTCCCAGATGAGGAGTAAAAATAACATCTCTTCCCAAATGGGCACTAATCTCAGGCTGATGGCGATGTGTTCCAACGCCATAAGGATTCAAGCTCACTTCACAAAAGTTGCTGGTTACAGACGCTTTACGACCTGCGCCACTGACACCGCTGGTTGCATCAATTAAAGGTTTATAACCATCTGCAATCAGATTATTTTCCTGCAGAGGTTTTAATGCAGATAAAGACGCTGTTGGATAACACCCGGGTAGAGCAATCAGCTGAACAGATTCATCAAGAGCACCATCTCGCCATTCGGCCAATCCATAAACAGCCTGTTCCAACAGATCAGGATACTCATGTGTAAAACCATAATATTTTGGATAAAAGTCAACCTGATTAACCCTAAATGCCCCTGACAAATCAAAAACCTGGCATCCGCACTCTAAAAACTTAGAAGCGAGATTATGACTCACATGATGGGCTGTTGCTAAGAAAACACAATCAATCTGAGTAAATAGAGCCGGATTAAAATTCGCAGACAATGGCTGTAAGGGTAAATCCACAACTCCACGAAGTTGCCCATACAACTCACTGATAACTTTATGAGCATCCACACTTTGTTCTGACACATAAAGACCGCATAGATCAGCTTGTGGATGACGCTGTAAAATTGCCGCAAGTTCTGCCCCAGCATAACCACTGGCTCCAACAATCACTGCTCGTAATTTGTTACTTTCTTTCATTTATCCCTCAAAAAGCGTCTGATTCTAGTCATTCAGATCCATCAAACTGATGACTCTATCTACCAGTATAAAATGACGAATAATATAGATAATATCGAGAATACCACGAGCATTTATTTATGCAAATATTTTGAATTTATATCTATTAAAAAATAATCTAACCGGACTAAATTGTCCTCTGCCAACAGTTTTAAAAGTGCGGTCATATAGAAACGAAAGTTCGAAATATATCTAAATGATTTATGCAAAAAAAGGCATAGTTCATGCTAGTTTTTGCATAAAATGTCCTAAAACACCTCCCAATTGATCCATTATGAAAAAAAATTACCAAATTTTGTCCAATTCAGGGTTGAAACTGGTAAGTTAACATCATATAACGAAGCGTCACTGTTAAAGACCGTTGGCTTTCGGTTTTCATTTTATTTCTCGTTATGCTTTGTTTCTTTCAAAAAACGAAATGAATAAAAACATATAAATGAAAGTACCTTGATTTATGATTAATTATCCATTGCATTATAACTGATGCAGGTATTCAGAGAATCTGGCGACATTCTGTTATGGTTTGAATATGGTCGACGGGAAGCAAAAGCAAAGTTAACGGTTTATCAAATTTTGGAGCAGCCTTAAATTTCGGGGCAAATACAGGAACAACAACATGAACGATAAAAACGGAGCGTTACGAAGCAACGTCAGTTTTCTCGGTCAACTTCTGGGTAAAACAATAAAAAACCACCTGGGTGAACCATTTTTAGAGAAAATAGAATCCATTCGATTATTAGCTAAAGCATCAAGGAAGGAGGACAAGGAAGCCCGGCAAGAACTTCTAAAAACACTGCGTAATTTATCCGATGAAGAACTATTACCCGTCACCAGGGCATTTAGTCAATTTCTAAACCTGGCAAATATAGCCGAACAGTTCCATACAATTTCTCGTTCTACAAAGCAAAATCTCCATGAAACAGACCCAATACAAAGCTTAATTACTCGACTCAAAAAAGAGAATCTGAATGAACAGGCCATTCAGGATGCCGTTACATCACTTAACATTGAACTGGTTTTGACGGCCCACCCAACCGAAGTAACACGACGGACCATGATCGCGAAATACGTCCGCATTAATGAATGCTTAGACTTTTTAGAGTTAGGAAACTTGACAGATCGTGAACGTCGGATTATCAATCATCGCTTAGAACAGCTGATTAACCAATCATGGTACACCGATGAAATTCGAAAAATCCGTCCAACGCCAGTAGAAGAAGCTCGTTGGGGATTCGCCGTTATCGAAAGTTCATTATGGAAAGCGGTTCCTGATTTTCTACGCTTGTTGGATGAACAATTACATGAAAATCTGGGTATTAATCTGCCACTAAATAGTCATATCGTAACACTAACCTCCTGGATGGGGGGCGACAGAGACGGAAACCCATTTGTCACATCAGAAGTAACCGAAGAAGTACTGCTCTCCAGTCGTTGGGTTGCAACCGACTTGTATCTGAAAGATTTAGATCTACTCGTCAGTGAATTATCGATGAGTGAATGCAGTGATGAACTTCGCAACCTAGTTGGTCATAATGTTGAAGAGCCTTATCGAAAACTCCTGAAAAAACTTCGTATCGAGATGCGGGAAACTCGTGATTTTCTCACGGCCAAGCTTCAACACCATTATAGTGATGCCCAAGATGTTATCACCGCCACAGAACAACTTCGCCGGCCCCTCGACTTATGCTATCGCTCATTGAAAGAGTGCGGCATGGATATGATTGCAGATGGCAACCTGCTGGATATGCTTCGTCGTCTGTCATGCTTTGGTATCCATCTGGTTCATTTGGATATCCGCCAGGACAGCAGCCGACACACTGAAGTATTTTCAGAGTTAACCCGTTATCTCGGCATGGGCGACTATGCTCAGTGGAGCGAAGAAGACAAACAGAGCTTCTTGTTATCTGAGCTAACAAGTAAACGCCCATTAATTCCCCATAATTGGAAACCCTCTGAGAATGTTCAGGAAGTTCTGGATACCTGTCAGGTTATTGCCAAACAGCGCCGTGAGTCATTGGGGATCTACAATATTTCAATGGCAAGTGAACCTTCTGATGTATTAGCGGTACAGTTACTACTCAAAGAAAGTGGTTGCCCATTTATGCTGCCCGTTTCGCCACTTTTTGAAACACTCGATGATCTCAACAAAGCAGCGACAACTATCCGCAAACTATTATCACTTGATTGGTACCGGGGTATCACCAAAAATATCCAATACGTTATGATTGGTTACTCTGATTCGGCGAAAGATGCCGGCGTATTAGCATCTTCCTGGGCACAATACCGGGCCATGGAAGAACTCGTGCAGATATGTGAAGAACAAGATGTCAAATTGATTCTATTCCATGGCCGCGGAGGAACAATTGGCCGTGGCGGAGCACCGGCTCACGCAGCATTATTGTCACAGCCACCCCGTTCATTAAAAGGAGGATTACGGGTCACCGAGCAAGGTGAGATGATCCGCTTTAAACTGGGCTTAGATAAAGTGGCTGTTGAAAGCTTATCCATGTACGCTAGTGCCGTTTTGGAAGCAAATCTCTTACCGCCTATCGACCCCAAACCACAATGGCGACAAATCATGGATGAATTAGCCGAGAGTTCATGCAAAGTCTACCGGAAAGTTGTCCGGGAAAATGAAGATTTTGTTCCTTATTTCCGTGCTGCAACACCAGAACAAGAATTAGGTAAGTTGCCACTGGGAAGTCGTCCGGCGAAACGTAACCCCAAAGGTGGTGTTGAAAGCTTACGCGCTATTCCATGGATTTTTGCCTGGAGTCAAAATCGGCTCCTCCTACCTGCCTGGCTCGGTGCAGGAGAGGCACTGGCCGAACAACTTGAAAATGGACATAAAGAGATCATCACACAGATGTGCCAATGGCCTTTCTTCATTAATCGTCTGGCAATGCTTGAAATGCTCTTTATGAAAACCGACACCTGGCTCTCAGAAATCTATGACAAAGAACTGGTTCCTGAACACTTGCAACATTTAGGAGATGAACTGCGTCAACAGTTACAGCTAACAGAGCAAGCTGTCAAAACATTGGTGCCCAAAGCCAATTCTCTAGCTAATGATGAATGGGTTGGGGAATCAATTGGATTACGTAACCCTTATATTGATCCGCTTAATGTCATGCAGGTTGAATTACTGCGACGCTCAAGAAAGTCGGAGAAAGTATCCCCTGTTGTTAACCAGGCTTTGATGGTCAGTATCGCCGGTGTTGCAGCGGGTATGCGCAATACAGGTTAGATTGAATCACGCCGGGGCTTTCGCTCCGGCACATTTCTGGCGTCATATCCACATTATCTATGATCCAAAACGAAGATGATGCTCATACAGATAATGACGAACAATAGACTGATAACTTCCATCCTGATGCATCTTTTTCAAAGTTCTTCGTAACCGAATAACCAGTCTTAAACTACTGCGCTTACTTAGGCCCAAATAAAGAACCGGATATTTGTCAGGTTTGAATCCAAATAACCGGTAAAGCCGGGATTTGCCGTTATTCTCGGGATAAACATGTTGAAGAATATATTGCATTGAAAAATCACTGATAGGTAATAAATCAATCCGGTTATTCAGCAGCTTTCTGACATTCTGTGGATAATCATTCACACTAAAGAGATTAACTTCCCGACGAAATCCCCTTTGCCTTAAAACATTCTCAACATAAACCTGATTTACTGCCCCGACCCGCAACTTAGTTTTTGGATTGAGCCAGCTAATACGCTTTTTCAATTTGTGGTCAGTCGCATATACCGACATGGGATATGGAGCGACAACCCCGATCCAATAGAACTTATCATCTCGGCTATGAGTGCGCTTCATGGGAAACAGCCCCATATTTGGCCTATCTAATACACTACGGTAAGCACGGATCCAAGGTTGTGGCTCTATGTTCACATTCAAACCTGCACGCAACATAAGTTCTCGAACAATCCGAACAGCAATTCCATCGATATGACCGAAGCGCTGATAACTATAAGGAGGAAAGTCACTCTCTGTTAAAAAAGTTAGATCAGGTGCCGATTGTGCAATAACGCACCGGCTCATGAACAAAGTGCAAAAAGCTAATATACATCTTGCAAAAGTCACGGAGTACCATCAACAATTAGAGTAATGATTAAACAAGAAGCTAGGGAGCCGCCGCCTCAGCAAAAATCTGATATAAACCTAACGGAAAAACAAGTGAGATAAAACGCTTAAGGAAAATTAATTAATGAAGGCCAATTTACTGTTATCGTTTTTTAAACATCATACTTCAAATAAAATGACGAAGCGGCTTCTTCCGCTTCGTATCTGATAACGGTTTGTCTGAGATACCAAATCACGCTTTTTCATCATCCAGCTTCAACAGATGTCCCATCTGTTTCGCCTTCGTTTGCAGGTAAAAATGATTATGAGGGTTGTCCCCCACTTCAATAGCCACCCGTTCAACGACATCGATCCCGGCTTCTTTCATTGCTTTGATTTTTGCCGGATTATTCGTCATTAATAAAACCCGGGAAATACCAAGATGATCTAACATCGGTTTACAAATCGAAAAGTCCCGCAAATCAGCAGCAAACCCTAGTTTATGATTTGCCGCCACCGTATCGTATCCCTGATCTTGTAAAGAATACGCCTTGATTTTATTGATTAAGCCGATTCCACGCCCTTCCTGACGAAGATAGAGAATGAAACCACGGCCTGCTTCACTGATTCTGCGCATTGCAGTTTCGAGTTGATACCCACAATCACAACGCTGACTAAATAGAGCATCTCCCGTCAAGCATTCAGAATGGATCCGCCCTAAAATAGGCTGTCCTTCTTCCCAATCGCCCAAAGTCAAAGCAACATGTTCTTTACCCGTTTCAGGAATAATAAATCCGTGCATCCTAAACGTTCCCCACCGGGTCGGCAAAGATGAAGAAGCTACATACTTAATTGACATATCTATTCCACTTCATGAAGAATCAGGCTGAGATTAAATATCAATCTCAAAAACACCCCATTCTACACCGAAACAGGGCGAACACCTAACGTATGACAAATGGCATAAGTTAATTCACTCCGGTTTAAAGTATAAAAGTGGAAATCTTTTATACCTTCATTACTCAGGACTTTCACCTGATCAATAGCAATACTGGCCCCTACCAAATTTCTCGTAGTTTGATCATCATCAAGGCCTTCAAACTGCTTATGTAACCATCCCGGAATTTTTACATTCGCGAAACCAGCAAATTTACACAATGTCCGATAGTTTGAAACAGGCAAAATCCCCGGAATAATATCCTGTTCAATACCAACAGCAACGCACCGATCCCGGAAACGTAAAAATGATTCAACATCAAAGAAAAATTGCGTAATCGCCCTGTTAGCCCCAGCCTCCATTTTACGCTTGAGGGCCAGCAAATCAGCTTGTGCTGATTTTGCTTCAGGGTGAACTTCAGGATAGGCTGCAACCGAAATATCAAAATCAGCGACCTCTTTTAATAAAGCAATCAAATGTTCAGCATACATTTCAGGTTTTTTCATTCCTTCGGGAAGATCACCACGCAATGCCACAATTTGCTGAATACCATTATTCCAGTAGTCTCTGGCAATATCTTTAAGCTGCTCAGGTGTTGCATCAACACACGTCAAATGCGGAGCAGCCTTTAGCCCTGTACGCTGTTTAATTTCTTTAATAATACTGTGTGTTCTATCCCGGGTTCCGGAGTTGGCTCCATAAGTAACTGAAATGAAAGATGGTTTAAGATCCTTAAGACGATTAACCGATCCCCAAAGAGTCTCTTCCATTGCAGGAGAAGAAGGTGGAAAAAATTCAAACGACACACGAATATCGCCATCGAGTTCGCTAATCTTCTGATTCAGATTTTCAATCTGCTGAGCGTTATGAAAAACCATCTTTTTCTCCAATATATGGATATTCTACACATTGAGACATATAGCCATCTACACGGCTTGATGTATAGAATGCTATAGGATAGCGTTACAAAGTAAACACAAATTCAATTCTTTTTTAATCATAATGAAAAATATTCATTATCGTATTTATCACCCTACTTTTTCCCACCCAAGAATAGAATCCAGATAAAACCCGTACAAACTTTGCTCTCTGATTCTATACGTTGTATTCAGACTAAATCACATAATGCCGTTCAAAATTCTAAACCAGAACATTTTTTCAAAGCACTCTTTCAACATACAATTCAGCAGATTCAATTATTTATTGACAATTAAATCCATTAACGAACTGGATAAATAATAAACACATGTTATAGTTTAAATAGGTATAAGGAGAATAGGCTCTAAAAAACGGGAAAAACATTGCAACATGGTGTAGATGACTGAGGTGAATGGGGTAAAAAATGGTAGATAGTGTCCCCTCATTAACAGGCCAACAACGCAGCATAAAACAGGTTGTAAAACCCATACTGCAAGCGGCCCGGGCTCCAGATAATCGAGCTTTTCAGCAGCAACAGCTTAATTCGCTAGCTCGTGCCAGTGCACCTTTACCGATCGTTCAAGTATCAGGTGCATTACCAATGGAGGGTCAGTCGGCAATCGATCCCCGCCGATCAGATAAACCCACATATGCACCGCAAAAACCGAATAGCTATAAGCAGCCACCCAGTCAGAAAGAAGAGCAACGTGAACATTGGCAAAGTGTCCCTCAAAGCAGTGAAACATCGGTTACTTTATCCGAACCATTAAGTGTTATGATCCAAAGAATCGCAAAACCGGTCACAGTAAAAGAAATCACCAATACCATTGCACAACCGACTGAACAGCCGACGAAACGAACAACTCAGCCGCAAAATACTCAGAATATCCCCAAAAACCAACCCAGAGAAACATCAGTAAATTCAACTACAGACCAATCTCAAGAGAAACAAGATGCCAATCGACCCGAAGTTGCGACACAGAGACAGGAAAAAGCAGCTCAGCGACAACCAACAAATGATGCAGCTCGACAACCAGATAGTAAACAGAGTCAGCCTCATCAGCGGATCACTCAGGCTGCAATCAGAGCACAGGGACGAGCCCGGGATATCGTAATGAATGTCAACTATGCTGTTGCCATATCGATGCACTCAAAACGGCAACGACTCATGCAACATGTAGCAACGCAGGAATCTGTCTCAAATTCCAAACAAACTCAGCTGCAACAAACTATTTAAGCAACTAAACTCAAAATGTAATTTTTGGATACTTAACACACAGAATGGTAGGTAAAGGATGTGACCATGAGTGAATTAAAATATGGATATGAAGTCATGCAAATGATGCTGGAACACGATGGACTGGTCACAACAACTGTTCTCAATGAACTGGTCAATGAACAATTTAATCCCGGTCGACACGTCTACCAACGACTAACTCATGCCATAGCTGTTATGCAATTTTTTGAACATCTCGAAGAACAGCGCAAATCGATAGTACAAAATGCCCCTCAGTCGAATGCCAAAGCTCAACAATTAACACCAGATAATTAACTTCATTCTGGACAAATACGGGTTACTCTTTGTTGCTGTTCATTCACCTGAAATGCTAAGCTTCACGCCCTAGCTCAAACCACCGCTGACCGGATCAACCAAACTCATTCGGTCAATACGCGCTACATACATGAGCACTAATGGAAAAAGGTATTTTATGAGTATTCTCTCCGCAACATTGATGCTGTTTCTAATTATGGATCCTCTTGGAAACACCCCCGTTTTCATGTCGATCATGAAGCACATTGATCCCAAACGGCAAAGGAAAATCCTGATTAGGGAACTATTCTTTGCATTATTAGTGATGATGGCATTTCTTTGGGCGGGAGAACAAATATTAGGATTTTTAAATCTCAAGCAAGAATCTGTAAGTATTGCCGGAGGAATCATTTTATTTCTTATTGCTTTAAAAATGATCTTCCCCGGAGAAGGTGGTGTAGCGGGGTTAGCTGCCGGAGATGAACCTTTTTTAGTCCCGATGGCCATTCCCATGATTGCCGGACCATCCATTCTGGCCACCTTAATGCTGATGGCTCATCAGGACCCACATAAAATGGGACAACTCAGTTTAGCTCTTATTTTAGCATGGGGCGCAACATCAGCCATCTTAATCTGCAGTGCTTCACTCACCCGTTTTCTAGGAGAGAGAGGGTTAACTGCAATTGAACGGCTGATGGGAATGCTACTGATCATGCTATCCGTACAGATGTTTTTAGATGGCATAGCCAACTACCTTCACAATACAGCATCCCTGGTTCAGTCATAACTTCTCGTGCTGTGTCATACGCTGGCGCAGCACTAACAAGCCAAATACCCCAAAAAGAACTAACTGATAGCCATCTCCCGACTTCCACAATCCGTTAGCCCGCAATGTATATCGCATCAATAACATCTGTAGACAATGTAAGATCAACACTAAGGCTCCTGCAGCTAAAATCAATGGGTAAACCGGCGCTAAAGGAGACCAGGGAGACGAAATAATCACAATCCAGAGGATCACCATTAAACCACGTCCGATATTCATTAACATTTTACTCTCCACTGACTTGATATAACTGATAGCAAACCTGGCCAGCTTGCTTAGCTTTAAGCAACGTCCAGGGAATATTCAACTCGGGGGCATCTTGTTCTTGTTCCACATAAACCAGGCATTGTGGTGAAAGCCAACCATTGTGAATCAATAACTGGCAACAAGGCCCCACTAAACCTTGATGAAAAGGCGGATCAATAAACACTAAATCAAATGGCCGCTCTGGCGAACGATTTAAAAAATCCAGCGTATCTACACACTCGATTACAAATTGTTCTTCTGTTAAACCTAACGATAAACTATTTTTCTTTAGTTGAACTGTTACATATTTAGCCAATTCCAGACTCTGCACAAAACCGGCCTGTCTGGATAATGCTTCAAACGATAAACTGCCACTTCCAGCAAATAGATCAAGACAACGCCGAGAGGCAATACGACCTTGTAACCAGTTAAACAGAGTTTCTTTCACCCGATCAGTCGTTGGTCTTAAACCGTCACTATCAGGAACAGGAAGCTTTCGCCCCCTCCATTGTCCCCCGATAATTCGAATGAACCCTTTCCCTTTTACGGATTTTCTCTTAGGTTCTCGTACCTTATTCATTTAGCCTGCCAGTTAATAATGATACTATTTAATCTCAATTTGGGATAATCAAGTCTTTATGATGGCTATTTTGCCCGATTTCATTGCTAAATCAGCAGGTAATAGCATCACAATTACCAACTGAATCACCTTGAATTCGAACAAAATCGACCATCTTAAGCCGATAGTCATCTAAAATCATAAATGTCAGAATGTGATTGACTCATACGACGACTGTTTATCTCAACTTAAGATTATTTATACGATATGCGCAGCATTGTACCAGTGTTATGCGAATCGCTGAAAATCATTTCAGCCAACCATATTGCTACGTTGTAAAGGTTCAAGATCTAATGGCAAAGAAAAAAGGCTTATTCTCCTGGTTCAAAAAAGATAAAGAAAAAACAACGTCTGAAGAAAACCCAGACGTAGTTCAAAACGAGACAACAGATAGCGAAGCACCAAAACAAGTCAAAGCTGAGACTTCTGAAAAAGCCCATCTTGAAGAGCGGGCTAAAACCGAAGCCGCTGAAAAAGCTCGTCTTGAAGAACAAGTTAAAGCAGAAACCGCTGAAAAAGCTCGTCTTGAAGAACAAGCTAAAGCAGATGCCGCTGAAAAAGCTCGTCTTGAAGAACAAGTTAAAGCAGAAACCGCTGAAAAAGCCTGTCTTGAAGAACAGGCTAAAGCCGAAACCGCTGAAAAAGCTCGTCTTGAAGAACAGGCTAAAGCCGAAACCGCTGAAAAGACATCTATTGGAAAACCGGCTAAACGCCCCAGCTTATTAGCCCGACTGCGTCAAGGACTCAAACGAACACGAGGCAATATCGGCAATGGCTTTTTAAGCTTGTTCAGCGGCAAAAAAATCGATGATGATTTATTTGAAGAACTCGAAGAACAACTTATTATCGCCGATGTTGGTGTTGAAACAACCCAGAAAATCATCAAGCATTTAACGGATACCTCCAGCCGGCGCGCACTCAAAGATGGTGAAGCTCTGTATGAATTACTTCAAGAGCAAATGGGGAGTATGTTAAGAGAAGTTGAACAGCCACTAAAACCTGAAGCTGATGGTCCGTTTGTGATCCTGATGGTCGGTGTCAACGGTGTCGGTAAAACAACAACGATCGGCAAACTGGCAAAACAATTTCAAGAACAGGGTAAATCAGTCATACTGGCCGCTGGTGATACATTCAGGGCTGCGGCTGTCGAACAATTACAGGTTTGGGGGGAACGTAATCAAATTCCCGTCATTGCTCAGCATACCGGTGCCGATAGCGCATCAGTATTGTTTGACGCCTATAGCTCAGCTAAAGCCCGAAATGTCGATATATTAATAGCAGATACTGCCGGACGTTTACAAAATAAAGCAAACCTCATGGAAGAGCTGAAAAAAATTGTCCGCGTCATGAAAAAGATCGATGAGACTGCACCTCATGAAATTATGCTCACTATCGATGCAGGTACCGGGCAAAATGCCATAAGCCAGGCCAAACTATTCAATGAAGCCATCGGACTATCTGGGATTACATTGACTAAACTGGATGGGACCGCTAAAGGTGGTGTTATTTTTGCGGTTGCCGATCAATTCAAACTACCCATTCGTTATATCGGTGTAGGAGAAAGAATCGATGACCTTCGCCCATTTGAAGCACAACCGTTTGTCGAAGCACTCTTTACACAAGAGCAGGACTAACCGGATAATCAGGGGCTATCTGAGGAAAGGCGTATGATCCGATTTCAACAAGTCAGTAAAGTTTATCCTGGACGCCATCAGGCTCTTCAGAAAATAGATTTTGAGCTAAAACATGGCGAAATGGCTTTTTTAACAGGACATTCAGGCGCAGGGAAAAGTACACTACTACGTCTGGCCACAGCCATGGAGAGAGCTAGTACCGGAACCATTGAATTCGGAGGGGAAGACATCACACGGCTACCCAAACGCCGGATTCCTTTTTTACGGCGCAATATTGGGGTTGTCTTTCAGGACTATAAGTTACTGATGGAGCGAAGCGTCTTCGAAAACGTCGCGTTACCACTCATTATTGAAGGATATTCACTGAATAATATTAAACCAAGAGTCTTCGCCGCTTTAGACAAAGTAGGACTCATCGATAAATACTCAAGTTTGCCTTCAGTACTCTCTGGCGGTGAGCAACAACGGGTTGGCATTGCCCGGGCTGTTGTCAATAAGCCCCCTTTATTGATAGCCGATGAACCGACAGGCAACCTTGATCCCGAATTGTCACTTGAAATTCTCAAACTATTTAGCGAATTTAATGACACGGGCGTCACAGTATTGATTGCCACCCATGATTTAGGGCTGATAAGCCGGATGAATTACCGTACATTCACCCTTGAACATGGCAAACTGACTAGCAAAGAGCAATGACAGATGAACTTTGGAGCCTCACAACGAAGTAAACGTCCACGAAAACTCAGTGGCTTTGGAATTCGCCATTTGCAGCAGGGAACCGCTAGCCTGGGAGAAATTTGGCGAACACCAACCAGTTCTATGATGACTATCGCGGTCATTGGCGTATGTCTGGCTTTACTCGTCACCTTTCATCTGGCCATTAAAAATGTCAGAGATGCAGCCCCAAGCTGGCAAAAGAGTGCACAGATCAATGTATTTGTCAGCTCTGGGACCAATGAAATGGAACGAACTCAATTAGAAGATCAAATCCGCCAAATCAACGGCGTCAGCCAGGTTCGCCTTATCGATAAAGCACAAGGATTAGCCGAATTTAAACAAGATTCAGGATTTGGCAACGCACTTGACTTACTCGGTGAAAATCCCCTTCCGGATCTACTGATCGTAACACCTGAACTGAGCCAGCAAGAGCAGGGACAACTGCAATTGTTACAAAGTAAGTTAAATCAATTACCACATGTTGGGCAGGTTCGGTTAAATTTAGAATGGGTCAAACAGCTAAGTGGTATTCTCAATGTTGTAAACCAATCCGTCCGATTATTAATTGGCTTACTATTAATCTCAATTATCTTAACCATCGGCAATACCATCCGACTCAATGTTCTATCTCAAAAAGACGAGATCGAAGTTATGAAATTAGTCGGAGCCACCAATGCCTTTATTCAGCGCCCTTTTCTCTATACCGGTTTTTGGTACGGTTTCATTGGCGGGCTGTTAGCATGGATCTTGAGTAATATTCTGATGCTCTGGCTTGGCAGCGCCGTGGGCGATCTCGCCAATCTCTATCAACAAAGTATCTACCTGGAAGGATTAAGTTTCTCAGGTTTTCTCACTTTAATGGGATTTTCATCATTACTTGGCCTGATGTCATCCTGGTTCTCCGTGAACCATTATGTGAAGAAAATAGAACCACGCTAATCGCTTTTCATAACATCAATATCAATGCGCCTGAACAAAAGTCATGTGCATTAAATACGAGCTCTAATCAAATCGATAACTTGAAACAGTAATCCCGCCAAAGAAGTCATGTTGGCGATAAAATGTATCAACCGAGCCATCACTTGCCGCTCCCAGAGCGACCCACAAAGGCATTAAATGATCTTCTCTAGGCTGTGCTATCCGGGCACTGGGAGCCAGCTCCCACTGATCCAACTGACGATGCCTTTGCTGCTCTGGTAACTCCAGTGTTTGTTTGAGCCACTGGTCAAATTCTTGTGATGGTTTTTGCGCCGAAGCACTAAAGCGACGTAAATTATGATATGTCAGACCACTACCGATAATTAAAATACCTTCATCACGAAACGGACGAAGCACTTCTCCTACAGCAAAATGAGTTTTCAAATCAAAGTCACTACGAATCGATAACTGAACGACTGGAATATCGGCATCAGGATAAATCACGGCTAAAGGTGTAAATGTTCCATGATCATAGCCCCTTTTTGAATCAAGACCGGCCTCAATACCAGCTTTATCTAATTGCTCGGCAACACGATTGGCCAACTGCGGATCACCGGGAGCAGAATAATGAACCCGATAGGTATGTTCAGGAAAGCCGTAATAATCATATAACATCCCAGGATGCTCAGCCGATGAAACGGTAAAATGAGATGCTTCCCAGTGTGCGGTAACAACTAATATCGCTTTAGGTGTTTCAGGTAACGATTGCGGAATTTGCGCAAATGACTCAGCCATCTGAGCATATACATCACCATATTCACTCATCCATGGCCAAGGGCCGCCTCCGTGTGAAAGAAAAAATGTGGGTAACCGACTCATAATATTTGTCCTCAAATCGTTTGATGTTAAAAATAACGTTTAATAACTCTCAATTCAGCTCTGAAATATTGAACAATGAGTTCAATGTGCATAAACGTTTATCGACAACACTTTCCACAATAAGCAAATAAGTAGCACCATCAAGACCTATGGCCGCTCCAAATCATTCACATCAAATTGTAAATTGCTTATAGTCGTCATATTTACCAACTTATTTCGGATTAGCATCAAAGGATGAGCCCAATGGATAACCGACCACTTCCCCGATTTTTAACCATGCAAAACCCAATACAGCATTATGCCTGGGGTAGCACATCCGCTTTAAAGACCTTATTTGGTATCCCTAATCCAGAACATCAACCTCAAGCGGAAATTTGGATGGGAGCCCATCCTAAAGCCAGCTCCTGTGTCACCGTTGGTGGACGAACAATCTCGCTTAATGAATTTATTGCTCAAAATCCACAAACCATTCTGGGCGAACAAACAGCCAAAGAATTCGGTGAGCTGCCTTATCTGTTTAAAGTTCTCTGTGCAGCTAAAGCGCTTTCAGTTCAGGTTCACCCAAGTAAAGAACAGGCAGAAAAAGGATTTCAAAGGGAACAACAATCTGGAATTCCGCTTAACTCAGCACAGAGAAACTACAAGGACCCTAACCACAAGCCTGAACTTGTCTATGCATTAACACCATACCAGGCTATGAATGGATTCCGCTCTATCGATGAAATCGTTACACTGTTTAATGAATGCCAGTTAAGTGAAATTAAACCGGCAATTGCAGCCCTGGAGAATGATCCGACACCTCAGTCGCTCGCTACATTTTTTAAAGCCGTGCTTTCTTTAGAAGGTGAAGTTCGCAGCCACACACTGAGTCAACTCCACTTACACAGCCAAAAACATCTCGATGAACCGCATTACGCTCTCATCGACGAGTTATTTAAACAATACCCGGATGATATAGGCGTATTAGCCCCACTAATGCTTAATGTCGTTTTACTCCAACCAGGTGAAGCCATGTTCCTGTATGCCGGAACCCCTCATGCATATGTCAAAGGAACCGGCTTAGAAATTATGGCTAATTCCGATAATGTATTACGGGCCGGATTAACCCCCAAACATATCGATATCGATGAATTACAAGCTAATACCCGGTTCGAAACGCACCCTATCGATGCAATCCGCTTAGCCGGTCAGCCAATAAAAGATGGCTATGACTACCCTACTCCGGTAGATGATTTTTGTTTTTCACACTTTAGCAAACCGTCAGTGACCATCAAAACCCGCGGCGCCGAGATCATCTTCGCCATCGATCAGGATATCACCTTACAATACAAAGGCGCAGAGCAACTGATTATCCATCGCGGTGAATCAGCATTTATTCCAGCCACCACCGATGAATATCGGTTGCAAAGTCAGGGACAGGTTGCAAGAGCCTATAACTAATTCCCTGTTTTTTCTAAAGAGTCGGCATACGCTCATACGCCTATGCCGACGACGATAGCGATCTACCTGGTGTTCATAACCTTAAACAGAACAGTCGCACTTCCCCACATGCGCTATTACTGTACATTCAGTTAAAAAAATAACCGCACCAATATGGCGCACAAAGATGAGACACAAGTGCATTAATTGAGTGCAGTATGTTTTCATACTACATTGCAATTCCTATCGACAAACTAAGATTTCTTTCCATAAATCTATATTTTCCAATAGATAACAAAAGGTTAATAAAAAATAATTGATTCTGGCATATGTTTTGCGAAAGTTTCAGCGATGAATAATAAATGACTTTGAGACTTGCCCATTCGCGTCGGTCAAAACGTTAAATGAAAAGGTATTTCAAGGTCATAGGCCTGTTTAGTCACACACTTTATTACCAAACGGCCACTGGTTCCCAATACGGCAACCAGCAATGCTACCATTGAACTCAATATAAAAGATGGATGAATTTATATGATGAAACTCTTAGCCAAGTCGACCTTAGCGGCTATCGCACTATTGCCAGCCATGGCAATGGCGGGTACTGCCACCGCAAGCGGTGCAGACAACGCCTTTATGATGATTTGTACTGCACTGGTTCTATTTATGACTGTACCGGGTATTGCACTTTTTTATGGTGGATTGCTTCGCTCAAAAAATGTCTTATCGATGTTAGCCCAAGTCATGGTGACATTCGCCTTAATCTGTGTGCTCTGGTTCGTTTACGGATACAGTCTGGCATTTACCACCGGAGGCTCTTTCTTCGGTAGCTTCGATGCATTCTTACTCAAAGGAATCACACCTGATTCAGTTTCAGGCTCGATTTATGAGTTTATTTTCGTTGCATTCCAATGCTCATTCGCCACAATTACCGTTGCATTGATCGTTGGATCATTTGCTGAACGAATCCGCTTCTCGGCTGTGCTGATTTTTGCTGCATTATGGTTCACTTTTGCCTACCTGCCAATTGCTCATATGGTTTGGGGGGGAGGTTATCTGGCCAATGACGGAGCCCTTGATTTTGCAGGCGGAACAGTCGTTCATATTAATGCAGCAACAGCAGGTCTGGTTGGCGCTTATTTAGTTGGTAAACGAACTGGCTTTGGTAAAGATTCATTCAAACCTCATAACCTGCCAATGGTCTTCATTGGTGCAAGTATCCTCTATATCGGTTGGTTCGGCTTCAATGCAGGAAGTGCCGTATCAGCAAATGCAATTGCGGGCTTAGCTTTCCTTAATACCGTCATTGCAACTGCCGGAGCGATTCTTTCATGGATCTTCGCTGAATGGTTCATCCGCCAGAAACCTTCATTACTGGGTGCTTGCTCTGGCTGTATCGCAGGTCTGGTTGCGGTTACACCAGCGGCAGGATTTGTCGGTGTCGGTGGGGCTCTGATTATTGGTTTAGTTGCAGGTGTTGCCGGCTTCTGGGGCGTTACTACCTTGAAAAAATGGCTCAAAGCGGACGATTCATGTGACGTCTTCGGTTGCCATGGTGTTTGTGGTATCGTCGGCTGTATCTTAACAGGTGTCTTTACTTCATCTTCACTGGGTGGTACCGGTTATGCAACCGGCGTAACTATGGCTCATCAGGTTGGCGTCCAGATCTTCAGTGTCTGTGTTACGTTAGTCTGGTCTGGTGTAGTCAGCTTCATCGCTCTTAAAATTGCTGACATGCTAGTTGGTTTGCGAATTGAAAAAGATAAAGAACAAGAAGGGCTGGATCTTAACAGCCACGGCGAAAACGCCTACAACTAATCTATACGATTAATCTGTCTTTGAAGCCGGCATTATTGTCGGCTTCTTTTTATTGGGGATAACGACATTATTCCATGCGATTCAAAAACACGTCCTTATCTATTCATCTTCCTGTTTCAGATACTCAGCAAACTCATTAATAAACTGACGCGCTCTCACTGATAACTGTTGTCTATTCGGATAAACCGCATGAATCGGTGCATAACCAAACTGATACTCAGGCAATACCAGCTCCAACTGCCCAGCCTCTAAATACTCTTTAACCGCAAAATAAGGACATAACGCAAATCCAACTCCGCTACATGCCAGCTGCGCACTGGCACTTGCACTGTTGATATAAACCGCAGGACGAAGATCTAGCACATACTCTTGCTGATCATTATAACAAGTCCAACGCTGTCGCTCCCCCCGAAGATTGGTATCAAAAATCATTGGCATTCCCTTGAGATCATCCGGGGAATGAAACTCACCATCGCCAAGTAGCTTTCGCGAAGCGACAACAACAGTTTTACTCTGACCAATCTCTTTGGCAATCATGGTCGAATCCTGTAAAAGTCCAATCCGAATCGCTAAATCAAAACCCTGATTAATCAAATCAACAAACTGATCTGCCAGCATGACCTCAATATTCATCTTCGGATAACGCTGCATGAACTCTCCCATAAAGCCCATCATCACCCGTTCACCAAAGGTATTCGGAACAGATAATCGTAACCGACCAGCCATCTGCTGCTCTCCTTCAAGAAGACCAGCCTCTAGTTCACTGATTTCATCAATAATCTTCCGAGCCTGATGATAATAACTCATCCCCGCTTCAGTCAGCATAAATCCCCGGGTAGAGCGGGAAATCAACCGAATATCCAACACTTCTTCGAGCTGGCGAACATGCGTACTCATGAGCGCTTTAGTCTTATTCAGTTTTGCAGCTGCCGCCGTATAAGACTTCAACTCGGCAACATGTACAAAACTATTCATCAGGTTCAGTTTGTCCATTTTGTTCAATAATCCTAAACATTCATTTTATAAAAGCGGTCATTGTTCAATATTATATTGAATGTAGACTGATATTTAATCGTCGTATATCTGGTGATCGTAAAAATCACCAAAACATCATCTCAAGGACAGCTAAAGATCGGCCGTCTTAACATCACGATGAATGGTCATCGAGCACGACTTTGGTACACGGAGCAGACACCGTTCATCATTTTTAATCCAGTACACAGTGGAACGATCATTCTGATTTATCAAGGGGAAATAGAACAATGTTAGTGAACGGGCAATGGCAGAAAAATTGGGACCCAGTCCAAAAATCCGATGAAAAAGGCCGCTTCATTCGCCAAACCAGCTCGTTTCGAACCCGGTTAAGTAAACACGAGGCAAAAGCACTGGCCGATGGTGAAAAACCATTGACACTTTATGCGGGTCTTATCTGCCCCTGGGCCACCCGCACGCTGATTGCCCGTTCACTCTTTGGCTTAGAGAGATACCTGCCAGTTAAGATTGTAGCCCCCATCATCACGGATTATGGCTGGCAATTTACTGATTATTCTGACTCAACACCGCGATCAGAAGTCCAGTTCGATTATGCCCATCAGTTATACGTTAAAAGTGATGAAAAATTCACTGGCCGGGCAACCATTCCATTCTTATGGGATGACACAGAGCAACGTATTATCAATAACGAATCGGCTGACATTCTACAAATCTTCAACGACGATCTGAGGGTCATTCACAACAGTCACTATCAGCTTCGTCCGCAGCAACATCTGGATGAAATCGGAACATTAAACAAAGCAATCTATGAACGTTTGAATAATGGTGTCTATCAGGCAGGATTTGCCATCACCGAAGAAGCCTATCAGGAAGCCTATGAACATGTATTTAGCATGCTAGACGAACTAGAGAACAGACTAGAAGGGCAACGCTATTTATTTGGAGAGAATCTCAGCGAAACAGATATTCGGTTATTTGTCACACTGGTTCGCTTTGACGTAGCTTACTATGGGATCTTCAAAACAAATAAAAAACGGATCAGCGATTATTGCAATCTGAGCCGTTATCTGGACAGCTTGCTGCAAATCGAGGCATTTGCCAAAAATACCAATATTAAGCATATCAAAGCGGGATACTATTCCATTAAAGCACTTAATCCCAACCAGATCGCCCCTAAAGGGCCTGAATTAGACTGGTTTAAATACCTATAAAACGGATGAGCAGAATGGAACGATTTGACAGCATTCGAATCGTTCCATCTATCTCAAAACGCGAGACAACTCTAAAAGCTTTTCAGCCCATCCATTGAAATCGGCTCAGCCAGTTTAGGATCCTTACCAAACCGGTTTAATCCTTTATTGCCATCTTTACACATCATGATCAAAAAAATGATATTTCCAATCACCAATAAAAAATTCAGGAGATACCACCAACCACTATAGCCAATATCATGTAGACGTCTTACCGAAACAGCAATGCTGGGTATCAAAGTCAGCCACGGATACACCATAAAAAGAAATAATAGCAGACGATTGATATCCCCTGAAACAGAAGAACTCATTAATGCGATCTGTAAAACTACAATAATCAATAGATTGATGAATAAAAACATCCAATATTCTTTTCGCCTGGCCCGGCCAGAAAACACAAAATATTTCTTTAATACATCCCAATACCAACGCATAACTCATCCCTAAGTTTATTTCTGATGACAGCATTTGCCGCAAAAAACACCCGCCCAAGGTAAACAGCCCCCAGAACACTCATTTTTCCAGTCAAACGCTCATTATGCACAGACAAATCTGAAAAAATATCCCCCAAAAGAGCGATTATTCACTTAACCGATTTGCTAATCCCGAAAAACGGGTCGTACAATGCTGACAGGCCCGCTTAAAACTCACTTCATCGGCAATCAGTGAAAACTGATTTCGGGCGCGCGTGATACCCGTATAAAGTAACTCACGACTGGGACTCCCGGCCCCATTCGGCGGCAATAACATCAAGACCCGGGTAAATTCAGATCCCTGACTCTTATGAACCGTCATGGCAAAGACACTTTGATGCTCCGGCAGACGACTCGGCAAAACCCAACGGATCCCCTGTTCAGCTTCGCTGTCTTCAAATGCCACCATTAAGGTTCCATTGGTATGTTCGGCCATAATTCCAATATCCCCATTATAGAGCTGCTGATGATGATCATTACTTTCGACCATTAACGGCAACCCCACACACCATCCAGTTGGTGCCTGAAGCAGACCTCGTTGATATAATTGCCGTTGTAAGCGCTGGTTGATCCCTTCTACACCAAAATCACCCTGACGCAAAGCCACCAACAATTGAAACTGTTTAAACAACGAAAAGACTTCACTCATCGATGCACCGCGATAAAGCGCATCCAGATATAACTGACAGGACTGTTCAGAACTATCGAGCGCATAACGATAACTTTCTTCAGAAAGAGGATGCCAGTCGATATCGCTATACTGATCGTTATTGAGATAACGTAAGCCTTTGGAAGGCTCGCCCTGATTGACCGCTCTGGCAAGCTGCCCAATCCCCGAACGCTCAGAAAAACGATAACTCTTTCTCAGCATCACCAGATTATCAGCTATCGGTAATGCTTTCACTTTTGCCTCTTGGGCACAAGGTGCGCCGCAACGCTGTAAATAATCTACCAATTTAGGGCTTTGTCCCTGATCGATAAACTGACAGATATCCGCCAATACAGCCCCGGCATCCACCGATGCCAACTGATCCCGGTCTCCTAACAACACCACGCGAGTTGTTGGAGTCAACGCATCGAATAACCGAGCCATCAACGGTAAATCAATCATCGATGCTTCATCCACCACCAGCAAATCCAGCAATAATGGATTATGAGCATCATGGCGAAATTCCTGGCGGCCGGGAATCACCCCCAGCAAACGATGAATGGTACTCGCTCTGGCCGGAATCACCTGCCGGGCTTCTTCAGAACAATTTAACTCCATACGGGCTTTTAAGATCGACTCACTCAGGCGTGCAGCCGCTTTGCCTGTTGGTGCCACCAGCGCAATCTCTAATGCACGGCCCTGTTCTTTCAGAGATAGTTCCTGAAGCAGTGCCAAAAGGCGTGTTACCGTCGTGGTTTTACCACAGCCCGGGCCACCACTAATCACCAACAGCCGCTGACAACAGGCCTGAGCAACCGCTACCCGCTGCCAGTCAACCTCGCCTTCCGTCTCTTTGCCAAACAACCGGTTTAAGATCGGTTTCACTTTTGACGGTGCTGGAGGGCGAGCCAACCCCGTCACCGTCAGGCGATCCGCCAGCGCTTTTTCAAACTGCCAATAACGATTGAGATAAATACGCGCTTTATCAAACACCAATGGCTGATGCTCGCCCACACAACATGATGGGCTCAGCGCATCGCTCCAGTTCATTTGTACGGGACAGTCTAATTCCTGCAATTTTTGTTCAAGCGCGAAAAGAGGCAGGCAGCTATGCCCGACACTGAGTGCGGCACTGGTCAACGCCCCAGCTAAAACCACCTCTTCACTGGCCCCACACCCGGCTAATAACTTGGCAAAATGCCAATCCAGAGCCCGCAACTGCCCCTCTTCACGCCATTGCGAAAGCATTTCCCAAAGCAGTGATTTTTCACGAGCCATCGACATCCCCTATTAGCATGTCCAGTTGATGAAGAAATGCTTCATCGGGTCTTGCAAAATAGACCCCTGTATCGAGATCATTCTGCCCGGTCATTCCCCGGATAAATAAATAATAAACTCCGCCAAAATGCCGTTCATACTCAAAATCAGGCAACCGCAGTCGCAGCAGGCGGAGTAGCGCAACCGAATAAAGCTGATACTGAAAATCATAGCGGTGCTCAATCATCGCCTGCTCCATCGCCGGACGATTGTAATCATCATAGCTATCCCCAAGATGGTTCGATTTATAGTCCAACACGTAATAACGCCCATCCACACAACAAATCAGGTCGATAAACCCTTTAAGCATCCCTTCTATCTGCTCAAACCGCAGTGGCGGCGCTTTTGCGCTTAATGGATCGTTCGCCTGTAAAAAGGGATTCAGCGTTTTAGTCGAAAGCCCGGCCAGCGGCATCGCAAACTCCATCTCAGCCAGTCTCTGCTCTGAAGCGACTTTGGCCAGACAAAATGCTTCACGAACGCCGCCATCGCTAAGAGGTGCCTCAAGAACCTGTGAGCGAAGCTGAATGACCACGTCAAGCCACTGCTCGTCATACCCTGCTCTTGCCAGTAGCTCCGCCATCTGTATCCGAACCTCTTGCCTTGATGCCTGAAAATCAATCAACTCAAACACACTATGCAAAAAAGTCCCGGCTTTAGCGCCACGGGCAAAATGGAAAGGATCTAAAACCGTTTCATCCGCTCCGTGAGCCTCAATAACCACCTGATCCAACCAAGACATCTCATCCGATGCATCATAATGTTGACGCTGACGGGATAAAGATGAGTAACTGGTCAGCGACCAGCGATGCGGCACACCACGCTGTATTAAACGGCAATTTAATGTATCAGACGGCGCCGGCAATGATGGCAGTGGTTCAGGCCAGTCTGCAATAGCCATCTCCCAGCCAATCACCGGATACCGGGCCGTTAGCGCTTCCAGAGCATCAGTCAGTTGCTGTTTATGACCCGCTTGCGCATGCTGTAACAGAAAACCTAACGCGCTCTGATGGACCGTCGTTTTTTTTGCGCTGGACGTTCGGGCCAACGGGGCAACCCCCAGGGCACAGTGATATTTAGCCCGGGTCAGCGCAACATAAAGCAGCCTTAAGTCTTCCCCGAGCCGCTCTTCTTTGGCCTGTTCTTTCGCTTCATCACGACCATCTAAAGCCAGTGTCAAACGCCCGTCCCGATGATATATCGCCTCACTGGATTCACGAAAACTAAACGCGAACGGAACTAAAACTAACGGGTATTCCAGCCCTTTACTTTTATGAATCGTGACGATCTGGACTAACCGGTCATCGCTCTCTAAACGTAACTGCTGTTCGTCTGCATCAACATCCGGTTCCAGTAACTGACGGGCAAACCAACGCAATAAAGCCGCTTCGCCATCTAACTGCTGACTCTGCTGCTGGAGTAATTCGCCAAGATGCAACAAATTGGTCAGTTGCCGCTCACCGGCCCGATCCCGTAACAGATGTCCTGCCATATCCTTCTGTTCTAACCAATGATACAACAGAGGTAACACCCCCCGTCTCCGCCAAATCCGCTGATAGCGCTGATACGTTTCCACACAAGCCTGCCAGCGCATCTCATCATGGCCAATCGTTTCTAATTCGACAAGGGAATACCCCAGTAACGGAGAGGCTAAAGCAGCATGGAGTAAGCGTTCATTAGTCGGTTGCAAAGCTGCGGCCAACTGCAAATACCACTGGTACCCTTCATCACTGGCAAACACACTATCGCGACTGGCCCGCAATACATAAGGAATCGCTAATTGTCTGAGCGCCTGGGCAATCAACTGCCCTTCACGGTTGGTTCTCACCAGCACCGCAATATCAGCCGGAACCACAGCCCGGATGCCCCGGCAGCCTTCATCCAGCTGCCCGTCACAAAGCCAGGCCCTGATCCGTGCGGCACAATCTTTTGCCTGCATTGACCGGTAATCGCGGGATGTCAGCGCGTTAGTTGAACTCTCAGCCAATACGAAATTCAGTGCATTCTGGCTCTTGCCTTCCACCATTAATCCGGCCCGTTCCCGAAGCGAAGGGGCACTTTCAACCGGTGTAAACTGAATAGCATCCCGATAGATAAACGGATTTTCATACCAGCTAAACAACCCGTTAACCGCATCGACCATCGCACCGGATGAGCGATAATTAACCGGCAGCGTATAATGCGCACTGACTTGCTGTCGGGCCTGCATATAGGTGAAGATATCGGCTCCCCTGAAACCATAAATCGCCTGTTTCGGATCGCCGATTAAAAAGAGCGCATGATCCTTATTGTCAGAGTGCCCATAGACGGTATCAAAAATGCGATATTGTTGCGGATCAGTATCCTGAAATTCATCAATCATCGCCACCGGATAATGGCTACGAATCGAGGTTGCCAGCACACCATCACTTTGATCATTAAGCGCCTCGGCCAACATACTTAAGAGATCATCAAAGCCAAGCTGTTGCTGCTGGGTTTTCAATTCGCCAAAACGGCCCCGGATCTGACGAATAAGCGGCCCCATAAGAATCGCTTTCAGATCACCACCACCTTCTAGCAATGCATCAGTGGCCGTAATCAGAGGATGACGGGCCATCTCCCCCGATTTTGTTTTCGCCGAAAGCATATCAGAGCCAAAACGGCTCAGATTCTTCGGCAACGTTTCATCAACCGTATCATTTCGGGCAAACAATTCGATCTCATGAAGCCATTTAGGCAAATTGCTTTTTGAATAGCTGCGTTTGTCTAAATCGCTTTGCGAGAGCGCCTGGGCCAGGGTATCGCTTTGCGCCTGCCACTGTTGTTTAAATGCATCAATTTGCGCTAAGCGCTTCATAAACCATGTGACGGGGTCAACATCCAACGCGCTTTCGAGCTGAAGCTGCGGCTGGGCTAACACGCCCTGCAACTGGTCTAGCAACGCTTTAGGTTCATGCCAGAAGCTCATGACTCTGGCGACCATGGCTTCAGGCAATGGATAAAACTTTTGACGCCAGCAATCTTCAACAGCACGCAGTTTCAGACTGTATTCAGACGTTAAAAATTCACTTTCAAACGCCATTCCACTTTCAAACGCATGCTCTTTGAGCATTCGCTGGCAAAAACCATGAATAGTAAATACCGAAGCCTGATCCATATTCTGCTCTGCCACCAAAAGGCGCTCAGCATCAACCTTTGGATCAGGGCTTTGGGATAATAAAAAATGGATGAGCGGATCACTGGATTGCCCACGCAAAAAATCGATCCGGGCCTGATGAATACGCAGCCGGATTCGGGCCCGAAGCTCCGCGGTTGCAGCTTCAGTAAACGTCACCACTAAAATCTGTTCAATCGCTAATGGTTCACGGGCCGGTTCATCAACACCCAGCAACAAACGAAGCACCAGCGCACTAATCGTAAACGTTTTGCCCGTTCCGGCACTGGCTTCAATCAGCCGAACGCCGCGCAGCGGAAAGCTCTCAAGCTCAAGTCGTTCACTCATCATCTGCCTCCGCCAGATACCGTAATGGTGGCAACAGCAATTGTTCCACCCAGGGGTCCAGAAACGCCCAGTGGGATTCAAGAGAATCGCCTAAAGATTGATACAAATAACGGTTGGTCACCTCACCATACTCTCCCTGATAATAAAGCTGCGCCTTATCCCGGGCACTTTTCAACTGGCCGCTGTCCTGGCTTAACTGCCCCGTTGTCTCATCCCAGGCCGTCGACGCATACATCCAGAGCGCTTCAATGGGAAGTGGCAAAGGCGAGCACCAAGCGTAGTTCATGGCATCAAGCCAACGATTCAGATAATCACGGGCCAGTTTTGCATCAACGCTCTGCCAGCTAACGGCTTCATCAATACCCAACAATAAACTCTCACCCGGCACTTCATCCAACTGACAGGCAATTAAGTAATCAATCCAGCTCAGGAGCTTATCCTTCGCCCGCAGTTTCCCGGGGCGAAACTGCAATAAAACCGACGAGCTTTCACTGGTTAGCCAGCCTTTGAGTGCCGCAAGACCCTGCTCTTCGCAGCCGGGAAACTGGAAGGCCCAGCGGCTCACCGATAATTCCGGTAACTGAGCGAGCCGGTCGATGAGCGGATCAAGCGCATGCCAGCGTTGCAGCAGCGTAATATCGCCAAAAGCCCCGTGAGGAAGCTGGCCACTGGCTGATAATCGTGCACTGAGCTCATCGAACACTTGTCCACCCAAACGGGCCTGCAGTAAAGTAACATCTAACTGATAACGATTGAGCCCTGACAACGTGAAATTTTCAGCTTCAACCGATTGCTCCTCAAGCTCTGGGTAATAGATATTTAACCGGCGTTTGTACAGCCACTCCCCCGGGGCCCGGATAAACTGCTGAAAATCGGTATATTCAACTGATTCCATCATGCCATCCCGGCTGAGTGATTCAGCCGGTTTCTCAGCCGGGGCATCTCCTCCAGATTGCAGTGCACAGGCCGCCCCAAGCCAGCGCGGGTTATAACTAAATAGCCGGGAGCTTTCCTGAAAGTACACCGGACTAAATGGCTGCAACGGATGCTCGGTCGTGATCGCTGCCAGCAGCCGTTGCCCAGACGTATCACTGTCAAGCGCCTCATCTGAGTTGATACAAAAGCTCTGCGCCAGATAATCGGTCAGCTCACTCACCAGTACCGAGGGCTCAAGTGGGTTATTATCCTGTGCGCTGCGCCCGACATAGCTAATATACAGCCGTTCACCAGCCGCCAACACCGCTTCTAAAAACAGATAACGATCATCTTCACGCCGGCTCCGGTCGCCGCGTTGCATGGGCTGCTGTGCCATTAAATCAAACCCGAGCGACGGCGCCGTGCGCGGATAATCCGCATCGTTCATTCCCAAAAGGCATACCACTTTAAATGGAATCGCCCGCATCGGCAGCAATGTACAAAAGTTCACGGGGCCGGCCAGAAACCGCTGAGCCCCCTGCTGGCCGGACAATTGACGCCGGCAATAATCATACATCACCATGGGATCAATCGCCTGCTGATAATCACATTCCTCCGCCATTTCATAAAGATGGGCAATCATCTGATACAGATGTTGTTGCTCGCCCACTTCCTCTGCATCAAAATCATAAAAATTATCCAGTAGCGTTAGCAGCCGATGTTGCCACTTAACGGCATCAGCGGGTGTTTGCAAGGCATCACGTAAATCAATCAGCGCTTCGACAAAGTCAGCCAGATAGCCAATCAGTGTCGCTTCCATTCCCTGACTTTGCTGATAAGGCAGTATCCCGGCGACCAGCCCTTGCTGTTCATCCTGCGCATAACCGAGCAGCATCCGTTTTAAGCCAAACAGCCATGAGTTAAGCTCACCACTATCTGGCAAAGACCAGCGCTGCAAATCCTCTCCATCCAATCCCCAGCGAATACCCGACTCAATCACCCATTGGCGCAGCCGCTCCTGCTGGCCAGGCTCTATCGCAAAACGCCGGCGAATCGCCGGAACATCCAGCAGGCTCAAAACGCCACTGGCACTACTGCGGCTCAGCGGTAAGGCTAAAAGCTCGATAAAACTCTGTAGTAACGGGCTCTCTTCGCACGCCCCGCGATCTGAAATCGCATAAGGGATCCAATGCGTTTCACCGGCAGAGCCAAACACTGCAGCGATGGCCGGGCTATACCGGTTAATATCCGGCACCATGACAATGACATCGCGCGGTGTTAATTGTTCATCAGCTTCGAACATGGCCAGAAGCTGATCATGTAATACTTCCAGCTCGCGACGGGCGCTATGGCAAATACTCAGCGAAATGCTGTGATCATCACGCGTCACGGCTCGTTTATGCTGGCTTGATTCCCAGGCCAGCGGATCGATAGGATTTTCCAGCTCTAAAACGTCCCTCTGTAACTGATGCAACATGGAGTCGCCCTGCGCTGGCACAAACAAGTCAATATCCAGTTCTTGTTTTTCCACCTCAGCCAACATCGACAGATAATCCCGCCCCAGCTTACCCATCGACGCCAGCAAAGGATTGCCTGAAAATGTTAAATCATCGCGAACATCCCCCCAATAGGCCTGGCTTGGGTTACCAAATAACAGATGAATATCGAGATGCTGCGCCAGTGCTTCAAGAGCCCGTAAATAAGCGGGGGGTAATGCTGAAATACCGAAGATAAAAATCCGCTCGGGAAGTCCAGCAACAGGCGTTCCAATACTCAAACGCTCGATAAAATCAGCAAATAAATTTCCGCGGTGATAAGGCTGAGCGATCGTGGTCACAGTGTCATCCACCAGTAATCGCCACAGTTTAGGTTGCCAGCCCTGATGCGCTGTAATCTCCGGCAAATCATGCCCGGCTTCCCACTCGCTCATCCAGTGTGGACGGTACACCAGATACTGATCGAACAAGTCAGCAATTTTCTGACAAAGCTGCCAGAGTTTTCGGGCCTGTGTCGACTCCTCAATCCCCAGATATTCAAAAAGAGGTGCGAAATCATCGTCAGAGCGTTGCTGAGGTAAAAGCCGCATCAGCCGCCAGGCCATAGCCTCTTTACTAAATGGCGTTTGCTCAGGAATATCATCGAGTACCCGATAAAACATCTGCCAGATAAAACTCGACGGCAGAGGAAACTCAATATTGGCACTTACCCCCAGTTGTTCAGCCAGCTCAAACTTAAGCCACTGAGCCATCCCCGGGCTCTGAACCAGAACCTGTTCAGCTATCAACGGATTAGATAATGGAGCCTGACGCATCAAAGGCCCAATCAATCCAGCTAAAACATCCAGTTGATTACTCTGATAAAAATAGAACATGGTCAATTTTGCCCAAGATGACATTCAATGAAATTGTATTAAGGGTAGCGTTTGTGTCATAGGGTGGAAAGAGGAATTAGCATTCTTAGCGATGAGAAACTCAAGAAATACACTCTGTTTAGTCCATTGATTAAACTGTAAATTAGATAGAGCAGACCAAGTTCCTCTAAGGAGTGTTGACGTTTGGCGATGGTTTTGCAGCTTTTTGCTGTTTATTGAGACAAGGCAGGTTCTGTGCCGTGTCATCTTCTTCACAATCAGGACCTAACATAGAATAAATGAACAGTAGAGCAAATTCAGTGCATTTCATTGAACCAAAAAGGATTTCTTACTTCCTGATCACAATAAATCAAAAGAGGTAAAATAAATGTGGCGCTTTTTTCTAAAAATAGAGCGATATATGTTTGGCAAAACATCATCCGACAAACATCTGTGAAAAAATTCGGTGGGATGAAAAAATTGAGAGAAAGAATCAAGAATATTAGTCACGCTCATAAGTTGAAATCGTTCTCTATTGGTCGCCCCCTGATTTTTATATTCTATCGGTTATCAGGGCGACAGCCTCAAAAATAGCATTTCATCAATAGATTGATGTTGTTTTTTCTGAATTTGGATGGATTGGCCAAATACCCCTTCATCAAGAGAACAAAACGGTTACCATTGCTTCAAATGCGTTTTTACAGGAAAAACTATAAAACCATAACCAGTTTTACTTGATCACTACACTTTAAGTCAGTCAGTTAAAGATATGCTCGCGCCCTGAAACAATCTACTCACCTGCATTTATAAGTCACTTACGCCTTCAATATATGCCATTCAAATAGAGAACATCATTGTAAAAACATACCCAATACCTACTCCAATTACCTATTTTAATTAACAAATATGACATACTCCATTGCTATCCTCATATTGAGGGCAATTAGTCAACTTTATGAAGGTCATTATCAATGGATAGACGTAAATTCATCAAAACAGCATCCGCCATATCAGGATTAGCCACACTCCAATCTTTTCCTATATTTGCTTTTGCAGCAGATAAAGTCATCAATGTTTATTCTGGATCAGACTCTAATATTATTGATTTTTGGAACAACTTTATTCGTCCCGAATTCGAAAAAACCCATCCAGAATAAGAGTCATCGACGCAGGTAATCAAGGCGGCTTAATGGCTATATCCGAGCGTGCCCTAGCCGCTCTTCAAACCCATAAAAATCCTAAAGCAGAGATGCTTGAAGGGTTTGATCCCCATCTACCACGCGGGGCTATGGAAAAAGGTCTTTGGGTCAACTTTAAAGAGGCGAAATTAAGCAACTATGCCCATGTAAATCCCATTGCCAAGCAGACAAATTATGGTCTTCCTTATCGAGGTTCACAAGTACTGCTGGCTTACGACAAGACCAAACTCAGTCAAAGCGATGTTCCCAAAACATGGAATACATTAACCAATTGGATTAAAAGCAACCCTGGACAATTTATTTATAATCGTCCAGATAATGGCGGTTCTGGTGGAAATTTTGTACGTCGAGCCATCCTTGAAGCAAATGGACGTGATCCAAAACGTTTTACTATAGACAACTATTCAGAATCTTACGCTAAAAAGACCCTTCCCCCTGCATGGACAATACTCAGAGACCTTGCCCCTTATTTGTATGGGAAAGGCTCTTATACAGCAGGGAACACACAATCGATTCAACTGCTTGCTCAAGGCGTGGTAACCATGGTGCCGGTCTGGTCAGATCAAGTATTACAATCATTGTCACAAGGGGGTCTACCAGAAACAACAGGCTTAGTACAATTAGACGATCTGGCATTTTGTGGAGGCATGTCTCAAATAACTGTTTTTACAAACGGTGAAAACAAACAAGCCACCTTAAAGCTTAGCGACTTCCTTTTATCATCCAACATCCAATCACAAATCATCGAAAAAATCGGCGGATTCCCTGCAATTTCTTGGGAATATATTGCTGATGATTTACGTGAAAAATATAAGGACGTAGTACCTAAAAGCATTCCAACTTTCCCTAACGGGCCTTGGGATAACGCCATTAATAGTGGCTGGTATCGCAATGTAGTTCCAAACCTTAAGTCTTAAAAGTACATAAAATACAAGGTTTTTTATGTCGAAAAAGTTTAATCATTCAAAAAAGCAAGGCTATCAGAAAAGTTTGATAGGCTTGCTTTTAGTCATTATTCCCGTACTGCTATTAGCTTGTTTAATTATTTACCCAATTATATCAGCGATAATCAGCACTCTAATCAATGATCAAAAGAATGGGCTAGTGTTATCGCTTAAAGCATACCGATTTTTCTTTACCGATGAGTTCAGTTTAAATAGCCTACGGTTTACCTTATGGACAACTTTAGTCTCCGTACTATTACTCTTGATCATAGGTATGCCTATCGCAATTTACCTACGCTTTTCTAGTGGGAAAATGGCCTCTTACGTACAAACCTTAACGGTGTTCCCGATGTTTGTACCGTCGATTATTCTCTCTTATGCATTAATCCGAACTATTGGGCCAAATGGTACGCTAGACATTGTCTTACATCACATTGGATTACCTCAAATACCATCCCCTTATTTAACACCATGGGGACCAGTGATTGCACTAGTGTGGGATAACCTCCCAATAACCGTACTCATGCTGACGGCAGGTCTGAGTGCCATTTCTAATAGCGCCATAGAAGCAGCTCGTGATGTTGGTGCAAATCCTTGGCAAGTCTTTTGGCATATTATCCTACCTAGAATGAGTAACTCTCTTTTAGTCACATCTTCTTTTGCTGTATTAGCTATTTTTTCAGCATTTACTTTACCTTATTTACTAGGGCCTACATCACCAGAAATGATGGGACCATTGATGCAACGTACTTTCGGCGACCTAAACGACCCACTGCAAGCCAAAACACAAGCGGTCATTAGCTTTGGGGTTTGTGTCTTTTTTGATGCTTTTTATGTCTATTCCATTGCAAAAAATCGAGAAGGTTAAGCTGTAATGCTAAAAGCAAATTCTCTTATAACAACGCGCTCGCGTTTAAGCATTTATCGCCTGTTAAAAGGAAACAGTGTTGGACTCACCATTGGATTGCTACTCACTTTAGTTATTATTACACCTTTACTGGTCGTAGCAATTTGGTCTGTTACCGAAGTATGGCGTTACCCTGCTTTGATTCCACAAAAATTTGGGTTTCGTTTCTGGCATCAGATCCTTTCTCGCGCTGATGTTTGGCATTCTATTTTTCTTAGCATAAGCCTTGCTACGACAGTAACCTTAATTTCAGCCATTGTCTGCCTGCCTGCTGCCTATGCTTTTTCTAGAATATCGTTTCCCGGCCGTCGTATATTATTCTTATCTTTTCTCGCATCTCAAGCTTTTCCTAAATTTGGCTTATTAGTAACCATTGCCACCATTTTTTTAAAAGTAAACCTGATTGCCACATTCTGGGGAGTTGCTTTAATCCAACTAGTGGGAACTTTCATGCTAATGATATGGATACCCGCTTCTGCCTTTCAAAGTGTGGATCGTCGTATGGAAGAAGCGGCTCACGATGTAGGCGCTTCAAGTATGCGTGTATTTTGGTCCATTACACTTCCTCAGGCCATGCCTACAATTTCTGCTGCTCTTTTATTAACCTTCATTAGCACTTTTTATGAAACAGAGGGGGCTTGGCTTATTGGCGCCCCAGAAATTCGCACTATTCCTGTACTAATGATCAACTTCATCAATAACGAAGCCGTCATTCAATACGGGGCGGTGTTATCAATTATGCTCTGGGTTCCTTCTTTATTCGTCTTATTTTTCAGCCGTAAAGCACTCGGGTCAGGCATTTTTGCCAAAGGTTTTGGGGCTTAACAAAACACGAGATAGGTCTATTTTCATGGCATGTTTAACAATTAAAGACATCACCAAATCTTTTGCTGGCACACTCGCTGTCGATAACGTCTCTCTTGATATCGAAGATGGCGAATTCATTTGCCTACTGGGCCCGTCAGGGTCTGGGAAGTCCACATTATTAAGAATACTAGGTGGTTTCGAAGCCCCAACCCACGGGCAAGTATTCATTGATAAAGTGAATGTTACTTCCCTGGCGCCAGAAAAACTCCCTACGGGAATGATTTTCCAAAGTCACGCCCTATGGAGTCATATGAATGTGTATCAAAACATTGCCTTTGGGCTCAAACTAAAGGGCTTATCTCGGCAAAATATTCGCAACAAAGTTGAGCATATACTCGAACTGGTTGGACTAAGTGGCTATGGAGAACGAATGACTTCACAGCTTTCCGGAGGACAACAACAACGTGTTGCCATCGCTCGATCACTCGTACTCGAACCTAAAATACTACTGCTTGACGAACCTTTCACCAGCTTAGATCAGCATTTACGAGAGAAATTGCGTGAAGAAGTTCGCGAGATTCAACGACGTTTGAAAATCACCACCGTATTCGTTACTCACGGTCAAGATGAAGCGTTAGCCATAGCGGATAGAATCGTCGTATTACGGAATGGCAAAGTAGAGCAAGTGGCTCGGGCAAACAAAATTTATCAAAGACCCGAAACACAATTTGTTGCTGGCTTTATTGGGGCAATGAACTTTCTAGAAGGCGAGATAAAAGGGGGTCTATTCTGTCATCCTGCGCTAAACGTAGACATGCCAAATGTTGATGATGGCTTAGCTACATTAGCAATTCGCCCAGAAGCGATTACCTTACAACCTGCTTTAGCAGAAGAAAACAGCCAAGGTACGATTCATCGAGTTACACATTTTGGTACTCACCTTATCTTCGATCTTACGCATCATCATGAACTCCAGCATATAAAAATCATGGCTCCTCCGATGGTATCCTTGCAAGAAGGTCAACGGGTTAATCTAACTATCAATGACTATCATCTATTTCGAAATAATCTCAAAATCGATCCAAGTCTGCCACAGGCAACGCATGTATAAGACAAATATTATTCATAAAAAGAACAGAGAGATAACACTGTGATAGGAAAAAACAGCTTGTTAAGTGACAAAAAAGGGCTTCGCATTAAACGGAATGCTCATGACACCTGGCTAAAATGGCACCGTGGATGTCGTTACTTAGCAGACATTCCTTTTGCTGCCAATCGAATTATTGAAGGCTGGTCTCTGGGAGCTTCGATGGAGATTGATTTGCAAAAGTATATGGAGATTGATTTGCAAAAGTATAATGGAGCAGGGTTTGTTATTTTGCACGACGAGATACTAGACAACTCGACCACAGGTCAGGGCAAACTCATCGATACTTGTGCAGAAGTCTTACAGACCCTATCTCTCAAAAACTCTAATGGAGAAGTGTCTAATCATCCAGTTCTACTGCTAAAAGCGTTGGCTAACCGCCTTGCACAAATACCTTGTCCAGCAAGCACAACTTTACAGCTAGATCTAAAATCAACCATAGAGTTGCTTAATAACGCAGATCGCCAAGCTTTTTGTCATGCGCTCGAGCCGATTGCTAACCACATTATTCTGTCGGGCGGTGATGCCCAAGCAGTTCAATATTTGGCAGACGCCTTACCATCAGCTAAATTAGGCTATGACCCATGTGAGCATATACCATTTGACACATTTAAAACCAAAGAAGACTGGTACAATTTTGTATCCGGCACTTGTAAAACCATGCCAACAGCCACAATGATCTATTTAAACTACCACATCATTTTATTGGCCGACAGACAGGGGGGGACCTCATTGCCGCATTCCATAACCAGCACAAACGTGTCGATGCTTGGACAATTAACAAAGCCGATACCAGCATACTGTCATCGGTTAACCGATTAATAGAACTTCATTGCGACCAAATCACCACAGATGAGCCTGTTGCATTACAAGCACTGATTGATAATCAATGAAATCCTTCCAACAACCAATCGTGCACAGCACGATTACTGGCAACCAAAAGATCACCATGATCACCAATTACATCACCCAAAAAACCAGAAACAATACCACCGGCCTCCTGGACAATCAGAGCCGCTGCACCATAATCATGAATGGATAATCCATCTTCGAAAAAACCATCCAAACGACCACAAGCCACATACGAAATGGACAAAGAAGAAGCTCCCAAACGACGGACACCAGACGTACCTGCCATCGCTCGTTTCAACGCAGAAAAATATTTTTCTTCTTCAATCCTTTTTACTTGCCTGGGAACAGGTAACCCAGCTCCAATTAAAGTTTCCTTAACGCCTTCTTGGTTACTGGTGTGTAGTCGCTTTCCATTCATCCAGGCACCTTTTCCCAATTCAGCACTAAATAACTCTCCCAGCATTGGGTCATATACTACCCCACAGACGACTTGTTTTTGCTCAATAACCGCAATAGTCATCCCAAAATGGGGTATACCCCATGCAAAATTCGTTGTTCCATCAATGGGGTCAATCACTATCATAGGCTTGCCTTCATCAGCGATTTTATTCGCCACCGCTTCTTCGCCTTTAAAACCATAATCAGGAAAATCGACTGTCAATAAATCAATGATTTTTCGTTCAACCTCACAGTCTATAACGGTCTGATAATCACGAGGACCTTTTATAGCTAACTCATCATTTTGATAACGACGTAATGACAAACGAGCATATTCTCCTACACTAACCACCGCTTGAGCGAGAGAGATTAATCTTAAAGAGGCTGCTGTCGGCAACAAATCCAAAGCGCTATTACTCGTAGTCATTTTTTCTCCCCAAAAAAACCATACCGTAAATCTAACAATCTTTTATGACCACTTTATAAAAATATTCAAATGTATTTAAAAATGAGATAGTTAAAAAATGACGTGAATGAAATTAAATAGAGGAGCCTGGCCATGCACAGTAAGTATCACTAGTGATATTAACAACCGTACCGAAAGAAAATACACCACTGAAATAGAACATCATGGCAACATAGACACATTGGACGATCGTGGCTGTCAAAGAGCCTTTTCTTTATCGCTTGGCACCATTGAAGAAAACAGACTACGCTGCGGTGATCTGTTTGATGATAGGCGTTAAGAAACCATCTTTGCCTGTCAGATCTTGCCCTGACTGAAGAGCTTTAATGGCTTGTTCTAGGTCGAAGTCTTTGGTCATGTGTCATTCCTGTTTTGTATATTCTACTGAAATGACAGAGATTTCTAAACACTACCTAAATATGACTAAAAAACATTCATTATTTTACCCTGAGTCTTCTATGAAAGTAATGCCAAGAAATACAACTTTGAGAATTTTTAGTTTCCTATGATAAGTTAGCAGGTGACTGCCATCGAATAGGTACAGACTTAAATATAAATTCGTGGGCGACATATATGATTGTTTTAACATGTCCAGAAACAGCTATGGTAATATTCGAAAAACTTCAATCAGTAAGCTATGTCAAACAAACATGATTTCAGATCACGCCATTAAAGTACATGGCCTGTGTCATTGTAGATATTTAACAAATAGAGAACAATTGCAAAAGGAAATCGCATGTCTAAATTAACAGGAGGATTAAACCTTTATCAAGGTATCGGTTTTCTTGTTTCGACTCTTTTGGGATCTGGAGTCTTTATTGTTCCATCAATGGTGGCCAGTATTACTGGCCATATATCCTGGTTACCATGGTTACTAATGACTGTACTTATTTTGCCAGTCATTTTTGTGTTTTCCTGGCTTGGAAAGAAATATCCACACAATGCCGGAACAGCCCATTTTGTTGAACTAGCCTTCGGGGAAACGTGTAGTAAGAGTATATCTTTACTTTATTTAGCAATAACACCTGTAGGACCACCAGTAGTTATTATTACAGGAGCAAATTATTTAGCTTTTTGCTTTGGCTTATCTGAATTATCAGGTATTTATTTTGCGTTATTAATGATAGCAATCATATTTATTATAAATTTTTTTAATATCGCAATTGCTGGGCGAATACAGTTCTTGTCGGTTATTGTAACGACTATAATTCTCGGATTAGTCATTTCCTCAGGATTTTTTACTACGTTAGCATATAGAACGCCATCTGACAGCGGTGCTATAGCCACTTTATCAGATATAGCTCAGGCTATGGGGGTCATATTTTGGTGTTTTGTTGGTATTGAAGCCGTAACACATATTGCTCCAGAATTTAAAAATCCCAAAAAGGACTTTCCTCTCACTATTTATATTTCTGTTTTTATCGTTGTCTTGCTTTACTCACTATTATGTTATTCTGTTTTAAACTTCCATGCATATGGAACTGAAGCAAAAAATATTTCATCATTACCTTTTATCATTCAACAAACTTTTGGACGAAAAGGAGCAATCCTCATAGGGTTTATGGGGTTCATAACTTGTTTAGGGGCTGTAAATCTTTATATTTTAAGTTTAGCCAGGCTATTAGTTAGCCTTAGTAAAGATAAGGTACTACCGGCAATTTTTTCTCACCAAAATCAGAGTAATGTTCCGGTCATATCCACAATTACGGTCATATTAGTCGTATTATGTACAGTGCTGCTAAAAAGTGAGTTCAAGTTTACGTTACAAAACCTTATAACATGTGCTGATGGTGTCTTTTCTCTAATTTATCTTGCATCATCTTTAGCAGCGTTTAAATTAATGCCCCATCGTAAAAAAATTCTAGGATTTACAGCCAGTCTTTTTTGTTTAGTGGTTACCTTTTGCCTGGGAAGAGAAATGATTTATGCATCTATTATATTTACAATAGGGTTATTATTCCCGATGGTGAAAAAAATTCCTTTATACATCCATAATTAAAACAGACTAAACAGCCTGTTTTGCAAATGCTTCAGGCTTTTTATTCATAATGCTTGATAAAAGCTGAGTGGGTCATTAGTAAACCTATCACTTTTCCCTGATAAAAATATCAACTATCTATTGACCGGACATACACCTTAGTTACAATTGATGATTTCCATATACTCAGAAACACCTTCAGCAACTGTTTTAAATTGAATTTGACATCCGGCATGACGTAATTTAGTCAGGTCAGCCTGGGTAAACTCCTGATACGATCCCATTAAATGCTCAGGGAAAGGAATCGTTTCAATCTCACCTTTTCCATGATGTCGGATAACCGCTTTTGCAACTTCATCAAACGATTCCGATTTGCCTGTCCCTACATTGAATATCCCTGACTTGCCATTTTGCCAAAACCATAAATTCACAGCCGCAACATCACCGACATAAACAAAGTCCCTTCGAAAGTTCTTGCTACCTTTAAATAATTTAGGATTTTCATTCGCATGTATTTGCCTGTTCAGATGAAATGCAACCGATGCCATACTGCCTTTATGATCTTCACGAGGACCATACACATTAAAATAACGAAAACCGGTTATTTGAGACAACATTTTGCGATGCGCTTTCGCATCATTCCATATACGACGAACATAGTTATCAAATTGCAGTTTTGCATAGCCATAGACATTTAACGCTCCCTCACAGGCCTTCTCCTCTACGAAAACATCTGTTTTTCCATAAGTAACGCCGGAGGATGCATACAAAAAGGGAATTTCTCTTTCCAGACAATAGTGAAGCAGCTCTTTTGAGTATTCATAATTGTTTTTCATGATGTACTCGCCATTCCACTCTGTCGTAGAAGAACATGCACCCTCATGGAATATAGCTTCAACTGAACCGAAATCTTCACCGGCTAACACTTTCATCAAAAAATCTTCCCGATCCATGTAATCGGCAATATCGAGGTCGACCAGATTTTTAAATTTTTTCCCATTCTTTAAGTGATCGACAACCAAAATATCAACATAACCTTGCTCATTTAGCGCCTTCACAAGGTTACTGCCAATCATGCCAGCACCACCAGTAACAATGATCATTATCGAAAAACTCCTTATAAATTATCGAGTTTTAGAGGTAATACAACCTAACAAACCTGAATAAAAATGAAGAACGCAGGCTGGTTGTACAATAAACTAATCCAGGCAAAGCTACCTCAGTTCACTTCAGCGATAACCCAAAATCAGATATCTGCGACAAGGAATAACATATTCCTCTTTTTTCATATTATTGGTACCCATTCGGGTTATTTGATTGCCAGCGCCATGAATCAAGTGCCATATCATTGATGTCTCTTTTGGCTTTCCACCCCAACTTAAGCTCAGCATTTTCAGTAATAGCCCAGCATTCTGCGACATCGCCCGCTCTGCGTTCACAAAACTCATAAGGAATTTGTTTGCCACTTACTTTAGAGAAGGCTTCAATCACCTCTAAAACACTGCTATTAACACCCGTACTCAAATTGTAAATATGAACACCCATTTCATTAGAAAGCGTTTTTAACGCTGCAACATGTCCATCAGCTAAATCCATCACGTGAATATAGTCCCTGACCCCAGTACCGTCTTTAGTTGGATAATCATTTCCGAATACAGATACTTTTTCACGAACACCTACGGCAACCTGGGCAATATATGGCATCAGGTTATTTGGAATTCCCTTAGGATCTTCCCCCATTTTCCCTGACGGATGCGCACCAACAGGATTAAAATATCTTAATAAACTAAGACTCCAGTCATTTTCAGCAACAAACAGATCCTGCAGACACTTTTCTATCATCAATTTACTGGTCGCGTATGGATTGGTCGTTCCGCCAATTGGCGAGCTTTCACTAATTGGCATAACTTCGGTTTTTCCATATACAGTGGCAGAAGAACTGAAAATCAGTTTTTTAACACCAGCCGATCGCATTGCCTGAGTCAACACTAACGTACTGTATATGTTATTATCATAATACTCTAAGGGCTTTTCGACTGATTCCCCTACAGCTTTATAACCCGCGAAATGAATAACAGCATCAATCTTATTTGTCACAAAAATGTTATCTAAAAGATCTCTATCTCTAACATCTCCATTATAAAAGATGGGCCTGACACCTGTAAGTTCTTCTATTCTATCAAGAACTATCTGGCTACTATTGGATAAATTATCGATTATAATGGGTGTATATTTAGATTTGATTAACTGTACTGCGGTGTGACTTCCAATATATCCTAAACCACCTGTGATTAGTATATTTATGCTGTTCATTCAAAGAATCCGATAATATTACATAGATTATATTTATAAATTAAATTCATTATAATAACCTATCAATACTAAATTATATAAAATATTATTCTGATAAAATACCTATATCTACTAAATAAATATTGTAAAAATCCGCCAAACCTCATCAAAACATAATATTAAATCTATCAAATAAAACAATTTACATAAACATGGTTATTTGATATACCTATAATTATTCCCTGCTAATGTTATGGCTCATCGGATATGAAAGAAGAAAATGATGATGTCAAATCATCACTCGAAAATGAATTTGGAATTCAAAATGCCAAATTATTATTTGGACCGAAAGCTGCTTCAGATTTAATTGACATTTGGTCTGGGATTGACCAAACCTTTGCAAAAGATATATGTAATTATTCATATGGTTCTATTTATTCCAGGAAGGTTCTTCCTACAAAAACTCGTGAACTTTGTGCTGTTATGACTTTAACCGCTATGGATAAGCAGAGTGCTCTTGCTTTTCATGTTAAAGCTTCACTTCGTAGTGGATCTTCTGTAGAAGAGGTACAAGAAGCAATACTCCAGGCTCATTTATACGCCGGAATACCTTGTGTAATGAATGCCCTGAAAACTCTAAATAAAATATTAGAGGAAGAAGAATTTAATCTGAAATCTATCTAATAATTATTAGAAGTGCTAATTATAAAGGATAAATACTATTGCTATAGTGATTAAGCTCATAATTTAATTCGTTAAAATATTTACCAGGGGTAAGACCAGTTAACTTTTTAAAATGTTTAATATAATGTGACTGATCATAATACCCCTTTTCTAAGGCAATATTAGTATAATTTAAAGTTGGATTTGATAATGCTTCTTTTAAAGATAACTGGAATATTGCGTTTTTTTCAAATGATTTGGCATCAGTACCTGTATATATTTTAAATTTTCTCTGAAATGTTCGTTCACTGATATCTATTTCTTTATATATATTGGATATATTACCTTTATACTTCTGGTAATAGATCTCATCAATGAGATGACTCATTGATCCATCCGTATTTAATCGACTACTGTCTATTTTTTTTAGCATCCAATTCTCTAAAATTAAAACTATATCGGAAAACATTAGTGTATCCGTTATTTTCTCAATCATAGTGTTTGGAATAATATTGGCAACATCAACTATATCATCAGCAACATGAGTAAGAGGTAAACCAAAGATCCGAAAAAATCCTGTTGATCTAAATCTAACTGAGAATAATTGACTTACTCCTGTAGATTTAGCTCGAAACATTGTCTTTCTTGGACATATAACGATTGCCTGCCCCGTATTTAATATTCTTTTTTCAGGTCTACAAATAATGATTGGATCACCTAAATTGAATAATAATTCTACTCCGGTCCCCTGAAAAATATCGGGTAATATCCTTGTTGGAGATAATTTCCAATACCAGTACTGAGCTATATAACCAGATAACAAGTTCATAGGCCTTGCAACGAAACAACTCACAATCGCACCTATTTTTTATCAAATTTATATATTATTAAATCTTAAGTTTTAGCTATCCTTGAAGATTGTATAAATCCGTCACCATTTTTTAAAGATAATTTTTCAGTAACGATGTCAGAAACTGTTAATTTTTAGTGATTAAATTTTATAAAAATTAACAGTTTATTTAGAAAAATCAGGATGTAACGCCATATACAACCACAACAAAAATGCACCCTCCACCGCTGAATCCGCTATACACCGCCATTCATCTATATGTCGCAATAAATACAATGAAGAAAACAGTAACGCAGAAACTCTGCTTATCATCAAACCTTCAATTGACATCAGATATTCATTCAACAAATAAGCTTAAACGTAAACAGGCCAACGGATGTTGGCCTGTTTTATCAATGAAGAGCCAGGTTTGCCTATTCCCAGACTTGCGTTGCAATGTCCTGAACCAGTTTGATTTTGGCCCATTGCTGTTCCTGAGTTAATTCATTACCTTCTTCGGTTGATGCGAATCCGCACTGAGTGCTTAAACATAGGCGTTCCAGTGGAATATATTGAGTGGCTTCTTTGATCCGAGCAATCACCGCCTGGGGATCTTCAAGTTCCCCTGTTTTTGATGAGATAAGCCCAAGCACTACTTTTTTATCGCCTGAAACCTTAGCCAGAGGTGAAAAATCTCCAGAACGTTCACTATCAAACTCCAGATAGTATGCACTAACATTTTCCCGGGCAAATAAAACATCAGCAATCGGCTGATAACCACCACTGGATGCCCATGTGGACCGATAATTGCCCCGACAGACATGGCTGGTGAGAATCAGCCCCTGAGGCGCTTTCGCTATCGCTGCATTATTAACACTCAGGTAGCGCTCAGCAATATCAGCGATTTTTTCAGCATGGCTGATCTCATGAGTATGACTACATCCACAAGATGATTTAGTCTCAGCTTCAGCAGCTCCAGATGCAAATTTTGGATCAACCAACATACCCCAGGTACAATCATCGAACTGTAAATTACGGCAACCTGCTTCAAACAACTCATTCATAAAAGTTTGATACGCGCTTGCAATATCATCTATCAGGCCATCTAAATTCGGATAAAATGATTCAGTTTTCTGGCGATTATCACCACGAAGCAGCTCGGCTAAAAACTGGGCTGGGGCAGGTACAGTCAGACGAGGAACAATACCTTCCTCCGCAAATTGCAAAAGAAATTTGAAATGTTCAATAAATGGATGATTTTCACCAGAAACTTTACCGGTAAGGTGCGCACTTTCAGCTCTAGTTTCCATTTTTGCAAACAGGTAACCTTTATTAATAGTGCATTTCTCAACGCCACCAAGACCCCACATAAAATCAAGGTGCCACCAGCTCCTGCGAAACTCGCCGTCGGTGATCACGTTAAGCCCTATGTTTTTTTGTTTTTCAACTAACTCGGTAATGGCTCTGTCTTCTACTTTTTTTAATGCTTCAGCACTAATTTTATGATCAGCAAACTGCTGGCGGGCATCATGCAAATATTGCGGACGTAAATAACTGCCGACAACATCAGCATGAAACGGAGGGAGTAATGATGTAGACATTGTGTTCTCTTTGTTCGTTCAATTTAGTAAATAATAATGAGGCTAACACAATCAATAACGTATCAATGATGAATTGTTTTCATAATCACTAGATCCGCCACAACAGCAAAACTCTTTCAGGAAAACATGATGATGGTATGCTGTATCACTGTTCGAATAACCTCACCACAGAATAAGAGCGTTTTTTTTAATAGGGATTGATTTCCAATTATAAATATAAGAGGACAAAATCATGCAGAATTATCACACAATCTACACCGGACGCTGCTTATGTGGAGAAACTTGCTTTGAAATCAACGCAGAACCGATTGAACCCCATTTGTGCTCCTGCAATATGTGTCGGCTATGGGCAGGTTCAGCAACTGTCCCTTGGATTTCTTTCCCAGTTGAAAAATTCAAACTCACCGGAAAGCATAAACAATTAAATTATTACCACTCATCAGAAAAAACCCAGCGCGGCCGTTGTAAGGTATGTGGCAGCCCAATTTGCGCAGTTAATGATGGCGATCCCCTGATAGGACTGGTTCTTACAACCATTGATGAGCCGATGTTAAGCCAGATAGTCCCTCATCACTGGCATAATGAAGCCAGCCATGTTCCATTATGGTGGGATCTGTCGCTTAATCAAAGTTCTGAATAATTCTGACAAAATGGCCCTGCTCAACCATCAGATTTTTATCATCAAAATACGGTGATAATCATTGCTATGATTCAGATAATGCATCCCACTGATAACGGATATTATGACAATATTCAGCAAATCCGATCTTCTGATAAAGAGGGAAACCAACACTTGAGGCTTGAAGAATAGCCACCCGGTATCCGGCATCCAACGCATCTTTGAGGATAGAATCCATCATGCCCCGGCCAATGCCCCGCCCCCTGAATTCAGTTAATGTTGAAACCCAATAGATCCCCACCACACCATCACTAAAAAAGCAGGTTGCTGTGGCAACAGGTTTATCATGATATATCCCGAGATAGTTTTTGACCGGATACTGAAAGCCGGCATCGGTCAAAATTTTCCGGTACATATTCTTTTGACGTTGACCTAACTGAAAACCTTCGATGAGCGTATTGACCCATAACGCCAACTCATCAGCATGACTCACCTGTCGGATATTCAGTTTTTCAAGCTTAGGGGCCGCCCACTTCATCGAGGTCAGATCAACAGCCATTCCCGGACTCTTTGATGCAACACGTAACCCCAAATGTTCCAGTAAGTTCTTTAAATTGGGGGGAGATGAGGATGCCCAGACTTTCCAACTGAATACATCAACCTTCGATTTTAATTGCTCTAACATGTCAAGAATAAGTGTTTCTGGATTATCTTGTCTGATCGTCGTTTCGAGAACACCATTAAACATCGAACCGGGGTTACTACTTTGCATCCATATAAATTGGTCATTTTTCTCCAAGGTAATCCCCTCAGAGCGTTCCAGATACAAATCATAAGACAACTGATTTTTATCAATAACCATGGGCACGCTTTGTTCATCAAAATCTTCAATAAATTGCATGATATCTCTCCCCGCCTTTAACACAGCACCACATGAATCAATATAATTTTTAAAAGACATTGTTCCCAATAGTAAAATAGGCGAAATATTTCAGCAGTCATGGGGAGGCAGAACATTTGATTATGACAATACCGCTTACCTGTTGTACCACTCAGGGCAGACTTATAACCCATACAACCATAACACCTCTAATCAGGTGGCCAAATTCAATCTACCACTACATGTTGTTTTATATAGTAAAAACTACTACAGTCATTATCCGTAGTAGTCGTCGTCATCACCTTATTGGTTGCATGGGCCATTCGTCTATCAGGCGATCCGGCCGTCATGCTGGCCGCTATTAATGTCCATCTGGTACGAACCTCCATGCTTGAAACACTCAAGAGTCAATATATTCTGGTTGCGGGGGGTAAAAGGATTAGCGAGTGGAAGGTGCTGCTTTGCCATGCGTTACGTAATGCTGCCATACCTTTGATCACCTATATTGGGCTGCAGTTTGGAAATCTGATTGGAGGCATTGTCGTCATTGAACAGGTCACCGGGCTTTCGCTAACAATATTGATGTTAGGCATCGTCTGTAAAAACGCGAGAGCAGATGTAGCTGTAAAAAAAAAGTCGCCAAGGTTGCAACTTCTTTTAATTTATTTTTAGTTCCGCGGCTCATAATTAACTCCTCTCGTAATCTATGTCACATATCATAACGGAGGGTTAAATTGGTATGTAATATTTCATGAACTGAGTCACAAAAATATTATTTTAAATAACAAAATAATTTCATTTAAAAATATTTCCTATTGAATTTAAACAAAAATCATATAATTAAATATATTATACCAATTTATCACTCTTAACAGTCAGATATAAACCTACCTCTAAATCCTTTCAAAATACTTTTCCGATCATTTAAGAGGCTCGCTATACTCAAAACAAAGGCTGCTTAACTTTTCGTCCAAAGAGGTGTAATCGCCTATGAATGAAACAAGTATTGTCCCTCTTCATCTGTTGATGCGTATAGAACCAGGATGCTTAGGCCCTAACGGCCCTCTGCATGTAAAACAGTTTTGTCAATTCGCGACCGCGCCATTTAATCGACTTGGTGGCCAGGCTATTCACTGGGCATTAGAACCTCGCTTTGATAAAACGCTTCCCGAAGTCGAATACTATCTCAATGATCACAAACTAACGCATGTACAGGCTGAACGTTATTTACAAATGTCAAAATTAGATCTCAAAGAGCAGGAACAACAGGCAAGTGATCTTCTCAGTGAATTGATTGATGTCTTTTTCGAGGAGCCCCCCAAAGAATAAGCTCATGCAGATTCGACAATAGTTTCTACATATGAGACTTGACGATGGTCGCCATCCACACAGTATAATTAACATATAAATCAATTATACTGTACGGAGTTTATGGAAAAACTAGCTGTCGTCCACTCACGAGCCTGTATCGGTTTAAACGCACCAGAGGTTACAATTGAAGTTCACCTTGCCAATGGCATCCCCGCATTCAATTTAGTCGGGCTTCCCGAAGCATCCGTCAGAGAAGCCAGGGAGCGGGTTCGAAGTGCATTGTTAACCGGTGGATTTGACTTCCCTGCAGCCCGAATTACTGTCAATCTGGCTCCTGCTGATCTTCCTAAAGAAGGAGGGCGATTCGACCTGGCTATTGCAATAGGCATCTTAGTAGCCTCAGGCCAAATCCCCGAGCAGGCACTCTCATCTTTAGAATTCCTCGGAGAACTAGCGCTATCAGGAGAGATTCGCCATATTCCCGGAGCGATTAGTGCAGCAATGGCAACAGCACAAGCAGGCCATAAATTAGTCATTCCGCCAGTCGATGCCATGATAGCGGCCAGGGTTAAGAAAGCCGAAGTGATAGCACCGGCCAGCTTAACGGAATTAGTTGCATGGTTACTCGGTCAGCAATCCTTAAGCATCGTCACACCTGAAACATTGCCCGATGCATCTATGTGGCAATGCGGCGATTTTAGTGAAGTCATTGGACAAAGCGGAGCCAAGCGAGCCATGCTGATTGCAGCCGCCGCCAGACATAATTTACTGATGCTCGGTCCCCCCGGGACAGGTAAAACCATGTTAGCCAGCCGACTCCCTGGAATCTTACCTCCTCTTAGCCAACAACAAGCCATTGACGTTGCAGCAGTCTACTCGCTTAGTGATGAGCTAAGGCCGCCATCTAATTGGCTCATTTCGCCATTTCGAAGTCCTCATCACAGTGCATCAGCAGTTGCACTGGTCGGCGGAGGTAGTAAACCCAGACCAGGTGAAATATCACTGGCTCATCATGGCGTTCTTTTTTTAGATGAAATGAGTGAATTTCCCCGCTCGGTTTTAGATGCTTTACGCCAGCCACTTGAATCAGGTGAAGTACATATTGCCAGAGCCAGTCAACAGGTGTGTTTCCCGGCTGACTTTCAGCTAATTGGGGCTCTGAATCCAAGTCCAAGCGGCTATTATCAGGGACATCAGGCTCGAAATAATGTTGACCAAATTTTACGCTATCTCAACCGGCTCTCTGGTCCATTTTTAGATCGTTTCGATTTAAGTGTCGAAGTCACCACATTACCGCTGGGTAGTTTAAGCCAGCCACAAAGCGGACCGACTACAGCACAAATGCGCCAGCAGGTTCATGAGGCCCAATTCCGGCAATATGACCGACAAGGATGCCTGAATAGTCAACTTCCTGGGTCAAAACTTAAATTGTTTGGACCATTATCTTCTAATAATGAGCAATTTTTAGAACAGGCGATTCAACAATTGGGATTATCCATCCGCGCTTATCATCGTATTTGGAAAGTCGCACTCACAATTGCCGATCTGGCAGCAGAGACCATAGACAAACCTCATTTAATTGAAGCACTCGGATATCGGGCTATGGATAGGTTACTCAACCGGCTAACTCAGACCGTTTAATAAAACGGTAAACCATTTACTATTTACATAATTTTACGCCACTGATACGTTGCTTTGGTATAGATATGATAAGTTTATTAGGGCGATTAAGCCCAATTCGTCGGGAAATGACCTGTTATGGCCTAGCAGCTCCAGTTTTCCACGTATTGGGCAAAATCGCTCACCAGAAATGTTTCTGGCTGAACGGACAATCAAATCGGATTAAATATTCCGTAAAAGTCTGTTCCCGATAAAAGCAACAAAACCATTAAATATCTTAAAACAAATGGAGATACGCGTGATGTTTTCATTTTCTCACCGAAAATTATATGCGACTTCATTGATAAGTCTGATGACTCTGTGTTCAGTGCTATTCACTCTCCCTGCAAACGCCCATCCCCCTGGCCCACATTCTGGCTGGTTTTGGGACGGCCCGGGTCATGGCCATGGCCCGTTTTTGCCTGATGGAGTAGCTTTTGCAGTGATTGCAGGAATTACTTATGCGATTGTCGATGGACAGTATTACCGTCATCAGGGCAATCAATATATTTATGTTGGCGACAAACCAACCCAGCCATCCCAGACGACTGTTGTATTCAATTCGTCAAACAATAATACGCATTCTATAACAACCACAGACACCAATGACCAAGACACACTATTTTCCCCCGGCACTATCGTAAGTGAGCTTCCGGGAAAATCAAAAAAAGTGACGATTAATCATCGTCAATATTTCGTCAGCCATCACACATGGTTTGTTAAACTGGCCAGCCCGGGATATGTTGTCGTTAAAGCGCAGCTCTAACGAAAGAACAACTTACAATACATGACTTATGAATTATGTACTTAAATGTATTTAGATAACCCATAGAACCGCGTTTACTATTCATTTAATTTACCATTAGGTCCTGATTTATATTGATAACGACACAGGATCTGCCATACCTAAACCAACAATAAAAAACGATAAAATCACCACAAAAGTAGCATCCTAATCCCCAGCATCTGTTAAATACTTCTAGATAAGCACATGCGAGGCCCTGAGCGATTATTGATAATCTAAACCGAAATAGCATTTTGATTTATCATAAAGCCATCAAAGCGACACACTTGAATTACTCCACATAAAAAATTTTCGAATTTTACGAATATAATGATTCGACAATCTTTCGGCATTTTTAAAGTTATCTCATTCAACAATTAGCAACATATGCCACTTTTTAACATTTTTTTGATTTTTATCACTGAGGAATCAACTCGCCAGAGCAACGACTTCAAACTTTGTGAAAAATTTGCACTTGCACTCTCTATTCAAGCTGTGATATTCCTTATTGCATTAAATGCAAACAACAGCTCGCTAACCGAAAAATGAAACTCGTTGCTCAAGTCATTAACGTCGTCGTCCTGGTCGTGATTATTCACACGCCTGGGGGGCGTTTGTCGTTGCAACGAGCATAAGACAAGCGAAGTTAGAACCCCCGCACCGCAAGGTCCGGGGGTTTTTTCATATAAGGACAATATTCATGAATGGTGCTCAGTTAATTGTTCAATCTCTGAAAGCCCATCAGGTTAATCAGGTCTTTGGCTACCCCGGTGGTGCCATCATGCCTCTTTATGATGCCCTTTACGATGGTGGGGTTGCCCATCAATTAACTCGCCATGAACAAGGTGCAGCAATCGCAGCGCTGGGGTATGCCAGAGCCAGCACAAAAGTCGGTGTCTGTATTGCGACATCAGGCCCCGGGGCAACCAATCTTATTACGGGTTTGGCCGATGCCTTACTAGACTCTATCCCCCTGGTTGCGATCACAGGCCAGGTAGCCCGTTCAGTGATAGGGACAGATGCCTTTCAGGAAGTCGATGTATTAGGACTATCTCTGGCCTGCACCAAACATAGCTTTTTAGTCACAGACCCAAACCAGTTACAAGCCACTATAGACGAAGCATTTGATATTGCCTGTAGTGGCCGACCTGGCCCGGTTCTTATCGATATTCCCAAAGATATCCAACTTGCTGAAATGCAGCCTCAACCAGCCTATACAAGTGCTATTCCCCGACCTCAGGCTCCGCAGGAATCGTTAATCCATCAGGCCCGTGAGTTACTGACACAGTCTGAACACCCGGTGCTTTATGTTGGGGGTGGAGTCATCATGGCAAATGCCATCGATGAACTTCGAGACTTCATCGATACAACCTCTATCCCCAGTGTCACAACCCTTAAAGGAATTGGCACTATTTTACCAGACACACCTGGATTTCTCGGGATGATCGGGATGCATGGTACCAAAGCTGCCAATATTGCGGTACAAGAATGCGATTTACTGGTCGTTGCCGGCGCCCGCTTTGATGACCGGGTTACCGGCAAGCTCGACACATTTGCTCTCCATGCCAAAGTGATTCATATCGATATCGATGCAGCCGAAATAGGTAAACTTCGCCAGCCAGACATCGCAATTAGTGATGATCTGGGTCTGTCTCTTAAAGCACTGCAGACACCGCTTGATATTGGTAGATGGCACGACCAAATCACCACATTACAAACACAATATGCCTGGAATTATCAACATCCCGGTGAAGCCATTTACGCACCAGCACTGCTTCATCAGTTAAGCCAGAGGCTCCCCAAGCGACATGTTATTGCCAGTGATGTAGGCCAACATCAGATGTGGGTTGCGCAACATATGCGCTTTAACCATCCCAGCGATCATCTGTCCAGTTCTGGTCTGGGAACAATGGGATTTGGTTTACCCGCAGCAATAGGAGCCCAGTTTGCCCGCCCAGATGAAACCGTGGTTGCTGTTAGTGGTGATGGATCATTCATGATGAACGTCCAGGAATTAACGACAATAAAACGAGCGAAGCTCCCTATAAAAATCGTACTCCTTGATAATCAACGTTTAGGCATGGTCCGACAGTGGCAGGATTTATTCTTTAACGGTCGGCTCAGTGAAACCATTCTCGATGACAACCCTGATTTTCTGACCCTTGCTAAGGCATTTAATATTCCTGGCGAATCTATTTCGAATAAATCTCAAATCGACGAAGCACTCCAGCGATTACTCGCATCAAAAGGCCCGTATCTGCTTCATGTTTCGATCGATGATCAAGAAAACGTCTGGCCGCTGGTTCCACCAGGCGCCGCAAACCATCAAATGCTGGAGGCTAATAAATGAATCAGCACACGCTGGAAATACAAACCCGGTCAAAACCCGATATTTTAGAAAGAATTCTGAGGGTCACGCGGCACCGAGGTTTTCAGATCACAACGATGCAAATGCATGAAACTGATGATCATCAGCAATTAAAAGTTCAAGTAACCGTTTGCAGCGAACGGTCAATATCACTGCTTTACAATCAAATTGCCAAACTTGTCGATGTTGCACAAGTCAATCTACTCTGTGGCGAACAACAGCAAAAATGGGCGTAAAGGAAAGGAAAACTAATCATGTCTAACACGAAAAATTCGAAAATATGGTTTAACGGTCAACAAGTTCCAGAAGAGCAGGCTACCGTCAGCGTACTCAGCCATGCCTTACACTATGGTTCCTCAGTATTTGAGGGTATTCGTGCCTACAATACCCCAAATGGCACAGCAGTCTTTCGTCTGAAAGAACATGTCCAGCGTCTGTTCGATTCCGCTAAAATCTATCGTTTAAATATTCCTTACACCCAAGAAGAAATTAAACAGGCTATCCGTGACAATGTACGTGAAAATGGATTAGCCAGTGCTTATATTCGTCCATTAGTATTTGCTGGTAATGTTGGCTTAGGCGTTGCCGCCTGTCAGGGTAAAGATTGCGAAGTAATAGTAGCTTCAATGGAATGGGGAGCCTACTTAGGTGATGAAGCACTGGAACAGGGTATAGAAGTCTGCGTTACATCCTGGAACCGGATGGCGCCAAATACACTCCCAACAGGAGCAAAAGCAGGCGGTAACTATCTGTCATCACAACTCATCTCTAACGAAGCTCACCGGCACGGTTATACCGAAGGGCTGGCACTGGATGTAAATGGTCTGCTCAGTGAAGGTGCCGGTGAAAATGTTTTCTTAATCAAAAACGGCAAACTCTACACTCCACCATTGAGTGCCTGCGTACTTCCTGGGATTACCCGTGATACCATCATCAATTTAGCAAGTCGTCAGGGTATCAAAACATGTGAACAGAATATTGCACGTGAAGCGCTCTATTTAGCCGATGAAGTATTCATGTGTGGCACCGCAGCTGAGGTCACACCCGTTCGCAGTATTGACGGAATCCAGATCGGTGCAGGTAAACGAGGGCCGGTTACCGAAAAACTACAAAAAGCTTTCTTTGGACTCTTTAACGGAGAAACCGAAGACTCTGAAGGCTGGCTCGATTATATTCGTTAAAACCGATTCAACGATGAAAGCTCGACAATCTATCGTTGCCAAGCTTTCATGTGCTTTACAAAATACAATGATAAGGATTCGATATGCCTAAATTGCGCAGCGCCACTACCACTGAAGGCCGCAATATGGCGGGAGCAAGAGCGTTGTGGCGGGCAACCGGCACAAAAGAAGAAGATTTTGGCAAGCCCATTATTGCTGTCGTCAACTCCTACACACAGTTTGTTCCCGGACATGTGCATCTTAAAGACTTAGGAACACTGGTCAGCGATGCAATCTATGAAGCCGGCGGAATCGCCAAAGAATTCAATACAATTGCCATTGATGATGGCATTGCGATGGGACATGGCGGCATGCTCTATTCCCTGCCATCACGTGATTTGATTGCTGATTCTGTTGAATATATGGTCAATGCCCATTGCGCCGATGCAATGGTTTGTATTTCTAACTGTGACAAAATTACTCCGGGAATGTTAATGGCATCCATGCGTTTGAACATTCCGGTCATTTTTGTATCCGGTGGCCCGATGGAAGCCGGTAAAACCAAATTATCAGACCAAATCATCAAATTGGACCTAGTCGATGCCATGGTCATGGCAGCCGATCATCAGGTCACCGATGAACAAAGCGAACAGGTTGAACGTAGTGCCTGTCCAACCTGCGGCAGCTGCTCTGGTATGTTCACAGCCAACTCTATGAATTGTCTGACCGAAGCATTAGGTCTGTCACAACCTGGCAATGGCTCATTAGTTGCTACACATGCGGATCGTCGTGATCTGTTTGTTAATGCAGGCAAACGCATTGTCGAGCTGGCAAAACGTTATTATGAACAAGATGATGAATCGGTTCTGCCACGCCAAATTGCAAATCGCGCCGCATTTGCTAATGCTATGTCACTGGATATTGCCATGGGCGGCTCAACCAATACGGTACTGCATCTGCTTGCAGTGGCTCAGGAAGCCTGTGTCGATTTCACCATGAGTGATATGGATGCCCTTTCACGCAAGGTACCTCATCTGTGTAAAGTTGCCCCATCAAACCAGCTCTACCATATGGAAGATATCCATCGAGCCGGAGGCATCATCGGTTTGCTTGGCGAACTCGATAGAGCCGGATTGCTCGACACGTCAGTCACCAATGTTTTAGGTGAAACGCTTAAAGAAACACTTGATAAGTGGGATATCAGACGAACTGATGATGCGTCGGTCAAAACGTTCTATCAGGCAGGCCCTGCCGGTGTTCGCACAACTAAAGCCTTTAGTCAGGCCTGTCGGTGGCCTGAACTCGATCTCGACAGAGAAAACGGTTGTATCCGTGATGCAGAACATGCCTATAACCAAGAAGGTGGACTGGCTGTATTAAGCGGGAACTTGGCACAAGACGGTTGTGTCGTCAAAACTGCAGGCGTTGATGAGTCTATTTTCAAATTTTCTGGCCCTGCGGTAATTTATGAGAGTCAAGAAGATGCTGTCGACGGGATCCTCAATGGTCAGATTAAAGCCGGTGATGTCGTCGTCATCCGTTATGAAGGGCCTAAAGGTGGCCCGGGTATGCAGGAAATGCTCTATCCGACCAGTTATCTGAAATCGGTCGGTCTCGGTAAAGACTGCGCATTAATCACCGATGGCCGTTTTTCTGGTGGAACATCAGGCCTGTCTATCGGTCATGTATCACCTGAAGCAGCCAGTGGCGGAACCATCGGTCTGGTGGAAACAGGGGATATTATCCGTATTGATATTCCAAATCGTAGCATTGTGCTCGATGTTGACGAACAAACGTTGACAACCCGTCGTGCTGCCAAAGAAGCTCAGGGGTGGAAACCTCTCGACAGGGACCGTCAGGTCTCAGCAGCGTTGAAGATGTATGCTCATTTTGCAACAAGTGCCGATAAAGGTGCTGTGCGAGATAAAAGCAAATTAGATTAATGAAAAAAGCTGGCCACATGGCCAGCTTTAAGATCACTGTGACCTGGCTGAATATTTAAATTCAATCAGCCCACAGCTGTCTTTGTGATGAATTCGAGTACACTCACTATGCAAGACGAACCGGATGTTTCTACCAACGACTATTTACGTCGGATATTATTATCACCAGTCTACGAAGTAGCCCAATTTACCCCTTTACAAGTCATGAGCCGTTTGAGTCAGCGACTCGGTAATGAGATTTTCATCAAACGAGAAGATCGTCAGCCCGTCCACTCATTTAAGCTACGCGGTGCCTATAACAAAATTGCTCAGCTCAGTGCCCAGCAAAAAGCCCAGGGCGTAATCGCAGCTTCGGCCGGAAACCACGCACAAGGTGTCGCTCTGTCAGCAACCCGGCTGGAAATTCAGGCCACCATTGTTATGCCGGTCACAACACCAGATATCAAAGTCAGTGCCGTTCGCTCACTGGGGGCTCAGGTGGTGCTTAAAGGTGATAATTTTGATGAGGCTAGTCAATACTGTCAGGAATTAATGGAACAGCATGGTTATACCATGGTACCGCCTTTCGATGATCCTGATGTTATTGCCGGACAAGGAACCATCGGAAAAGAACTGATTGATCAGGACAGCCATCTTGACGCAATTTTTGTCCCGGTTGGCGGAGGAGGACTTGCTGCCGGCATTGCGGTCTATATGAAGCAATTGCTCCCTCATATTAAGATCATTGCGGTTGAACCCAAAGAAAGTGCTTGTCTAAAAGCAGCTCTTGAATGCGGTGAGCCCACTACACTTGATCGAGTCGGCCTGTTTGCCGATGGCGTTGCTGTCAAGCGTATCGGCCAGGAAACGTTCCGGCTTTGCCAGAAATACATCGATGAAGTCGTCACAGTCAGCACAGATGAAATCTGCGCAGCTGTTCAGGATATATTTGATGACGTCAGGGCTATCTCTGAACCAGCAGGAGCCTTAGCATTAGCAGGCCTCAAGCATTATGTGAAGAAAAACAAACTCAAAGGAAGCCGACTCGCCTGTGTTTTGTCCGGAGCAAATGTTAATTTCCATAATCTGCGGTATGTTTCAGAGCGAAGTGAACTTGGGGAGAAAAAAGAAGCCATCTTAGCTGTGACCATCCCCGAACGCGTGGGTGCATATCTGCAATTTGTTGAATATCTAGGTGGCCGGGCCATTACCGAATTCAACTATCGTTATGGAAACAGTGATCAAGCGAATATCTATGTCGGCCTGAAAGTGACTAACCGCGAAACCGAGCTCCCCGAACTCATTGAAACTCTAAGACAAGCAGATTATAAAGTCGTTGATTTAAGTGATGATGAAATTGCAAAACTGCATGTCCGGCATATGGTCGGAGGCAAAGCGACCAAGCCATTAAAAGAACATATTTTCAGTTTCGAATTTGCAGAGCAACCCCGGGCTCTATTACGATTTTTACAAACCCTGGGACCAAAATGGAATATCACTTTATTCCATTACCGAAATCACGGCGCTGCATACGGGCATGTACTTATCGGATTTGAAGATAACGGGCAGCCATTATCTTCAATAACCCAATATTTCGATGAAATCGGCTTCAATTACCATTTTGAAACCAATAATCCAGCCTGTCAGTTCTTCCTTTAAAGATGGTCGATCCGGGATCCAGTGATATCTTTTTATCCCGGATTGATATACCTCTATATAATGCATGGAGAGCCTCACGCCATATGCTCTGCCTCCTTAACACGCACCATTTTTGATTTAAAACCACAGCACTCAGCACTCAATCGTGACAAAATAACAGAAACATCTAAAAAACCCACCCATATGACAAAAACATCATTAACCGATTTACTCAATGCCAGAGAACATCGGTCAAATCTTTGCCAACAATGGCAACAACAATCAAAACAAAACACTTTAATTGTACTCACGCTGGTCATCCCCGGACCTGAAAAAGATTCCACGCGTTACAGACAACTCTTACGACTGGCTATCGAGAATCTGGAATCGCAGTTTGCAGACCAGAAATGGCATATTACCCGTAGTGAGAGTTTTTGGGAAATGACAGGCTCCTATCACCTCTGGCTTATTGATGCCTCCGCCAAGGCCGTTAAAAAACAATGTATTCAACTTGAACAATCCCATCCGCTAGGCCGGTTATGGGATATTGATGTACTTGATCAACAAGGCCGGCCAATCAGCCGTAAAGGTTTAAGTCTACCCGTACGTCAATGTTTGATCTGTGATCAAAGTGCCCGCCAATGCGCCAGAGGCCGAAGCCATACATTGAATGATCTTCTGGAACGTATCGATGAATTACTCACATCTGTCAATATTTAGTTCACCTCAACCTGGGATAAAAGAACTTTTTCAGCAAAATATTAAGCTTGATTGGGGTGTTAAATCTATTTGGCCCAAATGCTATGGCAGCGCAGATTAGTCTTAAACTGAAGCTTAATCCCCGATCAGAATAGCCCTGACACAACATAGATTAATTGAGACATATTATCCCAAGCTGAGATTCATGAATATGGTATACTCGCATTCATGTTGGATTAAGATACGAACGCTTACTACAACATTTCTTATGACTAAATGGTGATACATACAATGAAAAAAACCGTTGTAATTATGGTAGCGGTCTTGTTATTAGTTGGGCTCTGTATATCTGGATTCTGGAATCAACATTTCTTTTTCAATATGCAGACAATGCCCCATGCCTGGTCCTTTAGCGCTGGTGGCTGGCCTTTAACACTGCTTGCTCTTTTGGTTTTTGGTATTTCGTCACTACTAATGATGGTCATTGCAACAAGTATCGGATTACTACTACTGGCAATCGCTGTCGTTTGTTTGACGGCATTTACAGCGCCTTTTCTTCTGCCGATTGTATTATTAGTATTGATCATCTGGTGCATCTCACGCCTATTCAGGCAACCGACTTCATGCTAATGAATACCAGCCTGAAATAAAACTACATAACCAGTCATTTTATGGCTTTTCGTTTCGGATTCACATTCACCAGAACTAATGCTGCAATAATGGCGACAGCCCCTAATGACTGCAAGGGGCTAAATCCCTGTCTTAAAACCAGATAGCCAAGAACACACGCCGATAACGGACTCAAAAAGCCTAAAAATGAGATAGTCACAGCCGGTAATCGTTCTATGCCACGAAACCACAGCATATAAGCACAAATAGACCCAACAACGCACAAATAGGAATAGCCAGCCACATTCTTCATCGACAGCTGACTGGGAATACCTTCATGCCAAATCGCCACCGGCAATAACACCATTCCACCAATCAATAACTGCCATCCGGTAAAGCCCAACAAAGAAACGCCTTTAGGCCTTCCCCATTGTTTTGTCAGTACAATACCAGCCGCCATAGAACACATACCTAATATTCCGGCAACAATCCCCTGCCAATGTAATACGGCAGATGAATTTAAAACTAATAACGCAATGCCAATGATCCCTAAGAGTGCGGACCAACAATGGATCTTCAAAAGAGGAACTTTAAAAACATAAAGGCTCAAAACCATGACAATAATCGGCTGACAAGCCATCACCAAAGCCGCTAAACCTCCTGGCAAATAATACGCTGCAACAAATAAGCAATAAAAAAAGAACCCGATATTTAAGATACCAAGAAGGAAAATTTTACCCCACCAACCTAAAGATAACCGGCTACGGCTGACTATCAGCAAAATAATTCCGGCAGGGAGAGCCCGAAGAGTGGATGCCCATAATGGCATCGAAGGCGGTAATAACTGAGTTGTAACCAAATAGGTACTTCCCCAGACCAGTGGAGCAAATGCAGTAACCAACAGATCCCTGACTAAATTATTTTGTGGCATCATCTCTTGTCAATAGCCCTAATTTATGGTCATTTAACTTGTAAAAAAGTATCTTTTTAAAAAGATACTTTTTTACAATATGCCTTCTTTCATCGATAATCAAGTCATTCATTTAGCGCTAACACACCTTAAACGACACAAAGGAATAATGACCATGAAACATGACCACATTGATCGAATCCTTCAACAATGGCAGCAGCAACGACCAGATCTCGATTGTTCCCCCATGGCAGTTCTTGGACGACTATCCCGAATTCAGCCTTCTGTCCAAAAACAGCTTAATACAGTTTTTTCATCTTTTGACCTCAGCACCATTGAATTTGATATTCTGGCAACCTTGCGCCGAAGTGGAAAACCGCTCACTCCGACCGAACTTTATCAAACACTGATGTTATCTTCTGGGGCAATGAGTACCAGACTTGAAAAATTAGTTAAAAGAGGATTGCTAGAACGGTTAGCCAATGCAGAAGATCGCAGGAGTTGTACTATAGAGCTTACATCAAAAGGTCTGAAGTTAATTGACAAGGCTCTCGAAGCACATATAGCCAATGAAAAAATAATTTTAAAACCTCTGGATCAAAATGAGCAAATTCAGTTGGCCTCACTGCTACGTCGCTGGTTGATTCACTGCGAAAGAAATAGCGATTTATAATCAGATGTTCGCCATATAGACGAAACATGAGACATGACTTTTGAATGTCAATGATTCAAATTGATAATGATTTTTGTATCAAAAAAATTATTGAGCACTTAAATTCAGTCAATAACGCCGATTTCGTATAACGCCCGCTATTTAGCATGATGATATCAATTCAATTCATTACGAATAAGGAAAAGGATATCCATGCATACAACTATCCCCACATTAGTAGAAAATATTCATCCCACATCTCATAACTATGAGCCATTTCATTGCTATCCATTAATCGGAAATTCAAAAGAAATAGAGAAGCTGAGAGAAAAGATTAAAAACGTTATAGTCCCGAACTACCCGATTATTATTTATGGTGAGGCCGGATGTGAAAAAAGTTCAATTGCATTTCAGATACATCATCAGGATATTACCCGAAACGGTCGATTTTCAATTGTTTCTGCCAATATAAGTAGCGCCAGACAATATCGGGAAAACATACTCTACGGGATTGATGCAGCCCAAAATGGAACACTCTACTTAGAAAATATTGATACACTTGATCCCGATAAACAAGATCAACTCACAACACTTTTCTCTCTATTCCAAATTCACCGAAAACTGACAAAAAAACAAACCCGAGTGATTTTATGTACCGACAAAGACACCTTAGATTTTACTAAGAAAAACCAGTTTGTAATGCAACTACTTTATCAGTCGCCACTCCATCTCACACTTAGAATTCCACCATTACGCCATCGTCGTGAAGATATAAAGTCCCACATTTTATACAATTTAAAACGATTATCTGCAAAAATAAAAATCGAACCCAATGCGCTCGATAGTCTGATTAATTATTCATGGCCAGGAAACATCAGCGAACTTCAAAATTATCTTCTGCGTTGTGTAACAGAAGATCCCCAACACATTACGTTGGCAACCCTCAGCCATACCGGTATTCCGACAGAACCGTCACCTCCAGACCCATTGCAACTTGCCGACAAAATCCTCAATCAACAACTGGATTCATTCGAGCATTGCCACACAGGCCTTATTAAAGCGATTCATTACATCAGCACCCATTTTCATACTTCCATCACTTTGGAACATTTAGGCAAAGAAGCATGTGTCAGTCCTTCTCATCTTTCATACCTATTCCGTAAACATTTAGGCATTAGTTTTAAAAGTCTGCTGAGCGAGATTCGAATCTTGGCAGCAAAGCAAAAATTAGAAGAGCACCCGATGGCGAAGATCACGGAAATTGCCTATGACGTCGGTTTTGGCGATCTCAGTCATTTTGAAAAAATGTTCAAACGCTATCTGAATATATCTCCAAGAGAATTTCGTCTGAAACAACGCAATCATAAATCATATCTAACGTCGATGTAGTTGGTTATTAACTCCCTGAAAATCACTGGAATTAGCCGCTATTAGACCAAGTTAGAAAGACGCTTTGCTCGCTATGATTGGAATAACAACAAACAACGAGCCCGGCAAAATGAGCAACATCGATAGTAACAAGCTAATTGAACAATTTTCCCCACCGTTGTCTCGAGCAATGATGTTACACAACGCGGCCATTGCCCTGGGTAAATCTGCCGAAAATACAACACAGGTCCAGCAGCAGTTGCAAACCATACTGGTCACAAATACAGCGCTCGGTTCAGGGCTGCTCTATGCCATTGCAGCCCAGGCGAGTCAATAAGTCCGCAGCACAGCTACCAATAAAGCTTGTGCTGTTTAATCGGCACAAAAGGAGCAACCGTTATGCCAGTCAATGATGCAGTCACCGATTCGGTGACCCAAGTAAATACCCATGCTGTGGGAGATGTCCCGGCTATGGCCGATGGCAACTTAATGCTAGCCACCAGCCAGGCTCTCGGACTAACGGCTCTAAATAGTATTGGAGCCAATCAACAAGGAACATTAGTCCACCAAAGCAGCACCGTTCAAGGAGTCAACTCATTACTGTCTACTAATATTGCTGTCCTTGGTCGCACGGTCGAGGGCATCAATGAACCAGAAAGCAGCGCAAGTTAACGCGAATGCAAATCAAAGGAGATAAACCATGCCAGTAAATGAACAAGTTACTGATTCTGTCACTCAGGTTAATACCAAAGTCGTTGGGGAAACCCCGGCTATGGCAATGGGAAACCTGCTGATGTCAACCAGTCAGGCGCTGAGCAATGCAGCCCATAACGCAACAGCTGCGCAGCAACAAGCCCAGATCACCATGCAAGCAGCCACCGTCCAGGGGGTCAATTCACTCATGGCGATCGGTTCATCTGTCATTGGCCGCGGTGCCGAAGGCATTATCGAAAAAGGTTGATCACTCATGCGAGCTGCCTTGTAAGGCAGCTCATTCACTACCTAAAAGGAAAATACTATGCCAGTAAATGAACAAGTTACCGACTCTGTTACTCAGGTAAACACAAAAGTGGTTGGTGAAACACCAGCGATGGGAATGGGAAATTTACTCATGTCGACCAGCCAGGCACTTGGAACAGCCGGTCATAACGCAACCAGTTCACAGCAACAGGCTCAGATCACCATGCAAGCAGCAACCGTTCAGGGGGTCAATGCATTGATGTCTATCGGGAGCTCGGTTGTGGGTCGTAGTGCAGAAGGCATTATTGAAAAAGACGTCTAATCGGGCATAGCCTTTGTCTGCACAGGTGGACAAAGGCTGCTCTGAGGATCACATGATGAAAGATATCAACCTGCCACCAGAACCGGAACAATCTGCATTCAACTCAGCTCAACAATCAATCGCTCAGTCGACAGCACTTGCGTTAGCTGATGCAACCGACAATTTGCGAAACCTGAATACCATCAGCACGACGGCAATTGGCACGGCTTTAAGTCAAATGCTGGAAACCGGGGATTTGCACTATGTCGAAATGATCAATCATGCACAAAATATCATCACGCAGGGGGCCGATAACTTTGGAGCTGTAGGAGAGAAAATCGCAACCGTTCTATACGATACCTCCAATTAATTGAAGTTGAGATGAACCGATATTTTGCAGATTTATGAGATTTACGTGATGGCTTTTGCAGTCGTTTACTATTGATTAAAACACGCGGCTGCAAAAACCACCCTCGATAATGAGCCAACGTCATATCACGATAACCACCTATTTTTCCATACCTTTGTCCAAGTCTATCGATCAATAAATTTTTAAACTGAGGATTATCGAGTCCCCCAAAGGGTTGATAAACATGAATGATAAAACAAACACCCAATATGAAAACGAGTTTGAACAACCCATTGCAAAAGACACACTCAATAAGTTTACAACGTTGCAATCTTTTTCACCCCAGCCAAGTACACTCATTGAAACAACGCTTGCCGATACACTCGGTTTATCCATGCACAATGCCATCGTCAATCAGCAGCAATCCCAAATGACAACAGCGGCATCGGTGACCAACGCCTGCGCCCGTCTGCTGCAAACTCAAAGTATCACCAATACAACAACCACTGATTCGGAGCAGATTGATGTCGAAGATATCGAACCTCAAGAACCTCAACCAGAACCCCAAAAAATAAAGAAAAAAATCAATTTGTGGCGATTCTTAAAAGGCAAACCGAAGAAGAAAAAGACGACCAATCAAACTAAAAATGAGCCCTCTATCAGCGATTCTCAAACGGGAACAGACGCATGAGCGAACACCAATCTTTTGACCCACAAACATCTTTAGAACAAATCGGTCAAATGGCACAAAAACAACAGGAACAAGCACAAAATCTCATAAATGAGCATCAAAAACAGCTTGAGAAACTCCAACCACTTCAACGAGCCGAAGAAGTCGAACAAAAAGTCACTCAAATGTTCGATGAAGTCAGTCGCAAACTCGATGAAGAATTAAAAAAGATTAATCAGCAATTGAGCCAACCTGCTCAGTCGAACCACAACCAATAACGAGGCATCCTATGGCAGATAAAACCGTCAACTCACAAATTACCGACTCTGTTACTCAAACCAACACCCAGGTATTAGCCAGCAACCCGTCCATGGCCATGGCAAACCTGTATACATCAATAGGCGCCGCATTATCCAATATGAACAATAATGCGACCAATGCCAATCAGCAGGCTCAAATTACCATGCAAGCAGCCACGGTACAGGGGATTAATGCATTAACCTCCATTGGAACCGCTGTATTAGGTCGCGCAGCCGAAGAAGTCGTCGAAAAAGACACTGAATAATTAAACCGGCGCTCTGACTTTGTCAATTGAAGACAGATGCGCCGCAAAGGAAAAACAATGGCTGCACAAAGTGAATCGAAAAATCTAGCCAAAGTCAGTGAAATCATCCATCAACTTCAAGAATCATCCATGGCCGATACCATGGGACTACACATGCAAAATGCGGTGACCAATCAACAAGGGCTGCAAACCGTCAGTACTGCTGCGACATCCACAGCCTGTGCGTTAATTCTAAGCAAAGGCTAATCTGATTCGGCCATGGCAGACGATTCAACCGTTAGTAAAGCGCAACAATCAGTTGCTCAATCTACGGCAATAGCCGTTCAGGATGCGACAGATAATCTGCGTAATCTCAACACCATCAGCACCACAGCAATCGGTGTCGCGCTCGCCCAGTTACTGGCAACCGGCGACAGCAAATACGTCAAAGTCATCGAACAGGCTCAGAAAATCATGGAGAAAGGAACTGCTAACTTTGCAGAACTGGGTTCAAAAGCAGCCGACATTGCTAACAAATTCGATGGATAATCCGTTATTTATCTGAAAACCCCCTGATTTATTCTGAGTCTCGAACAAGACAAATCGGCAAGATCAAAATACACATACGAACCGTCCAAGGAGAGATGTTATGGGCCAACTAGGCTGGGTTAAAAACACGGCGATCCGACATACCAAAGCACTTGTCATCGGTATACTGGGAACATTATCAGCCGCAGCAATCCCGATTTGGCAAATCTACTTTGTCGATGTCTCCAACTTAGAAACATCCATCGGAGCCATTCGCTTAATTCATCCCAGCGATATCCAGGTTTCACTCGATACCGCGCCACTGGATTTACTAGAACCATATATTCCAGAAGAACTCCGCTATAAATATGACCAGCAAGGGCATCGTGCCGATAAGTTAGAATATCCCAAATTTAAACTCAGCCAACTGGATCAGGCCTATCAACTGGCTCAAGCTGAATTACTGGATCAATCCGATACGAACGCAAAACTTCAGTCTCATATAAAGACCATCAATGAATTCTTATCGCCAACAGATCTGGAACATCGACTTACCGAATTTAGAGTCAGTACCCTTCGCAGTTGGAATTTAAGTAATTATATTGATGATATAGAAGCAAATTATTACCAACAACAAGTCTTAAAACTAACCCGTGATTACGCCACGTTACATTTTACAAAACATGGGCAACCCCTCATTCATCAAACCGCACTCGCCTTTCTGCTTCAGGATCTCAAAGAAGATCTACAGGACGCAACGCGACAAACCAATCACAGGCTCAACCTGCTCAGAGATAATATCCATAATATCGGTAGCCAACTGGCCCGCATCAAACAACAACAACTAACTGATAACTCCTATTTTGAAATTGAACAGATCGTGTCTAATGTCGGACGGGCCAGTACCTCATTTCAGCCTCAGGCCATGCTTCGGGTTAGCTTTGGCGGTGCAAACCATGAAAACATCCGGCTCTCCATGAGAGACTATCAACGCAATGCTGAAATTCCGGCAGCAACCACTCGTCTAATCAGCTACCACTCCGCAGCGCTAAAAGAGCTACAGCCCTCAGAGCGGCGATTATTACTGGCTCTATGGGGCACCAGAGGAGATGCCCGGTTGCTGACGATGGACACTCAAGGCACTATTTATATCACACCACCGAAAGCATTTTTAGATAATCAGGACAATAAGCAGCTATTGGATCAGTTAAAAGCCGTTGCCAATAAAAAAGGCATCTAAAAGCTGTTTATCTTTAGTCATCAACAGCCTTTAGACGAAGACATCTTTTTTAAACAAAAACGAACCTAAAAGAAATGAATACCTTTGAACAGATACAACATATTTCACAACTACTCAACGAAACTTAACACGGAATAATTAATTTGACGAAGTACTGGGAATAGCATCCCCTTCTGTCGAAATAATCGATTTCACAAACTTACCAGAAGCAGTCAAATCAGAGGCACTCCAGTTCCCATAGGCACTGGCACCACTATTAACAATCGATGCACCTTCATCTTTATCGCTAACAGCCCAGTTCACAAATGAAATATCATTATCTTTTAAAAACTGAATCCAGGTATTGGTACTTTGTTTGGCAACAGAGCCATCCCCATCAGAATTAACTGTTCCCCATTCGGTCACCATCAAAGCGATACCGTTGTTCAGTGCAGTTAATGCCTTATTTCTTAAGCTCTGGCCATGAGTTCCTGCGTAAAAATGAAGTGCATAAGCAATATTTGTACCATCGATAGGATCATACGAAGCGACATCGACATCTTGTGACCAGCTAGGAGTTCCAACGACAATCAGATTATCTTCATCAATTGATCGAATCGCAGTAATAACCGCAGTCGCATAAGGCTTAATGACATTACTCCAGCTAACTTGCAGCGGTTCGTTATAGATCTCATAGATTACATTGTTATAGCTTCCATACAGGGTTGCCATCTTTTTGAAGAACTTAATTGCGGCTGCCTTATGAGACTCCCCATGGTGGGTGTGAAAATCAATAATCACATACATATCATTGGCAATTGCTGCATTGACAACCGTTTCAACCCGAGACAAATTCCCATCAGGATCAGTAAGGTAAGAGCCGTCATTATCAACTCCCATTGCCGCCCGAACGATGGTACTTCCCCAGTCACTCTTAAGCCATTTTACAACGCTGGCATTATAGAATTTCTCCTGTCCCCATCCGGTATTGCTCCAGAAAAAGCTATTTCCGGCTAAACTTTCTGCTTCTCCTCCAACCAACACTTGATTACCGACCACTGTTAACGCAGGCACCGATGCATAAGCACTTCCTGTAGCTAATATCGTAAAAGCCAATATCAATATTTGCATCACTGCATGTAGACGACTCTTCATCATAGCTCTCCTTAAATACTCAATTAGAAAATACAAGAAGAGGTATAGACACTAATATTATAGATATCAATTATAATACTAGTAAAATATACTTAATTATGACATGACTCAATCTAATCTTATTGAGCATCGATGCCGCGAAATACCCGCATCAGAAACCATTAACGCCGCCGTAGAACCGTATTCATCAGCCCCCTCACATGGATCATCAACCGAATTCACTTCTGTATTTACTCTGAAGGGCTTTTTTATTTCTATCTGAAAAATGCAAGAAAGGATTTTTAGGGGAAAAATACGAAAACACTAAAATTTTACTTCATCAATTACGGATAGTCTAATCAATATAGATCACATAGATCATTGACCTCTATTTTTATCTGACTTCACTCTCTGCATATAGGCCATAACATTTAGCTCAATATATCATCACACTTATATTTGCTTAATTTTATTAAAAAATCGAATTTACCTAGAGGCTGTTGATCTTTGCACAAGAAATGAACGGCATGGCAATAAGGTATAATCGTTTCGTCAAAAACACATATACCGAGAGAATTGCCATGCAAAGACGAATGTTAACAGCTCAATCCTGGAATATGCTAAAACAAGTGATTCAACGCAGTAGCGCTCTATCAGATGAAGAAACTATCGGAAAAAGTCGGGAAGGAAATTCAACCAAAATCCACTTAGCCGTGGATAGTGGCGGTTTGCCCGTTCATTTTGAATTATCGAGGGGATCAGGTTAATGATATCGTCCATGCCCGAAGCCTGATATCCAGGTCACCAGATACCAAAGTTATCTGTGCCGATGAAGGGTACGATAGTGACCAATTAAGGCGCGTTATAGAAGAAAAAAGGGCTGTGGCTAATATTCCACGCAAGGTGACATCCAAAACAGGGAATACGCACATGGACTGGTGTCCATACACCCATCGCCATTTAGTTGAAAATGCCTTTTTGAAAATAAAGAAATACCGGACCGTAGCCACTCGATATGACAAACTAGCCCGAAATTACAGAACTACAGTAGCGATATCTTTTGTGATGATGTGGTTACCAATGTACTGTTGAAGAAATAATAAACAAAGATCAACACGCTCTAGCCCTTTTATTTAGGGTAACAGAGTAAAAATGACATTCAATTTCAAAAATCAAAAGTAATACTTATCACAACGTATAATAGCTGCATCATTATTGAGTAAACACTGATTATATCAGCTATTTAAAACCATGGTCTTAATAAAATTCATCGTTCGCAAAAAATACCACTGATAAAATACAAGATAAAATGAAAGGCAAAAGATAACGGACTATTTTTGACAAAGAGAAAAATATCTTAGTCCACAAAGACTCGTCAAAAGACAAAAATACCTAATAGCTACAATAAATTGATATATGCCCAAAATATTCCATTAATACATAATAAAATTATAGCATTAACGGCAAAGATTTTGATTCATTCAAGCTCTTGATAGCTGTTTTTTAGGTACAACTTCATCACGAGTCTGAGGTAATTGAATCACCCCTTTACAGCGTGGGCAACGAAGTCTTGCACCAGATAACAACGCGATCGAATCCACAGTAATTCTGGAACTAATCCCTCTTTTTTTGCACTGATTACACTCCACAGTAACTTCCACCTTCATACTCCCTGTATCAACTATGTCATCAATACTAGAACATAAATATAAATTATGCCGACTATTTAATCAGAAAAACAATAAATTAATGCTAGGAAATAATAAGAAATATATAATTATTTTTTAATAAGATTATGTTAGACCATATCAGTGATTAAATAAGAACAGATAATTCACAAGTTTATTCACAGATATTTAGTATAGACAGATAGTTATAAAAAACTCAGTTTATATAACGATATATCCGCTAGAACAGGCTAAATATAAACGGCTTTACAGTGAACAAATGACTGATTAAATTCTTTTTGCCAGCTCAATCAATGGTCCTCTTACAAAAACATCGAGGTTTCCATCATCATTTCAACTTATGAGGCCATTTTCTCATTTATACATGACAGGAAGAAGATAGCCTGATGCTCTAAATACCTTATCAAACACCCCGAGCTGGTTCACTAAGATGGCCAGATTCCATCGTCCTTATCGTGCTCAAGATATGTTTGATTTTAGCAAAAAACCGCTAAAAGCCAGCCTTTCAGCTATTTCACCAATGGATAATTCTTCAATTCCACGAATAACTGCTCCAATACTTAGATCGCCCGGTTAAGCTGCATCAATCAGCTCAATTCGTTGTGTCACGGCCAGAAACGCCTAGACCTTCATTCACCTTGTTACCTATAAAGGACTTGAAGTTCTAAAAAGGATTCAAAAAATAATTCAAAAAGCCTTCATTGAGATATAAAGAGCTGTGCTAAAACTGAAATAATCGGGTCGTCTCTACCTCTAATTATGGCTGATTCAACAGTTTATTTAACCTCAACCCGGGATAAGAAATCACAATAAATAACGATTGATTCATGATGGGCCAGTCTTGCTTTCTGACGTAGGATTTAAGGACAAGTTTACGGCAAATCTGATCTGCCATAGCCATTCGATGGCAAGTGGATTTAACGCAAAAATCGACTTTAATCCCGATCAGAAAAGGCTTTCTTATCCTGAGTTGAGGTTATTTAGATAACTATCTCTACCATTAACGCCAACCCGGTATCCATAAAACGGCACACAGATGTACCGCCATACTCGATAACAAAACCATAAGTTAGATCATGATCTTCGTCACAAATTTCGTTATATTATCGTTTATATAACGAAACAATAGGAATAGATCATGAAAAAAACAGGGTTGACACTTGCCATATCCGCGCTACTCGCCATCAGCTCCCCAACCTGGGCGGCTCGTCACATTACCGATCAATTAGGACGCCATATCACCATCCCTGACCATGTTAATCGTGTCGTCGTACTGCAACACCAGACACTCGACATTCTAGTTGAGCTTGATGCTCAAAAATCGATTGTTGGAGTGCTTTCTAGTTGGGAAAGGCATCTAGGTGCAGGTTTTGTCAGGCTCTACCCCCAAATTACTAAACTCCCTATGCCAGGCGATCTCACCAACGTCAATATTGAAAGTATTCTTAAACTCCACCCTCAAGTCATTTTTGTCACGAACTATTCACCGAAAACCATGCTGGCGCAACTGGAAAGAACCGGGATCCCTGTCGTTGCTATCTCGCTTAGAAAATATCAACCGGGTCAGTCCAACAAACTCAATCCCACCATTAAAAATGAAAACCAGGCCTATAACGAAGGGCTTAAAAATGGCATTCTGTTGATTGGCAAAGTTGTTAATCATGAAGCCCAGGCCAAGGCATTAGTCCATTACATCTTTAAACACCGGACTATTGTTGCCAAACGGCTCAAAGGACTTCCAGCTGACAAACGTGTCCGGGTTTATATTGCCAATCCAAATCTCACAACCTATGGTTCAGGTAAATATACTGGTTTAATGCTCGAACATGCAGGTGCGATGAATGTCGCCGCATCATCAATTAAAGGCTACAAACAGGTTTCTCTTGAAAATGTACTGCAATGGGATCCTCAGGTTATCTTTGTCCAACACCGCTTTGCCTATGTCGTCAAAAAAATTGAACATAATCCAGCATGGCAATCGATCGATGCGGTTAAACATCATCGCATTTACCTGATGCCTGAATACGCAAAAGCCTGGGGATATCCAATGCCTGAAGCTCTGTCGGTCGGCGAATTATGGATGGCTAAAAAACTCTACCCGAACCGGTTTAAAGATATTAACGTCCAAAAAGCAGCAAATGATTTTTATGAAAGATTCTATCGTACCCAATATCAACCCACTATTGACACGGCAAAATGATATTCCCCGGTAGCCAGTTCAAACTAACCCTGCTCATTATAGGAACGCTACTGATTGCCATTATTTCCCTGGGGATTGGACCTTATAATCTCCCAATCAGCCACGTTATAAAGGTTTTGATCGAACCGGTTTTCGGTCATCAACAGGGAATTTCCCCCATTGAACATCAAGTGATTTGGGATGTCCGGCTCCCCCGGGTGATTATGGCGTTTCTTGCGGGTTCTGGGCTGGCCTTATGTGGCGCGACCTTGCAAGGAGTATTTCGCAATTCACTGGTTGGGCCTCATATTATCGGAGTTTCAGCCGGAGCCGCATTTGGTGGAACACTAGCCATATTGCTAAGCTGGTCACCCGCCTTTTTGCTAATGTCGACGTTTACTTCTGGCATGGTCGCCCTGCTTATGGTGTTTCTAATCGCCTCCTGGCTTGGCAACAAAAACCGATTAATTCTCATATTGGCAGGGGTCATACTAAGTGGTTTCTTTGGCGCATTAGTCAGCCTGATGCAGTATCTTGCCGATACTGAAGAAACGCTACCGAATATCGTGTTCTGGTTACTGGGAAGCTTTTCGACCGCCCATTGGACGACTGTGGTTATGTTGGCCATTCCATTTGCTATCGCCACTACATTACTTATGTGCCTTCGCTGGCGCATCAATATTCTGTCCATGGGTGAACAAGAGTCACAAACACTTGATCATCGGGCAAGCTGGTTACGTTGGCTTATTTTAACGCTCTGCGCCATGATCGTATCCGCGCAGGTAGCCGTCAGCGGCAGCATCGGTTGGGTTGGTCTCATCGTTCCCCATATGGCCCGGTTATGGATTGGTCCGGATCACCGGCGATTACTTCCTGCTGCCATGTGGTTAGGAGGTGGGTTCATGATTATTGTTGACGATCTGGCCCGAAGTATTACCACCGCAGAAGTACCTCTGGGCATTATCACAGCATTATTGGGCGCCCCATTGCTTGTTTTGCTGCTTTATCTTCACCGGCGCAAAGGTATCTTATGAAAACAATCCAACTAAGCACATCAAAATTAGTTTGTGGTTACTCACTTCAAAAGCCGCTGTTCAAACCGCTAGACCTTACGCTAGCGGCCGGAGAGATAACCGCAATCATGGGAGGAAATGGTCAGGGCAAAACAACCTTAATGCAGACATTATTGGGAGGATTATCCCCAATATCAGGCAAAATCACCCGCTATGGGAAAGTGGGTTTTGTTCCCCAAAAATTCCACTCACCATTCCCTTACCAGGTATTAGATATTGTACTGATGGGCCGGGCCAATCAAATTGGTCTGTTCTCGATGCCTTCAAAACAAGATAAGTATCTGGCGCATCATGCTTTGACACAACTTCAGATAGACCATCTGGCCAAACGACCATTTGATCAATTATCCGGAGGACAACAGCAATTGGTTTTGATCGCTAGGGCCTTAGTTAGTGAATGTCAGGTTTTGATTCTCGACGAACCGGTTACCGCACTGGATTTAGCCCATCAGTCCACTGTGTTAAACCTACTTAAGTCACTGGCAACCGATCAAAATATGTCTATTTTGTTTTCAACACATGAACCGACTCACGCACAACTTATCGCTCAGCACTCTCTGCTATTGATGGGTGATGGACTTTCACTTTACGGCCCAAATCATGATGTTTTAAACGAAACGAATCTGTCCAGATTGTATGGGGTTCCCATCCACACCTGCAAACTCAATAGAGAACACCTTCAATACACGACTTTTATTCCTGTTTTGACAACATCGCAATAGGTAACTCTTCAATACCGCTTTGGGGGTACGCTTCACGTAGAAAATCAATCAATGCCCGCAGAGCACGGGATGTATGTTGTTGACGAGGATAACAAAGATGCCATCCAAGAAAAGGTGGACAATAATCTGTCAGCAATGGAATGAGTTCACCTTTATCGACCCATGGCTTTAGCCTGTCAACCGTCCAAAAAACAATTCCAACCCCCTGAAGTGCAGCAGCCACAGACAAATCCCGACTGCTGGTGGTTAAAGGTCCATTAACAGATAAAGAAAACCAATGTCCTTGTTGAAAAAATTCCCACCGGTAAATACCTCGTTCCTGTTGAAATCGCCAATTGATACACTGGTGATGATGTAAATCAAAAGGAGTTTGAGGCTTTCCATATCGGGCAAGATAATCGGGTGAAGCAGCCGCCTGCATCGTTAATTTATCACCGAGGGGATAAGCAACCAGATCATTTTGCAAAAATTCACCCAAGCAAATACCGGCATCAAACTCCTCGGAAATAATATCGATAACCCGATCCTCTACCACAATATCTAAACAAATATCCGGGTACTGCTCGTAGAACTGGCCAATGACCGGCGCTAACAAATCATTCGCAGCCATACTGGTCGAATGAAGTTTTACCGTACCGGAAAGACGATCCCCCTGCTCACGCGCATCGCCCAATACCAATTCCAACTCCTTTAAAATAGGACACAAACGTTTATGGAGTTGTTTCCCCGCGTCAGTCAAAACCACACTTCGGGTTGTCCGGTTAAATAAGCGCGTACCTAAACGATCTTCTAAATGTTTAATCGTCTGGCTTAATGCCGAGGGAGATATTCGCAGCTGATTGGCCGCTTTTGCAAAGGTTTTAAAAGCAACAATGGCCTCGAATGCTTTAAGTTCTGTATATTCACGGCCTCGCATCAATTATGCATCCTTATCTTCATAATCTATGAAGATTATGTTGTATTGAACAATAATATTAATTTACGCATGATAACAGCAACACTCGTTGACACGACAGAGGATTCAAATATGCGCTTGCGTACATTAGGGACACAGGGATTACAAGTTTCAGAACTTGGATTAGGCTGCATGGGAATGAGCCACGGCTACGGCCCCGCTGATAAAACTGAGTCACTTAAAACCCTAGACGAGGCATTTGAATTAGGCATCACATTGCTGGATACGGCTGAATTTTATGGCCCATTTAAAAACGAAGAATTAATCGGAAGCTGGCTACAAAAAACACCATCCCACCGGGAAAAACTGATTATCGCCACTAAATTTGGCTTTGATCTGAGCAAAACACGGCCATCTGGACTTGATAGTCGTCCCAGTCACATTCGTGAAGTCGTCGATGCCTCCTTAAAACGGCTCCAGACTGATCATATCGATTTGCTCTATCAACACCGCGTTGACCCGGATGTTCCCATTGAAGATGTCGCCGGAACCATCCATGATTTGATCAACGAAGGAAAAATTCGTTTCTTCGGACTCTCAGAAGCATCGGTAGAAACCATTCGCAAAGCACATGCAGTACAACCGGTTTCAGCTTTGCAAAGTGAGTACTCGCTATGGGAGAGACGCATCGAAGATGAAATCCTACCAGTGCTACGAGAATTGCAGATTGGCCTAGTTCCTTTTTCACCTCTGGGCCGGGGCTTTTTAACTGGCCATGCAAAACCTGCAACGGAATACGCTAAAGATGATTTTCGCTCCTGGGGCGACCCAAGACTTCGTGATGGTAATTATCAACTCAATCTTCGAATGGCAGAAGAAGTCAGTAAAATAGCCAATCTCAGAGAAACGACTTCAGCAAGGGTTGCATTAGCCTGGCTGCTCCAACAAGGCCCTGATATTGTTCCGATTCCCGGTAGTAAAAGCCATAAACATCTGGGCGATAATATGGGTGCAGGTTCCGTCATCCTTACTGATCAAGAAATGATGCAGTTAAATCAAATGGCAACAACCTGGGGTGTTGCAGGTAAACGTTATACGCAAGAGTTTGATAAATTTACAGACCATACACATTAATGGAGCGGCATTGCTCACCATCATGAAAAGTCATTATAGATATAATTAAAATCAACATACTCTGAACCTTCAAATGCCGCCCCTAAATACCCCGATATATGGCAATGATCATGCGCCCGTTTACTATCGGTGCGCATTATCTCTTAATGCCCCAAGAGCACACTATCCCCGTTTTCTCTGTCATACACCTGAAAAAGGCACGATCCGACGTCTGGGCGCCCGATCTCTGCTCTGCGATATGATTTTTGAGAGTGATGTTCATTAACCATACGGAACTCTGTTTCTTTAGGTATCACAGGTTCTGTGGCGTTAATCATCTTCACAAATCAGGGCCTAACGATGAATAAATAAACAGAAAATTCTGCCTGTTAGGGTCATTGAAAGTCAATTCAATCACCAAAAATCAACAACCCCTAAAACAACTTTACGCACTTTCACTTTACGCTCGTCATTAATCAATTTCAGCTCAAATTTAAATAGATAAGCTAACGGCAAAATCGTAAAGTAAACAGCCCAGAAAGCGAAAACCACATCGCTTAAAAAGTGCCCCCCCTGAACCATCCGGACCAATCCAACCAAAATACCCAGTGCCAATCCGGCTGTAAATAAATAACGCCTACGAAAAACCCAGGCAAATGCCATAACAAAAAAGGCGATCGATGCATGCCCACAAACAAAAGAACAATTCGTACGACATTCCCCTGAATAGCGCAGCGCAGGCGCAAAATGATCATGTCCGCCAAATTGTTCAACCTGAATGGGTCTGGGGCGCCCAAAAGAATGATCTTTCAATATCCCATTCACCAGCAAGCCAGGGCCAAGCAGCATCACTAACAGTAAAAAAAGTATTTTTTTACGCCACAACCGTGCTTTGGGTGTTTTACGAACAAAAGTAATAATCAGTCCAACAACAAAAACAGCAAAGAAAAACAGATGAATCCGGGCAAAAACATAATAAATAAACTCAACAAATGCCACATGCGCTAAGAAAAACTGCCCTTCCATAAAAAATTGTCGGCTTGCCCAGATATCAATATGAGGAAATACAACCAATGGCAATGTTGTTGCCAAAAACAAAATGACATCCCAGCGAGTTAAATAATCACTGGTACGTTTTATGACAGTATTCATAACCATTAAACCCTGAGACCTGATAAAGATAAACAACACGTTTCAATGTCGGATATACCGGACCAACCACTTTGCCCAGCAACCGGCTCGATTTAAAACACCCTTTAAAATTTCGAGGGCCTTCACTGATAAACAGAAAATGTTTAAATTTAGAATGAGAAAGGTCATATAAAAGATCGTATTGATCTTCGATACGCTTTCCGGGATTAAAACTCACAACAGGAACTGACCTGCCGCTTTTCCACTGACTCAGATAGTAATTTCCATAAGACAGCAATTTGCGTGAACCACTCAGCAACACCATATGGCTCACTTGAGGATACTCACGCTTAATATTTTCCATCACTTCCCGCCAGCCCAATACCCGGGCATACGGGGTGTTATGACGCGTTGGTTCAATATGTAAGATTTTCTGAATCGTTGGATAACTAAACAAAATAACAGCCAGCATGATATTAACGCCAACCACCCAGCTCGCCAGCTTCATCGAATTCTGCTGTATCAGGATGAGCGCCACCATCAAACTAGCCCCCAAATAAACCGGGGCAGCCCAATTGGCATTGGCTTTGGCCAAAAAGGCCTGAATACACATCAACACAAATAGTGGCAGCGAAATCGATAATAGGAAAAGCCAGACATGATCACGCCGTTTCTTCCAGACGTATTTCAACCATAGCCACATAGCAACCGGTCCAAATACCAGAAATTGTCCGCCTAAAAAGCCAAAAAACTTACCAGGATGGAATAAACGATGGGACAGATGAGATATATGGGCTGTATGTACAAAACTGATAAAATCATGCTGACTATTCCAGATCAAATTAGGCAGATAGAGCAGAACGATAAGCCCTGTTGCAATACTCACCCCTAACAATGAAACACGTCTTTCTTTTTGAAAAATTAAATAGATAGCAGCACCGATGAATATCACAATCATCGTATACTTTGACATAAGTCCCATGCCGGAGGCCAAACCACATAAAATCCACCAGATCAATCTGTTTGAATAAAGCGCTTTTAAAAACAGCCACCCGGCCAACGCCCAGAAAAACAATAAAGGAGCGTCAGTCGTTATAAATAAACTATTGAAAGTCACCAACGGAGACGAGTAAAAAATCAGCGCTGCTAATAATCCGGTTGCTTTAGAAGATAACTCACACCCCATCCGATAAACGAAATAAGCAGCACCGGCATAAAGTAAAGGCGCACTAATCCGTACACTCCATTCAGGTGTATGGCCAAATAATCCCGTTGTCAGGGCAATCAGCCAGGCAACAACAGGCGGTTTTGAATAATACCCAAAAGCAGGACTAAGAGCCCAAAAATGATAATATGCTTCATCATAATAGAGTGCTAAATGAAGTGCTGGCAATGACAACATTCGGGCAATGAATAGGGCAAAAAGAATAAAAACAATCAGTTTTTCATTGATCGTTGATGCCCTGAATGAATAAGGGGTTGAATTAGTTAATTGCATGATAAAAATACATCTGACAATTCATCTTAATAAAAGATTCATCATCAATAAAAGTAAAATGAACTTCTAATTATACATTCAAGTCATATTGAATAGCTATAGAAATCCCTTCACTGACATAATTAATTCACAATTTAAATTAAGATTTTATTTAAATTCAATCAATAATATCTAATGTACGAATCACAATGAAAATAGTTGTATAAGGCAGAGAATATATAATCATTTAATATGTGATATTAATTCTTATTTTTATTGACTTAGCAATATCAATAAACACCCTTCTAATATTTGATAAAGAAACAATTATTTGATTCTTAAAGAGCATTAAAATCACAAGATGAATTAGCTTCGATTATCCACAGAGTAGACTTTAGATGGTTTCCTTCAAGCACATGGTTATACATAGATAATCAGATCTATCCAATACCTTTATAACGAGTCTTTTACCACAAAATAAATAAAGACTACTCAGCAAAACTGGGATAACCAGCCTACAAATTACATAATTGAGAATAAAAAGCTGCTCGGCATTCCCGAGCAGCTTTAATCCATCAGAGCATTTTAGTTTATTGTCTACCCAATTCTTTTTTCAGATATTTAAAAGCAGCGACAGCATCCACTTCACCTGCACCAGTAACAGGATCCCAACCTTTACTCGCACGACCAGAATAAACATCATGGGCAGTAGAAACCAATGCATTACGAATTAGGGAATTCGAGACGTCTTTTCCTGCATATTGTTTCAATACTGCAGCCAATGCAGCTGCCGCTGGAGCTGCTGCTGAAGTTCCATAGAAATTAGGATAACCATCGGGCTCTCCGAAAATGTCCCACGATGAAGGATCATCTGTTCCAAAGAATGTCGTATCCCCACCATCTGGTGCTGCCAATGTAGGATCACTACGTGTAGAAAGGTCTAAATCACCATTAACATTAAAATAAAACTGATGACTCAAAGCACCGTTTGAACTCTCAAGCTCTGGTTTCGTCTTATTTTGTGCGACATCATAAATACTCCAGTTCCATGGCATTGAACCAACAGTAATCGCACCTTTTGTCCAGGCATGTCCATTCATCACCGGCGCATTAAAGGTCACACCCCCACCCACTTTAATATCATCAGAGTTCGGTTCAGGGAAACGTAGATTAAGTAAAACAGGCACATTTTTATCCTGAGGAATAAAATCGGTATTGCCAGACCAATGGTTCACCGCTAAATATACAGTTTCCGTTGAGCTTGAGGTATTCTTATAATCAACCTGTTCGTAAGGATCATTATAATATCCTTTTCCCTGATGGTTATCACTATAGGTAATCTGAGACATTTTCCCATTTGAATTTTTTCTAAACAAAAATAAATCAAAATCGATTAATGGGAAATTCACTTTATTTTTTTGAAAACTGATATAAGGCTGATTCCAGGCTAAATCTGCCTGAAATTTCGAATTAGCAGGGATGGTAATCGGTAAAAAGGCACTACCATTTGGCCACTCCTGAAAATCATCACCATAAGTTATTTTAGTAGTACCTGTAGCAGAATGAGCATCACGGATACTGGGGTTAATATCCTTATATTTGAACTGATAATCGCGATCTGCATCATTTCCTGCGATAGTAAAGTACATCACGCCTTTTTTCACACAGTTCTGAATAGCCTGATTGATGATCCCTTCCTGATAATAAGGTTCGGAATACAAAAACATATCATCAACAATAATATCGGCCCCGGCACCGCCATTCGCTTTAGAAGTACACAAATCGTTAATAGCCTTAACCATCGACGCCTGATTCATGCGGGTTCCATGATACGAAATCGATGCACCAGGAGCGATATCATGAACAACTTCAGCCATGGCAGCGCCTTCATCCGTATTTACCCCATCACAAACATCAGCACGCAGATCGATTTTTGCGGGTAAATCCCCTGTCATTTGATCTTTCGCATTCTCCAGAGTACCCGATTTACATCTAGCCGGTGTTGTATCCGATCCCCTAACACCACTGGTATGTGCAAAGCTGGTCGAAATAATCCCAACACGGATACCTTTTCCGGTTAAATTTGGCATCAACTTAGCCAGTCTATTCATTCCTATAGAATTATATCCTCTATTAAAAGCTTTTCCCGTACCACTCCCTTCACCACTCACAAGTGACGCGTGCAATAATACCGGGAGTTTAATTAATGATTTAACATTTGAGTGGCGGGTAACAGCTACAGCAGCTTGATTATAATCTTTAGAGATACTAAGAACATTAACCCCTAATGATGATAACTGCTGTTTTAAATTAGATGGTATATTCTTCAATTGCAGATTTGCAATGATTTTTTTACCCGATAAGACATTTGAAAGGTTCTGTTGTTGATTTAATGCTTCCTGCAGATTTTGACTAATTTTACTACTTTGTGATGTAGTCACAATGGGAGAGCTTAATAAATGTGATGACGAAGTCGTTGCACCTATTGCAGCTAAACTCATACAGCTTAAACCGACCCCTAACAGATACTTTCGACGCAAAGAAAATGCTTTCATGATATAAACACCTATATATTCTATATATTTCAAATACAGAATATCCATAACTAACAAGTTCGGAATTTAGACATAGTTTTACTATTCCCCAAATAATAAATTCGGAGATAAAGATATTGTTAATATGAATTTTCGTATATGGCTTATTACTATTTGATATCCTAAAGGATAAAAATAAATGTTATCTAAAATAGAGACATCTAAGATTCCTCCACTTCCATCAGATGAACCATCCACAGATATAAAATCTAATAAATTTTATTAAATTTCGTCAACTTGCAGTGGCTCAATCTAAATTTTTAATATTTAACGAATCCACCATCTAAACCCTATGCAGGCACAACTATTCCTTCCAAAATCCAGAATTAGAAATTAGATACCCAAAAGCGCATAAAGAATATAATTAGAAGAGATCTTTACCGATGAGCAGTCCCCATGTCATTGTCAATGAATATATTCCAGAATTATCAATTTAGCTTAAACAAAATCGACTAATTTACCGATAATGATTCACACTAATGATTAAGCATTATGACTTAGTAAGTCTATGTATAGGTATATGCTGATATAAATATAAATATTTGTAAAGTTATTTTTTGATCAATTGAAATTTTAATTGCTCAAAAGTAAGTTTAAAAAACAAAACCATTGCTTTTTGTTAAAAACATAATTACTATATTTACACAAATATTTATCATAATTAACACATTTTAGAAAACACAAATATCCAAAGCGAGGGCATGGGTGTGAATTTAAGCTTAAATTCTGAACGATAAATTCTAAACAATGCTTAAATTGATGAATGTCTGCTCGAATCTTGTCTAAACAGCAGGTAAAAACTGTTTAAAAAACATTCGAGATCTTGCCCTACATCTATCATATTTAAATTAGATTATATTATTTATTTTTATAACAAAAAATATTCATATTTTTTACAACTCATCTATCCCCTATAAAAATTTTTCTTCTAAACTTTACTCAATAAACCAGCACCTATGGAAAATTGAGGTATAAAATCTTCATCCAACAATTCAAAAACTGATTAGCAAATGACATATTTCATTGACAGAGCAGTTTTAGACTCTCTCGTCTTTCATGATAATTGGTAAAAAAGTCCTTTTTCCTGGTCGCGATAAATCCCAGATTAAGCATTCAATCGGTTTAGATCATATTCTGAAACTTTTACATCAAAAATTAGCCTTGATGAATCACTTTCGCCCGGCCAAGCCCCTGCCAATGCTCAGCTAACCAATACTAAATGAACAATACGTCCACACAGGTCTCTCCAGAACACTGCAAAAAAATCCGCTAAATCCAACCCAACAGATAGGGCGTATTCTCTAGATACTCCTGATAATTGCTGACCACATTAAAAGTATAAATAACCTCAACTCGGAATAAGAAAGTCTTTTCTAATAGAGATTAAATATGTGAAATATACAGATCACAGGCAGTACATCGGTTAAATATTCTAAAATCCAGGAAGGTGAAAAAACACAGCAGGCCCCAGTCAAATATCTGAGACCGTCATTTTTGGAGGGAAGACAAAAAACGACTTAAAAGGAGATCATGCCTGTCAGGCCATATTATCCATGTGTCGGTGCATACGCCAGCAGACAAAACCTTGATTCGCCATCACGCTGCATATGACTTAACCGAGCCACTTGCGTGCTACCACTCAAAGCACTATCCAGCAGATACGTTGAACGCCGGTTATTATCCAATGCCTGGAAAATATGCATTTTTTCAGCTGGGACCTTCCCCCACCAACCAATGAAAACAATTAATTGATCTGCCATGAATTCTTTTTGCAAAGCCTCGACCCGCTTGTAATCATGGATCAGTTTCATCATTTCCCTGACATCATCCATCTGCTGCTGGTGCAATGAACGGACCTCAACCCAAAACCGGGTTCTGTGACGAATAAAGCCAATATCTGCAATGGATGCTCTATTTTTAAGACATAACTGAGCTTTTTGCGTTTTCAGATCAAATCGCAGCCATTCATCAGATTTCGATTCACATTGATAGCGCGGCCCAACAACCAATTGCAACACGCCCGAAAGAGATGCCAATTGATAGCACAACATCAAACTCAGCCATGACTTAAATAAATTTTTATAATCTGGCTCCACCATCATCTGATTCGCTTGATCAAAACGGCAGCTTAACGCCAGTTCACAGAGCAATTGCTGAGCCCCCATGTTATCTCCCCCGCCATCGTGGCTTTTTTTATTGAATCTTAACTAGGGCGTTTTGACATTTGGCGGTTGAATTTTGTTCAAATGAAACGCGTTTGCTGTTCATTTATTCTACGTTAGGTCCTGATTTGTGGAGATGACTACACGGCACAGAACCTGCCTTGTCTAAATAAACAGCAAAAAGCTGCAAAAACCATCGCCAAATGTCAACACGCCCTAGGGATAATTTAGCTCTGGCTCATGGCAAAACACTACGCCGAATCCCTGATTTTTCAGGGGAATTCGGTTCATTGATTACTCATGATCTCTGCGTTAATTCACCGCGAATTCGCATGCACAATAGTTCTTAATAACTTCTCATCCAAAAACGACCCTAAGGAGGCACGATGCGTTTATTGGATCTATTAATGATTGTTGCAATCATTGTTATTGGACTCAAAGCATTCGGACTTGCGTCATTAATCGGCCTGTAATGCTGATGCAGGCATCGAAATATATCATTCCCGATGCCTGCCTCTCAAAACAGCCTGCTCAAAAATTCATATCTTTAATCAAGAAGCGCCCTCTAACGCAGATCGAAGATGCCTCCATGCCTCGAGTAAATAAGACGAACTATCTTCTGAGTCAATGCCATTTGCCATATCAGAACGATATCGAATGCCTAAATCCAGCAGTTCCAATTGACGCGAAACCGATACTTCCTGAATCAGGTCCAGCACAAACCTACACATCAAATCAGCATCCCCTGACTGTGCCAGGGATGCGATCAGTTGCCGGTAAGGCTGACTTTTCGGCTGTTGCTGTTGTAAAAACGCAGTCTGTTCTGCGTAATGCGCACCCCAGCGAAATTTCATGCCAAAATGAGCACAACGCAGTGCATGAAATAACAACCAGGCAAATGCTTTTCCAGACGCCCCCGGCTCTTTGAGAGCAAACAGTACAACAGCCAGTTCCGTCAAGCATCCCTGACCGGCATGCATTCGGATAATCTGTTGATTCAGTCGCTCATACAACAGATGACGGCGATCATATTGTACGAATAGTGAGCGTTCCTTCGAATGAACAGGGTAACGCTCACAAAGCCGGTACCACCTTGCATTGAGCTCACCGCCGCTTTTCCAGTCAACATGATTCAATGGATTCACAGGACGAATAACCGGGACCTCTACCCGATCATCCCCATGTACTTCATCGGTCTTGGTCGATGGCGCAATGGATATACATTGGCTTAACTGATAGGCCAGACGCTGAGCTTCTACCGGTGACCACTCGGCTAACAGTGCCGCCGCAAAACTCAGGTAATAAAGTTGATGGGATTGCATAACGCGCCCCTATGATGGATCACCTTGCTGTTCCAGTCGTTTAATCTGGCTATTGTGTTGTCCCAGTCCTTCAACAAAACGGTTAATCGCCTGTTCAGCAACTTTTGCTTCAGCCGGATCCTCTCCAATATAGGGATCATCCTCATTTCGGATATGACCACCATTAACTGCATCCCGTTCACGCTGCTGCACAATGGCCTGAATAGCCTGACAAAACGCAAAATGATCGGTTTTGCAATAGATCCGATGTTGTTGGGCGACACCTTGGCCAGTCGGATAACGGGGCGCAGCATACGACACCATATAAGGCTGGGTCGTTGGATCATTACCAACCAGTGTATCGCAGGAAAACAGAACAAAATCAGTCGAGCGATACTTATCCATCACGTGATTACAAATCGGTAAATCCGCTCCAATCGCCAAATTGTAATCACAAAAAAAGACATCAACCCCAACAACTAACTGTGCGATCATCGTATCGAACGCCTGTTGGACAGGTTCGGGTAATTCATCACTTTCAGAAAGCTCTTCAAACTCAGCGGACGTCACCGTGTAAGAATGTCTCCAACGGGCCAGAAGCTCCATACCGGTTGAACGGTCACGTAATTTATAGGCATTTTTATAACCGCTATCAAAACGGTCTTCGACTTCAGGTTGATCCGTTAAAAACGCAAAATGTTGGCCATCGGATGCTTCACACAAACGAAAAAGAAGTTGTCTCATCGATTCTCTCCATCAATGGGGTAGGTATGTCACCACTTTACGCTCACAGACAATCGATAAACTCGGGGGCACTGGCTGACTTTTACGGCGTCTTCGATGCATGTAAGCACGAACGGATATTAAGTAATAATCGAAGATGTGGGCCCTGAATGGCTGTTGCTCTGCGTTGAACACGGCAAATTCCCCGATACTCCATCTCTAAAGTCACTGGAAATACCGAAGCACTCTCAGACTTTCCCTGTGAGAGTCCAACATGGCTGTTTTGCCCATCCATCAGCGCTGTGGCAGGTAAATGTTGCGGTGACAACTGATCATCATCAGCCAGCGAACGAGTGCCCGCTATTCCATATTTTGACTCTGTTTGTTCAGGGGAAAATAATCCCGGCAATGAACATTTGTCGTGTTCTAATCGACCGACAGACTCATTTGCCGAAGCCTTGGCCGGTTGCTTTTTTAATCCAGCATGACGACGGCCCCCTTCTACCCATTTTTCATCTCCCATCGTCACCAACTCGCTTGCAGAATGTCCTTCGCTTGATACATTTTCTTTTGCCCGTTGTTCTGTATAAGCAATCTGGTCGGTAGTCTTGAAAGCTTCAGCAGGCATATCGGTTAAAAATTCAGGTAATCGCTGAAGGAAATCCAGATAAGGATTCATCTCTGCCGGTAACTGCACTAAAGGCCCCCTATTCGGGGGCAATGTGTTTAGTGCCGATGTCTCTGACTGAACTACATTCGGCTCAGATTCCATCGAACCAGCATGGGACAATTTGCGGTGGCCGGAGGAATATTTGGGATTTACGTGTCTTTTAACAATCCGTCGACGACGTTGGCGAAAAATAATCAGCATATTGCCTCCCTGAATGAACAATCATTGGCCACCATGCAACATGACAACGAAACGTGCCCAACCATAAGAAATAGAACACGTTTACGCACTAACCGACCTAAACGATTGCTTTGCAAAGCGCACTAAATGCATCATCTAACAATTTTTTAAGTGCGGCCTTAGTTGCAATTTTTTCAGTCAAAAATTCAGCTTCAACAATTTGTCTTTCACGCTCAATTTCTAATTGAAACTCTTCATCAGTCAAGTCTCCGGCCTGATGTGCCTGCATTAATGCCTGTAAATCCGGTAGTTTATTGTGCAGATTCTGACAAAGACGCTGACAGACGTCCTTTTTAACTGATGAATTTTCTAACTGCTCGGTTAGCTGAGAAACTATCTCACTCACTGAAAACGCCATCGGTAGCTCCTTTTAGCTGCGGGGTTTATATGACTCACCTTTCATCATGGTCGCGAGTAATCGCTGATATTGCGACTGTCGCAGCCGAATCATAAAATCGGGCAACACGCCTTTTTTCTGATGTAAATGCATCCCTTGCGCCCATAACTTCGCCAACAATTGAGACTGTTTAAGAGTTTCAGCATTGTTATCCCGGTATTGTTGCATCCGAACTAGTGCCCGAATCATGACCTGAAGATTCAAATAATCGCTGGAAAAATGTTGATAGGTTCGTTTTTGTTCCGGCAGGGTCAACATCGTCAAATACAGTTTATCGATGTGTTGATCAATCGATTGCAGACTATCCATGGTATTGGGATCATATGGGGCAACCTGCACCATACTGCAAGCTGTCATCCCCAACGTAAGCGCTATCCAAATCAGAAAGACGCGATAAGACCCAGAACGAGGGACTCGCATAACAAACTCCTTGATATAAAAGTGTTTATCTATCATGCGATTTTCCCATCCCGGATACCCCGCTAAATCCCGGTATTTTTGCTGTTCTTCACCGTTTCCACATCGGAATAGAGGCCTTTGGGGCCATGGAAAAACAAACCGTTTGACTGAATAATCCATTGAATTAAACACATTCCTATACTGGGTTGAGGTTATATTAAACAGGAGGGTATTAACGATGGAGTACATATGGCTAATATCATCAAAGCACTGATACTGACGCAAAAAGCATTCAAACCTAAACTGCAAAAACCGAAATTAACGCCCGGTCAATTTATCAAAAAACAAAAAATACTCGTAAAAATTGCTGCAGTGTTAACCGGATATATTCCGGTAACCAGCCTCATTGATCCGGTCAATCAGTTTAATCAAGACATTGCTCAAACACTCGCGAAACAAATTGCTAAAAACAGCCGCCCACCACAATAAGACGCCATAGCAGCAACTTAACGGGCTGATTGATTAGGCGTATTCCGGCGAATACTCTCAATGAGTTTATCCAGCAACGCAAACAGGACTTCAATGCTGTATCCGGCCAGAAAAGCAACGGCCATCGGGGAAAGTTCAGCCGCACCAGCCATTGCATCTGGTTTTAACACCCAACCGGTGATCATCCCAGCCAAAGACCCCAGTGTCAGTCTCAACCGATAGCCAATCTCTCGCCCTGGTGTATACGTCAGATCATGAACCTGTTGAAGCAAACTGCGCAAAACAAAGATAAAAGCCCCTAATAAGCCATAGAGTAATGGCAAGATATAACTCTGAAGCATAATCAAAGCCGATTGTGCCGAGATGATATCCGCATAATAACGCAGTTTATCCTGATAACTGACGATTTCACTATCCGGTCGCTTTAACCGCTGGCGTATATGAGCCGGGATCTCCATTTTGAAGGACTGTCCCAACATCCAGACGGCATTCCATCTTTGCAGTAATCGGTAATTAGCATCCCTCTCTAACATAGCATCGCTGTAAACGAGATGAACATTTGTTGTTTTATCCTGCTCTTGTGACGCTTCGACCTGACTGACATTGGTGGTCAGACTATGCGTCAACTCAAAACCGAACAGATAAAACATCTGAACAATCAATAAACAGATCAATGTTAATACTGTATAACGGCGATACCAACAAATAGTCTTACCCGCCTGAGGAGAACTCAAATGGCCGGTCTTTGCCTCAGGGATAACCGCCTTAATACTCTCCACAGTGACCGGATAAACCTGACGGGCCAATTCATCAAAACAGCTTAATAACTCAACTTCATCATCACTACTCCAATATTTAGAGCCATAGTGTGTACGTGCCTTGCTAAAACTTTCAACTAGATGACGGTCCAGGTGATGATTACCATTTCTAGCAACATAATGAAGAAGACGGATACCATCCGCAATAATCAGCTCGATTCGGGCATTATTGGGAACAGGGGGGGGTGGTGAAGGCGCTGTTGGCTGTTTCATAATAATGGCTATTGGCGGACCCAGTCCACCAATGTTTAAATCAGTAGTGGTAACATGCGACTTCCCGACCCGCTGCATCCAAAAGGCAGCAAGCTCCACCAAGATTATTCCAGATAGCCACAGGACTATCGAAACTAAACTCACCGGCTTCAAGTGGTGATTTGTAAGTATACAGACGAATACTCTGTTTCGGCTCCAATATAGACCCCTGTTCAAAGGTAAACGTTTTTCCGCTTCGCTCAGAGCACAATTGCCACAAACTCAGATCAATACGACAATCATCCAAATTAGTCAGTTCAACAAACTCATCGCCTTCATTGCGCTCTTCTTTGCCATCATAGTTCAGTCCGGTAATCACAACCGCCTCTCCAGCAGAAGAGCCATAACGCCAACCCGAGGTCATCACCCCATCACGATTTTTAAGAACGGCCCGATCACCTTTATTGTTCCAGATAGGCTTGTGACTGTTAAAACTTAACTCCCTCGAGTGCTGCGTGAAGACTTTTAGCTTTTCTCCTGCGGGTAATTGGTATCCCTCCGGGAAAACATAGACTTGATCGGGCGAGTCAGACGTAATCGTCCACCCCGATAATTCTGCGGAAATTTCACCCCGGTTGTGCAGTTCAATATATTCATCATGCAACTGATCATCGCCTTGATAATTCAAATGACATATCTGCACCTGATTGCAATATTGCAATTGATTTAACTGATGCCAAAACGCATCCAACTGCTGCTGTGTTCTTGGCTCTTCGTTATATCCGCCGTCGCCAAGACCATCTAACAAAATGTGGATCTGTCGGATACACGCTTCTACATGACTGATATTCATCGGTACTCCCTGAAGATTGGCGTCTTTGTTAAGAATATTGCCAGTGTAGCAGCCAGATTCAAAAAAAACTCTGACGATGGGGGGAAAAACAAAGCTAAATCAGCGGGCCAGACCGACCAGACTCATCAATAATGCAAGTGTCAAAAACACCGGCCAATACCACTGTTTAATCAACAATCCCTGATGATAATCCAACCCGGGCAAATGCTCCCGGGTGGTATAAAACAATCCACTAATCGCCACTAAGATAATCTGTATATAGGCCAGGAAATAAAAATATTCGATGAATATCATTCCCCGGGCATCCAGTTCATCCCTTAACGACACATGTGCAATCACCAGAATGAAAAACATTGATGCGCTATATTGCAAAATACCTGTTGTCGTAAACCCCCACATACGCTGCTTGATTTGATCTTTTGTCCACAACTGCAACATGCAATAAATCAAAAAACTAACAACAGCCAGAGGCATTACATGTGTAATCAGTGGTCCGACTAACATCCGACGAATCGATAAGTGATACCGCAGATTCAGTTGCCCTGGCGTATAACGATCCGGCACATAACTAAAGTAGCTGCGTTGCATTTGCCAGCCACTAAAATCATGCTGTTTCTCGATAATTCCAGGCAATTCAGCCGGATTCATCGAATTATAATCACGAAAATCAGGGATTAATAACTGCCAGGCTAATCCCCCTATCGGAACAAACGTCAGCGTAATCACTTCGTGATCGAAAGGATAAAAATCATAGTTAAAAGGCTGCTTCAACGTCACGACAAAACGCCATAACTGACGGTCACTCTGCAAGCTGATGGTCTGCCATGCAATTTTTAATGCATCAGGAATATATACCGGCGGTTGCCCGGTCTGAGACCAACCGTCAAGACCCAAAATACCAATCAACGTCACCTCATTGGCATCAACAAAGTCAAGTGACTCAATCGCAACATAAAGTTTATGCTTTGAGGCATGTGGAACCAATGATAAGCCGCGCCCTTCATGGCCTTGATGTAATCTTGCAATCTCCGTGTTTTCCACATCCAACAATTGCGTCGACAACTGCTCATGGAATTCTTCTAAGCTGGAGGAATGCCACACCAGAATCAGGCACCCCATCAGACAGATAACCAAGGCAACCAGACAACGATTTTGTCGGGGGATGGGGTTTACCGGCAATCGATATTTCATGGTTGAAAACACAATCGCGAATATCACAAAAAACCAAATCAAAAGTATCCAGTACTGTTTATTGGGCGCATGGCGTAATTCATTAGCAGCGATCACAATGCCAAGCTGACTATCCGCTCCGGGTAATGATTTCAGAACCATCCAATATTCCTGACCACTGACCGGATGATAAAAGGCACTCAGCTCACCCAATTGCAAATGGTTTGCGATGACTTTTGCCAATGAATCTTTAACCGCAAACTGATAAATATTTTTCCCAATCAAGGCCGAATTCGGATAACTCAATAACACACCACTATCACTCACAACAAAACCAAATCCCTGATGTCCTAAATCAGGAGTCGCCAGAATACGACTTACACGATGAGACAATACGTTAAGTGAGTGAGTATTTTTTACAGCGGTCGCTGCCTGGTAGAGACTGTTTGACAGCGGTGATAATTGATAAACAAACTGTTGACTTAAACGAACTAATTTCTGTCGGATTACCGTATCATCCCAGGATTGTTGACACTGAACATAATAGAAAATCACACTGGCCAATAACCAACAGGTAAAAGCGATATACCGCAAAGCTCCCCGCGTTGGAGCATATCCCAGATAATCTTTTTGGTTCATCCTACCCCCGATTTTCTACTTATGAGAAACTCGCTCAACACATAGACGAAAAAAGACCCGGATTAAAATGGCCGTTGTCATAAAACATCCACAAACGAATCCATACACAGGAAAAAATGCGGATTGGCGGGCAACACTGGCAACATAGGTATTCGCCGTTGCTAAAATTTCTGGGACACCAATAACCGATGAGGTCACCGAAGCCATTAGGATCACAATGAAATACTGCCGATAAAAAATGTAATGCTGATACTTCATTTTCTTCGTTCCGGTTTTAGCCCATAGCCGACTACTTAAACCAATCACCGGAATACTTAAAGCAATCATGGCGATGGACATTGGTGAAAACCTCAATGGCCACCCCAATAACATTATTTTTTGAGGGAAAATATTAGGAAAAACAATCAGCAATACATAGCTTGGCAAGTAACAAAAACATCGGTTCACCACAGTTCCCAATGCATGAAACGCTTTTATATAACTGTTCATCATCCGGGCTAACAGGTACCCCAAAAGTGAACCGACCAACATCGATTCGACCGTCAATAACAAATTCCAGCGAAATGCACAAAACAAAGCAATCGATAACGGCCAGGTCATCATGCAGATCCGCGAGCCAACACCTGGTACTTGCACTGGGTGAGTGTCATACCATTGGCAAAATAGTGTTGCAATGCAGCAAATAGTCGCAGTGTCATCATGTGAGCCAAAGACGATCCGAAATAATAAAAAACCAGTAGCAAGACCATCAGTTTTACCGGATGAACAGAGTCCATCAGCATCACTTGCGTATCAAGCACCAAATTAGGTACAGCTATGGCACCGACCATCGCCGACGCTTTGACAACATTCACTAAATGGCCATGAATCGCTTCACGGAACTCAAGTATGCAAAAAACGATACATAGCCATAAAGGGAGCTTCCCCCGAAGATTAAGTAATTTTGACGCATACGCCAGCTCGGTCATCCCCGATGCCGTATAAATCGTTAGAAGAAGAATCGAAACCAGCGTTGCACTAAACCAGACATGTTGAGCCTGATGAGGCCAAAAACCCAACACACCAAAATAAACGAGATAAAGTAAAACCAGTGGGGGAAGAGTCATGCAACACTGCGTCAACAACCGGATTAATTTATGAAGAAAACAGTTATTGACTGTTGACAGGGCCGTGAATAGAACAAATAAGAAAACCGAGCTATAAGCCACCACATTAAAATAGAACAATGTAAACAGCATCGCCATAAGCAATTTTTTTATCCGGGCCAGACCATCTTTACCCCACCAATGATTCAAGGTCAGGCTTGAATTCACACAAGGGGCAATCTCTTGATGAACTGAATGAACCGTACAAAGATAAGAGCCGTCTGATTGCTTGCGCTGCCAGAGCGAGTACTGCCGGTCAAGGAAAGATACATCTGGGAGTTGCCACTGCTGCGCCAGCTCCAGTAGTTTTCGCTGACGAATCATCTTTTGTAATAACCGGGAGACCATTTCTGATATTCCATCGCTGGCATCATCCCGCCTGAAAACGATAGACCAATAAACCGGCATAATCACCGGGAGAGCCAGCTTAAACTGTCGCCATTGCGGTTGCTGAACAATATGGTAGAGACTGCTACTGTCATAAATCCATGCAACACATTTATTGGTTAATAATGCCAGCTTGGCATCCTGCTTCGTCATCAGCATAACCGGTTTAATCCGGTAATCACGGATGATCATCTGATTATAATAAGCCCCATTAGTCAGACACACCCGCTTCCCGATCAGATCAGACCAATGTGTTAATAAATGCCCTTTACGGGCCAAGGCTAAAGCACCACTCCGATAATAATGAGGCTGTAACATCCGAACCATTGAACGCCTGGAACGGGTATCCCCAACGGTCGCAATCAGTAAATCCACATCACCTTGATTCAGGATCTGAAAGCGATTTGCTGCCGTAACTGGTTTAAATACAGCCTTCACATTCAGATGGCTCGCAATGTTTTTTGCCAGATCAGGTGCGAATCCGACAAATTGACCATTCTGCCTACTTGACCAGGGCGGATAATTAGCCTTAACCCCGACAATTAAACGACCTCGCTGTTGAATTTGCATCAGCAATGAGGCCTGCGCGAAATAGATGAAACCATAGACCAGCATCCCGACCAGCCAATACCCGCCATAGTGCTTCATATTGTTTTTTTCCGGACTACAGCGAGCAAACCATAGCCCAGACAGACAGGCATTAATTTACATAAGCAACGATCGACCGTGCCTAAAAAGGGATAATGAAGAATCCCATGTTCAGAAAAAAGACTTTCAGCTTCAAAACGTTCAATTTCAAACCCTGCCGACTGTAATTCAGCTATAAATTCAGCAGGGCTATAAAGATGGTAAGGCAATGTAATCAGCTGCCCGCTGTCCTCGCGGGAGTAAACAATATCTGCACTGCGGTTAAACCGTTTTTTAAGCCATCCCCAGAGCTGCAATCGGAGAAATCGCCGATAACGGTTTGGGACAGACAAAACCATTCGTCCCTGCAGAGGATCCAGTTGTTGGTACAAAAACCGTAATGTGTACTCTCTTTGGGCACGACTTGGAATATGAGCCAACACGCCAAATAATAAATAAATTAAAGACGCGCCCGTATAAAGATCTAACTGAATTTTTAGCTCAGCTTCGTTATGGGTCAACAAAACCGGCTCACAAGTCGATGAAAGTCCTTTAAGCTGATGATGCAGTTGCGATAATGCCACTTCACTAATGTCATGCCCAATTAATGTTGCCTGCGTCAGCTGTCTCAGCGGTAACAAGTAACGCCCCCACCCACAGCCAAAATCGAGAATAACCTGCTCAGGCTCAAATGACTGGCAGAGCTGCCGTAAAATCTTGAGCACTTTTGGATTGGCACTCGGATAGCGTTTTCGATACAACCCAATGCGATAATAACGGTCATATGCATGAGCGACCGCTCGCATTGTCATGGTTTTTATTCGGGCAGCCCCCCCTTCACGCGCAAAAATCCGTCCAAGGCTCAGTCTAAATTTGGTATTGCTCATAAGCCTTCTCGAGTTTTTTGTCATAGTGATTTTGCGCATAGGCAGGGCCATTGTAATGGCGAGCAAACGTTGCCCAATCATGCGCAATCAGGGCTTTAGCCATCTCAGGAACAGACTGAATGAAATGGACAAAGGCCATCAGATGATGACTTTCCGCTAAAAACATATCCCGGACAAAATCTTGAACGCTGCCGTAACCTGCTGATTTAAAATTAAATCCCATGATTTGATAGCGACCATAAGACGCCGCCTGTAATGCTGCACTCTGATCCAGATGAATAGCCTGTTCAAGCCGTTGATACTCTTTTTCGCCACCCAGATATAAGCTGCGATCCCAGTGCAAAGCAGAAATATCAGGATAAGATTGATCATATTGATGGTGCGTTAAACGGGAAAACTGATGGGCCTCAAACAAGATGCAGGGCAATCCATTACTAAAAAATCCAGAACCGGCGGTTTCGACTTTCGAAACGGCTTTAATAGCAGCAACATCACAACCAATCTGTTCAGCCGCCGTGGCAAAATCATCATCGTTTAACCCCGTGTCTGGAGTTATATTGGCCAAAAATCGCCAAGGGATATAATGGTCATCAGCGACACAAAGCGCATCAGATAAGGCCTGATGCGTTTTTCCACCACAGTCAATTTTTTGATCTGGGTTTTTAAATCCCAATTTTGTTGCCTGAAACAGGCCAATAGCCGAGCATGTTTGCGATTGTGATGGCTCCTCACCAATCAGGCCATCTTCATTTAACGGTTTGGATAGACCGATTTGTTCCGCAAGCTGATTCAACGCATGTTGCAGGGATTTCACATCCTCTGGGTGATTGTCACCACCAGCCCCAACCGATCCACTTAATTTGAGTTTTTGCATAAAGCCCCTCAACGCTATATCTGGAATCAACAGCATAATGGAGCTTAACCCTCCCGGAATTGGTGGGATAAATGAAGTTTTCTCGTTAATTAACGAAACAGGGCAATCAGATTTAAAATAAGAAGAATTAAGCTTAATTTCAGCGATAAATCCGCGAGATATTATATAACCATAGCAACACAGATTTATTAATCTTTAACCCGAGCAAACGTCATATCAGACAATAATCCAGAAACAACGATTCAAGCGTGTATTAGGGCACATTGACGTTTCGCGGTTGAATTTTATTTTTAGGAGCAGCGCAAACAGTGAAGCTGAGTATCAGGCGCAACAAAGCTCAGGACGTCACCCCCCCTGCCTCTAGCCTTATTTAAAAATAATCATTGCAGCACATCCACCTTCTTTTCGTTGCTCTAGTTTAAAGCTCCAGCCAAATTTATGACAAATATCCCGGACAATCAAAAGGCCTAATCCAAACCCTTCACTGCCGGCGGATTGATTTCCGAGTCCGACACCTGTATCTAAAACCTGAATCTTCTCTTTATTCACAACAATGAGTACTTCCCCCTGCTCTGTACACGCAAAAGCATTCTTAACCAGATTGCCTAACAAAATTTTCAGACTGGTTTCAGGTATGACTAAACTTAAAGGCTCATTAATCTGTACTCGCCAATACACCGATTTCTCTGCCAATAGGTATTCATGATCCCGGGCAATCGTTTCTAACTCATCAAGCACAATGGACCTTGATGGTAATTTCTTCGTATCCTCTTCCCGGGTAAGCGATAATAATGTCGTAACAAAGTCATTCATCTCATCACTGGCATGCTTTAATCTCTGACATTGTCGCTGCACTGATATTGCATCAGGCTGTTTTGAAAGTAATGAAACAGCCCCTTTAATCACCGTTAATGGTGTTCGAAGCTCATGGCTGGCATAACGGTTAAATGAACGTTCCCGCTCCATCAACAAAGCAATTCTCTGCCGATATTCATTTAAACTATCAACTAACTGAATCAGTTCTTTATTCGGTTTACCTTTAGGCAATTCAATCGGACTAAAATCATTCCCACCACGACGTTTAAGATCATCAGACAATGCCGTCAACGGTAAAGTTAACCGTGTAGAAATACGCAAAACCACCAGAAGACTTATCACCAGTAAAACCAATGACAATAACAGTTGCTTACTTTGGGTCCAGTACATTTCCCCTTCAGTCAGCTCATAGTCATTATCAAAATTGATTAAATAGGCTGTTGTTGGTTTACCTTGATAATTCAATGTTGTTTTTAATGCAAAATGCTCATTTGGCGGTGTCATCAAATCATCAATTTCAGTCACCTCACCGATTGGAAAATCTTTAGGGAAATTAAAAATTTTCGGTACCGATTTATCACCGATATAAACATGCGTATAAGGCTGAATAAAGAAAGACTTCTTAGGATTAATCTTCAGTTCCTGCTGAGCCAACTGTTCTGCTGCATATATCTGATTTTTCGCATATAAATACTCCAACCCTTCAATAGTTGAAACAAACACCGAAAAATGGATTACAACAATGGCAATCGCCACGAAAGAAAAATAACGAAATGTTAATTGCCTGGCAGTCTTAACTTTCCCCATCAACGACCTCATCGATCAATTGATATCCGACTTTAGGGACCGTTTTTAAATAACCTTTAACGAAGGGTTTATCGATTTGATGGCGCAACTGATAAATATGGCTCCGTAATACATTACGTTCCGGTTCATCATCTCCCCATACCGAATTGATCAATTCAGCTTTACTTACAACACTTGGCGCACGCAACATAAGTAATTTCAACAAATTAAACTGAGTTGGATTCAGAGTGAACTGGCAACTTTGACGAGTGACAATATGACTATTCAGATCCAGCGTCAACTCGCCGAAATGCAGCACTTTAGCAGGGATGCCCCCTTTACGACGGCGAGTCAACGCCAGTAAACGGGCTTCAAGGATCTCTAAATCAAATGGTTTAACCAAATAATCATCAGCCCCTTCGGCAAAACCAATTAAGGTATCATCACGCGTATCCCGGGCTGTCAACATCAATATTGGCGTGTCACATCCCTCTTCTCTGAGTGTACGACACACCGTAAATCCATCCATCCGAGGAAGCATCACATCAAGAACAATCGCATCATAGTATTCATTTTTGGCTAGTTCATAACCCTGTTGACCATTTCTCGCATAATCGAGGGTGTAATCCAACGCCTCGAAATAATCAAAAATAATACCTGCTATATCTTGATGATCTTCAACAATCAGAAGTTTCATATTCATACCATAATCTTGAAAGAAAACACACTTTCCTGAAGGGACCAGAACGATGTTCAATGGCCCTTAAAAATTATCGGAAAGATGTCACGATTATGGTTAAAAAAATGTCAAAAGCCCAGCATGTATTGACTCTTGATAATAGAACCTTTTCAGTTCAATGAATTTTACGCCCGGCGAAGCCCATGAAACTTAGTATTCCAGCCACATAGACTCAACAGAACAAGAAAGGAGATATATAGACGAACTACCATATCCCTTTTTTCTTTAATCTCAGAATCATGCAACCGGGACATTCTAGTTATTCGTTGAATGATCGGGAGTCGACTCTTGTTGCGATGACGCACTTGGCACATTCACCGAAGAAGGTGTTGCAGATTGTGTCTTCGGTGATATTTGTAACTCTTGAGATGATGCAGATGAAACTTTGCTGTCGTGACTGTCATCATGACAAGCGGCGAGTGTCATTGCTGCAACAATCAAAAGAATAGGATAAGACAGCTTTTTAATGTTCATGGATATCTCCAATGAATTAAGTGAATGAACGGTCTACACCATATAGCGCTCCTAAAACGCAGCAATACCCATTTCACCAATTAAAATAAAGGAAAACCGGGATAATAATTTCAGCCTGTCAACATTCAAATAACGAACAAGATATTTACATAAAAATAAAAATTTTCTTTTTAAAACATAATATTAAACTAAAGGGTTCTAAAGACAGCACAATTTCGGGACTTTTTCTGGTAAATTTAATAATATTAGATTTACAGTACTGCATGCTAATAGCTTCTCAAACATACAGAAATTTAAATTTTATTAATTTATGATCGCTTTGTCATTTTTCATTCATATTCCTACGTCATTATGAGCTCGTTTATCTTGAATCTTTTAATAAAGAGAAAACGATTCAGGAACTGTTTATAAAAAAGTGAAATTTTTGTCACTCACTTTTTCATGACATGGACTCGAATATTATGAAAACCTGAATAATATTTATTCCGGCAAGGGGGGCGACATGATATCGAATACAATGAAATTATCCGTCATTATTCGTTGTGATCATAAAATTTTGAAGATTACAGCACTGCAAGAAGAACTCAACCAACAATACAATGATCATGAAGTTATTTTACTAACACCAGGTAAAATATTTCATCCCCAAAAAACAGAATCTCCCAATATACGTATCATTCAGGTCAGCCACCGCAGCGACTTAAACGGGCAATGGCAGGCAGGGATCCAGGCAGCCACACATCATCACATCGTGTTGATTAACAATTATTATCCTAATCAGTTGAACCAATATTCTGAGATCATCAAGCAACTATTTAGCTCACCATCGAGCCAGCTGGTTTTTCCACAAAAGATGAATCGCTACCTGAAATGGTTTGCAACAAATCACTTGCTAAATCATCGCTATCACAAACTGATGCCGAACATAGCTATATGTGGTTTCAACCGTCAGTACCTGTTTCTTGCACAGCAACAGCGATGGTATAAAAAGCTTTTTCATCATTTTCTATTAAAACCGTTATCTCCTGTCCAACCTTCACTTGGACATATTGACCTTTACCATTAACCACTGCATGCTAGCTCCCATTAAATCGATAACAGACGAGGATAAATGCGTGTCAGCTTCTATTGATCAGTCCTATATCAGTGAATTAGCAAAAACTATTCTGACTATCCATTCTCCCAGTGGTTTTTGTCATCATGTCATGCAGCGTATTGAACAAGAATGTCAACGTTACTCCGGGACCTTTCATAAAGACCGAAAAGGGAATGGTATATTCAGCATTGAAGGGAAGGATTCGAGTAGAACCATCGGACTCGGAGTCCATGTCGACACATTAGGGGCAATGGTCCGATCCATCGATAAAGAAGGCCGAATCTTGTTTACGCCTATCGGAGGAATACTTTGGCCAACAGCCGATGGTGAATACTGCACAATTATCACTCGAAATGGCCAGAGCTACAGCGGCACGTTTTTAAGTAAATCACCAGCGGCCCATGTCTATTCTGATGCAAAATCGCGTCCCCGCTCTGCTGATGAAATGTATGTCAGGCTTGATGCTATCGCAGATAATGCCGATCAGGTTGCAAAACTTGGAATCAGAACCGGAGATTATATCTGCCTGGATACCAAGACACAGATCCTTGAGAATGGTTTTATCAAATCACGCTTTTTAGATGACAAAATCAATGTTTCGAGCCTGTTCGGGTTGTTAGATTACATGAAAAATGAGCAGGTCATTCCCCAATATAACCTGAAATTATTCTTCTCAACTTATGAAGAAGTCGGACATGGAGCAGCATGTATTCCCGATGAAATCGATGAATTCATCGCAGTTGATATGGGATGTATCGGTGAAGATCTCAACTGCAATGAACGTCAGGTCAGCATCTGTGCAAAAGATTCATCAGGCCCTTATGATTATCACATGGTCTCCCACCTGATAAAACTTTCCGAGCAGAACAAACTTGATTATGCCGTTGATATTTATCCATTTTATAGCTCTGATGGAACAGCAGCTCTGCATGGCGGAAAAGATATTCGCTGTGCATTAATAGGCCCCGGTGTCCATGCTTCCCATGGGATGGAACGTACCCACTATTTAGCACTGGAACAAACAATTAAACTGCTGGCCGCTTATCTACAAAATCCGGCTGATTAAGATATCTCTTATACTAGAGGCTGTGGATCTTTGTACATAATTTACTCAGCAATGCATTGAAAGCCAAATCATGATAAATGAAAGGACCAACATTGCTGAGTTATTTCTCTCTGATTTATCGTATCTCGTTGAAAAAGCTTTAAAATGTTTAATTCTAGCAAACGCATTTTCAACTAAATGGCGGTGTCTATACATGGCCCAATCCATATCAGCATTTTTCTTCGTGTTGTCCTTTCTTCGAGGGATGACTGCTTTCGCTTCTTTAATTTCACTCACATCATCTCGAAATGTCTGGCTGTCGTAGCCTTTATCAGCAATCGCCATTTCGCAATCGGGGGGATTACAACAACCGATTCAGCCATGGTTATGTCGTTTCTGTGGCCCCCAGTTAGCTCGAAATTAACGGGCAAACCATGACTGTACAGCTAAATGGAGCTTCGTTGAATGTCCACCTCGACTTTTCCCGATTGATCCCCCTGTACCGCTGGCATGCTGATGGACTTTGACAATACGGCCATCAATAAACAACCATTCGGTATCTGATATTTTTGATAACCATTTGAAGATATTATTTAAAACTCCTTTCTGGACCAAAGATTAAATTGTTTGAATACCATACTCCATTAACCAAAATGAGGCGGTGAATCTCGCCATGGAATACCTGTGCGCATTCGATACAAGATACCTTCTAAGGTCATTCTGTGGTCAATTTTGTTGTAAACCCGCTCCCTATCGAGCATCAATTCTTTAAGCTTTTCCCAGCTTTTATCTGTTAACATTGTCCGAGGTATAGCCACTCTAGGTTTGGTTGTTTTTTGGCGAAATCAATTATACCTTGTTGTTATGCCGTTTACTTTTTAAACAAAGATCAATACGCCCTAAGAAAAGCAGACTCATCCCCTTTTAGCTTGCTCTTTTATTAACAGGCATTCCAAAATCAACTCCCTTTAAGATATATTCCGGATAAACAGCGCCGAACCAAAGATTTGTATAAATAATCGATAGGTCACCCACTTTTGATTAAAACCGACTATGCTTAATTTCGACGTTTAATCATCAATGACGAGGCCAGAGAATATGTTACATGTTCCCAAAATGGCAACAACGAACGCAGTTATTACCATTCTTCGTCCAGAACGAGCTACATTAGTGACCAATTTTTTTTTACGTAATCAGGATTATTTCAGAGAATGGTTTCCTGAACGTAACAATGTTTTTTTTACCACAGAATACTGGCAAGCCCGTATTGAAAAATCTTATCAGCTCTTTCTTGATGACAAAGAACTCTTTTTTTCAGCAATGACCCCGGATGAACAAACAATGATTGCATTTGCCAATTTCTCATCCATTCAGGAAGGCGCATTCAAAGGGTGTTATCTGCGATTCGCTCTTGATCAAAATTTTCAGGGGCAGGGACTCATGCAGGAAATATTGTGTAATACGCTAAATTACATTTTCTGTGAATTAGACCTTCATCGGGTCATGGCTAATTATCCTCCGGCGAATCAACGCGCAGAGCACCTACTTACCCGGCTGGGTTTTAAAATCGAAGGATATGCCCGCTCTTACATGAAATTAAACGGACAATGGCAGGATCATGTCTTAACCTCTCTGATTAATCCGCTACACGACACTGAGTTTATTTAACCAAAATCGGCCCACACTCTGATAGAAGATCAGGCGATCTTTTTTAGCTGAGATTAGCCTGATCGGATCAAGAACAGCTGTTATACCGATTCCCCGAAAACATTGATCAGGCCTGACTGGCCATACTCCATAGCGCTGCAACATTTCTGGCACTAGATAACAAGTCTTGCTCTGCCGTAGCCAAAATCGACGAGAGTGAATCAACCCGGTTGACGCAACTAAAAATAGCCGTTATGCCATGATCATAGAGCCGCTGATAATCAGGACCAAGAGAACCAGCTATCGCAATCACGGGTATATGAGCGTCCTGACTACGTCTGGCCACGCCAACGGGTGTTTTACCGGAAATTGACTGGCCATCTAAGCGTCCTTCACCAGTAATGACCAAATCAGCACCATCCAGAGCTTCATCAAATGCCATCAAATCCACCAATAAATCAATACCTGAGCGAAGTTTTGCTCCCAGCAGGCCACTCAATGCTGCGCCCAATCCACCAGCAGCGCCCCCCCCGATAATCGAGAGCAAATCAGTATGTAACTGCGCTTCACAACATCTTGCAAAATTTTCCAGCGCCTTATCTAAAGCAATGGTCATCTGTACATCAGCCCCTTTTTGTGGGCCAAAAATAAAGCTGGCACCTTTAGGACCACACAGCGTGTTATCCACATCACAGGCGACTTCAATGCACGCATGCTTCAGACGGGGATCCAAACCGCTCATATCAATAGTCGCTAAATTAGCTAAAGCTGCCCCCCCCACAGGTAAAACCTCACCCTGCTCATCGAGTAAACCGACACCCAATGCCTGCAACATCCCAGCCCCCGCATCATTACTGGCACTTCCCCCCAGACCGACTAAAATCCGTGTAGCTCCGGCATCTAAAGCAAAACGAATCAACTCTCCAACACCGTAGCTAGTCGTTAATCTAGGGTTACGTAGCGTTGGAGCTAACTGCTCCAGACCACAGGCTGCGGCCACTTCTATAACCGCTGTTTGATCAGCGTCCAGCATCCCCCAAAAACTCTCAACTTCAGTCATCCTTGCCCCATGAACGGTACAGCGCTCAACGCGCCCGCCCCGGGCACTCACAACCGCCGCCACAGTCCCTTCACCCCCATCAGCCAGGGGAATCGACACAAATTCAGCATCAGGATAAATTTGAGAAAAGCCATCAATAATAGCCTTCGCAGCATGTGGAGCAGATAAACTTTCTTTGAATGAATCTGGGGCAACAATGATCTTCATAGTGTAATATATCCTTGTATGATGCGCTGACTCATCATGGATCATGGCAGATCAGCTTGATGATCAACATAATCAATGAAAATAGTGGTTTAACTCACCGGTATCACAAGTTTGGCAAATTCCGTTAAAAAAGCGAATTCATAATAGATCTAAAATTGATTGGCTATATTGCACAATCATGCCACTCAGTTGCTCCATAATCGAGCCACTAAATAACCAATAATGCCAGTATAAAGGTACCCGGATACTGTGCTCAGGAAAAAGGTTGATCAACCTCCCTTGTTCCAGTTGTATCGGGACCTGTTGACGTGCAATCATGCAATAGGCATACCCTGATTCAGTCATACTGACAAAGGTTTCAGATGAGCGAACCGTATGACACGGATATTCGCCCGGTTTTAAGCCAAATAAAGACTCAATAAACTGAAAATGCATATCGTCACGCTGATCAAATGCGATAGCAGGGGCTTGACGAAGTTGTTGAATACTAATTCGCTCTTCATCGAAATATCGCTTAATGAAAGCCGGCGAAGCAACACATAAATAAGTCAATACCCCAAGCGGAATACTGACCGCACCGCTTACCGGCTTCTCCCGGTTGGTAATACATCCCAGTACCTCACCGCTTTGCATGCGCTGCCAGGTCTGGGCTTCATTTTCCACCGTCAAATGCAGTTCGATATCCCCTAAGCGCAATGGTTTACTCAATGCATCCAGTAACCATATCGCCAGACTATCCGCGTTCACAGCTAACGGGAAAGGCATGGGCTTTTTAGAATCAGGTTCTAACTGCTCCTGTAACTGCTGCTCCAACTGGCTGACACGGCGGTAATGACCGATTAATTGCTGCCCTAATGCAGTTAATTGCAATGGCTGAGCGCGAACCAGCAATGGCTCACCCCAATGCTGTTCAAGCTGTCGTATCCGTTGTGAAACAGCTGACTGAGTAATCGACAACAAACTGGCTGCACGATCAAAGCTCTGTGAAACCACGACGGCATCAAGAGCTCTGAGCAACTTGTAATCCATTTGCATAAGTTTTGCTAATCTAGATTAAAATTTATTAATTTTATTTAAGTTAGCAAAACTTTTAAGCTCTCACCATCTTCACCACAATCAAAAGAGCTATGAATATATACTTACAAGGTTACTTTTTAATGATAGGTCTTATCATGCCTATCGGAATGCAAAATGCCTTTGTTTTAAATCAGGGGATTATGCGTAGCCATCATTATCTGGTCGCAGGTTTATGCGCACTGATCGATTTGTTACTCGTTAGCATGGCCGTTTACGGGGTAGGATATGTGTTTACAGCTCAGCCATTATTACAAAAAGGACTCATGCTGTTAGGATGTGCCTATATGCTCATTTATGGTAGCAAATGTCTTCACCGGTGTATCATCGGCCACACTCCGGACCGGGCAACAACATTTCATCAAAAGAGCCGCAGACAAACTGTCTTAACAACACTTTCAGTCACCTTATTTAATCCCCATGTCTACTTAGACACACTGATCATCTGGGGAGGATATGCAGCAGCTCTCCACTCAAACAGTCGGTCTCTGTTTGTAGCCGGAGGAGCCAGTGCTTCATTTTGCTGGTTTTTCTTTCTGGCAATTGGCGGAGCTTATCTGTCTCCATGGCTCAATAACCGGCGCTGCCAGCAAGTGCTTGATGCTTTCATCGGTTTAAGCATGTTTGTGCTAACCAGCCAATTATTACAAACGTTATTCTGATGCTAGCTTATAGCCCGCATGTCTAAATATAATTAACCAAAACGTATTAATAATATCCTATCACCTAAGAGAATAAAAATTCGCTCAAAGCCCACATTATGCTATGTTAATTGGATGGATTAGCAGCCGAAGTAGTATAACGCTCTCTATGCGTCGTTATTGGCAATTTTTAATTTTGATGATGTGGCCGCTTGTCGGTTGGACACATCCACACTCCTGGATTGAGCAACAAACCACAGTTCTCGGTGATAGCCATCACATCACCGGTCTGAAAATGGTTTGGAGTTTTGATGTGGTAACAACGGCTTACACCTTAGATGGCGAGGATATGTCAAAAGCGCATCGCCATGAAACACTGCAAAAGGTTGGTGCCAGCATTATTGCACATATGTTACCGGATCATTTTTTCACCTATTTCTATCGTGATGGCAAGCCAATTCGTTACCAAATGGTACATGACTACCACGTTCGAATGCCCCATAAAAAATTCATTCTGTATTTTACAATTCCTCTGGATAAACCTCTGCCACTGGATGGCCATAAGTTATCACTGATGATCTTTGACCGTAGCTACTACGTCGATATGTATTGGGATAACGCAAAATCGATAAAATTCAGCCCAGCTTTAAAAGGCCATTGCAAGATGAAATTACTAAAGCCCCACCCGACTCCGGCAGAAGTCAGTTATGCCATGTCTTTACCACCCAATGCCGATCCTGACTATAAATTAGGGCAACTGTTTACCCAAAAACTCGAATTATGGTGTCGCCCATGAGACGATACGGACAAAAGCTGGTTGCCCTGACGGCTCTGATCGTATTGCTTTTAAGTTGTTGGCATTACTGGCCATCTATCTTGTTAGCCAGCATGAGTGCCCAACAACAAATCTACAGCCATTTTAATCTGCTACTCATTGAACTCAGTGAACATCAGTGGCACGCAGCCTGGCTACTAGTTGGCTTAAGCTTTATCTATGGTATTTTTCATGCGGTAGGCCCCGGACATGGCAAAATTGTAATGTCCAGTTATCTCAGCTCGCATCGTCAAAAGCTAAAAACCAGCTTGGCGTTAACGATGATCGCAGCCATGGCTCAGGCGATTGTTGCCGTGGTACTGGTCACAATATTGCGTTTTATCCTGACCCAAACAGCCCATGAGGTGAACAACAATGCACTCACAATTATTCACCTTAATAGTCTGTTAGTTGTTGCTTTAGGCATCTGGCTGGCTATTCAGGCTATTCGAAAATGCTTTCCTAAGCCTATCCATTATCAGAATTTTACACCAATTGCCCATCAATCACCGATAAAACAACCGCTCCAGCCTGTGCTTCGATGCTCTTGTGGGCATGCCCACAGTATTGCTCCTGCACAAGTTGTAAAAGCATCTCGCTGGAGAGACTATCTGGCATTAATCCTCAGTATCGGTGCCAGACCCTGTAGCGGAGCCCTGTTGGTCCTGACCGTTTCAGCGCTGATGAACATTTACTGGGTTGGCGTTTTAAGCGCTATTGTGATGGCTATCGGAACCGGATTAACTACATCGTTGGTTGCCGTGATTACAGTCACAGCCCGTGGGTTGTTGATTCGCATTTATGGTAATCAAAAACCGCATCCGTACTTAAGTGCCCTACCAGCAGCTATTGCTGCATTATTGCTGATTGGGTTGGGAATGACACTCTATCAGCTTCCGCCATTAGCCGGAATGCCAGCTTTTTTGGCTCATTAAAAATGAAGAGTATATGAATTTAGTGCATCAGCTCATTCAAACGATTGTGGCCTTTAAAGGCCACAAAAACGTACTTGCAGGTGTGCTGATAGGCTCTCTGGCAAAAGGAGCATAGATGATCGCGTTTCTGATGCGGATGTGCTCATTTTTACCCAAAACGGCTTTCATTCTCGTACACAAGCGTGTTTTTCCACTTTTGAAAGCGATAAATCCTTTTTTTATCAACTCGAAGGCGACCATAACACCCATGCTTGCTTCAAAAAATACATCTTTCATGAACTGACCAACGCAGAAATTCATCATCTTGATCTCACAAAACCATTTGAAATTCCCCCCCTTTTCAGGTTCTTTTCGATAAACGGAATATCATCAGAGCAAAAGTCACATCAAAACCCGCCCCCAGACATAAAAACTTTCCTATTTATGCTCAAGGCGATGAAGGGCTGATATGGGAACTCTTTGACTGTATTAAATGGCTGAGCAGAGGTAACGATCATCTAGCAAAAGATTATCTGAAACTCCTTGCTCATCGACTTCAGGATAAATAACCTCTGCAAAGAGCAACGTCCATCATATAAAAATATCTTGAATCCGCCTGCTACTGAGTTAGTAGCAGCAACTTTTAGGCTTTTCTGCTAAACTCTCGCTCTTATCCGGTAAAACCATAGGAAAACTGCTTATGAGTAATCCAACAGAGAGCTTTTATCAGCAAAGCAGCGAAGTTCGATATCAGCTGACACTAGCGGCAATTAGACGCACAAACCAACTTTGGACGCTCAAAGATGATCAGGGATGTATCATGGTTTCCAGTGATGAAGAACAATGTCTGCCAATCTGGCCGGATGAAGCGACAGCAACAGCATGGGCAACGGAGGAGCACGCACATTGTGAACCATTTTCCATTGATCTCGCTGCATTTTTGTCACGCTGGGTCTCAGGAATGACAGAAGACGGTTACTACCTGGCCATAGGCCCCAGTATGCAGGCCGAAAGTCTGGTCGAGAGCCCCTCTGACCTGGCGAAAGCCATTCAACACAGCTAACCAAACTCAGAAAGCAGGAGGATTGTTATGGCGATTCAATGGTATCCGGGACACATGCATAAAGCACAAAAACAAATCCGGGAAATCATGCCTAATGTCGATTTGGTCATTGAAGTCTTAGATGCCCGAATCCCATACAGTAGTAACAATCCTATGGTTAGTGAACTTCGTGGGACAAAGCCTTACCTGAAAATTCTGAATAAGAGTGATTTAGCCGACGCCCAGCGAACCACAAATTGGATAGGCTACTTAGAACAAATTCATGGCGTCAGGGCATTACCCATGGCTCAGGACAAAGTAGCTCATGTTCTAGGATTACTGGAATTAATAAAAGAGATGTTGCCACAGCGCGGTAGTGCAGACAAACCGATTACTGCACTAATCTGTGGCATTCCCAATGTGGGGAAATCCACATTAATAAATGCACTGGCCGGTCGAATCATTGCTAAAACAGGAAACGAACCAGCTGTCACCAAGGCCCAACAAAAAATTCGCCTGGAAGGAAATATTACGCTTTTAGACACTCCTGGAATTTTGTGGCCAAAGTTTGATAATGAGAATAGTGGATACCGGCTCGCGGCAACTGGAGCGATCAAAGATACCGCCATCAGCCATGATGATATCGCAGCATTTACAGCTGAATATTTACTTGAAAATTACCCACAGCAATTACTGCAACGATATGAATGGGATGAACTGCCTGTCGACGAAATTGGTTTACTTGAACAATTAGGTCGTCAGCGTGGTTGTTTGGTCCGAGGAGGACATGTCGATTTTACGAAAGTTGCCACTATTCTTCTCAACGAGCTAAGAAATGGCACACTTGGAAACATCACTTTAGAAACCCCCAATCAGGTCGAACAGGAAGAAATCATTTTTGCCCAACAACGCAAAGAAAAAGAGTTGAAGAAGAAGCAACGTGATCAACAGCGTAGAGCCAAAGCTAAAAAACGCCGCGGATAAATCAATTTAATCAAAAAATTTAGCTCCCACAGAAAAAAATAAAAGAAACAATAAAATATTAAATATGTATTTATAATCTGATATATCAATTCGGGTCAAAGCTGAAATAATTCAGTCATATCAATGTAATATTCCCGATATGTTTATCTAAATAATTACTAAAAAATAGTGAAATACAGCACTTAAATACCCTAAACAGCTTAAAAACAATCGAATATTTGATCCGACTGCTTAATAATCAACCCGTTATGAAATATTTCTGTCATATTTCGCCGCTATCCTTTCGCTATCAGGTCATTCAAGTGAACATGATTTCTTGAACTAATCCTGTTTGCCCAGATGCAAGCCTTTTTATCACGGAATAGATTGATGTCAATTAAGCATAAGTTGGTCATTGCGGTCGTACTAGTTCTGGCCGTCTTGTCCGTTTTACAAACCTGGCAACAGGTTAGTAACCTTGATCACAATGTACAACAAAATCTGGAACACCAGGCGAAACAACTTTCAACGACAGCCGCAACGCAACTATCAATCTGGCTTGATAATAAATTAAAAACGCTGAAAGCAGTCACCGATAAAACGCCAAAAAACTCCGACTTCCAGCAAGAGCTGTTTCAAACACAAAAAGCTGGGGGATTCTCTAACGTTTTTTACGGCAATGAACAAGGGAATATGGTGGCAGGGGATCCAAACTATGAAATCCCCTATGGTTATGATCCCCGCATCCGAATCTGGTATGTCGGGGCGACACAACATAGTCCTTATTTATCGGAACCATATACAGACACCAATGGCAATTTGGTTATGACGCTCGCATTGCAGTCAGCAAATGGTGTCTATGCCAGTGATCTCCCATTGACGACCATCAAAACACAGTTAAAAGCATTAAGTACACGTTCTATCGTTGCTTTTCTGGTTTCAAGTGATGGAACGATTTTAGTCTACCCTGATCCAAAATGGGTAGAACACGGAATTCATGAACTCAGCAAACAACTTTCCGGTAAAGTCATAACAAAATACCAGGGGAAATTAATCAAAGCGAATCTCAATAAAATTCCATCGCTTATCAGCTTCAGCGCGATTCCTAATACAGACTGGTTTATTGGATTAAGTTTTAACAAGCAAAAAGCTTTTGCCAGTGTGCATGAAAAATTAGTAAATAGTCTTTTGTATAACGCGATAACCTTCGTTTTCGTTGCCTTAGTGATGTATTTGCTCATTGAAGTCTCATTCAGACCACTAAAACAGCTCCAGAATGCGATTACAGCACTTGGTCAGGGCGATTCGGACTTAACACAACGTCTTAATCTTAAGCGTAGCGATGAAATTGGTAAATTAGGACAAAGCTTTGATATTTTCCTCGACAGGCTCCACCAGCTTTTACAGCGGGTTAATTCCGATTCGGTGAAATTATTAAGTAACGCAGAAAAGGTGTCTGAATATGCCAGCCATTCTTCACAATCGGCGATGAGTCAGCAGCAACAAATCACAGATATGACCAACTCATTTAATGAAATAACTGATAGCGCTCTTCATGTTGCCGAAAATGCCACTCAAACAAGTGTTGCAGTTCAGGATTCTCAAAAAGCCTGTATTGCCGGCAAAACAGTCATTGAACGTAATCAGGAGCAAATTCTGGCTTTGGTCGATCAACTAGAATCAACAGCATCGGGGCTTGCACAGCTAGAGCAAAGTAGTACGCAGATTAATGATATCCTAACCACGATTCAGGGAATTGCCGAACAGACCAATCTACTTGCGCTCAATGCAGCAATTGAGGCAGCCCGGGCTGGAGAACAAGGACGAGGTTTTGCGGTTGTAGCAGGAGAGGTCAGAGATCTATCACAACGGACTCAGCAATCGACCGAACAAATTCGGGATGTACTCTCTCAGTTACATAAAAATACGCAGCATACCGTTAAAACAATGCAGGATAGCCGCCAGCAGGCACAGAAAAGCGTTGAAGAAGCCTCAGCAGCAACTGATGCCCTTGATAACATCAATAACTCAATTCAGAGCATTCAGGATATGGCGGCTCAAATCAGTAGTGCCGCGGATCAACAGCATCATGCCACACTCAGAATGAGAGATAACTCAAGTGCAATTCAACAAGACTGCAGTATGTTGCAGGCACATGCCGGTCATAATGACGATAAAGCGCAAGATCTCAAACAAATTGCCAGACGTCTGAATCACGAAATGAATCAATTTACGCTTTAAACAGCAAACAAGGCCTTTTAGGGTCAGCACCATAAAAAACAGCGAGTGAAAATTGGATGAACCTTCACTCGCTGAAGATGTAATATTTTAGAATCATCGCTATAGCTGGGTTGCCACGAAAAGAACACACGCCACGATTCTCAATATCCCCATAAAGGAAGCTCCACTGACAACATCTGAATTTACATCTTATTTCTTCTGACTAACATCATAAATTCATTTAACTAATCCATTCATTTTTTTCGCAAACCCGTTTTATTTTCACTGTTCCGTGATAGGCTATTAAGAATTTCAACAAAAACATAACGCCTTTGGATAGGAGCCTAAAAAAGAGGGCGTTTGCACCTCAGACAAACTTTAACTGGACGCTTTTTCTACAATTATATTCTACACTAAATAAACGTAGTGAGGGTTTAAAGGCCTTCTCATAACAAACCTAACATGAATGTGTTAAGTGGAAAGGCTTCTGTTATTACACGAAACATGTTGGTCACTTGTGAATACGGATGGATGTTGTATGTCAATCAAGCAAAAGTTAATTATCACTGTAACTTTAGTATTAGCCGCCCTTTTTGCAGCACAAATCAGTTTTGAACGTTATAACATGCGCAAGGACCTATTCCTTGACCTGCAAAACAATTCAGCTCATATCGGTAAAACAACAGCCAATCAACTAGGGGCTTGGTTATCAGGCAAAGTCCGGGTATTAAATGCAATCTCTCATCTAAAAAATAATGCACAAATCAGGTCAAAACTTCTTTTGGCTCAGCAGGCAGGAGGAATGACACTGACCTATCTGGGAACAGAAAAAGGCGCAATGATCGTAGGTGACCCAAACTATAAAATTCCTCAAGGATATGATCCCAGAATTCGCCCCTGGTATCAGGCGACAAGAAACCAACCGATGAACGGAATTTACATGACTAAGCCTTATGTCGATGTCAGCACCAAGGAACTCGTCATGACCATCGGGAAAAAAGTCCCTGAAGGCGTATTCGCAATCGATACATCACTTGATGATATGGTAAAACAAATCAAAAGCCTTAGTAACGATTCAATGCAGGCTTTTCTTGTTGGCCATGAAGGCACAATTCTCGTATATCCTGATCAAAAATGGGTTCTGAAATCCATCAATAAACTAAGCCCACAACTCTCAAGCACATCTTTTAATAGCCAGGGAAAAATAATTTCAGCACAAATCAACGGTAAAAATGCTTTAGTTGCATTTTTTAAAGTCCCCGGAACACAATGGTACTTAGGATTAAATTACAACCCGTTAATCATCTTCGCTAGTGCTAAAGCACAGACTATCTATGCCGCTATCTATGGCATTATCAGCTTTATAATTGTTGCCATCGTACTGGCATTAGTGATTCGAATAGCCTTTAAACCTTTACAAAAATTACAATCTGCCGTGACTGAATTAGGTCAAGGTGATGCAGATTTAACCCAACGCTTAGACGTAGTACGCAAAGATGAAATTGGTCATTTAGCCGATGGTTTCAATATCTTCTTAATAAGACTGCAAAAAATGCTCACAAGTGTTCGTGATGATACCCAAAAACTCACGAAGAACGCTCAGTTCACCTCGAATTCGGCACAAAATTCCCGAGAAAAAATCAGTGAACAACAACAGGAAATTACTCAGGTTGCAACAGCTCTACATGAGATGAGTACAACAGCGATCGATGTAGCCGGACACGCAGAACAAACAGCGTTAGCGGCTCAGCAATCATCAGACTCCAGTCAGCAAGGGCGCGATGTCATCATCGCGAATCAACAGCAGATTACCGAATTGGCTGACCAGTTAGAGACAACCGCTCAAGGCGTTCAGCAATTAGATCAGGACAGCCGCGAAATCGCAACGATTCTGGCAACAATTCAGGATATCGCCGAACAAACCAACCTACTGGCCCTCAATGCAGCAATCGAAGCAGCCCGGGCAGGTGATCAGGGCCGTGGATTTGCAGTTGTTGCCGATGAGGTCAGAAATCTTTCCCAGAGAACACAGCATTCTACTGAAGAAATACGAACCATGCTCAAACGCTTAGCCGAGAATACAAGCCATACAGTCACGACGATGGAACAAAGCTGTAAACAGGCACAACGAAGCGTCGATGAAGCTCAGGCTGCAACTAATTCGCTCGATAGTATTACTTCCTCCATCACACAAATCAGTGACATGGCAACTCAAATTGCCAGTGCATCAGAAGAACAGCGAGCTGTCACCGATGAAATCAGCCGGAACACGCAAGGAATTTCGGATGTTGCAAATAATTTACTACAGCAAGCCAAAGAAAGTGCAGAACAGGCGCATCAGCTTGATGCAATAGCAAAACGCCTTCATCAACAAGTCGATCAATTTGTCCTATAAACCACTTGCACCTTGGTATTGAAAAGAGCTCTTGTTAAAATGTCCGGCCGATATCAAGGAGTATGCTAGCGTGAAACTAAACCGTGCCCAACAGCAAGCGGTCCACTATACCAGCGGGCCTTGTCTGGTTCTCGCTGGTGCAGGTAGTGGAAAAACTCGTGTTATTACAAATAAAATTGCTCATCTGATCGAACAATGTGGTTATCAGGGACGTCATATTGCAGCAGTTACATTTACAAACAAAGCCGCCCGGGAAATGGCTGACCGGGTTCGTCAGACACTGGGGAGAACAAAATCCCGGGGATTGACAATCTCCACATTCCATACGCTTGGTCTCGACCTCATCCGCAAAGAACATCAGTCTTTAAAACTAAAAGCAAACTTTTCTCTATTTGATGATCAGGATCAACTTGCTTTACTCAAAGAGTTAAGCGAAACAGAACTCCAGGGTGATAAAGAACTCATTCGTCAGTTACAACATCAAATCAGCCGTTGGAAGAACGATTTATACCTTCCTCAGCAGATAACAACGGCAGCACAAAGTGAGCAACAACAACTTTTCACAGCACTCTACCAACGCTATCAAAATCAACTTAGCGCATACAATGCGCTAGACTTTGATGACTTAATTCTCATGCCGACACTGCTGCTGAAAACGAACACGGTCGTGCGTGAACGCTGGCAGAACAAAATCCGTTATTTATTAGTTGATGAATATCAGGATACCAACACCAGTCAGTATCAACTGATCAAATTACTGGTTGGAGAACGGGCTTTTTTCACTGTCGTAGGTGACGATGACCAGTCAATCTATTCCTGGCGGGGAGCAAATCCGCGAAATCTGGCACAGCTCCAGCAAGACTTTCCTAATTTACAGATTATAAAACTGGAACAGAACTATCGCTCAACACAACGTATTCTAAAATGCGCCAACATTTTAATCGAAAATAACGATCACTTATTTGATAAACGCTTGTTCTCAGAATTAGGCTATGGCAAACCAATTAAAGTCATCATGGCAAGAAATGAAGAGCAAGAAGCCGAACGTGTTATTGCCGAGTTAATGGGGCATCATTTCCTCAACCGGACACAATATAAAGACTACGCAATTCTCTATCGAGGTAACCATCAATCCAGATTACTCGAAAAAACATTAATGACCAACCGAATCCCTTATAAAATCAGCGGCGGTCAATCTTTTTTCTCTCGGGCTGAAATTAAAGATCTCATGGCTTATTTGCGATTGCTCGTCAACCCAGATGATGATAGTGCACTACTTCGCATTATCAATGTTCCAAGGCGAGAGATAGGCCCGGCAACGCTTGAAAAAATCGGCCATTTCGCCAATACCTGTCACTTAAGTTTATTCGCAGCAGCTTGTGAATCTAACTTACAGAGCCAACTTGGCAGCCGCGCTCGTCAAGCTGTCGAATTTTTCTTTCGCTGGATTGTAGAACTATCAGATCGGGCAGTCAGAGGCGATGCGCTGCAGGCTGTGCGCGATCTCGTCCGCGATATTCATTATGAAGACTGGCTTTATGAAACCAGCCCCAGTGCTAAAGCAGCTGAAATGAGAATGAAAAATGTCTCTCAATTATTTCAATGGGTCGGTGATATGCTCGAAGGTGATGCCGAACATCCCCCTATGAATATCAATGAAGTCGTCAATCGCTTAATCTTGCGAGATATGATGGAAAGAGGTGAACAGGATAACGATGCAGACCAGGTTCAGCTGATGACCTTACATGCTTCAAAGGGATTAGAATTCCCCTATGTCTATCTCATCGGCATGGAAGAGGGGCTTCTACCTCATCAAACTTCCATCGATGACGATCAGATCGAGGAAGAACGGAGGCTTGCTTATGTCGGTATCACCAGGGCCCAGCAGGAACTTACGTTTACAATGACCCGGGAACGGCGGCAATTTGGTGAAATACTTAAACCTGAACCAAGCCGTTTTCTCATGGAACTCCCACAAGATGATCTTCAATGGGAAAATAGAAAACCACAACAAACTCAGGAACAACGACGTCAAAAAGGATTAGCGGGTGTTGCGGCCTTACGACAGATGCTTACAGAGAAAAAAGGGGACGCTTAATTCATCTATTTTTGAGTTAACCAGGGGTAGCATCAAACCAACCATGTCTTCTTGAACAAAAAATGTGTAAAATCTCCATCGAAGGAGATGGCATTCCTCCAATAACCGCCTTATTCGGCTGATGATGCCTGATATTTTGAGAGCGTCTCTAGGTGTATTGACGTTTGATGGAATTTGTATCACCGGAGATCTGATTATCTTATCTTGTAGGTAATTCGATAAAGATAAAATCAGTTTTTCCTTAGCAGCCCGAAATCTAATCGCGTTTCAGCTCAGACAGAATTTCAACAAAAATTTCAATACAGGAAGACTGCTTTCCATTTTTTATTTTGAAATCAAGAGGTCATATGTTATCTACACTGATTGCCGTCTTTATTGGAGGTGGCTTTGGAAGTATGCTGCGTTGGTTTGTCAGCTTAAAGTTAAATAGTATTGCAGGGACACTCCCATTTGGGACACTTGCTGTCAATATGCTCGGCGCATTTATTATTGCTATTGGCATTGCTGTATTTGCAAAAATGCCTAACCTAGATCCAGCATGGAAACTGATGATTACCACTGGATTTTGTGGTGGATTAACCACTTTTTCAACGTTTACGGCTGAAACACTGACTTTGTTTCAATTGGGTAAAATGGCAACAGCCATTGGTAATATTTTCTTAAACCTGGCAGGTTCAATGGTCATGGCATCATTAGCTTTTGGTTTAATGGCCTGGCTCATGTCAAAATAACACCTAGAGAACAAAAAAAACGCACTAAGAACATAACTTGGTGCGTTAACATCGTAAATTCACAGAGTTAATCTTTTGAAGATTAAGGAATTGCCAAATTAACAAGCAATATAGATAAATCCGGTCAACTAAGATTTACTACATATGCAGTATGCCTCTTTTTATCATGTAAAAACGTGAGTTATCCCCAGTTATCGATATTCCGTATACGTTCATTATGTGGAATATTTTCAATAATTTCATTCCAGGGTAAATTTTTATCACCAATACCTATAAAATCAGGATTAATAAGCGATTCATGGCAATTAAAACTCATTGTTTGCAATTGAAGGTCGAGCAATGTACCACCAGCTTCTTCGAGAATAATCAAAGGTGCACCCACATCCCACTCGCCTGTAGGTCCAAGACGAACATAACAATCCGCAGTCCCTTCTGCTACCAGGCAACTTTTTAAACTGGCACTACCAAGCGGTAAAAAATCATAGGAAAAAGAATCACTCAAAACACGCCTGAGTTTAGATTGTTTTTGAACCCGGCTCACAGCAACAGTAATGGTTTCTGGCAATTGTTTATGATGTCGACAATGAATTGCTTTTGCACTTTGATCACCTTGCCTTTTATAAGCCCCTTTTCCTTTTAAAGCATAGTAACAAGTATCGCTGACCGGAGCATATACAAGTCCAAGTACCGGCTCACCAAATGCAATCAACGCAATCATTGTCGAAAAATCACCGGTTCTGGATACAAATTCCTGTGTCCCATCAATCGGGTCAACCAGCCAGTAATGCTCCCAATTGCGTCGTTCATGTAATGCAATGTTTGCATGTTCTTCAGATAACACAGGCCATTTGGGGGTTAAAGCAGAAAGTCGGTTACACAGGAGATGATGAGCAGCTAAATCTGCACTCGTCACAGGTGTCTGATCGGCTTTAATTTCTGCCCGATAATCACCACTATGATAGATTTTTAAAATCTTATCACCAACTTCTTGAGCTATCTGCTCAACGGCTTCCAATAATTCATCTAACTGTTGACGCATGAACCATCCTGTTGTTGCCACCACTGAAGAAATAAATAAAGCGCTGCGATTGTTCGGGCTTCACTAAACTCCGGACATTTGATCAATTCAAGTGATTGGTTAATAGGTACTGACCCAACCAGTAATGGCTCAGGCTCATCACCTAGCAATTGAGACGCAACCAAATTCTGAGCTACAAAAATTTGCATCGAGCCGCAAAAATAGCTCGGAGCAACAGTTAATTCTTTAAGCATAACCAGCTGCCCTGCAGCAAAACCAACTTCTTCTTGCAATTCCCGATTTGCTGCCTGCTCTGTCGTTTCACCTGAATCAACAACGCCTTTAGGAAAGCTTAGCTCATAACGTTCTGTTGCTACGGCATATTCCCGAACAAATAGTAATTGTCCATCATCTGTCACAGGAATAACCATAACCGCACCGCTTCGACCACCAATCAGACGTTCGTAAATCCGTTTAACGCCATTGGCAAATTCAAGATGAAGAGCTTCAATGGTAAAAAAACGGCTTTTTGCTGTGATCGTTTTTTCAAGTATTTTGGGAAGTATCGGCATATCCCCTCTTCACCTTAAGAACCTGATAACGCTTATGCTACCTCTTTGATGAATGAATGAAAGTAAAAAATCAATCAATCACACCGAACAGGTATAACAGAGTGGAACAGCGATAGATTTTGTTGGTATTTAGTGAGTGTTTTTCACCTGTCTGACCTGATTTGGATAGGTCAGATGGAAATAATGATATCCCTGATTATCGCCAAGAGTCATCCGACGCAATAATTGTCGATAGGCTTTAGGAAGCTCAGATGTAGGCTTAAATCTCCCTTCTAACAACCATTGCTGAGGTTGCCGTTGAACATGCATATTTAATCTGAACATGGGACCACGATGATCAATTTGCAGATCAGGACGATGATTCTTACACCGTAACTGGCCAAGAATATGACTCGGATGAAATTCCCCTAATTCAGAACTGACCTGTACATCCGAAATCATGATCCGGCCATCGAGTTTTTCACAACCATTTAAACCCGGCTCAAATTCAGAGAGATTAACGCTTAACTGTCCGGATAAGTTAACCGGTAGTTCAATCGGTAACGATGCCTTTAACGTCGATAACCGGGTAGATATCTGTGTGTTATTAAATCGCCATCCCCAAGGCGTTATGGTTACTTCACTATGACCTTTAATAGCCCCACTAAAATGAATGTCCACCTGAAATTGCCCCAACAATAACCGGCTAATATATACCCGCCAGTGCAAATTGGATATTGATCCACCAGGCCATCGGAGTTGTTCAACCCACCCATGAAAAAGAGTACCTTCAATCCCTGTTACCTGAAACTGTCCGGGAATAAACCAATGATAGAAAATGGCAACGGGAGCCGTAAAAAAAAGTGTCAGCAGGTAAATCGCGATACCAATGATCGCGAGTGCCAACTTCTTTCTCATAGATGGGAGCCAAATTTTAAGCGAACAACCTGAACAATTCCTTTTTGATCCGTTGTTTTTAGATCAAGATTATCAACCGGATAACCATAGCGGTGTTGCATCACCGTCAACCATTTTAAAATCACATCAAAAGGCTGAGGATCAATCCAGACTTCATAGCTTTGACCACTTTGCTGCAATCGAGTAATAGCAATTTGTAGAGAAGCGGCACTCTGATTCGCCGCCTGATTAAACGTCAGCGATGAATCACTGGGATTAACTTTTTGCTGATTAAATAACAATGAACCATTTTGTTTGGCCCAGCGCAATGTATGTTGTTGCTCCATCACTGTTTGTTGCGCATCATTCACAGCTTGCTGAAAACGAAGCCATCCTTGCTGGTAAATTATAATCAGCAATAAGAAAATGCCACCAATCGAAAGTATCCATCGCTCTCTTGAATTGCGACTTTGCCACCAATCATTCATCGGTTACTCCTTAATCGTCACTGTACCGACCACTTTTTTTCCTTTGCGGTTCAGTGCACCGGTAGTCATCTGTAATGGCTGAATAGCCTGTTTGAGTTGCTCAAAACTCGAAAAAGAAGGAGCCTCAATCCGAATCGTCAGCTGTCTCGTGCTGTGCTCAAATCTCAGACTTTCATATTCCAGACCACGAAATTTCGCAAATGTCGGAGTTAACCGACTTAACATACTCAGTAAACCGCCCTGTTGCTGATGCCGACTTCGCTGTTCTACCACATGTCTTAACGACTCCCGGACCAAATAAGAACTTTGTGGTGCCTTATTATGAAAAACTTGCTGATAAAGCTCAGCCAGCTGTTGCTCCCCGTCATGGACCTGCTGTTGCAATTGCCACAGTCGTACCCCTTGGTTAACACCAATTAAAATCACAGCTAACACAAAACTGGCAATCAGATAGCGAAACTGATACAACAATCGGCCAATAGGCCGTTCCTGACGATATTCACCCTGAAGCAGATTAACTGAACTATTTAAGGCACCTGCAACCATGGCCTGTATAGGCAGCTCTACATCTAGTAATTCATATTCCCTTTGCTCACCAAGCGGCTTCGACTGACTGTTGGTCAAAATCGTCCGCTCATGTTCAGGGTCAAGTTTATCTACTCCAAGATCCAGCCAGTTATCATCGATGAATGCACCAAAAGACATTGAGCTTCGAACTAGCCAGTTATCTCTCCAAGACAACAATGTCAGTTGTTGCTCATCAGTCATCGGTAATGCCAAATAGTCCGGAAGCCACCTGGCAGAATTAATTCCGGCATCGGTTAACCATGAAATCCACTTATTCATTAATGACTTATCAACAATTGCAGCGGTTAATACTCCATCACGATAATCGACCCGGCATACATGCAACTGCTCAGGCTCAACCGATAACTGTTCCTCAAACAAATATCCCAGGCTATGCTGAACCTGCCGGTAGTGACTAGCCTCCAGCTCCATTTGTTGCAATACAACCTGCTGGCCAGGAAGCAGAACAATCACATCCCGTGACACCGACATCTCTTGTAAATGATTTAGTTCGCCAGCATGATTTAATTCCCCACTAGAAACTATCTCACCCAGTTGCGCAGACCAGCACAACCAATCAATGCTTTGATCCGCAGCGCTACCAAGATGAATGAATAAACTTTCCTTCAATACCAATCTCCTAATGTTCTGCGAACAACTTTAAAATTAGCGACACTTTTGCGATAAACCAGAGAATAAAGTGAACTCTGCAACCCTTGCGGTGACGATGCATGCAATTCAATCTGAAAATATCGACTCGTCAACACCATGACTCTGATCACCCCTTTATCCAGACGAGCTGATGCTAATTCAGGATTCGATAAAATTTGTAATACCTGGTGAAATCCATCTCTGGGCCGCCGTTGAATAATTTTTATAGCGCCATGCCGGTCTAAATATCCATAAAACAGCATCTGCAACAGGGGAGCTTTATTCATTGTTAATGTATTGATATCTATAGATAAACGTTCTGATGGTATCGCACATAATAACGGACTCACTTTTTTATAAATTTTCGCAGTCACACCACGAACTTCCCGCCACTGAGATACACTAACTAAATAACTATCAGCCGTTCTGTATCCTGCCTTTTGATAGGCATTATCTTCAGCCCCATACTGGCTGGTATGCTGACCAGAATCAATCCAGTCTTTTGTTGCAGCAGCAATAGCCCGGGCCTGTGAGAACGGGATTTTTTCTACCAACAATAATCGGAGAAACAAAGTCTCGACCATCGATCCATTATTCGAATTCGTCGGCTGATGCATCGCATTCAGATTAAAGCAGCTCTCCATATCCACGATACGCCCTTTAATCGTTCCGCCATCAATGGGTAAATTAATGCCACTTTTTGCCCAATCCTGTTTCCGAGATAAACGCTGCGATTTTTTTAAATCCTTATGTAAAACAGCAACACCTAAAGCCTCGCCACTCAGTAATCTCTGCCAGTTATTTGATTGCGCCTGTACATCACTAACCCGACTGATATCCAATCCTAACTGGCTGCTTAAACGCGTCGTTAACAACACCATCATCACAATGACTAAAAGCACCATGAGTAGCGCGATACCCTTTTGCGACTTATATTTACTCACTGCTGCTCTCATCTTCTTGAGCCTGTTTAAGTGCTTCAACTTTATGGTAATAGGGCGGTAACAGATAGATTCTGCGTAATTCTCCTACCCCGCTCAGATGAAACCGAACTTCGATTGCCTTAGGCAGTTGATCATGGCGGTGCCAGCGAGTTTTCCACCCCTGATTTTTCAAATAAAATCGAAATTCAAGCCCTTTCACCCCCTTGAAAAGCACTTGTTTTTGTATTTTTTGTCCGGGAAGCGGATTGAGATGACGATAAAATTGTCGGATCAAATTTCCCTGCTTAACCAGATAGCCTACCCGCAATACGCCAGAGCGTTTCTCAACAGCTCCGATATTCTTCCAGCCGACCCGGATTAATGAAACACCGCCCTGCTCACTACCTAGCCATCCCTGCTGCCCGGCTACCCCCTGTCGTCCAGCATCTCTGAGCTTTACAATAGTCGCCTGACGAAAATCGGCTCCCATCAAGGCAAATGTACGTTCAAGTGAAGCCAAATGGTTACTATGTTGATGACTCACCGAAACTGTATTCGAAAGCCCCCGAAGCATCTGATAGGCACCCATTCCCAACATGGCAAACACAACTAACGCAACGAGCATCTCAAGTAGCGTAAATCCACGTGACTTCATCAAGATGTCCTTTTACCCAGATACCCGGTACGTACAACAATCGGCGGTAATTTAGGTAAACGCCGAACTTCTACTTTAAAAGGAATTAACCAGCGATTTGGTGTTCCGACGATGACTTTCCAATACCAAACCTTTTTAGCCATTTGCACTTGGCCTTCTGATGCTTCAGCCTGCTGCACGATACGAATTTCCGCGATTTTATTATCGGCCACCCAATTAGCCACTAAATTTTGACGCAAGTGAGACAAATGGACTAAATGTTCGTTTCCGGCTCGTAGCAAAGAAAGACCCGCAATGGCCAAAACAGCCATAGCGACAATCACTTCAAGTAATGTAAACCCTTTGACCTTCATCAACTTGAAACCTTATTCAGCTCTAATTGACCATTAGGGTTTTCAGAAGAAATTTGCCACTGCTGTTGCCCGTCACCAAGATCCAACTTAAATAAAGGCCAGATCCCATCACCTGAAAAAACTAGTTGAATTGTTGGTTCTTTCGGTTTTTTCTTTTTCAGACTAAATGGGTCTTCCAATTCCTGCTTTTTTTTCTTTAAATCAAGATTAACAGGCTTACCATTAATACTCAGTATGATGTCTCTTAAGCCATGAACCGGCTTAAAACGACGATCTTTAATTACTTTCCAGTGAGAATTCCCTTTATAACGGTAAAACTGATAACCATCATCTGTTAACTTCAATCCCAAAGGTATCTGGCTTAAAACCGACTCATCCCGAGCATAGCGTAACTGGTCACTCACGAGTCTGACTTTTTGCTCAAGCTCTCTTTCGCGACTCCCGGGCCCCATCGAAAGGATGACCGCAGATGACCCCAACCCAATCAACATAATGACGAGTAAAACTTCAAGCAGGGTAAATCCGCGGTTTCGATGCATCATTTTATATTCCAGTTCCCAATATCATCTTTTGTCCCAGCTTGGCGATCAGGGCCATCAGAGTAAACATCGATTGCACCATGCTCTCCTGGAGAAAGAAGTTGATATGGTTTACCCCATGGGTCTTCAGGCAGACGACGGATATACCCACCACTACGGTAGTCACGGGGAATTGGTGCAATCTGAGGTTTAACCACTAACGCTTCCAGCCCTTGTTCGGTTGTTGGATAGACACCGTTATCCAATTTATACATATCCAGAGCATTCTCTAATGCGACGATATCGGCAAGAGCCTTTTTCTGATCAGCTTTTTCCTTATTACCCATTAAGTTCGGGACAATCAATGTTGCCATCAGACCGATAATCACGATCACAACCATTACTTCCAGAAGTGAAAATCCCTTATTACGACGTTTCTGTTGTCGTTGAACCATTACATTTCTCCTAAATAACTCTTTACCCAACCATATTATTCAGCGCCAGAATAGGCTGAATAATGGCCATCACAATAAATAAAACAATTGCAGCCATAGAAACGATCAGTGCTGGCTCAAAAATCGACAGTGCAATTGAAACACGATAACTGAATTCCCGATCCTGAAAATCTGCTGCCCGATCAAGCATTTGTTCCAGTTCACCGGTCTGCTCACCACTTGCTATCATCTGCAATAACATGGGGGAAAATAAATTCGTTTCAGTCAATGTAGCTAAAAGTGGATTCCCTTTTCGAACCGACTCACTGGCTGTTATCAACTGTTCTCTGGCATATCGGTTCGATAAAACCTGGCTGGCAATCTGCATAGCTTCCACCAAAGGCACGGCACTTGCTGTCAAAATACTAAGTGTTCTGGCAAAACGCGCAGTTTGCAGCTCAGAGATAACACGCCCTATCACCGGCAACTTCAAACTATGTTGATGCCAGCGAAGCTTAATTTCTGGTTTTTTCAAGGCGCTTTTAACAAGAGCAATGATGACCACTAACAAAATAGCCATCCACCAGCCGTTAGTCCGAACGCCATGACTCAATGAAATCAAGATCTGAGTCGATAAAGGAAGATCGTGTCCCATATGCACAAACTGGGCAACAATTTGAGGAACAACTGCAGCCAGCAAAATCATAATCACGGATATTGAAACAAAAACCAATACAGCCGGATAGATCATTGCCTGAAGTGTCTTCATTCGAATCTGCTGTCGTTGCTCGGTGTAATCCGCTAAACGGTTTAATACCAAATCAAGATTCCCGGTCCTCTCTCCTGCTGCAACCATAGCCCGATATAAATCGTCAAATATCTTCGGAAACCCAGACATACCATCCGATAAGGAATAACCTTGTGCGACACGGCTTCTTAATTCAAATAAAAGCTCTTTCACTTGATTTTTAGAGCTTTGTTTCGCAACCGCTCGTAGTGCTTCTTCAACAGGCATAGACGCAGCAACTAACGTCGCCAGCTGTCTGGTGAAAAGAGATAGATCAGAACTTTTTACCCGGCCAATCCGGGCCTTATGACCATGACTGGACACTCGAGAAGAGGCCGACTCACCTGTAGCCTTAATCTGAAGGGGAGTCATGCCTTGCGAACGAAGTTGCTGGCGAACTAAACGGGCTGATTCCCCATCAATAACACCTTTTTTCTTTCTTCCTTTCGCATCTAACGCCTGATACTGAAAAGCTGCCATTAACGCTCCTCATGCGTGACACGCAATACTTCTGCCAGACTGGTCTCACCTTCGAGTATTTTTCTGGCACCATCTTCTAAAATGGCAGGATAATGTTTACGTGCACAATCCAGCATTTTCTGCTCTCCGGCACCTTCATGGATTAACGTTCGCAACTTATCCGTAATGACAATTAATTCATAAATACCTGTACGCCCTTTATATCCGCTCTGGTTACACTGATCGCATCCCCCAGGCATAAACACTTCATGGTGATGATACTGCTCAACATCCAGATGTAATAACTGACACTCTTTCTTAGTCAGAAAATGTGGTTTGCAGCAATGGGGACAAAGTACACGAACCAGACGCTGCGCTAATACAGCAACGAGAGACGAAGACAAGAGAAAGGGTTCGATCCCCATGTCACGAAGCCTTGTCACAGCACCAATTGCCGTATTCGTATGTAAAGTCGACAAAACCAAATGTCCGGTCAAACTCGCCTGTACAGCAATTTCAGCGGTTTCTAAATCACGAATTTCACCAATCATGACCACATCCGGATCCTGCCGCAATATCGCTCGAAGTCCCCGGGCAAAAGTCATATCAACCTTCGTATTTACCTGCGTCTGACCAATTCCGTCAATATGATATTCCACAGGATCTTCAACAGTTAAAATATTACGCTCACGACTATTGATACTGTTTATACCAGAATATAACGTGGTACTTTTCCCTGAACCAGTTGGCCCTGTCACCAAAACGATCCCATGAGGCTGATTTAATATACCGTTTAACTGCTTGTGAAGTTTATCCGGCATCCCCAAACCAGACATATCCAATTTTGCCTGCTGTTTATCAAGCAAACGAAGAACAACCCGTTCACCAAAGCTTGCAGGCATTGTTGACACCCTTAAGTCAACCGCTCTACCACCGATTTTTAATGAAATACGGCCATCCTGAGGCAAACGCTTCTCTGCAATATCCAAGCGAGCCATCACTTTTACACGAGCGGTCAATAACGCTGCCAGTTGGCGATTCGGTCTTAAAATCTCCCTTAAAACGCCATCCACACGAAATCGGATCGACAACGATTTTTCAAATGTTTCAATATGAATATCACTTGCACCTGCCTTAATCGCCTCGCCTAACATCGCATTTAATAAGCGAATAATAGGGGCATCATCTTCTGATTCTAATAAATCTTCGTCATCATGAAATTCACCAGCCAATGTATAGAAATCCATTTCACTGCCCAGATTTTCCATGAGTTGTCGGGCCTCAGACGAATCATTCTGGTAATGCTCTGCCAGCAAATGCTCTAACTGTTGCTCAGAAACTGTTTCAATCCGAAATGATTGACCAGACACACGACGAATTTCACTTAATAGATCAAAAGAAGGTGCATCACTTGTATAAAGGATTCCCTGTTCACCATCTAATAGCACACCCATCTTTTTAGCAAAACCGTATGGAAGGCGCATCAAACGATTATCGGCTGTTGTTTCATCAAACATTTCATCCATAACAGTTAGTCCTGCGATTGTTGCGTCGATGTATCACCCTGACTATCCGCAGCATTTTTATGTATCTTATCCAGATATTTTTGAACTTCCTTAGGCAATTGTTGCGACCCGCTACTCTGATAAGCAGGTAATACAGGTGTTTTCTTATCAGGCATTAAATGTATTCCCTGATCTCGACGATATAATTCCAATGCCCGAATTTCGGTATATTTACGAGCACTCAGATCCCGAAGCGAGCCAGCATCCCGGATAATTGTTGGTTTGATAAAAATCATCAGGTTCCGCTTCACTTTCTCACTCGAAGTCGAGCTAAATAAATAACCCAGTACCGGAATGTCTCCTAATAGGGGAACCTTACTGACACTCTGTTCCACCTCACTATCAATCAAACCACTAAGCACCAAAGTCTGCCCACTATCGACAAGAACCGTTGTACTTAACTGCCGTTTAGAGAAGATCACATCAATTGATGTCTGCCCCTGAACTTTTGATACTTCCTGTTTGATCTTCAATTGCACCGCATTTCCCTCATTGATTTGCGGTGTAACCGTCAATTTTATACCAACCTCTTTACGTTCAACGGTAGTAAAAGGGTTACTGTTATCAGAACCAGTTGTCGAACCTGTTTTAACAGGCACTTCTTCACCAACAAGGAAAGAAGCCTGCTGATTATCAAGCGTCGTAATCGATGGTGTTGCCAGTACGTTGGTTTTTGTATCGGTTTTTGATGCCTGAAGCAGTGCACCGAAGCCACCTTTATAAAATCCGACAATAGCACCAGACACACCACTTAACGCTGATTCTAAATCACTCACATCACCGTCTGAGCTGGTTGATGTCGATGTCCCAGAAGATGTATAGGTAGTCGATGTGGAACTGCGGGCAGTATAGATCCCCGCAGCAAGAGTACTGACAGGAACCGATGAACCATTACTAAACTGGACCCCACCGGTTGGAGTAACCCACTGAACACCTAAATTTGCGCCTGTAGAATCAGAGACTTCAACAATCATCGCCTCAACATGAACCTGAGCCCGCCGGATATCAAGTTGACGGATCACTTTCGCCAGTGAGCGCATTGTTTCTGGCTTTGCTGTAATCACCAGTGAGTTGGTATCGGCAAAAGCTTCGATTGAAAAATTCTTCCCTCCTGACGTGCTTTTTTTCCCTTTAGCCTGAGCAGACTGTTTACCCATTGTCGTACTCACACCTTTTAATACTTTCACCAGATCTTTAGCATGTGCATATTTCAGATAAAACACCCGCGTATTACCATATGACTGCATTTCACTATCAAGTTGATTGATTAAATGTGAAATTCTGGCTCTGGCTTCAGGATTTCCGGAAACCAGGACACTATTAGTCCGGTCATCTGCAACCACAGCCGGAATCAAAGCACTGGGTTGGTCTTTTTGATCTGTTTTACTCAAGACAGCATTAACAACACGTACCATTTCATTTGCAGATGCATACTTGAGCCTGACAACGTCAACTTTTCTATCGTCAGCCTGGTCAACTCTATGGATAATTGCAACCATTCGGTTCACAACGGCTGCCCGCCCGGTAATCATAATGACATTTGATGGTGCATAGTGAACGACATTACTTCCGCCACTACTATCGGTCAGCTGACGCAAAATAGGCGTTAATTCTTTAACAGAAACATTTTTTACCGCCACAATACGGGTAATCATTTCATCACCGTGACCAGGATGAAGACCATTTGCTAAAGGAATTGCTGAGGTTTTAGCATCCTGAGCAGGGACCACTTTTATGACACCATCAGGCATATCTACAGTTGCCAATCCATAAACTTCCAACACATTCAGGAAAAACTGATAATACTGCTTTTCACTTAGCATGTTATAGCTTCGAACATTGACCTTCCCATGAATAGATGGGTCAATAATAATTGTCTTGTGTAGATTACGGCCAATGGTATTAATAAATTCAGTAATATCAGTCCCTTTAAAATTAGCCGAATATTCTGCAGCAAAAGCTGGAACAGTCCCGGCTAACCAGACACTGATGAATAGCCCACAACAAAACCTTTTGATTCCTTTAGCATTCATTGAATACGGTGTCTCCTAAAATTAACTGGGTAGACGCAAATTCATTGTCACGCGCATTCCCTGGCGTAAAACAATAATTTGGCAATTACCTGAAGATGGAAAATTTCGAACAAGCTTCATCACACTTTGAGTATCATTCACATGATAACCATTAATGGATAACACCAGATCACCTGGCTGAAATCCTAACCGATGAAACAACTGAGGATCTGGGCCAGGTTGTAACTTATACCCCAATAAACGATGTTGCTTAGAATATTCCGGCTTAATATCAAAATACTGATTGATCTGAGCAGGGTCCGCTAATATATCCCGGACACTGGGGAAATTTGCTGACGCCAAGGGCGGTAATCGCTTTAAAGGAACCGGGGCAACTGACCGACTATTCGGTAAATACAACCGCTCACGATGACCAGACCGGTTAAGCACAATAAATGTCGGATAAATTCTCTCTACCTTTGCCTGTGTCCCCTCTATCTTTTCTCCAGGGCCATAAATCAGTTGTTTCCCAGCTCTGGCAATGACAGCTAAGGCCTTATCTGGATCACTACTAAACAATACCCCGTTTAAGACGATAGGTAACTGCGTTGTCGGAGCCCGGCTATCGTGCTGAGATATTCTCTCTGGCGCAACGCCAAACAAATGAAGCGATTGCAACTCACTCAATTGATCTGGGTGAGTTGCAATAATATTAGGCTGCGACTCCACCTCTGATGAAGTAGCATGATCATGGTTCGGGAAAAACTTCCACGTTAAAATCCCCAGCTGATAACAGCTGAAAAACAACAGTAGAATAGTAACCAGGTGAATAACGAATGGATGACTTCCCTGCCGCCGAATCGCCATAATAATTTGATTTAATTGATTCATTTTATATATACATCACATCCGAACTAATACACACTGCTAACCATTTACCCGATAAAACAAATTGATAATAATTTTATTATCAATTTTTTTAAAGAAAAACTCGGCCTATTTTAGATACTAAACGTGAGACCACAACGACAATTTACTAATTAATTTAAGCTTTACATAAAAATATGACAATCAAGTAATTAACTACCTAATTTTCCACATATCATACTTTTACGAAAATATGATGACATGGTTTTCAATAAAATTGATACTATTTATTAATACTAAAAACTATTTAACATGAATTAGGCATAGTAAACCACTGCTTTTAATAGATTAACTAAACCCATATAAGTTCCCTTCGATGTTATAGATCTTTCATCTGAGTTAATATGAATCATTCATGCTCAACAGCCCTAACGAGAAACCAAAAACTGGTATACTATCGCTTTCAATCAAGGCGAGAGAGTTATGCCTCAACAATCTGCAATTCGATTAGACAAATGGCTGTGGGCAGCACGATTCTATAAAACCCGCTCCATCGCCAGAGAAATGATCCAAGGCGGAAAAGTCCACTATAACCAACAACGCTGCAAACCAAGCCGCAACGTTGAAATTGGTGCAATCATCACCTTATGGCAAAGTCAGGATCAACGCGAAATTGAAATCCTGAAACTTAGTGATAAAAGATCCAAAGCGCCGATTGCTCAATCTTTATATCAGGAAACCGAACAAAGCATTGCGAAGCGACAGTTACATGCTGAGCAGCGAAAATTAACTCCAAAACCTCTTTCACCTGAGCGGCGTCCCGATAAGAAACAGCGTCGCCAGATCCTTCAGTTTAAACACCAACAATCAGGTGAGTAAAGCATGGCACAAAGTGATACTCTATACCGTTATCTTTTTGAAAATTATCAAGTCAGAGGCGAGCTAGTTCAGCTAGATAACACGTTACAAACCATTTTATCTCAGCAGGATTATCCGACCCGAATCAGGCAAATCATCGGCGAGCTTCTGGCAGCAACCAGTTTGCTGACAGCAACGCTTAAATTTCAGGGAGATATCACTGTTCAATTACAAGGAAATGGTGCCCTGCATTACGTTGCCATTAATGGCAATAACCGCCAACAGATGCGTGGAGTAGCCCGATGGGATGCTACTCTCTTCGATGATACGCATTCACTGGCAAAACTGGTTGGGAAACAAGCACGACTGGTTATCACTATTTCTCCAGATAATGGTGAACGTTATCAGGGAATTGTCCAATTAGAAACCGCTGGCATTTCTGCAAGCATCGAAGCATATTTCGCACAATCAGAGCAATTGCCTACACATCTGTGGTTGTTCTATCAGGATGACCCCAAAAATCCATGTTGCGCAGGCACTTTGATCCAGCAACTACCAGCAAATGGCTCTAATGCTGCTGATGATTACAACCACATCAGGGAACTCACACAAACAATTACAGCAAAAGAACTCTTTACGCTTCCAGCAGAGGAGCTCCTGTACCGGCTATACCATCAAGAACAAGTACGCATTTTCGATCCACAACCAGTTGAATTTGCCTGTTCCTGCTCAAAAGAAAGATGTCAATCTGCCCTGTTTTCTATGGATGAAGCTGAACTTCTACAAATTTGTGATGAACAAGGCGCGATTACAATGCATTGTGAATTCTGCGGAAGCCAATATCGCTTTAACCATGAGGCTATTGAACAGTTATTTCATGGCTCATCTCATAAGCCATCAGCCCATTAAATCCCCAAAAATGGAAATGGGATTTATAACCCATTTCCATCCAATTCTTGCAACTCAGTAACAAGATTGTGACATTTTTACCATTCTCATACTAATTTTTGACTAAAATTTCGTTAGACTAACAATACAATAAACATCTTCCCTACAAGGAGCTTTAATATGGCAGCTAATAAGCATGCTCTTCTGAAGCTTGATCTTAGCCATTACGGCATTATAGAACCTCAAGAAGTTATTCATAATCCAAGTTATGAACAATTATTCAAAGAAGAAACCCATGCCGATCTCACCGGGTACGAACAAGGGACACTAACTCAATCTGGAGCCATTGCCGTAGACACCGGTAAATTTACCGGCCGCTCACCGAAAGATAAATTCATCGTCAAAGATGATGTAACGCATGATACGTTCTGGTGGAATAACCCGGTCTCACCAAACGACAACAAACCGATTCCTCAGGAAACTTGGGATGAACTCAAACAAATAACAACATCCCAACTCAGCGGAAAACGATTATTTGTCGTCGATACGTATTGTGGAGCAAACCCTGACAGCCGACTCAAAGTCCGCTTTGTTACCGAAGTTGCCTGGCAGGCCCACTTCGTTAAAAATATGTTTATTCGGCCAACTGTTCAGGAACTTCTGACCTACGAGCCTGACTTTGTTGTTCTTAATGCATCAAAAACAACCAACCCGAACTGGCAGTCACAAGGTTTACACTCAGAAAATTACACTGTATTCAACTTAACTGAACGCATGCAGCTCATTGGGGGTACATGGTACGGCGGTGAAATGAAAAAAGGCATATTTGCCATTATGAATTATTACTTACCGCTTAAAGGTATCGCGGCTATGCACTGCAGTGCTAATGTCGGCGAAAAAGGTGATGTTGCCATTTTCTTCGGACTTTCAGGTACAGGGAAAACAACCTTATCAACCGATCCCAAACGAGCACTGATTGGCGATGATGAACATGGTTGGGATGATGATGGCGTATTCAACTTCGAAGGTGGGTGTTACGCAAAAACTATTCATCTTAGTGAAGAAGATGAACCTGATATTTATCATGCCATCAGAAGAGATGCTCTGTTAGAAAATGTTGTCGTCGATACCACAGGTCAAATTGATTATGACGATAATACCAAAACGGAAAATACACGGGTTTCTTATCCGATTTACCACATCGAAAATATTGTCACTCCAATCTCCAAAGCCGGCCATGCGAAAAAAGTCATCTTTTTAACCGCAGATGCTTTTGGGGTACTCCCTCCTGTTGCCAAATTAACGGATGAACAGGCTCAATATCATTTCCTCTCTGGATTTACAGCAAAAGTTGCAGGAACTGAATGCGGAATCACAGAACCGGTTCCAACATTCTCAGCTTGCTTTGGTGCTGCGTTTTTAACACTCCATCCGACACAATACGCTCAGGTTCTGGTTAAAAGGATGCAAGCCAGTGGCGCAACAGCCTATTTAGTCAATACAGGATGGAATGGAACAGGAAAACGAATCTCAATTAGTGATACCCGGGGAATCATTGATGCCATTCTAAATGGAGATATTGATAAAGCGCCGATGAACCAATTACCAATTTTCAATCTGGCCATTCCTTCTGCACTACCAGGGGTTGACTCTCATATCCTCGATCCGCGGGACACTTATGAGATAGCTGATGACTGGCAGGTCAAAGCCGTTGATTTAGCCCAAAGGTTTATCAAAAACTTTGATCAGTATACTGATACCTCAGCCGGCCAGGCACTTGTCAGTGCAGGCCCTCAACTTTAAATATCATCGATATATGATAAAAAATACGGGGCATTAGCCCCGTATTTTTTATCATGCCAAAGAGCGATTAGATAGACTCAATCACCATTCATTCAACAATAGGTTACTCGCCCCATATATTATGCAAATACTGCCCGGCAACCTTCTCAAGCTGTTTAGGCTCAAAGACAGGTTGCTTGATCCCTAATTTTCGTTGTCGCTCATAATCATGCAATGTCATAAACGCAACAGGGGCCAGGAAGATAATCGCGATAAGGTTAGTTGTAGCCATTAATCCCATTGCAAAATCAGCGAATTCCCAGACAAACGTCAGGTTGGCAACAGAGCCTAACATCACCATAGCCAAAACAGCAAAACGCAATATGTTAATCGCAAATTTAGAATGTTTTTTGAACAAATAACCGATATTAATTTCGCCGTAAGCGTAATTTCCAATAATCGAAGTAAATGCAAATAAGAAAATAGCAACTGCAATAAAGTAACTACCAAATACGCCTAAATGATCAGTCATCGCCTGCTGGGTCAAGGTGATCCCTTCAATGTGCTGACCAGCATGATTTTCCATTAAATGGCTATACACACCAGACAACAGAATAACCACAGCAGTACAACTACAGATCACTAACGTATCAACAAACACCCCAAAAGATTGAACAAGGCCCTGAGCTGCGGGATGTTTCACAGTGGCTGTTGCTGCAACATTAGGCGCAGACCCCATACCAGCTTCGTTTGAAAACAAACCACGTTTAATACCATTTTCCATCGCTATCTTAACGGTATACCCCACGGTTCCACCAATCGCTGGCCCATAGCCAAAAGCACTCTTGAAGATTAAGGCAAGCATTCCTGGAACTTCAGGAAGGTTCGCAATCAGAATGTATAAAGCGACTAACAGATATAAAATGGCCATAACAGGGACAATTTTTTCAGCTGTTTTAGCGACAGAACGTACACCACCACAGATAATAACCGCTGTCAAAATAACTAAAACAACCCCAGTGACCCATGTTGGGATATTAAATGCTTCATGCATACTATCGGCGATAGTATTCGCTTGAGCACCATTAAATGCTAAACCGTAGGCAAACAATAAGAAAATCGCAAAAACGATACTCATCCAGCGATGACCCAACCCCCGCTCAATGTAATATGCTGGTCCCCCACGAAAAGAACCATCCGTATGAGGCTCTTTATAAACCTGGGCTAAAGTCGATTCAATAAAAGCTGTTGCTAACCCCACTAATGCCGTGATCCACATCCAGAATATTGCTCCGGGACCACCAACCCAAAGTGCAATCGCAACACCAGCCAGGTTTCCTGTTCCGACTCGCGAAGCCAACGATGTAGCAAAAGCCTGAAAAGCACTAATACCTTTTTCCCCAGCCTCTCTACGTGTAAATGTGATTCGCATCATGTGACCAAGCAAACGAAACTGCATAAACCCGGTAAAACAAGTAAACAAGATCCCAGCTCCCAGCAAAAGGTAAACCAGAACATAAGTCCAGATGAAATGACTGACCGGATCCATCACTACATGAATGATGCTCTCGATTTGTTGAATCAAATCCATAAATTTTAGCTCTCCGTTTGTGACCTGTTTTCTTAGCATGTCCAGTTAACCAGACAACAGGTTTTATTATGATGTTATGTGGCATAGAGATACCTGAGCGGAGGAGTTTACACGATATGCAGAAAAAACGTAGGATTTTAATATATAAAAACTTTTACCAACTTTTATAAAATCGCAGAAATTCGCTTAAAATAGAATTAATTAAACGCAATTTCATCTAAAATTACTCATAAAAAACAACGCTGATATATTCAATAAACTGCATAAAAATACATATGTTTTATCGCGAATTAATCCCAAATACCTAAGATGAAACAATGAGTTCCAATTTGGAAAATAAAACTAAATATAAGTTGAAGTTATTCTCAATTAAAAAGCCATTCAAAACAGAAAAAACAGAAAAAACAGACCTAATATAACCTTGTTTCATGATTGTCGAGATACTTATAAGGAACAATAGAGTTATGATAGAAATAACATTAAAAAATATTCAATCGGATTCATTTTTCTTCAAACTATTTATCTTTTAAATTTTCATTATATTTCAATCAATGAGAAGCTTTATTATGGTCAGTGTTCGCGATAATAGCGACCTTCCCGCAGCCTATCGATGGTTATATAAATACCATGTGCCTGACGGTATCTCGCAATTCGAACCTTACGTGACAAAATACGATACCTACCGGGCATTACCTGTGCCCCCCGCTGGAGAAAATTACGGAACCTACAACTGGATCATGACTGAACACTACTGGCTCATCCAATCCATTTAATACCAGCAAAAATGCCACACCCGATGGAATCGCTTTCAGAGAAACATATGATCCCAAATATTTACGAATCACCCGCCAACCAATCAATGGCCAACTACGCCCAACCCATTGGCTTAACACAAGAAATGGGTATCATCCGACCGTTTTTGTTTTCGTTCCTATCTTCTAAGAAGAAAATTATAAAAGAAGCAACCGAACCATCGAAGATGGCCCCAATTATCGCTGGTTAATCGTCTTTAAATACCCCAAAGGCGTATCTGTCAAACGAGGCAATCGATGGTTTAAACGCAAACTCATTCCGGCTTTGATCAAATGCCCTCAAGTCAATCGAATTATCTCAAGCCATGTTCTTACTAAACCACATACCAGCCCATTTCAACAAGTTACTGAAATTTGGTTCGATAACAGCAAACAGTGGCAAAAAGCCATGAAGACTATCAGTAAAGAAGTTCCGCCTCCGAGCTGGACAACCTATCACCATTTCCCATACCTGGCTCCCTATAAAGACTTTGTTGGGGAATTTTTACTGGATTACCCAGAATCCAGTCATCTAAGACAATACCAGGGCTATATCACCACACGATAAGAATAAATCTTCAAACTGAACCGTCTCAACAAGATAGTTCAGCGCAAAAATGAGATAAAACGATTGGTTGTTGACCAGGGTCATCTATTCGGATGTAGTCAGCGATAGTGATTTATAGGTAGTACTGCTATAATGCTCTCCCGATTTTCACATCGGACTTCTAGGACACTAAAATGACCAACCCGCTGTTTCACCGGCATATCATTTCGATAACCGATCTTTGCCGCCAGGAGCTGGAACTCATTGTAGCCACAGCTAATCAGCTAAAAGCCACACCTCACCCAACACTACTTCAGGGTAAAGTAATTGCCAGCTGTTTTTTTGAAGCATCGACCCGAACACGGCTCTCATTTGAAACCGCTGTCCAACGACTGGGGGGAAGCGTGATCGGGTTTGCCGATGGAGGCAATACCTCATTAGGTAAAAAAGGCGAAACATTAGCTGATTCCGTCAGAATCATCTCTTCATACAGTGACGCTTTTTTCATGCGTCATCCCCGGGAAGGTGCAGCGCGTCTGGCCAGCGAATTTTCCAGCGTTCCTGTCATTAATGGTGGTGATGGTTCAAACCAGCATCCCACCCAGACTTTGCTGGATCTTTTCACCATCTATGAAACTCAGGGGACCTTAGAAGGATTAAAAGTTGCCTTTGTTGGCGATTTAAAATACGGACGAACCGTCCATTCATTAGCACAAGCTTTATCGCTTTTCGGTTGCGAATTCTACTTTGTCGCACCACAAGCGCTGGCTATGCCAGACTACCTGATTGATGAACTCAAAGAAAAAGGGATCCGCTGTAGTTTTCATCAGAGTATCGAACAAGTTATTGATAAGCTGGATATCCTCTACATGACCCGGGTACAAAAAGAACGTTTTGATGAAACCGAATATCAGTACTTACGCTCCGGGTTCGTTCTTGAGGCCAGTATGTTTGGCCATGTTAAACCAAACCTTAAAATCCTCCATCCTCTCCCCAGAATAGATGAAATCGACATTCAAGTCGATCAAACCTCTTATGCCTATTACTTCGAACAAGCCCGCAACGGCGTCTTTGCCCGTCAGGCACTGTTATCTTTGGTTTTAACTAACGAATTCGGAGCCTGATAAAATGGAAAAAAAACTACAAGTTGAAGCAATTGCAAAGGGAACGGTTATTGATCACATTCCAGCAGGTCAAGGCATCAAAATTTTACGTTTTTTACGACTTGCCGATACCAATAAGCGCTTGACTATCGGGCTTAATTTACCCACTAAAAATCACCAATCGAAAGATCTGATTAAAGTTGCCGATACTATCTTCAGCGAAGAGCAGGCAAATCAACTCGCCTTATTTGCACCAACAGCAACGATCAATGTCATTGAAGATTATCAGGTCGTCAAAAAATTTCAGGTCACACAACCTGAATCTATTCATGGCGTATTCCAATGCCCGAATAGTAACTGTATTACACATGGCGAAAATATTCCCAGCCTGTTTTATATCCGCCAAGTCAATCAGGAACTAAAACTCAAATGTCACTATTGTGAAAAAAGCTTCGCCAGCAGCTTATTTATGGAATTAAAAGATAACTAACCTGAATGAGTTAAATACAGAATCAGAGAAGCCCCGCCAGGGGCTCCTCTTTTTTTAGACTATGCAGGCACGACAGACACTGATATTACCTCATCAGTTTCTTCTATCCCGATATCAGGCCGGATATTTTTAATAATCTGACCATTTTCGAATTTGATCAATTGATCCGCCAAATCAAAATAGCGGTCATCATGCGTGATAACGACCACTAATTTGTTCTGTCGCTTCAATTCAGGAATAATTTTCGTATAGAAAATTTCACGGAAGGTCGGATCCTGATCTGCAGCCCATTCGTCATAAAGACAGATAGGTGAATCTTCAATATAAGACATCAATAAAGCCAGACGTTTTTTCTGACCTTGAGACAGCATCACTGACGATAGTTTGCCTTCTTTAGAATCAACTTTCGTGGCTAACCCCAAATCAGTCAGATATTTCCCAATCACTTCATCTTTTGCAAGTTGTCCTTTTGGATCAAGAACATGCTCAAATAAATAAAAATCAGAGAAAATAGTTGAGAACAACTGTTGATAATCAGTAACGGCAATCGACTCTCCAACCTCATTCTGATCCAGACGAATACGACCTTGATCAGGTTGATATAAGCCAACCAGCAATTTAGCAAACGTTGATTTACCGCTTCCGTTACCTCCGGTCAGAAAGACCGCTTCTCCTCGTTGGAACTGAACATCAACCGGTCCGACATGGAACTGGTAGTCGTCATTATTTCCCTCTTGCGCTTCATATTGATAAATCACATTTTCAGCAGATAATGTCTGCCAAGGCTGAGTTTCAACAAAACTGCGTTTCACCGCCAGATTCTCTTCAAAGTTGTCATCATCCGCTAAATCCAACCCTTCGATTTTCCGATAGGACGCTGTAAATTCACTGATCTGATTTAATGACCCCACGACGCTTTCCATAGGGTTAATCATGTAAAGAATAGCCAGTACAAAACTGACCACATCAGCTAATGGGATCTCAGTAAAATAGATTCTGGAACCAAAAACAATCACACCAATGACAAAAAAGATCAGTGTGGATGTCATACCATTAAGCATTGTAAAAATCAGGGATACCTTAATACTACACCGGCGAATATCAACAAAGTTCGGTAACAAGATCCTTTGATAAACAAAGCGACGCCGATTCGCATTAAGCGTTAACTCCTTTGCGCCATCAACTAATGTCCGAAGACCTGAAAACAGTTCGTCTTCATACTCCCTCAGACAACGATAATGGGCTAACCCGAACTTTAAAAAGAAACGAGCCACCAAAAAAATCACGACAATAAGCGAGAAGACTAATATAAATAGTTGCCAAGAGGTATAAATCATATACGCCAGACATAATAATACAGTCACCAAACTATAAACAAAGTTCGGCATCATCAGCAGCCCATCAGACAACTTCGCCGCATCCGTTTTCATCACGGCCATGATCCGGTGGCCTTTGAGTTTCTCAATTGCTGCATAGGGAGTTGATAGAAGTCTTTTAGATAATGAATCGCGAAATTCATACACCACCAGAGCACCTAATTTAGCCAGCAGATATCGTGAAGCAAAGCTAAAAACCAACACCGAGATAATTGCCGCACCAAAGATGGCAAAACGCATTGCAAAATGACTCTGCGGATGGCCGATTTGACTGAGTTGATCGGTAATAATCTTAAGCATCCCAAGCCCGGCTAAAGCGCCGAGCACACTGAGTAACGTTGCTGAAACAATCAGCCACTTAAAACGAACTAAAATTGGTTTAAACATAACAACATCCTTTACTGTGGCTTAATCAATTCAGCAACTGAATCAACAAAGGGAACATTAAGTAATCGAATATGATTACCCTGGCTATGAGCAAATTCGAGCTCAGGAACCCACGATTTCCAGCCTGCTAATTGTTCCTCACGCGCATCACATGCGAGTAACAATTTAAAATCAGTCTGGGGTATCGCTGACGGGGTATAACTGGTACGGATATTGGTTGAAAAGACCCTGAAAATTGCCTCAACCTCTGCAAGTTTTGCACTACCTGGCATAAACCTTTTTGCGATCAAGGCCACATGCAAACGCTGCAAACGCTCACCGGCAGATAACGAGTTCAAATCACTTTCTGACAATTCCAAAGAAGTGCCTCTCATCTCAAACAAATCGATCAGTCTCAGCAGAGCTTGCAGATCACTGTATTCTCGAACCTGGGCATCTGGAACACGAGAATCAGCAAGAACAAGAGATTCTACGCGAACACCATATGCTTCTAATCGATTGGTTAACTCAAGCGCTGCCCACCCACCAAACGAATGTCCAAATACATAGACAGTCCGGCCTTTCACATGAGCAAGCAATGCTTGGAAATAGAAATCAGCGGCTGCTTCAACCGAAGAATGAGGTAGTGCATCTCCCCATAACCCTCTGGGCTGTAACCCCAGCACAGACAGGTCATCAGGCAACTTATGAACTAAATCCATAAATCCAAAGACATTGTCCCCAGCGCCGGGAATACACACGACCACAGGCGAATGATCGGTTGCGGTTCTTAGTTTAACGACCGGATCATATGCACTTTGCTGCGCTTTCACGATTGATTCACATTGCTGATGGCGGGCCATAATGGCAGATGAAATAACTTTCCCAACCCCACCAACATGAGCACTCGAGAACGCATTAAAGTGTCCACCAACAAACTCATGGAGTGTGATTGATTCTTTAGGTAAGAATGTATCCCAGCCGTGATAGCAATGACTATTTCCACCTTCTGTTCCAATCAACAAATCCACATGCGCTGGAATGTCCCGGATTTGATATTCAGCAACAATCAAATCACGTCGGTGAATAATCCAGTTTTTGAAATATTCTTTAGACCAATCTGCTGGTATCAATTCATATTCACAAATCACATCATGACACTGTGACCAATTAGAACAACGATCTAAACGTGACTTAACTTCATCGACATCTAATCTGTCACGATTAAATTGAATTTGTGCTTCAATAACATCTAAGCACATTGCCATCATGGCGACATCTGTGCCGGCAGCTTCAAGCGACTCAGCGGCAGAGCGACCTTCTGGAAGGGTGGCCCAGCTATCCAATAATCCTAAAAACTCGATGGTCTGATCCATGCCCATTAATTGAATGGCAATTTCATATGCCAGCGTTCCACCAAATGACCAGCCAATCAACCGGTAAGGTCCCTCAGGCTGAACTTGGCGAATCGCTTCCACATAAAAAGCTGCAGCTTTTTGTACCGTCTTCAGACTCGACAAATTGCGATCCCGGGCAACCAAGCCATAAACAGGGATATTAGAATCGATATGGGCGGTTAATACCGGGCCATAGAAAAGCCCGCCACTTGCTTCAGGAACGATAAACAGTGGTGCCTGTGAGCCCGTTTTTCTAAATGCGATAGTACCGTCTTCAGTACTTTCAACATGTTGGCCTGATGCTGCATTATCCAACTGTTCAGCTAACTCTTTGAGTATAGAAAATCTAAATAGCGTATTCAGATCACAGTTAAAACCGGCTTTACAAATCTCACTAACCAGCTCTACTGCCATCAATGAATGGCCACCGAGTTCAAAGAAATTATCGTTACGCCCAATCTTCTCAAGCCCTAATAACTGCGACCAGATATCGGCCAGCTGCTGCTCGGTGTCCCCCTGCGGGGCTTCATAAGCCGCATGCACAAACGCATCTTCACCCGGCTCAGGCAGCCCTTTGCGGTCCACCTTCCCATTCGCCGTCAGCGGAATTTCGTCCAGCTGCACATACGCCGCCGGCACCATGTAATCCGGTAATTTCAACGCCAGAGCGTTTCTCTGACTATCCACATCAACCGAGCCCACGGTATAAGCAATTAAACGCGTGACTCCCTGCGATGTCGTTTGCGCGATGACGACTGCATCTTTAATACCCGCCTGGGCCCGCAATGCTGCTTCAATTTCACCCAGCTCAATTCGGTAACCCCGGATTTTCACCTGCTGGTCATTGCGCCCTAAGTACTCAATACGACCATCGGCCAACCACCGCCCTAAGTCGCCCGTCCGGTACATCCGTGCCCCCGGCTCATCACTGAACGGGTCCGCCATAAAGCGTTCGACCGTCAAATCAGGCCGGTTCAGATAGCCCCGCGCCACTCCCGCGCCGCCAATGTACAGCTCACCGGTCACGCCCACCGGGACCGGTTGACCGGCACCATTGAGAATATACACCCGGGTATTATCAATCGGACCCCCAATATCAAGAATATCGCGGCCGGCCCGCATCACCCCGGACGTCGCCACCACCGTCGTCTCCGTCGGTCCGTAGTTGTTCACCACCTCAAATGTCACGTCTTTCGGTAATTGCGTCAGCCGGTCTCCGCCCACCAGTAACGTTCTCAATGTTGGGTGCGTCAGGCCTCGGTTAAACGCTAACTCGGCAATCGCCGTTGACAAAAAGCCCACTTCAATCGGATGCGACTGCCACCAGTCCAGTAACTGCTGCGGGTCGCGCGATACCTCTAAGGTGGGCATCAGCAACTGACCCCCGCCACACAATACCGGCCAGATTTCCCACACCGCCGCATCAAAGCCCACACCCGCCACACTGGAAGCACAAGTTCCCGCCGTGATGTTGAACTGTCGATTGTGCCACGCCACCAGATGACTTAAATTCCGGTGCTCAACCAGCACCCCTTTCGGTTGCCCGGTCGACCCCGAGGTATATATCACATAGGCTAAATCGTCTGCACAAGCACACCGCCCATGAGCATTCTCTGTAGACATTTGTGACCATTGATTCACCCCGTCCAATTCAATAACCGGTACCAATGACGACATATCAATAAATAAATGACTTAATTTCTTCTCGGTCAACAGAACTTTGGGTTCACTGTCTTCAAGCATGTAGTGCAAACGATCCTGTGGATAGCCAGGATCTAACGGGATATAAGCACCACCCGCTTTCAGAGTAGCTAACAGTGCAATAATCATTTGCCGACCACGTTCAAGTGAGACAGCAACTAATTCACCCTGGCCAATCCCTTTATCCCGCAGATAACGAGCCAGCTGATTCGCCTGTGCATTCAGCTCGGCATAGCTCAGCGCCCCGACTTCATCGGTCACCGCAATCGCATCCCCATGGGCCCGGGCCTGCGCTTCAACCAATTCATGGATGCACATCTGGTCCGGGTAATCCATCGAGCTCGGGTTAAAGTCATGCAAGACTTGATGTCGTTCCACCTCCCCTAACAGCGGATGCGCGTTGACCGGCTGCTCTGGTGCACTCACCAGACCATGTAATAATTGCACCCAGTAATCCACATACCGCTGCACCGTCTCTTCATCAAATAACGACACCGCATAATTCAGTCCACCGCGCAGTTCACCATCAACTTCACTCACCACCAAACTTAAATCAAACTGCGCCGTCTCTATGGTGCTCTCTCCGGCCTGTAACGCCAAATCCCCCAGCGACACCCGTTGCTCCGGCAGGTTCTGTAAGGTCAGCATCACCTGGAATAACGGACTGTGCGATAAGCTCCGGCTCGGCGACACCGCCTCCACCACCTGCTCAAACGGAATATCCGCATGCATCTGGGCATCCACCGATACCTGTTTCACCCGGCTCAGTAACGTCCCCATATCCGGCTCGCCACTTAAATCTATCCGCAGCGCCTGGGTGTTCACAAACATCCCTATCAGCCCTTCAACCTCTGTCCGGCTGCGCCCCGCCACCGGGCTCCCTATCACCACATCATCCTGACCCGATAACTGCCCCATCAACACCGACCAGCTCGCCAGTAACGTCATATACAAGGTGCAACCATGCCGCTGACTTAACGCTTTGAGCTCGCCGGTTAAGGCCCCCTCCAGCACCACATCAACCATCCCGCCCCGGTAATCCTGCACCGCCGGACGCGCCCGGTCTTTCGGCAATAACAGCTCATCCGGAGTACCCCTCAGCTGTGCCTCCCAGTACGTCTGCTGACCCTTCAGCACGTCACCACTCAGATAACATCTCTGCCAGTGCGCATAGTCCCCATACTGCAATGCCAGTGGCGCCAATGGGCTCGCATCCCCATCACAGTACGCCTGATACAGCTGCCCCAGCTCGTTAAACAAAACCCCCTGGGACCAGCCATCCGAGATAATATGGTGCATCGCCAGTCTTAGTCGATGCCGCTGCGCTTGCTCTTCTATCAGCTCACCACAGAACAACGGACCCCGGCTTAAATCAAAGACCGGCGGCCACTGGACACCGGCTTCATCCGACCGGCGGCTGTGCAGACTGAACCCGGTCGCCGCATCCACTATCTGAACCGCGCCACTCCCGTCACTGGCAAAGTGGCTGCGCAGGACATGATGACGAGTCACTATCTCATCCAGGGCCGCTTTCAATGCCGGGCGGTTTAAACGCCCTTCCAGCACTAAATCAAAGGCAATCACATACGCGGCACTGGCATCCTGGTCCATCTGTGACAGGAACCACAGCCGTTGCTGGGCCATCGACAGCGGTTGTGCGACCCCTTCACCCACGCCCTGCGCTTCTATCGCCGGCAGCTCATCCGCTTCTCGCAACGTCACTATCAACGCCTGCGCTTTCAGCTGCGGATGGGCAAATAAATCCGCCAATGACACATCCCGCCCCAGTTCACTGCGTATGCGCGAGGCCAGCTGCACCGCCATGAGCGAGTGACCGCCCAGACCAAAGAAGTCGTCATTTCGGCCAATTTTCGCAATGCCCAATAGTCCCGACCAGATATCGGCCAGCTGCTGCTCGGTATCCCCCTGCGGCGCTTCATAGGCCTGATGCACATACGCATCCTCACCCGGCTCAGGCAGCCCTTTGCGGTCCACTTTCCCGTTCGCTGTTAATGGAATTGCTTCCAGCTGCACATACGCCGCCGGCACCATGTAATCCGGCAGCGCTGCCGATAACGCATGGCGCAGACTCTCCACGCGTGCGTCCCCACAGTAATACCCCACCAGTTGCGGCACTTCGCCGTTATCCCGGCGGGCCAGCACCACCGCATCTGCAACTCCCTCCAGAGCTTTCAGCGCCGATTCAATTTCACCCAGCTCGATTCGGAAGCCCCGGATTTTCACCTGCTGGTCATTGCGCCCTAAGTACTCGATGGAACCATCAGCCAACCACCGCCCTAAGTCACCGGTCCGGTACATCCGCGCTCCGGATTGTTGAACAAACGGGTCCGCCATAAAACGCTCCGCCGTTAAATCCGGCCGGTTCAGATACCCTTGCGCCACCTGCTCGCCACCAATGTATAACTCGCCGGTAACCCCCACGCCCACCGGCTCCCCATAAGGGTCTAACAGGTACATCCGCGTATTCGCCACCGGATAACCAATCCGTACCCGCTCATTCAGTGGCTCAGGACAGGTCCATGCCGTCACATCCACTGCCGCTTCTGTCGGACCATACAAGTTATGCACCGGTACTCCCGGCAGTCGCCTCTGAGACTGGCGCACCGTTTCATCCGATAACGCATCCCCGCTGCAGAATATCCCCCGCAGGCTTGCACAGCGCCCCGCTTTTTGCCCGAACAGAAAGCTCTGCAACATCGGCGGCACAAAGTGCATCAGCGTCACGCCTGTGCGCTCTATGACCTCCCTCAGGTAATCCGGGTCTTTATGCCCTTCCGGCTTCGCCATCACCAGCCGCGCACCACTGCCCAGCGTGGCAAAAAATTCCCACACCGACACATCAAAGCTGAATGAGGTCTTTTGCAACACCACATCGCTCGCACTGAACCCATAGTCTTCTATCATCCAGCGCAGCCGGTTCACCACCCCCCGGTGGCCATTCATCACCCCTTTCGGTTGCCCGGTCGACCCCGAGGTGTATATCACATAGGCTAAATCATCAGCCTGCACACCTGCTTCACTCAGGTTGGTGCCCGCCATCGCCTGCCACCCAGACTCGGTATCTAGTGCCAGTACCCGGGTCCCTTGCGGGAGCATATCAAACCGCGCTGACAAAGCGCTGTCCGTCAGCAGCACCTTCGGCTGACTGTCCGACAGCATGTAACTTAACCGCTCCTGCGGATACCCCGGGTCCATTGGCACATAGGCACCGCCGGCTTTAAGAACCGCCAACAGCGCTGTCACCATGCCACGGCCCCGCTCCAGCGACACCGCCACCAAATCACCCCGGCCAATCCCTTTATCCCGCAGATAACGCGCCAGCTGATTCGCCTGTGCATTGAGCTCGGCATAGCTCAGCACGCCTGAATCATCGTCCACCGCGATGGCATCGCCATGCGCCAGGGCCTGCGCTTCAAACAGTGCATGAATGCAGGGGCTGTCCAGGTAGTAACGTTCGGTCTGGTTAAAATCATAAACGACCTGATGATATTCTGACTCACTCAATACTGGTAATGACACAACAGATTGATCCGCCGAATCAACTAACCCGACCATCACCGCATCCAGTGCCCGAATCAGCATGGCAGCTATTCGCTGTGCCCCAACACAAGCATCAGATTGAACTTCAAACGAAAAGCTCCCATCTTCATGGTCATTGACCGAAACCATCAATGGATAATTGGTTCGTTCTTCAGCAAAAACAACGCCAAAACCAGAAGGTTTTTCATCCAGCTCAATTTGGCTACTTCCACCTTGATAGCGGTAATTAATCAAACTACTAAATAATGGTTGCCCGGTTCCCACACCACTGCACTGCTGAGCTTGAACCAGTGATGTATGCTCATGATTTAATAGCCCTGCCAGTCGTTGTTGTGTCTCTTTCAATACATCATCTAACGGCCTATCATTTAGCGTCAGTCGCAACGGTAGGGTATTAAGGAACATCCCCAGCATGCGATCTGCCCCTTTCCCGGCATTCATCCGGCCAAACAGTACCGTCCCAAACACCACATCATCTCGGCCTGTCCCTGCTCGGACAACAAGCCCCCAAGCCAGATGGAACAGAGCGGCTGAGCTCATTCCCCGCTGACGACTTTGTTCCCGAATAAGACGAGACAGTTCATCAGATAGTGCCTCAGTCGCCGATTCGATCTGACGGCCATCACCTTGCACATCCGTCAAGCCGAATGGCGTGCATCCCTCATCAATATCTCCAAGTTGCTCACGGAAGTATGCTTGCTGAGCATCCCGGTCCACTTCGTGGCGGGCTCTGGCCACAAAGTCACGAAAGGCCAAAGGCGTTGGCAATTCATCTGAGCGGCCAACTAGGTAGGCTTGCAATTCTTCCAGCAGGAGTTCAAGTGTGGTGTGGTCATTACACAGATGATGCAATAACAAACAAAGCAGCTCCCGGCCATGGGATGGATCGCTGCTGTGATACGCCGCCATCATCGGTGCCTGCTGCACATTCAGTCGCAGATGTGCCGGGTCCAGGCGAGCCTTCATTTGTTCTACAACGTCATCTCCTTCGAGTGATAGCGCTTGTAGAGGCAATGGCGCATCCCGCCACACCACCTGAGCCGGCTCATTCAAACCTTCCCAAACGATGGCCGTCCGTAAAATATCATGACGGGCAATCACAGAGCGCAATGCATTCACAAAGGCATTCAGGTTTTCAGTATCAGTAAAACCAAGAACCAGCCGAGACACATATGGATCGCCCTCCTCACTGAGTAGATGATGGAACAAGATCCCTTCCTGCAGAGGGGCCAGTGGATAGATATCCTGAATATTGGCACTACCACCAGGCACCTTGGCTTCGATGCTTCGTAGCTCTGCCTCATTAAGTTCAACCAGCGGCAGCATCGCCGGAGTCAGTACCTGACAATCGGATGGAATGAGATTAGCGGGAACCTGATAACCGTCAGAAGCATCCAGATCACTGAGCTGCAAGGCACTAGCCAATCCTTTAAGTGACGCATCGTCAAACAATGTATTTACGCTCAGCTGATAACCATGCTCACGCAGTCGTTCAATCAGTTGCACCGCCATGAGCGAGTGCCCACCTAATCCGAAGAAGTCATCATGACGACCAATCTGTTCAATGCCTAGTAAATCGTGCCAAATCACCGCCAGGGTTTGCTCAGCATCCCCCTCTGGCGCTTCATACACCTGATGCACATACGCCGATTCATCCGGAGCCGGCAGTGCCCGCCGGTCGACTTTCCCGTTCGCCGTCAGCGGAATGTCGTCCAGCACCACATACGCCGCCGGCACCATGTAATCCGGCAGGTCAGCCGATAACGCCTGGCGCAGACTATCCACGCTCGCGTCCCCACAGTAATACCCCACCAGTTGCGGCACATCACCGGTATCCCGACGCGCTAGCACCACTGCATCGCTCACGCCTTCCTGAGCTTTCAGCGCCGATTCAATTTCACCCAGCTCGATTCGGAAGCCCCGGATTTTCACCTGCTGGTCATTACGCCCTAAGTATTCAATGGACCCATCCGAGTGCCAGCGCCCTAAGTCGCCGGTCCGGTACATCCGCTCGCCCGGTTCATCGCTGAACGGGTCCGCCATAAACCGCTCCGCCGTTAACTCCGGCCGGTTCAGATACCCCAGCGCCACCTGCGCGCCACCAATGTATAACTCACCGGTTACGCCCACACCTACCGGTTCACCATAAGGGTCTAACAGATACATCCGCGTATTCGCTACCGGATAGCCTATCTTCACCCGCTCATCCAGCGGCTCAGGGCAGGTCCATGCCGTCACTTCTACCGCTGCTTCGGTCGGGCCATACAGGTTATGCACCGGCACACCCGGCAGGCGACTCTGGGACTGACGAACCGTTTCATCCGATAACGCATCCCCGCTGCAGAATATTCCCCGCAGACTCGGGCACTGTCCGGCTTTTTGACCAAACAGGAAGCTTTGCAACATCGGTGGGACAAAGTGCACCAAGGTCACCCCGTAACGCTCTATCACCTCCCTCAGGTAATCCGGATCTTTATGCCCTTCCGGTTTCGCCATCACCAGCCGCGCGCCACTGCCCAAGGTGACAAAGAATTCCCACACCGACACATCAAAGCTAAAGGGGGTCTTCTGCAGAACCACATCGCTCGCACTAAACTGATAGTCATCCATCATCCAGCGCAACCGGTTGACCACGCCCCGGTGGGCATTCATCACCCCTTTCGGTTGCCCGGTCGACCCCGAGGTGTATATCACATAGGCGATATCATCGGCCTGCACCCCGGCTTCACTCAGGTTGGTGGTCGCCATCGCCTGCCACCCGGACTCGGTATCCAGTGTCAGCACCCGGGTTTCATTCAACAACGCATCAAACCGGCTGGCCAGATGGCTGTCGGTCAGCAGCACCTTCGGCTGACTGTCTTCAAGCATGTAACTTAACCGCTCTTGCGGATAGCCTGGGTCCATCGGCACATAGGCACCGCCTGCTTTAAGGGTCGCCATCAGCGCCATCACCAAATAACGGCTACGCTCCAGTGATATGGCTACTCGCGCTCCCTGAATCACGCCACAGTGCCGCAAATAACGCGCCAGTTGATTCACCTGCGCGTTCAGCTCGGCATAACTCAGCGCCCCGTCTTCATCTTCTACCGCAATGGCATCACCATTCGCCTCAGCCTGCGCTTCAAACAGCTCATGCATACAGGTATGAGTGGGGTAAGCGCGATCGGTCTGGTTAAAGTCATGCAAGACTTGATGACGTTCTGCCTCCCCTAACAGCGGATGCGCAGCCACCGGCTGTGCCGGGGCACTCACCAGACCATGTAATAATTGCACCCAGTAATCCACATACCGCTGCACCGTCTCTTCATCAAATAACGACACCGCATAATTCAGTCCACCGCGCAGTTCACCATCAACTTCACTCACCACCAAACTTAAATCAAACTGCGCCGTCTCTATGGTGCTCTCTCCGGCCTGTAACGCCAAATCCCCCAGCAACACCCGTTGCTCCGGCAGGTTCTGTAAGGTCAGCATCACCTGGAATAACGGACTGTGCGATAAGCTCCGGCTCGGCGACACCGCCTCCACCACCTGCTCAAACGGAATCTCCGCATGCATCTGGGCATCCACCGATACCTGTTTCACCCGGCTCAGTAACGTCCCCATATCCGGCTCGCCACTTAAATCTATCCGCAGCGCCTGGGTGTTCACAAACATCCCTATCAGCCCTTCAACCTCTGTCCGGCTGCGCCCCGCCACCGGGCTCCCTATCACCACATCATCCTGACCCGATAACTGCCCCATCAGCACCGACCAGCTCGCCAGTAACGTCATATACAAGGTGCAACCATGCCGCTGACTTAACGCTTTGAGCTCGCCGGTTAAGGCCCCCTCCAGCACCACATCAACCATCCCGCCCCGGTAATCCTGCACCGCCGGACGCGCCCGGTCTTTCGGCAATAACAGCTCATCCGGAGTACCCCTCAGCTGTGCCTCCCAGTACGTCTGCTGACCCTTCAGCACGTCACCACTCAGATAACATCTCTGCCAGTGCGCATAGTCCCCATACTGCAATGCCAGTGGCGCCAATGGGCTCGCATCCCCATCACAGTACGCCTGATACAGCTGCCCCAGCTCGTTAAACAAAACCCCCTGGGACCAGCCATCCGAGATAATATGGTGCATCGCCAGTCTTAGTCGATGCCGCTGCGCTTGCTCTTCTATCAGCTCACCACAGAACAACGGACCCCGGCTTAAATCAAAGACCGGCGGCCACTGGACACCGGCTTCATCCGACCGGCGGCTGTGCAGACTGAACCCGGTCGCCGCATCCACTATCTGAACCGCGCCACTCCCGTCACTGGCAAAGTGGCTGCGCAGGACATGATGACGAGTCACTATCTCATCCAGGGCCGCTTTCAATGCCGGGCGGTTTAAACGCCCGTCCAGCACTAAATCAAAGGCAATCACATACGCGGCACTGGCATCCGGGTCCATCTGTGACAGGAACCACAGCCGTTGCTGGGCCATCGACAGCGGTTGTGCGACCCCTTCACCCACGCCCTGCGCTTCTATCGCCGGCAGCTCATCCGCTTCTCGCAACGTCACTATCAACGCCTGCGCTTTCAGCTGCGGATGGGCAAATAAATCCGCCAATGACACATCCCGCCCCAGTTCACTGCGTATGCGCGAGGCCAGCTGCACCGCCATCAGCGAGTGACCGCCCAGACCAAAAAAGTCGTCGTTGCGGCCAATTTTCTCAAGCCCTAATAACTGCGACCAGATATCGGCCAGCTGCTGCTCGGTGTCCCCCTGCGGGGCTTCATAAGCCGCATGCACAAACGCATCTTCACCCGGCTCAGGCAGCCCTTTGCGGTCCACCTTCCCATTCGCCGTCAGCGGAATTTCGTCCAGCTGCACATACGCCGCCGGCACCATGTAATCCGGTAATTTCAACGCCAGAGCGTTTCTCTGACTATCCACATCAACCGAGCCCACGGTATAAGCAATTAAACGCGTGACTCCCTGCGATGTCGTTTGCGCGATGACGACTGCATCTTTAATACCCGCCTGGGCCCGCAATGCTGCTTCAATTTCACCCAGCTCAATTCGGTAACCCCGGATTTTCACCTGCTGGTCATTGCGCCCTAAGTACTCAATACGACCATCGGCCAACCACCGCCCTAAGTCGCCCGTCCGGTACATCCGTGCCCCCGGCTCATCACTGAACGGGTCCGCCATAAAGCGTTCGACCGTCAAATCAGGCCGGTTCAGATAACCCCGCGCCACTCCCGCGCCGCCAATGTACAGCTCACCCGCAACGCCCACCGGGACCGGTTGACCGGCACGATTAAGGAGATAGACCCGGGTATTATCAATCGGACCCCCAATATCAAGAATATCGCGGCCGGCCCGCATCACCCCTGACGTCGCCACCACCGTCGTCTCCGTCGGTCCGTAGTTGTTCACCACCTCAAATGTCACGTCTTTCGGTAATTGCGTCAGCCGGTCTCCGCCCACCAGTAACGTTCTCAACGTTGGGTGCGTCAGGCCTCGGTTAAACGCTAACTCGGCAATCGCCGTTGACAAAAAGCCCACTTCAATCGGATGCGACTGCCACCAGTCCAGTAACTGCTGCGGGTCGCGCGATATCGCCAGCGTCGGCATCAGCAACTGACCCCCGCCACACAATACCGGCCAGATTTCCCACACCGCCGCATCAAAGCCCACACCCGCCACACTGGAAGCACAAGTTCCCGCCGTGATGTTGAACTGTCGATTGTGCCACGCCACCAGATGACTTAAATTCCGGTGCTCAACCAGCACCCCTTTCGGTTGCCCGGTCGACCCCGAGGTATATATCACATAGGCTAAATCGCTTGATTCTGCGTGAGGTTCAATACCATTCTGGTCAGAGAATGAAGACCAGTCCTCTGATTTTTCTAACAGGACCAGCGTCGTTGTTTCCGGCCGTGACCCAAATAATGGCGCTCGCTCCCAGTCCGTCACCAGTACTTTTGGCTGACTGTCCGACAGCATGTAACTTAAACGCTCCTGTGGATAGCCCGGGTCCATCGGCACATACGCACCCCCGGCTTTAAGAACCGCCAACAGCGCTGTCACCATGCCACAGCCCCGCTCCAGCGACACCGCCACCAAATCACCCCGGCCAATCCCGTTTTCCCGCAGATAACGCGCCAGCTGATTCGCCTGTGCATTCAGCTCGGCATAGCTCAGCGCCCCGACTTCATCGGTCACCGCAATCGCATCCCCATGGGCCCGGACCTGCGCTTCAAACAGTGCATGAATGCAAACCTGGTCGGGGTAATCGGTCCCGGTCGGGTTGAAGTCGTTCACCACCTGCTGGTACTCTGCGTCGCTTAAAACCAGTAATTGATCAACTGGAGATGAAATTCCCTTCACTAACGCCGCCACAATACCGGCTAATGTCTGCATCATCATGTCAGAAACACGCTTCGCACCGACTGAATCATCAGCCTGAATATCAAGTGAAAAACCACCATTTTGTAGATCATTAATCGATGCGATCAAAGGATAGTTGGTCCGTTCCTCTGAAAACACGAGTTCCAATGGCAAGATCTGCTCAGAATTTTCCAATTCTATTTGGCTGCTTCCCCCTTGATAACGATAATTCACCAGACTGTTAAACAGGGGTTGCCCACTATCCACACCGCTAGATTGTATGGCTTGTACTAATGACGTATGTTCATGACTTAATAAGCCTGCCAATCCATGCTGTGTACTTTTTAATGCATTCTCAACTGATACATTATTGAGAGTCAGTCGCAGCGGTAGAGTATTAAGGAACATTCCCAACATTCGATCTGCGCCTTTCCCGGCATTCATTCGGCCAAACAGCACGGTACCAAACACCACATCATCCCGGCCTGTTCCGGCACGGACAACCAGTCCCCAGGCCAGATGGAACAGAGCGGCTGCACTCATTCCCCGTTGACGACTCAGTTCTCGTATTTCAAAAGACAATTCATCTGATAGAGCCACATTGATTGCTTCGATCTGGCTGCCATCACCCTGCACATCCGTCAAGCCAAAAGGAGCACAACTTTCGTCAAGATCACCCAATTGTTCACGGAAATACGCCTGTTGTTCTTCCCGATCCACTTCATGGCGGGCTCTGGCGACAAATTCACGGAAAGCCAAAGGTGTTGGCAGTTCATCGGCTCGACCCAGCATATGAGCCTGAATTTCTTCTAGTAGCAGTTCGAGTGTTGTGTGGTCATTACACAAATGGTGAACTAACAGACAGAGTAGTTCACGACCATTGGCTGAGTCACTGCTGTGATACGCCGCCATCATTGGTGCCTGCTGCACATTCAGCCGCAGGTGTGCCGGGTCCAGCCGTGCTTTCATTTGCTCAGCAATATCATCACCGCCAAGTGATAATGTCTGTAAAGACAATGACGCATCCCGCCACACCACCTGTACCGGCTCACTTATATCTTCCCAAACTATAGCCGTGCGCAAAATATCATGGCGGGCAATCACAGAGCGCAATGCATCCATAAAAGCATTCAGGGTTTCGGTATCATCAAAGCCCAGAATCAACCGGGTAATATAAGGATCGCCTTCTTCATTCAATAGGTGATGAAATAAGATCCCTTCCTGCAGTGGGGCCAGTGGATAGATATCCTGAATATTGGATGTACCACCTGACACTCTGGATTCAATTTCTCGCAGCTCAACGTCACTGAGTTCAACCAGTGGCAACATTGCCGGAGTCAATGTTTGACAATTGGACGGAATGAGATTGGCTGGAACCTGATAATCGTCAGATCCATTTGAATCGCTGATCTGCAAGGCGCTGGCCAGACCTTTAAGCGATGCATCTTCAAACAGAGTCTTCACCGTTAGCTGATATCCCTGTTTACGCAATTGTTCAATCAATTGCACGGCCATAAGCGAGTGACCGCCCAGACCAAAAAAGTCGTCGTTGCGGCCAATTTTCTCAAGCCCTAATAACCCTGACCAGATATCGGCCAGTTGCTGTTCGGTGTCCCCTTGAGGGGCTTCATAGGCCGCATGCACAAACGCATCCTCACCCGGTTCCGGTAGCCCTTTGCGGTCCACCTTCCCATTCGCCGTCAGCGGAATTTCGTCCAGCTGCACATACGCCGCCGGCACCATGTAATCCGGTAACTGTGCCGAAACGCCCTGGCGCAATCCGTCTGGTAAAGCGGCCCCACAGTAATACCCCACCAGTTGCGGCACACCCCCATCTCGTTGCCATGCCACAACCACCGCATCGTCAACGCCCGCCTGGGCCCGCAATGCTGCTTCAATTTCACCCAGCTCAATTCGATAACCCCGGATTTTCACCTGCTGGTCATTGCGCCCTAAGTACTCAATACGACCATCGGCCAACCACCGCCCTAAGTCGCCCGTCCGGTACATCCGTGCCCCCGGCTCATCACTGAACGGGTCCGCCATAAAGCGTTCGACCGTCAAATCAGACCGGTTCAGATAGCCCCGCGCCACTCCCGCGCCGCCAATGTACAGCTCACCGGTCACGCCCACCGGCACCGGCTGCCCGGCACCATTGAGAAGATACACCCGGGTATTATCAATCGGACCCCCAATATCAAGAATATCGCGGCCGGCCCGCATCACCCCGGACGTCGCCACCACCGTCGTCTCCGTCGGTCCGTAGTTGTTCACCACCTCAAATGTCACGTCTTTCGGTAATTGCGTCAGCCGGTCTCCGCCCACCAGTAACGTTCTCAACGTTGGGTGCGTCAGGCCTCGGTTAAACGCTAACTCGGCAATCGCCGTTGACAAAAAGCCCACTTCAATCGGTTGCGACTGCCACCAGTCCAGTAACTGCTGCGGGTCGCGCGATATCGCCAGCGTCGGCATCAGCAACTGACCCCCGCCACACAATACCGGCCAGATTTCCCACACCGCCGCATCAAAGCCCACACCCGCCACACTGGAAGCACAAGTTCCCGCCGTGATGTTGAACTGTCGATTGTGCCACGCCACCAGATGACTTAAATTCCGATGCTCAACCAGCACCCCTTTCGGTTGCCCGGTCGACCCCGAGGTATATATCACATAGGCTAAATCGCTTGATTCTGCGTGAGGTTCAATACCATTCTGGTCAGAGAATGAAGACCAGTCCTCTGATTTTTCTAACAGGACCAGCGTCGTTGTTTCCGGCCGTGACCCAAATAATGGCGCTCGCTCCCAGTCCGTCACCAGTACTTTTGGCTGACTGTCCGACAGCATGTAACTTAAACGCTCCTGTGGATAGCCCGGGTCCATCGGCACATACGCACCCCCGGCTTTAAGAACCGCCAACAGCGCTGTCACCATGCCACAGCCCCGCTCCAGCGACACCGCCACCAAATCACCCCGGCCAATCCCGTTTTCCCGCAGATAACGCGCCAGCTGATTCGCCTGTGCATTCAGCTCGGCATAGCTCAGCACGCCGGCTTCATCTTCCACCGCGATGGCATCGCCATGCGCCAGGGCCTGCGCTTCAAACAGTGCATGAATGCAGGGGCTGTCCAGGTAGTAACGTTCGGTCTGGTTAAAGTCATAAACGACCTGATGATATTCTGACTCACTCAATACTGGTAATGACACAACAGATTGATCCGCCGAATCAACTAACCCGACCATCACCGCATCCAGTGCCCGAATCAGCATGGCAGCTATTCGCTGTGCCCCAACACAAGCATCAGATTGAACTTCAAACGAAAAGCTCCCATCTTCATGGTCATTGACCGAAACCATCAATGGATAATTGGTTCGTTCTTCAGCAAAAACAACGCCAAAACCAGAAGGTTTTTCATCCAGCTCAATTTGGCTACTTCCACCTTGATAGCGGTAATTAATCAAACTACTAAATAATGGTTGCCCGGTTCCCACACCACTGCACTGCTGAGCTTGAACCAGTGATGTATGCTCATGATTTAATAGCCCTGCCAGTCGTTGTTGTGTCTCTTTCAATACATCATCTAACGGCCTATCATTTAGCGTCAGTCGCAACGGTAGGGTATTAAGGAACATCCCCAGCATGCGATCTGCCCCTTTCCCGGCATTCATCCGGCCAAACAGTACCGTCCCAAACACCACATCATCTCGGCCTGTCCCTGCTCGGACAACAAGCCCCCAAGCCAGATGGAACAGAGCGGCTGCGCTCATTCCCCGCTGACGACTTTGTTCCCGAATAAGACGAGACAGTTCATCAGATAGTGCCTCAGTCGCCGATTCGATCTGACGGCCATCACCTTGCACATCCGTCAAGCCGAATGGCGTGCATCCCTCATCAATATCCCCAAGTTGCTCACGGAAGTATGCTTGCTGAGCATCCCGGTCCACTTCGTGGCGGGCTCTGGCCACAAAGTCACGAAAGGCCAAAGGCGTTGGCAATTCATCTGAGCGGCCAACTAGGTAGGCTTGCAATTCTTCCAGCAGGAGTTCAAGTGTGGTGTGGTCATTACACAGATGATGCAATAACAAACAAAGCAGCTCCCGGCCATGGGATGGATCGCTGCTGTGATACGCCGCCATCATCGGTGCCTGCTGCACATTCAGTCGCAGATGTGCCGGGTCCAGGCGAGCCTTCATTTGTTCTACAACGTCATCTCCTTCGAGTGATAGCGCTTGTAGAGGCAATGGCGCATCCCGCCACACCACCTGAGCCGGCTCATTCAAACCTTCCCAAACGATGGCCGTCCGTAAAATATCATGACGGGCAATCACAGAGCGCAATGCATTCACAAAGGCATTCAGGTTTTCAGTATCAGTAAAACCAAGAACCAGCCGAGACACATATGGATCGCCCTCCTCACTGAGTAGATGATGGAACAAGATCCCTTCCTGCAGAGGGGCCAGTGGATAGATATCCTGAATATTGGCACTACCACCAGACACCTTGGCTTCGATGCTTCGTAGCTCTGCCTCATTAAGTTCAACCAGCGGCAGCATCGTCGGAGTCAGTACCTGACAATCGGATGGAATGAGATTAGCGGGAACCTGATAACCGTCAGAAGCATCCAGATCACTGAGCTGCAAGGCACTAGCCAATCCTTTAAGTGACGCATCGTCAAACAATGTATTTACGCTCAGCTGATAACCATGCTCACGCAGTCGTTCAATCAGTTGCACCGCCATGAGCGAGTGCCCACCTAATCCGAAGAAGTCATCATGACGACCAATCTGTTCAATGCCTAGTAAATCGTGCCAAATCACCGCCAGGGTTTGCTCAGCATCCCCCTCTGGCGCTTCATACACCTGATGCACATACGCCGATTCATCCGGAGCCGGCAGTGCCCGCCGGTCGACTTTCCCGTTCGCCGTCAGCGGAATGTCGTCCAGCACCACATACGCCGCCGGCACCATGTAATCCGGCAGGTCAGCCGATAACGCCTGGCGCAGACTATCCACGCTCGCGTCCCCACAGTAATACCCCACCAGTTGCGGCACATCACCGGTATCCCGACGCGCTAGCACCACTGCATCGCTCACGCCTTCCTGAGCTTTCAGCGCCGATTCAATTTCACCCAGCTCGATTCGGAAGCCCCGGATTTTCACCTGCTGGTCATTACGCCCTAAGTATTCAATGGACCCATCCGAGTGCCAGCGCCCTAAGTCGCCGGTCCGGTACATCCGCTCGCCCGGTTCATCGCTGAACGGGTCCGCCATAAACCGCTCCGCCGTTAACTCCGGCCGGTTCAGATACCCCAGCGCCACCTGCGCGCCACCAATGTATAACTCACCGGTTACGCCCACACCTACCGGTTCACCATAAGGGTCTAACAGATACATCCGCGTATTCGCTACCGGATAGCCTATCTTCACCCGCTCATCCAGCGGCTCAGGGCAGGTCCATGCCGTCACTTCTACCGCTGCTTCGGTCGGGCCATACAGGTTATGCACCGGCACACCCGGCAGGCGACTCTGGGACTGACGAACCGTTTCATCCGATAACGCATCCCCGCTGCAGAATATTCCCCGCAGACTCGGGCACTGTCCGGCTTTTTGACCAAACAGGAAGCTTTGCAACATCGGTGGGACAAAGTGCACCAAGGTCACCCCGTAACGCTCTATCACCTCCCTCAGGTAATCCGGATCTTTATGCCCTTCCGGTTTCGCCATCACCAGCCGCGCGCCACTGCCCAAGGTGACAAAGAATTCCCACACCGACACATCAAAGCTAAAGGGGGTCTTCTGCAGAACCACATCGCTCGCACTAAACTGATAGTCATCCATCATCCAGCGCAACCGGTTGACCACGCCCCGGTGGGCATTCATCACCCCTTTCGGTTGCCCGGTCGACCCCGAGGTGTATATCACATAGGCGATATCATCGGCCTGCACCCCGGCTTCACTCAGGTTGGTGGTCGCCATCGCCTGCCACCCGGACTCGGTATCCAGTGTCAGCACCCGGGTTTCATTCAACAACGCATCAAACCGGCTGGCCAGATGGCTGTCGGTCAGCAGCACCTTCGGCTGACTGTCTTCAAGCATGTAACTTAACCGCTCTTGCGGATAGCCTGGGTCCATCGGCACATAGGCACCGCCTGCTTTAAGGGTCGCCATCAGCGCCATCACCAAATAACGGCTACGCTCCAGTGATATGGCTACTCGCGCTCCCTGAATCACGCCACAGTGCCGCAAATAACGCGCCAGTTGATTCACCTGCGCGTTCAGCTCGGCATAACTCAGCGCCCCGTCTTCATCTTCTACCGCAATGGCATCACCATTCGCCTCAGCCTGCGCTTCAAACAGCTCATGCATACAGGTATGAGTGGGGTAAGCGCGATCGGTCTGGTTAAAGTCATGCAAGACTTGATGACGTTCCACCTCCCCTAACAGCGGATGCGCAGCCACCGGCTGTGCCGGGGCACTCACCAGACCATGTAATAATTGCACCCAGTAATCCACATACCGCTGCACCGTCTCTTCATCAAATAACGACACCGCATAATTCAGTCCACCGCGCAGTTCACCATCAACTTCACTCACCACCAAACTTAAATCAAACTGCGCCGTCTCTATGGTGCTCTCTCCGGCCTGTAACGCCAAATCCCCCAGCAACACCCGTTGCTCCGGCAGGTTCTGTAAGGTCAGCATCACCTGGAATAACGGACTGTGCGATAAGCTCCGGCTCGGCGACACCGCCTCCACCACCTGCTCAAACGGAATCTCCGCATGCATCTGGGCATCCACCGATACCTGTTTCACCCGGCTCAGTAACGTCCCCATATCCGGCTCGCCACTTAAATCTATCCGCAGCGCCTGGGTGTTCACAAACATCCCTATCAGCCCTTCAACCTCTGTCCGGCTGCGCCCCGCCACCGGGCTCCCTATCACCACATCATCCTGACCCGATAACTGCCCCATCAGCACCGACCAGCTCGCCAGTAACGTCATATACAAGGTGCAACCATGCCGCTGACTTAACGCTTTGAGCTCGCCGGTTAAGGCCCCCTCCAGCACCACATCAACCATCCCGCCCCGGTAATCCTGCACCGCCGGACGCGCCCGGTCTTTCGGCAATAACAGCTCATCCGGAGTACCCCTCAGCTGTGCCTCCCAGTACGTCTGCTGACCCTTCAGCACGTCACCACTCAGATAACATCTCTGCCAGTGCGCATAGTCCCCATACTGCAATGCCAGTGGCGCCAATGGGCTCGCATCCCCATCACAGTACGCCTGATACAGCTGCCCCAGCTCGTTAAACAAAACCCCCTGGGACCAGCCATCCGAGATAATATGGTGCATCGCCAGTCTTAGTCGATGCCGCTGCGCTTGCTCTTCTATCAGCTCACCACAGAACAACGGACCCCGGCTTAAATCAAAGACCGGCGGCCACTGGACACCGGCTTCATCCGACCGGCGGCTGTGCAGACTGAACCCGGTCGCCGCATCCACTATCTGAACCGCGCCACTCCCGTCACTGGCAAAGTGGCTGCGCAGGACATGATGACGAGTCACTATCTCATCCAGGGCCGCTTTCAATGCCGGGCGGTTTAAACGCCCGTCCAGCACTAAATCAAAGGCAATCACATACGCGGCACTGGCATCCTGGTCCATCTGTGACAGGAACCACAGCCGTTGCTGGGCCATCGACAGCGGTTGTGCGACCCCTTCACCCACGCCCTGCGCTTCTATCGCCGGCAGCTCATCCGCTTCTCGCAACGTCACTATCAACGCCTGCGCTTTCAGCTGCGGATGGGCAAATAAATCCGCCAATGACACATCTCGCCCCAGCTCACTGCGTATCCGTGAGGCCAGCTGCACCGCCATCAGTGAGTGACCGCCCAGACCAAAGAAGTCGTCATTGCGCCCCACCTGCTCAACCTGCAGTAACTCGCGCCAAATCGCCGCCAGGGTCTGTTCTGCTTCCCCTTCCGGCGCTTCATAGGCCTGATGCACATACGCCGATTCATCCGGAGCCGGCAACGCCCGCCGGTCGACTTTCCCGTTCGCCGTCAGCGGAATGTCGTCCACACGAATATAGGCAGCAGGAACCATATAAAGAGGTAATTGCTCTGATAATCCTGCCCTCAGGCTCTCGATATCCGCATTACCTTGATAGTAACCAACTAATTGGGGAGCATTATCATTATCTTGCCGAGCTAATACCACGGCATCATCGACACCTGCCTGAGAGCGCAATTGTGATTCAATTTCACCCAGCTCAATCCGGTACCCCCGAATTTTCACCTGCTGGTCGTTGCGCCCCAGATAATCAATGCTGCCATCAGCCAACCAGCATCCCAAATCGCCACTCCGGTACATCCGAGCACCTGATTGTTTGACAAACGGGTCTGCCATAAAACGCTGCGCGGTTAACTCGGCCCGATTTAAATAACCTCTTGTAACGCCTGCTCCGCCCACATAAATTTCCCCAGGGGCTCCCATTGGAACAGGGTTTTGCCATTCATCTAAAATGTAAATTCGCACATCTGGGAGACGGCAACCAATCGGACTGTGCCCTGTAAGCTGAGTCACCTGGATATCGAGTGGAACATAAGTCGTATGAACCGTAGTTTCAGTGATCCCATACATGTTGACCAGCTGCGTATTCGTACCTGCATTTTGTCCATACCAGGCTTTGAGGCTGCTCGGTTCCAATGCCTCACCACCAAAGATTACATAGCGCAACTGATGCTTCAATGAAGCGTCTGCATTATTCTGAGCGAAGGTCAACTGTTTAAAAGCACTCGGCGTCTGGTTTAAAACAGTCACACCGCGATCACAGAGCAACTGATAAAATTCCGGGGCACTACGGCTAATATCGGTCGGAACGATCACTAAACGACTGCCGTGAACCAGGGCTCCCCATATTTCCCAAACCGAAAAATCAAACGCATATGAATGGAACAGACTCCAGATATCCTGGGGGCCGAACTGGAACCATTCTTGTGTTGATGAAAATAGACGAGCGACCTGCCGGTGCTCAACCATAACGCCTTTAGGTGCGCCCGTTGAGCCTGAGGTATAAATCACATACATGAGCTGGTCAGATGAACTTTCGGCTTCAACAGATGATTTTGAATAATTGAGCCAGGGTTGTTCAGGTGCATCTAATGCCACAATGCTCAGATCATTTTGTAATTGCCCAAGAGACTGAACGGTGTGAGTTGTCGTCACTAATAGCCGGGGCAGGCTATCGTTTAACATATAATGCAATCGTTCCTGAGGATAAGCAGGATCCAATGGCACATACGCACCACCGGCTTTAAGCGTCGCCAATAGAGCAACCACCAACTCACAGCCTCTCTCTAGAGACACAGCAACCAGGTCGCCTTGTTTTACGCCTTGCTCACGCAGATAATGTGCTAACTGATTAGCTCGGGTATTGAGCTCACCATAGCTCAAAGAACCATTATTGTCTTCTACAGCAACCGAATCAGGTCTTGATTTCGCTTGGTTTTCGATCAATTCATGAATACAAACGGAACTTGGATAATCCTGTTTGATATCATTAAATTCATGCACGAGCTGCTGATATTCAGTCTCACCCAATAAAGGAACTTGATAAACTGAATTTTGCCCATTATTAACTAAACCTCGTAGTAATCTTTCCCAATAATCGAGATAACGCTTGACGGTCACTTCATCGAATAATGACACCGCATAGTTTAAACCGCCGCTGATTTTCCCATCCGATTCATTTAATAACAGGCTTAAATCAAACTGGGCCGTTTCCATTTGAGCATCACCTGCCGAAAGTTCGATATCACCCAGCTGAGCTTTTCCTGATGGTAAGTTCTGTAGCGCAAACATTACCTGAAAAAGCGGGCTACATGATAAATTTCGCCTTGGAGAAACTGTTTCAACCACCTGCTCAAATGGGATATCCGCATGCATCTGGGCATCTAACGATACCTGTTTCACCCGGGATAACAGCTCACTTATGTCCGGTTCGCCAGTTAAATCGACTCGCAGTGCCTGGGTGTTCACAAACATCCCGATCAGGCCTTCGACTTCACTACGGGTTCTCCCGGCCACAGGACTACCGATCACCACATCATCTTGACCAGCCAACCGGCCCATCAGCACGGCCCAACTCGCCAGTAAGGTCATATACAAGGTGCACCCATGGCGCTGACTTAACGCTTTCAGCTCGCCGGTTAACGCCCGGTCCAGCATCACATGAACCAGTGCGCCCCGGTAATCCTGTACTTCCGGACGTTCCCGGTCTTTCGGCAATAACAACTCATCTGGAGCACCACTCAGTTGTGCTTCCCAGTACGACTGTTGTGTTTTGAGAACTTCACCACTGACATATTGCCTCTGCCAGCAGGCATAATCGCCATACTGGAGAGTTAACGGACTCAGTGGGTTTGACTGTTCGGCTTGATAAGCCTCATAAAGCTGGCTTAATTCAGTAAATAAAATGCTCAAAGACCAGCCATCGGCAATGATATGGTGCATGGCCAATCGCAGACGATGGCATGTCTCACTTTCATGGATCAATTCCCCCTGGATCAGATGACCAGCAGTCAGATCAAATTTCGGTGGCCAGTCAATGGCGGGAGCATTCACATCCCGCTCATGCAGCATGAATCCTTGGGACTTATCGACAATCTGAACCGCTTCACCCTCATGATTCTCAAAGTGACTGTGTAAGATGTGATGCCGTTCCACTATCGTATCAAGCGCAGCTTTCAACGCCTCCCGATCCAGCTTACCATCGAGGAGTAAATCACTGGCAATAATGTAGGCAGCCGTTGCGCCTGTATCCATCTGTGACAAGAACCACAAACGTTGCTGCGCCAAAGATAAAGGAAATTCTGTGCGATCTGGATCACTTACCTCAATTGGACATGTTTTCTGTGCAGAGCCTTCTCCAATTTCAACATCAGAGTTTTCTAAGTGCTCCAGCAGCGCTTGCAGCTCTTCTGGAGACAGATCATTGATTGAAAATTCTACTTCACTCATGCTTGTTACCTGTTTAAAATTTGACGAGCAAGTGCCTGAACATCACTCAAATTGAATTTTGATAGTTTTAGATAGGTTAATCGTGTAGCTAGTGCATTTAATTTCGGGTTCTTGAACAAATCGGTAATCGTTATCTCGATAGATAATTTTTCACGAATACGAGTGACTAATTGAACGCCCAATAAGGAATGTCCACCTAATTCAAAGAAATCATCATTTCGACCAATTTTTTCCAGGCCTAATAACTCACCCCATAGCTTCGCAAGGGTGACTTCTAATTTCCCTTCAGGCGCTTCATAGGCCGCATGCACAAACGCATCCTCACCCGGTTCCGGTAGCCCTTTGCGGTCCACCTTCCCATTCGCCGTCAGCGGAATTTCGTCCAGCTGCACATACGCCGCCGGCACCATGTAATCCGGTAACTGTGCCGAAACGCCCTGGCGCAATCCGTCTGGTAAAGCGGCCCCACAGTAATACCCCACCAGTTGCGGCGCACCGCCATCCCGTTGCCACGCCACCACCGCCGCATCGCTCACGCCTTCCTGAACTTTCAGTGCCGATTCAATCTCACCCAGCTCAATCCGGTAGCCCCGGATTTTCACCTGCTGGTCATTGCGCCCTAAGTACTCAATACGACCATCGGCCAACCACCGCCCTAAGTCGCCCGTCCGGTACATCCGTGCCCCCGGCTCATCACTGAACGGGTCCGCCATAAAGCGTTCGACCGTCAAATCAGGCCGGTTCAGATAGCCCCGCGCCACTCCCGCGCCGCCAATGTACAGCTCACCCGCAACGCCCACCGGGACCGGTTGACCGGCACCATTGAGAAGATACACCCGGGTATTATCAATCGGACCCCCAATATCAAGAATATCGCGGCCGGCCCGCATCACCCCGGACGTCGCCACCACCGTCGTCTCCGTCGGTCCGTAGTTGTTCACCACCTCAAATGTCACGTCTTTCGGTAATTGCGTCAGCCGGTCTCCGCCCACCAGTAACGTTCTCAACGTTGGGTGCGTCAGGCCTCGGTTAAACGCTAACTCGGCAATCGCCGTTGACAAAAAGCCCACTTCAATCGGTTGCGACTGCCACCAGTCCAGTAACTGCTGCGGGTCGCGCGATACCTCTAAGGTGGGCATCAGCAACTGACCCCCGCCACACAATACCGGCCAGATTTCCCACACCGCCGCATCAAAGCCCACACCCGCCACACTGGAAGCACAAGTTCCCGCCGTGATGTTGAACTGTCGATTGTGCCACGCCACCAGATGACTTAAATTCCGGTGCTCAACCAGCACCCCTTTCGGTTGCCCGGTCGACCCCGAGGTATATATCACATAGGCTAAATCGCTTGATTCTGCGTGAGGTTCAATACCATTCTGGTCAGAGAATGAAGACCAGTCCTCTGATTTTTCTAACAGGACCAGCGTCGTTGTTTCCGGCCGTGACCCAAATAATGGCGCTCGCTCCCAGTCCGTCACCAGTACTTTTGGCTGACTGTCCGACAGCATGTAACTTAAACGCTCCTGTGGATAGCCCGGGTCCATCGGCACATACGCACCCCCGGCTTTAAGAACCGCCAACAGCGCTGTCACCATGCCACAGCCCCGCTCCAGCGACACCGCCACCAAATCACCCCGGCCAATCCCGTTTTCCCGCAGATAACGCGCCAGCTGATTCGCCTGTGCATTCAGCTCGGCATAGCTCAGCACGCCGGCTTCATCTTCCACCGCGATGGCATCGCCATGCGCCAGGGCCTGCGCTTCAAACAGTGCATGAATGCAGGGGCTGTCCAGGTAGTAACGTTCGGTCTGGTTAAAGTCATAAACGACCTGATGATATTCTGACTCACTCAATACTGGTAATGACACAACAGATTGATCCGCCGAATCAACTAACCCGACCATCACCGCATCCAGTGCCCGAATCAGCATGGCAGCTATTCGCTGTGCCCCAACACAAGCATCAGATTGAACTTCAAACGAAAAGCTCCCATCTTCATGGTCATTGACCGAAACCATCAATGGATAATTGGTTCGTTCTTCAGCAAAAACAACGCCAAAACCAGAAGGTTTTTCATCCAGCTCAATTTGGCTACTTCCACCTTGATAGCGGTAATTAATCAAACTACTAAATAATGGTTGCCCGGTTCCCACACCACTGCACTGCTGAGCTTGAACCAGTGATGTATGCTCATGATTTAATAGCCCTGCCAGTCGTTGTTGTGTCTCTTTCAATACATCATCTAACGGCCTATCATTTAGCGTCAGTCGCAACGGTAGGGTATTAAGGAACATCCCCAGCATGCGATCTGCCCCTTTCCCGGCATTCATCCGGCCAAACAGTACCGTCCCAAACACCACATCATCTCGGCCTGTCCCTGCTCGGACAACAAGCCCCCAAGCCAGATGGAACAGAGCGGCTGAGCTCATTCCCCGCTGACGACTTTGTTCCCGAATAAGACGAGACAGTTCATCAGATAGTGCCTCAGTCGCCGATTCGATCTGACGGCCATCACCTTGCACATCCGTCAAGCCGAATGGCGTGCATCCCTCATCAATATCCCCAAGTTGCTCACGGAAGTATGCTTGCTGAGCATCCCGGTCCACTTCGTGGCGGGCTCTGGCCACAAAGTCACGAAAGGCCAAAGGCGTTGGCAATTCATCTGAGCGGCCAACTAGGTAGGCTTGCAATTCTTCCAGCAGGAGTTCAAGTGTGGTGTGGTCATTACACAGATGATGCAATAACAAACAAAGCAGCTCCCGGCCATGGGATGGATCGCTGCTGTGATACGCCGCCATCATCGGTGCCTGCTGCACATTCAGTCGCAGATGTGCCGGGTCCAGGCGAGCCTTCATTTGTTCTACAACGTCATCTCCTTCGAGTGATAGCGCTTGTAGAGGCAATGGCGCATCCCGCCACACCACCTGAGCCGGCTCATTCAAACCTTCCCAAACGATGGCCGTCCGTAAAATATCATGACGGGCAATCACAGAGCGCAATGCATTCACAAAGGCATTCAGGTTTTCAGTATCAGTAAAACCAAGAACCAGCCGAGACACATATGGATCGCCCTCCTCACTGAGTAGATGATGGAACAAGATCCCTTCCTGCAGAGGGGCCAGTGGATAGATATCCTGAATATTGGCACTACCACCAGACACCTTGGCTTCGATGCTTCGTAGCTCTGCCTCATTAAGTTCAACCAGCGGCAGCATCGTCGGAGTCAGTACCTGACAATCGGATGGAATGAGATTAGCGGGAACCTGATAACCGTCAGAAGCATCCAGATCACTGAGCTGCAAGGCACTAGCCAATCCTTTAAGTGACGCATCGTCAAACAATGTATTTACGCTCAGCTGATAACCATGCTCACGCAGTCGTTCAATCAGTTGCACCGCCATGAGCGAGTGCCCACCTAATCCGAAGAAGTCATCATGACGACCAATCTGTTCAATGCCTAGTAAATCGTGCCAAATCACCGCCAGGGTTTGCTCAGCATCCCCCTCTGGCGCTTCATACACCTGATGCACATACGCCGATTCATCCGGAGCCGGCAGTGCCCGCCGGTCGACTTTCCCGTTCGCCGTCAGCGGAATGTCGTCCAGCACCACATACGCCGCCGGCACCATGTAATCCGGCAGGTCAGCCGATAACGCCTGGCGCAGACTATCCACGCTCGCGTCCCCACAGTAATACCCCACCAGTTGCGGCACATCACCGGTATCCCGACGCGCTAGCACCACTGCATCGCTCACGCCTTCCTGAGCTTTCAGCGCCGATTCAATTTCACCCAGCTCGATTCGGAAGCCCCGGATTTTCACCTGCTGGTCATTACGCCCTAAGTATTCAATGGACCCATCCGAGTGCCAGCGCCCTAAGTCGCCGGTCCGGTACATCCGCTCGCCCGGTTCATCGCTGAACGGGTCCGCCATAAACCGCTCCGCCGTTAACTCCGGCCGGTTCAGATACCCCAGCGCCACCTGCGCGCCACCAATGTATAACTCACCGGTTACGCCCACACCTACCGGTTCACCATAAGGGTCTAACAGATACATCCGCGTATTCGCTACCGGATAGCCTATCTTCACCCGCTCATCCAGCGGCTCAGGGCAGGTCCATGCCGTCACTTCTACCGCTGCTTCGGTCGGGCCATACAGGTTATGCACCGGCACACCCGGCAGGCGACTCTGGGACTGACGAACCGTTTCATCCGATAACGCATCCCCGCTGCAGAATATTCCCCGCAGACTCGGGCACTGTCCGGCTTTTTGACCAAACAGGAAGCTTTGCAACATCGGTGGGACAAAGTGCACCAAGGTCACCCCGTAACGCTCTATCACCTCCCTCAGGTAATCCGGATCTTTATGCCCTTCCGGTTTCGCCATCACCAGCCGCGCGCCACTGCCCAAGGTGACAAAGAATTCCCACACCGACACATCAAAGCTAAAGGGGGTCTTCTGCAGAACCACATCGCTCGCACTAAACTGATAGTCATCCATCATCCAGCGCAACCGGTTGACCACGCCCCGGTGGGCATTCATCACCCCTTTCGGTTGCCCGGTCGACCCCGAGGTGTATATCACATAGGCGATATCATCGGCCTGCACCCCGGCTTCACTCAGGTTGGTGGTCGCCATCGCCTGCCACCCGGACTCGGTATCCAGTGTCAGCACCCGGGTTTCATTCAACAACGCATCAAACCGGCTGGCCAGATGGCTGTCGGTCAGCAGCACCTTCGGCTGACTGTCTTCAAGCATGTAACTTAACCGCTCTTGCGGATAGCCTGGGTCCATCGGCACATAGGCACCGCCTGCTTTAAGGGTCGCCATCAGCGCCATCACCAAATAACGGCTACGCTCCAGTGATATGGCTACTCGCGCTCCCTGAATCACGCCACAGTGCCGCAAATAACGCGCAAGTTGATTCACCTGCGCGTTCAGCTCGGCATAACTCAGCGCTCCGTCTTCATCTTCTACCGCAATGGCATCACCATTCGCCTCAGCCTGCGCTTCAAACAGCTCATGCATACAGGTATGAGTGGGGTAAGCGCGATCGGTCTGGTTAAAGTCATGCAAGACTTGATGACGTTCCACCTCCCCTAACAGCGGATGCGCAGCCACCGGCTGTGCCGGGGCACTCACCAGACCATGTAATAATTGCACCCAGTAATCCACATACCGCTGCACCGTCTCTTCATCAAATAACGACACCGCATAATTCAGTCCACCGCGCAGTTCACCATCAACTTCACTCACCACCAAACTTAAATCAAACTGCGCCGTCTCTATGGTGCTCTCTCCGGCCTGTAACGCCAAATCCCCCAGCAACACCCGTTGCTCCGGCAGGTTCTGTAAGGTCAGCATCACCTGGAATAACGGACTGTGCGATAAGCTCCGGCTCGGCGACACCGCCTCCACCACCTGCTCAAACGGAATCTCCGCATGCATCTGGGCATCCACCGATACCTGTTTCACCCGGCTCAGTAACGTCCCCATATCCGGCTCGCCACTTAAATCTATCCGCAGCGCCTGGGTGTTCACAAACATCCCTATCAGCCCTTCAACCTCTGTCCGGCTGCGCCCCGCCACCGGGCTCCCTATCACCACATCATCCTGACCCGATAACTGCCCCATCAACACCGACCAGCTCGCCAGTAACGTCATATACAAGGTGCAACCATGCCGCTGACTTAACGCTTTGAGCTCGCCGGTTAAGGCCCCCTCCAGCACCACATCAACCATCCCGCCCCGGTAATCCTGCACCGCCGGACGCGCCCGGTCTTTCGGCAATAACAGCTCATCCGGAGTACCCCTCAGCTGTGCCTCCCAGTACGTCTGCTGACCCTTCAGCACGTCACCACTCAGATAACATCTCTGCCAGTGCGCATAGTCCCCATACTGCAATGCCAGTGGCGCCAATGGGCTCGCATCCCCATCACAGTACGCCTGATACAGCTGCCCCAGCTCGTTAAACAAAACCCCCTGGGACCAGCCATCCGAGATAATATGGTGCATCGCCAGTCTTAGTCGATGCCGCTGCGCTTGCTCTTCTATCAGCTCACCACAGAACAACGGACCCCGGCTTAAATCAAAGACCGGCGGCCACTGGACACCGGCTTCATCCGACCGGCGGCTGTGCAGACTGAACCCGGTCGCCGCATCCACTATCTGAACCGCGCCACTCCCGTCACTGGCAAAGTGGCTGCGCAGGACATGATGACGAGTCACTATCTCATCCAGGGCCGCTTTCAATGCCGGGCGGTTTAAACGCCCGTCCAGCACTAAATCAAAGGCAATCACATACGCTGCACTGGCATCCGGGTCCATCTGTGACAGGAACCACAGCCGTTGCTGGGCCATCGACAGCGGTTGTGCGACCCCTTCACCCACGCCCTGCGCTTCTATCGCCGGCAGCTCATCCGCTTCTCGCAACGTCACTATCAACGCCTGCGCTTTCAGCTGCGGATGGGCAAATAAATCCGCCAATGACACATCCCGCCCCAGCTCACTGCGTATCCGTGAGGCCAGCTGCACCGCCATCAGTGAGTGACCGCCCAGACCAAAGAAGTCGTCGTTGCGGCCCACCTGCTCAACCTGCAGTAACTCGCGCCAAATCGCCGCTAAAATCTGCTCTGCTTCCCCTTGCGGCGCTTCATAGGCCGCATGCACAAACGCATCCTCACCCGGCTCAGGCAGCCCTTTGCGGTCCACTTTCCCGTTCGCTGTTAATGGAATTGCTTCCAGCTGCACATACGCCGCCGGCACCATGTAATCCGGCAGCGCTGCCGATAACGCATGGCGCAGACTCTCCACGCGTGCGTCCCCACAGTAATACCCCACCAGTTGCGGCACTTCGCCGTTATCCCGGCGGGCCAGCACCACCGCATCTGCAACTCCCTCCAGAGCTTTCAGCGCCGATTCAATTTCACCCAGCTCTATCCGGAAGCCCCGGATTTTCACCTGCTGGTCATTGCGCCCTAAGTACTCGATGGAACCATCAGCCAACCACCGCCCTAAGTCACCGGTCCGGTACATCCGCGCTCCGGATTGTTGAACAAACGGGTCCGCCATAAAACGCTCCGCCGTTAAATCCGGCCGGTTCAGATACCCTTGCGCCACCTGCTCGCCACCAATGTATAACTCGCCGGTAACCCCCACGCCCACCGGCTCCCCATAAGGGTCTAACAGGTACATCCGCGTATTCGCCACCGGATAACCAATCCGTACCCGCTCATTCAGTGGCTCAGGACAGGTCCATGCCGTCACATCCACTGCCGCTTCTGTCGGACCATACAAGTTATGCACCGGTACTCCCGGCAGTCGCCTCTGAGACTGGCGCACCGTTTCATCCGATAACGCATCCCCGCTGCAGAATATCCCCCGCAGGCTTGCACAGCGCCCCGCTTTTTGCCCGAACAGAAAGCTCTGCAACATCGGCGGCACAAAGTGCATCAGCGTCACGCCTGTGCGCTCTATGACCTCCCTCAGGTAATCCGGGTCTTTATGCCCTTCCGGCTTCGCCATCACCAGCCGCGCACCACTGCCCAGCGTGGCAAAAAATTCCCACACCGACACATCAAAGCTGAATGAGGTCTTTTGCAACACCACATCGCTCGCACTGAACCCATAGTCTTCTATCATCCAGCGCAGCCGGTTCACCACCCCCCGGTGGCCATTCATCACCCCTTTCGGTTGCCCGGTCGACCCCGAGGTGTATATCACATAGGCTAAATCATCAGCCTGCACACCTGCTTCACTCAGGTTGGTGCCCGCCATCGCCTGCCACCCGGACTCGGTATCTAGTGCCAGTACCCGGGTCCCTTGCGGGAGCATATCAAACCGCGCTGACAAAGCGCTGTCCGTCAGCAGCACCTTCGGCTGACTGTCCGACAGCATGTAACTTAAACGCTCCTGGGGATACCCCGGGTCCATCGGCACATAGGCACCGCCGGCTTTAAGAACCGCCAACAGCGCTGTCACCATGCCACGGCCCCGCTCCAGCGACACCGCCACCAAATCACCCCGGCCAATCCCTTTATCCCGCAGATAACGCGCCAGCTGATTCGCCTGTGCATTCAGCTCGCCATAGCTCAGCACGCCGGCTTCATCTTCCACCGCGATGGCATCGCCATGCGCCAGGGCCTGCGCTTCAAACAGTGCATGAATGCAGGGGCTGTCCAGGTAGTAACGTTCGGTCTGGTTAAAGTCATGCAATACTTGATATCGTTCCACCTCACCCAACAACGGATGCGATGCCACCGGTTTCTCTGGTGTATTTACCAGGCCCTTCAGCAGCCGTTTCCAGTAATCCACATACCGCTGCACCGTCCCTTCATCAAATAACGACACTGCATAGTTCAGTCCGCCCCTCAGTTCACCCTCGGCTTCACTCAACAACAGGCTTAAATCAAACTGCGCGGTTTCCATCTCTGGCTGTCCAGCTGATAACTCAATATCCCCCAGTTTTAGATGGCCCGATGATCCATTTTGCAATGCGAACATCACCTGTGACAGCGGACTATACGACAAGCTACGGGTAGGCGAGACTGCTTCAACGACTTGTTCAAAGGGAATATCCTGGTGCTCCTGAGCATCCATTGAGATCTGTTTCACCCGGGATAACAGCTCTCTCATGTCCGGCTCGCCACTTAAGTCAACCCGCAGCGCTTGAGTGTTCACAAACATCCCTATCAGGCCTTCGACTTCACTACGGGTTCTCCCGGCCACGGGACTACCGATCACCACATCATCTTGGCCGGCCAACCGGCCCATCAGCACGGCCCAACTCGCCAAAAGCGTCATGTATAAGGTACAGCCATGCTGCTGACTTAACGCTTTAAGCTCTCCTGTTAAGGCTCGGTCCAACACCACATCAACCATCCCGCCCCGGTAATCCTGGACTGTCGGGCGTTCCCGGTCTTTCGGCAATAACAACTCATCTGGAGCACCACTCAGTTGTGCTTCCCAGTACGCCTGTTGTGTTTTGAGAACTTCACCACTGACATATTCCCTCTGCCAGCAGGCATAATCGCCATACTGGAGAGTTAACGGACTCAGTGGGTTTGACTGTTCGGCTTGATAAGCCTCATAAAGCTGGCTTAATTCAGTAAATAAAATGCTCAAAGACCAGCCATCGGCAATGATATGATGCATGGCCAATCGCAGACGATGGCATGTCTCACTTTCATGGATCAATTCCCCCTGGATCAGATGACCAGCAGTCAGATCGAATTTCGGTGGCCAGTCAATGGCGGGAGCATTCACATCCCGCTCATGCAGCATGAATCCTTGGGACTTATCGACAATCTGAACCGCTTCACCCTCATGATTCTCAAAGTGACTGTGTAAGATGTGATGCCGTTCCACTATCGTATCGAGCGCAGCTTTCAACGCCTCCCGATCCAGCTTACCATCGAGGAGTAAATCACTGGCAATAATGTAGGCAGCCGTTGCGCCTGTATCCATCTGTGACAAGAACCACAAACGTTGCTGCGCCAAAGATAAAGGAAATTCTGTGCGATCTGGATCACTTACCTCAATTGGACATGTTTTCTGTGCAGAGCTTTCTCCAATTTCAACATCAGAGTTTTCTAAGTGCTCCAGCAGCGCTTGCAGCTCTTCTGGAGACAGATCATTGATTGAAAATTCTACTTCACTCATGCTTGTTACCTGTTTAAAATTTGACGAGCAAGTGCCTGAACATCACTCAAATTGAATTTTGATAGTTTTAGATAGGTTAATCGTGTAGCTAGTGCATTTAATTTCGGGTTCTTGAACAAATCGGTAATCGTTATCTCGATAGATAATTTTTCACGAATACGAGTGACTAATTGAACGCCCAATAAGGAATGTCCACCTAATTCAAAGAAATCATCATTTCGACCAATTTTTTCCAGGCCTAATAACTCACCCCATAGCTTCGCAAGGGTGACTTCTAATTTCCCTTCAGGCGCTTCATAAGTCGAATGCACAAACGCATCTTCACCCGGCTCAGGCAGCCCTTTACGGTCCACCTTCCCATTCGCCGTCAGCGGAATTTCGTCCAGCTGCACATACGCCGCCGGCACCATGTAATCCGGTAATTTCAACGCCAGAGCGTTTCTCTGACTATCCACATCAACCGAGCCCACGGTATAAGCAATTAAACGCGTGACTCCCTGCGATGTCGTTTGCGCGATGACGACTGCATCTTTAATACCCGCCTGGGCCCGCAATGCTGCTTCAATTTCACCCAGCTCAATTCGGTAACCCCGGATTTTCACCTGCTGGTCATTGCGCCCTAAGTACTCAATACGACCATCGGCCAACCACCGCCCTAAGTCGCCCGTCCGGTACATCCGTGCCCCCGGCTCATCACTGAACGGGTCCGCCATAAAGCGTTCGACCGTCAAATCAGGCCGGTTCAGATAACCCCGCGCCACTCCCGCGCCGCCAATGTACATCTCACCGGTCACGCCCACCGGCACCGGCTGCCCGGCACCATTGAGAAGATACACCCGGGTATTATCAATCGGACCCCCAATATCAAGAATATCGCGGCCGGCCCGCATCACCCCGGACGTCGCCACCACCGTCGTCTCCGTCGGTCCGTAGTTGTTCACCACCTCAAATGTCACGTCTTTCGGTAATTGCGTCAGCCGGTCTCCGCCCACCAGTAACGTTCTCAACGTTGGGTGCGTCAGGCCTCGGTTAAACGCTAACTCGGCAATCGCCGTTGACAAAAAGCCCACTTCAATCGGATGCGACTGCCACCAGTCCAGTAACTGCTGCGGGTCGCGCGATACCTCTAAGGTGGGCATCAGCAACTGACCCCCGGCACACAATACCGGCCAGATTTCCCACACCGCCGCATCAAAGCCCACACCCGCCACACTGGAAGCACAAGTTCCCGCCGTGATGTTGAACTGTCGATTGTGCCACGCCACCAGATGACTTAAATTCCGGTGCTCAACCAGCACCCCTTTCGGTTGCCCGGTCGACCCCGAGGTATATATCACATAGGCTAAATCGCTTGATTCTGCGTGAGGTTCAATACCATTCTGGTCAGAGAATGAAGACCAGTCCTCTGATTTTTCTAACAGGACCAGCGTCGTTGTTTCCGGCCGTGACCCAAATAATGGCGCTCGCTCCCAGTCCGTCACCAGTACTTTTGGCTGACTGTCCGACAGCATGTAACTTAAACGCTCCTGTGGATAGCCCGGGTCCATCGGCACATACGCACCCCCGGCTTTAAGAACCGCCAACAGCGCTGTCACCATGCCACAGCCCCGCTCCAGCGACACCGCCACCAAATCACCCCGGCCAATCCCTTTTTCCCGCAAATAACGCGCAAGTTGATTCGCCTGTGCATTCAGCTCGGCATAGCTCAGCGCCCCGACTTCATCGGCCACCGCAATCGCATCCCCATGGGCCCGGGCCTGCGCTTCAAACAGTGCATGAATGCAAACCTGGTCGGGGTAATCGGTCCCGGTCGGGTTGAAGTCGTTCACCACCTGCTGATATTCGTGATGACTTAATACAGGCAGCTCATCGACTGTCAGAGAATCGCCTTGTACCAGTGCTTTGACCAGAGCTGTCAAAGCTCGCATGAACATATCGGCAATTCGCTCTGCACCGACCGAGGTATCCGCCAGAATATCAAGAGAAAATCCCCCATCTTGCAGATCGTTAACTGAAGCAACCAGCGGATAGTTAGTCCGCTCTTCCGAAAAGACGAGATCTACTTCTAATTCTTTTTTATCCAGGTCTAACTGGCTACTTCCACCCTGATAGCGATAGTTCAAAAGCGTACTGAATAGTGGCTGTCCGCTTCCTAAACCACTGCACTGCTGGGCCTGTACCAGCGATGTATGCTCATGACTCAATAGCCCCGCCAGTCGCTGTTGTGTCTCTTTCAATACCTCATCCAGCGGCCGATCATTAAGCGTCAGTCGCAGCGGCAGGGTATTGAGGAACATCCCCAGCATTCGGTCTGCGCCTTTTCCGGCATTCATCCGGCCAAACAACACGGTGCCAAACACCACATCATCCCGGCCTGTTCCAGCACGGACAACCAGTCCCCAAGCCAGATGGAACAGCGCCGCTGCGCTCATTCCCCTCTGGCGACTCTGCGTTCGTAATGCGCAAGCAACCTCATCTGATATATCAATATTGAAGGCTTCGATTTGACTACCGTTGCCCTGGACATCGGTCAAACCGAATGGCGTACTGCCATCTTCAATATCTCCCAGCTGCTCTCTGAAGTATTCCTGCTGTTCTTCCCTGTCCACTTCATGGCAGGCTCTGGCGACAAATTCACGAAAAGCCAAGGGTGTTGGCAGTTCATCTGACCGATTCTGCAAATGCGCCTGCACTTCTTCCATCAACAACTCAAGCGTAGTGTGGTCATTACACAGATGATGCAATAACAAACAAAGCAGCTCTCGGCCATGAGATGGATCGCTGCTATGATACGCCGCCATCATTGGTGCCTGCTGCACATTCAGCCGCAGGTGTGCCGGGTCCAGCCGAGCTTTCATTTGCTCAGCAATGTCATCACCGTCGAGCGGGAATGGATGTAATGGCAATGGCGCATCTCGCCACACCACCTGTACAGGCTCGTCGAGCCCTTCCCAGACAATGGCTGTCCGTAAAATATCATGGCGGACAATCACAGAGCGCAATGCATCCACAAAGTCATTCAGGCTCTGCGCATCGCTAAAACCCAGGACTAATCGGGATACATATGGGTCACCCTCTTCATTGAGCATGTGATGGAATAAGATCCCTTCCTGCAGTGGGGCCAGTGGATAGATATCCTGAATATTGGCGGCTCCACCTGGCACGCGGGATGTGATCGTCTGAAGTTCGCTGTCGCGAAGATCAACAAGCGGCAGCATCGCCGGAGTCAACACCTGGCAATCGGATGGAATGAGATTAGCGGGTACCTGATAACCGTCAGATCCATTTGAATCGCTGATCTTCAAGGCACAGGCCAATCCTCTAAGTGACGCATCGTCAAACAACGTTTTCACACTCAGCTGATAGTCCTGTTGACGCAGTCGCTCAATCAGCTGCACCGCCATGAGCGAGTGACCACCCAGACCAAAAAAGTCGTCATTGCGGCCCACCTGTTCAACCTGCAGTAACTCGCGCCAAATCGCCGCTAAAATCTGCTCTGCTTCCCCTTGCGGCGCTTCATAGGCCGCATGCACATACGCATCCTCACCCGGCTCAGGCAGCCCTTTGCGGTCCACTTTCCCGTTCGCTGTTAATGGAATTGCTTCCAGCTGCACATACGCCGCCGGCACCATGTAATCCGGCAGCGCTGCCGATAACGCATGGCGCAGACTCTCCACGCGTGCGTCCCCACAGTAATACCCCACCAGTTGCGGCACTTCGCCGTTATCCCGGCGGGCCAGCACCACCGCATCTGCAACTCCCTCCAGAGCTTTCAGCGCCGATTCAATTTCACCCAGCTCTATCCGGAAGCCCCGGATTTTCACCTGCTGGTCATTGCGCCCTAAGTACTCGATGGAACCATCAGCCAACCACCGCCCTAAGTCACCGGTCCGGTACATCCGCGCTCCGGATTGTTGAACAAACGGGTCCGCCATAAAACGCTCCGCCGTTAAATCCGGCCGGTTCAGATACCCTTGCGCCACCTGCTCGCCACCAATGTATAACTCGCCGGTAACCCCCACGCCCACCGGCTCCCCATAAGGGTCTAACAGGTACATCCGCGTATTCGCCACCGGATAACCAATCCGTACCCGCTCATTCAGTGGCTCAGGACAGGTCCATGCCGTCACATCCACTGCCGCTTCTGTCGGACCATACAAGTTATGCACCGGTACTCCCGGCAGTCGCCTCTGAGACTGGCGCACCGTTTCATCCGATAACGCATCCCCGCTGCAGAATATCCCCCGCAGGCTTGCACAGCGCCCCGCTTTTTGCCCGAACAGAAAGCTCTGCAACATCGGCGGCACAAAGTGCATCAGCGTCACGCCTGTGCGCTCTATGACCTCCCTCAGGTAATCCGGGTCTTTATGCCCTTCCGGCTTCGCCATCACCAGCCGCGCACCACTGCCCAGCGTGGCAAAAAATTCCCACACCGACACATCAAAGCTGAATGAGGTCTTTTGCAACACCACATCGCTCGCACTGAACCCATAGTCTTCTATCATCCAGCGCAGCCGGTTCACCACCCCCCGGTGGCCATTCATCACCCCTTTCGGTTGCCCGGTCGACCCCGAGGTGTATATCACATAGGCTAAATCATCAGCCTGCACACCTGCTTCACTCAGGTTGGTGCCCGCCATCGCCTGCCACCCAGACTCGGTATCCAGTGTCAGCACCTGTGTTCCCTCTGGCAACACATCAAAGCGGCTGGCCAGGTGGCTGTCGGTCAGCAGCACCTTCGGCTGACTGTCCGACAGCATGTAACTTAAACGCTCCTGGGGATACCCCGGGTCCATCGGCACATAGGCACCGCCGGCTTTAAGAACCGCCAACAGCGCTGTCACCATGCCACGGCCCCGCTCCAGCGACACCGCCACCAAATCACCCCGGCCAATCCCTTTATCCCGCAGATAACGCGCCAGCTGATTCGCCTGTGCATTCAGCTCGGCATAGCTCAGCACGCCGGCTTCATCTTCCACCGCGATGGCATCGCCATGCGCCAGGGCCTGCGCTTCAAACAGTGCATGAATGCAGGGGCTGTCCAGGTAGTAGCGTTCGGTCTGGTTAAATCCATGAATGACTTGATGATATTCATCAGCCCCCAGAACCGCTAAAGCCGTAATCTTTTGCTCTGGAGAATAAATTAGTGCTTCGACTAAGCCACTCAGAGCTTGAATCAGCATCTTCGATATCCGCTCACTACCTGCCGCTGCATCAGCTTGAATATCGAGAGAGAACCCACCACTGCTCTGATTATCATTGATAGAAATAACCAGTGGATAATTGGTGCGTTCCTCCGAAGAAACGATCTCCAGTTCCATCTTATCCAGATCAAGCTGCTTACTTCCGCCCTGATAACGATAATTCACTAAACTACTAAATAATGGTTGCCCGGTACTGACACCACTGCATTGTTGCGCTTCGACTAAAGATGCCTGCTCATGAACCAGCAGTGCAGCTAACCCTTGTTGCGTATGATTTAATGCGTCTTCAACGCTGCATTGACTCAGAGACAACCGAAGAGGTAATGTATTGAGAAACATCCCCAACATCCGGTCTGAACCTTTCCCGGCATTCATCCGGCCAAACAATACCGTGCCGAGTACCACATCATCACGCCCGGTTCCGGCTCTGACGACCAGCCCCCAGGCTAAATGGAACAAAGTAGCGGCACTCATGCCTCTGAGCCGTGTCTGGGTTCGGACTTTTTGTGCCAAGACATCAGGCACATCCACATAAGTCGATTCGATCTGGCTACCATCACCCTGGACATCACACAGCCCAAATGGCGTACTGCCTTCTTCAATATCGCCCAATTGTTCTTTGAAATATGACCGTTGCTCTTCACGATCAGCAAAATAGCAAGACCGAGCAACAAACTCACGAAACGCCAATGGTTTTGGCAACTCATCCGCTCTTTTAGCTAAGTAAGCATGTACTTCTTCAAGCAGTAGATCCAAGGTGGTGTGATCGTTACACAGATGGTGCATTAATAAGCACAGTAACTCTCGATTATTGTCAGGATCAGCATTTTGATAAGTTTCAATCATAGGTGCCATCTGAACATTCAATCGAAAATGAGTAAGATTTAATTTCTCCTCCATCTGTTCAAGAATATGAGAACCTTCGAGATGAAGTGGTTGCAGTGGTAACTGGACATTTTTCCAGACAACTTGCACAGGCTCGCTCACGCCTTCCCAAACAACAGCAGTTCTCAAAATGTCATGTCGTGCAATCACTGCTCTAAATGCATCCATGAAATCTTGCAAAGCAAATTGATCAGAAAAAGCGATAATCAATTTTGTAATATATGGATCACCTTCTTCATTAAGCAAATGGTGAAATAGGATCCCTTCTTGTAACGGTGCTAACGGATAAATGTCTTGAATGTTCGATGCACCACCTACAACCCCGTCTTCTATATGCTGTAATTCAGCCTCACTTAGTGAGACTAAAGGCAGCATGTCTGGTGTTAGCTTCCGACAATTCTGAGGAATTTTATTGGCTGGAATATCGAGGCTATCTGACACCATCGTTTGCAGTGCAAAAGCCAGCCCTTGTAAAGAAGCATCCTCAAATAACGTTTTGACACTCAATTGATAACCGTGCTCGCGCAATCGTTCAATGAGTTGCACCGCCATTAAGGAATGACCACCTAATTCAAAAAATTGATCTTTGCGACCGATCCGCCCAATGCCCAATAGCTCAGACCAGATATCGGCCAGCTGCTGCTCGGTGTCCCCCTGCGGGGCTTCATAGGCTGCATGCACAAACGCATCTTCACCCGGCTCAGGCAGCCCTTTGCGGTCCACCTTCCCATTCGCCGTCAGCGGAATTTCGTCCAGCTGCACATACGCCGCCGGCACCATGTAATCCGGTAATTTCAACGCCAGAGCGTTTCTCTGACTATCCACATCAACCGAGCCCACGGTATAAGCAATTAAACGCGTGACTCCCTGCGATGTCGTTTGCGCGATGACGACTGCATCTTTAATACCCGCCTGGGCCCGCAATGCTGATTCAATTTCACCCAGCTCAATTCGATAACCCCGGATTTTCACCTGCTGGTCATTGCGCCCTAAGTACTCAATACGACCATCGGCCAACCACCGCCCTAAGTCGCCCGTCCGGTACATCCGTGCCCCCGGCTCATCACTGAACGGGTCCGCCATAAAGCGTTCGACCGTCAAATCAGGCCGGTTCAGATAACCCCGCGCCACTCCCGCACCACCAATGTACAACTCACCCGCAACGCCCACCGGGACCGGTTGACCGGCACGATTAAGGAGATAGACCCGGGTATTATCAATCGGACCCCCAATATCAAGAATATCGCGGCCGGCCCGCATCACCCCGGACGTCGCCACCACCGTCGTCTCCGTCGGTCCGTAGTTGTTCACCACCTCAAATGTCACGTCTTTCGGTAATTGCGTCAGCCGGTCTCCGCCCACCAGTAACGTTCTCAACGTTGGGTGCGTCAGGCCTCGGTTAAACGCTAACTCGGCAATCGCCGTTGACAAAAAGCCCACTTCAATCGGTTGCGACTGCCACCAGTCCAGTAACTGCTGCGGGTCGCGCGATATCGCCAGCGTCGGCATCAGCAACTGACCCCCGCCACACAATACCGGCCAGATTTCCCACACCGCCGCATCAAAGCCCACACCCGCCACACTGGAAGCACAAGTTCCCGCCGTGATGTTGAACTGTCGATTATGCCACGCCACCAGATGACTTAAATTCCGATGCTCAACCAGCACCCCTTTCGGTTGCCCGGTCGACCCCGAGGTATATATCACATAGGCTAAATCGTCTGCACAAGCACACCGCCCATGAGCATTCTCTGTAGACATTTGTGACCATTGATTCACCCCGTCCAATTCAATAACCGGTACCAATGACGACATATCAATAAATAAATGACTTAATTTCTTCTCGGTCAACAGAACTTTGGGTTCACTGTCTTCAAGCATGTAGTGCAAACGATCCTGTGGATAGCCAGGATCTAACGGGATATAAGCACCACCCGCTTTCAGAGTAGCTAACAGTGCAATAATCATTTGCCGACCACGTTCAAGTGAGACAGCAACTAATTCACCCTGGCACCCACCCTTCTCACGGAGATAACACGCCAGCTGATTGGCCTGTGCATTGAGCTCGGCATAACTCAGAGCACCTAAATCATCTTTAAGCGCAATAGCATGACCTCTTGTCTTAGCCTGAACTTCCACTAACTCGTGAATGCACACATCATCTGAAGAAGCCTGCCCGGTCCGATTAAATCCATTCACGACCTGCTGGTATTCGGTCTTTTCCAGAATTGGAAGTGCAAAAACAGAATTTTTCTGTGAATTCACTAAACCATTCAGAAGCTGCTTCCAATATCCCAGGTAGCGGCAAATGGTCTGTTCATCAAACAGGGATACGGCATAATTCAAATTACCCCAAATCACGCCATCTGATTCACTCAGCAACAGACTTAAATCAAACTGTGACGTTTCAAGACTCTGCTTACCGGCTGACAACTCGAGTTCGCCCAATTTCCAAGTCTGCTCAGGCAGATTCTGCAACGCCAACATCACCTGGAATAATGGACTATGCGATAAACTACGGCTCGGAGATACCACTTCAACCACTTGTTCGAAAGGGATATCCTGGTGCATTTGTGCATCAAGAGACACCTGCTTCACCCGGGACAACAGCTCACCCACATCCGGTTCACCGCTTAAATCTATCCGCAGCGCCTGGGTGTTTACAAACATCCCAATCAACCCTTCTACTTCAGTTCGGGTTCGTCCGGCTATTGGGCTACCGATGACGACATCATCCTGTCCCGATAAACGGCCCATCAGCAGTGACCAGCTCGCCAGCAGCGTCATATATAAAGTACAGCCATAATGCTGACTTAATTCGTTCAATTTTCTGGTTAATTCCGCATCGAGGGAAACAGGAACGATTGCGCCTTTATAATCCTGCACTGCCGGACGAGTGCGATCCTTAGGCAACATCAATTCATCAGGAACGTCACTGAGTTGATTTTTCCAATAAAGTTGCTGATCTTTGAGTACATTGCCATTTAGATAAGAACGCTGCCAGTGGGCATAATCAACATACTGAAGAGCGAGAGGCGAAAGAGGGTTTGCTTCATCGTTACTATAGGCCTGGTAGAGTTTGCCCAGCTCGTCACACAATATCCCCAGTGACCAACCATCTGAGATAATATGGTGCATGGCCAGTCGCAACAGGTGACACACTTCCCGTTCTCGAATTAGCTCGCCCTGAATCAATGCTCCGTGAGACAAATCAAATTGAGGCGGCCAATGAATTTTTCTCTCATCCCAATTCCGTTCTGATAGAAGAAGACCATTTGATTGCTCAACTATTTGAACGGCTTCACCATTATGACTGGCGAAACGAGTGCGAAGAATATGATGACGGTCAACGATACTATTCAATGCTGCTTTCAATGCATCTTTGTTCAATGCACCTTTTAACTTCAATTCACATGTAATGATATAAGCTTCATTTACTTGAGCATCCATTTGTGATAAGAACCACAGCCGTTGCTGCATCATAGACAGCGGCTGAGCTTCACCAACATCTATTTGTCGGGCTTCAATCGCCGGTAGCTTAGCTACATCACGCTCAGCCAGGATCGACGCCTGCGCTTTCAGGTGCGGATGGGCAAATAAATCCGCCAATGACACATCCCGCCCCAGTTCACTGCGTATGCGCGAGGCCAGCTGCACCGCCATGAGCGAGTGACCGCCCAGACCAAAAAAGTCGTCGTTGCGGCCAATTTTCTCAAGCCCTAATAACTGCGACCAGATATCGGCCAGCTGCTGCTCGGTGTCCCCCTGCGGGGCTTCATAAGCCGCATGCACAAACGCATCTTCACCCGGCTCAGGCAGCCCTTTGCGGTCCACCTTCCCATTCGCCGTCAGCGGAATTTCGTCCAGCTGCACATACGCCGCCGGCACCATGTAATCCGGTAATTTCAACGCCAGAGCGTTTCTCTGACTATCCACATCAACCGAGCCCACGGTATAAGCAATTAAACGCGTGACTCCCTGCGATGTCGTTTGCGCGATGACGACTGCATCTTTAATACCCGCCTGGGCCCGCAATGCTGCTTCAATTTCACCCAGCTCAATTCGGTAACCCCGGATTTTCACCTGCTGGTCATTGCGCCCTAAGTACTCAATACGACCATCGGCCAACCACCGCCCTAAGTCGCCCGTCCGGTACATCCGTGCCCCCGGCTCATCACTGAACGGGTCCGCCATAAAGCGTTCGACCGTCAAATCAGGCCGGTTCAGATAGCCCCGCGCCACTCCCGCGCCGCCAATGTACAGCTCACCCGCAACGCCCACCGGGACCGGTTGACCGGCACCATTGAGAAGATACACCCGGGTATTATCAATCGGACCCCCAATATCAAGAATATCGCGGCCGGCCCGCATCACCCCGGACGTCGCCACCACCGTCGTCTCCGTCGGTCCGTAGTTGTTCACCACCTCAAATGTCACGTCTTTCGGTAATTGCGTCAGCCGGTCTCCGCCCACCAGTAACGTTCTCAACGTTGGGTGCGTCAGGCCTCGGTTAAACGCTAACTCGGCAATCGCCGTTGACAAAAAGCCCACTTCAATCGGATGCGACTGCCACCAGTCCAGTAACTGCTGCGGGTCGCGCGATACCTCTAAGGTGGGCATCAGCAACTGACCCCCGGCACACAATACCGGCCAGATTTCCCACACCGCCGCATCAAAGCCCACACCCGCCACACTGGAAGCACAAGTTCCCGCCGTGATGTTGAACTGTCGATTGTGCCACGCCACCAGATGACTTAAATTCCGGTGCTCAACCAGCACCCCTTTCGGTTGCCCGGTCGACCCCGAGGTATATATCACATAGGCTAAATCGTCTGCACAAGCACACCGCCCATGAGCATTCTCTGTAGACATTTGTGACCATTGATTCACCCCGTCCAATTCAATAACCGGTACCAATGACGACATATCAATAAATAAATGACTTAATTTCTTCTCGGTCAACAGAACTTTGGGTTCACTGTCTTCAAGCATGTAGTGCAAACGATCCTGTGGATAGCCCGGGTCCATCGGCACATACGCACCCCCGGCTTTAAGAACCGCCAACAGCGCTGTCACCATGCCACAGCCCCGCTCCAGCGACACCGCCACCAAATCACCCTGGCCAATCCCTTTATCCCGCAGATAACGAGCCAGCTGATTCGCCTGTGCATTCAGCTCGGCATAGCTCAGCGCCCCGACTTCATCGGTCACCGCAATCGCATCCCCATGGGCCCGGGCCTGCGCTTCAACCAATTCATGGATGCACATCTGGTCCGGGTAATCCATCGAGCTCGGGTTAAAGTCATGCAAGACTTGATGTCGTTCCACCTCCCCTAACAGCGGATGCGCGTTGACCGGCTGCTCTGGTGCACTCACCAGACCATGTAATAATTGCACCCAGTAATCCACATACCGCTGCACCGTCTCTTCATCAAATAACGACACCGCATAATTCAGTCCACCGCGCAGTTCACCATCAACTTCACTCACCACCAAACTTAAATCAAACTGCGCCGTCTCTATGGTGCTCTCTCCGGCCTGTAACGCCAAATCCCCCAGCGACACCCGTTGCTCCGGCAGGTTCTGTAAGGTCAGCATCACCTGGAATAACGGACTGTGCGATAAGCTCCGGCTCGGCGACACCGCCTCCACCACCTGCTCAAACGGAATCTCCGCATGCATCTGGGCATCCACCGATACCTGTTTCACCCGGCTCAGTAACGTCCCCATATCCGGCTCGCCACTTAAATCTATCCGCAGCGCCTGGGTGTTCACAAACATCCCTATCAGCCCTTCAACCTCTGTCCGGCTGCGCCCCGCCACCGGGCTCCCTATCACCACATCATCCTGACCCGATAACTGCCCCATCAACACCGACCAGCTCGCCAGTAACGTCATATACAAGGTGCAACCATGCCGCTGACTTAACGCTTTGAGCTCGCCGGTTAAGGCCCCCTCCAGCACCACATCAACCATCCCGCCCCGGTAATCCTGCACCGCCGGACGCGCCCGGTCTTTCGGCAATAACAGCTCATCCGGAGTACCCCTCAGCTGTGCCTCCCAGTACGTCTGCTGACCCTTCAGCACGTCACCACTCAGATAACATCTCTGCCAGTGCGCATAGTCCCCATACTGCAATGCCAGTGGCGCCAATGGGCTCGCATCCCCATCACAGTACGCCTGATACAGCTGCCCCAGCTCGTTAAACAAAACCCCCTGGGACCAGCCATCCGAGATAATATGGTGCATCGCCAGTCTTAGTCGATGCCGCTGCGCTTGCTCTTCTATCAGCTCACCACAGAACAACGGACCCCGGCTTAAATCAAAGACCGGCGGCCACTGGACACCGGCTTCATCCGACCGGCGGCTGTGCAGACTGAACCCGGTCGCCGCATCCACTATCTGAACCGCGCCACTCCCGTCACTGGCAAAGTGGCTGCGCAGCACATGATGACGAGTCACTATCTCATCCAGGGCCGCTTTCAATGCCGGGCGGTTTAAACGCCCGTCCAGCACTAAATCAAAGGCAATCACATACGCGGCACTGGCATCCGGGTCCATCTGTGACAGGAACCACAGCCGTTGCTGGGCCATCGACAGCGGTTGTGCGACCCCTTCACCCACGCCCTGCGCTTCTATCGCCGGCAGCTCATCCGCTTCTCGCAACGTCACTATCAACGCCTGCGCTTTCAGCTGCGGATGGGCAAATAAATCCGCCAATGACACATCCCGCCCCAGCTCACTGCGTATCCGTGAGGCCAGCTGCACCGCCATCAGTGAGTGACCGCCCAGACCAAAGAAGTCGTCATTTCGGCCAATTTTCGCAATGCCCAATAGTCCCGACCAGATATCGGCCAGCTGCTGCTCGGTATCCCCCTGCGGCGCTTCATAGGCCTGATGCACATACGCATCCTCACCCGGCTCAGGCAGCCCTTTGCGGTCCACTTTCCCGTTCGCTGTTAATGGAATTGCTTCCAGCTGCACATACGCCGCCGGCACCATGTAATCCGGCAGCGCTGCCGATAACGCATGGCGCAGACTCTCCACGCGTGCGTCCCCACAGTAATACCCCACCAGTTGCGGCACTTCGCCGTTATCCCGGCGGGCCAGCACCACCGCATCTGCAACTCCCTCCAGAGCTTTCAGCGCCGATTCAATTTCACCCAGCTCTATCCGGAAGCCCCGGATTTTCACCTGCTGGTCATTGCGCCCTAAGTACTCGATGGAACCATCAGCCAACCACCGCCCTAAGTCACCGGTCCGGTACATCCGCGCTCCGGATTGTTGAACAAACGGGTCCGCCATAAAACGCTCCGCCGTTAAATCCGGCCGGTTCAGATACCCTTGCGCCACCTGCTCGCCACCAATGTATAACTCGCCGGTAACCCCCACGCCCACCGGCTCCCCATAAGGGTCTAACAGGTACATCCGCGTATTCGCCACCGGATAACCAATCCGTACCCGCTCATTCAGTGGCTCAGGACAGGTCCATGCCGTCACATCCACTGCCGCTTCTGTCGGACCATACAAGTTATGCACCGGTACTCCCGGCAGTCGCCTCTGAGACTGGCGCACCGTTTCATCCGATAACGCATCCCCGCTGCAGAATATCCCCCGCAGGCTTGCACAGCGCCCCGCTTTTTGCCCGAACAGAAAGCTCTGCAACATCGGCGGCACAAAGTGCATCAGCGTCACGCCTGTGCGCTCTATGACCTCCCTCAGGTAATCCGGGTCTTTATGCCCTTCCGGCTTCGCCATCACCAGCCGCGCACCACTGCCCAGCGTGGCAAAAAATTCCCACACCGACACATCAAAGCTGAATGAGGTCTTTTGCAACACCACATCGCTCGCACTGAACCCATAGTCTTCTATCATCCAGCGCAGCCGGTTCACCACCCCCCGGTGGCCATTCATCACCCCTTTCGGTTGCCCGGTCGACCCCGAGGTGTATATCACATAGGCTAAATCATCAGCCTGCACACCTGCTTCACTCAGGTTGGTGCCCGCCATCGCCTGCCACCCAGACTCGGTATCCAGTGTCAGCACCTGTGTTCCCTCTGGCAACACATCAAAGCGGCTGGCCAGGTGGCTGTCGGTCAGCAGCACCTTCGGCTGACTGTCCGACAGCATGTAACTTAAACGCTCCTGGGGATACCCCGGGTCCATCGGCACATAGGCACCGCCGGCTTTAAGAACCGCCAACAGCGCTGTCACCATGCCACGGCCCCGCTCCAGCGACACCGCCACCAAATCACCCCGGCCAATCCCTTTATCCCGCAGATAACGCGCCAGCTGATTCGCCTGTGCATTCAGCTCGGCATAGCTCAGCACGCCGGCTTCATCTTCCACCGCGATGGCATCGCCATGCGCCAGGGCCTGTGCTTCAAACAGTTCATGGATGCAGGGACTATCCAGGTAGTAGCGTTCGGTCTGGTTGAATCCGTTCACCACCTGCTGGTATTCACGATCACTGAGTACAGGCAGCGTTGCAACAGGCTGTTCGGACGCATCAACTAGCGCCTGCACTACGCCATCAATTGCCTGAATAAGCATTCCAGCAATTCGCTGAGCACCCACAAATACATCGGCCTGAATGTCAAGAGAGAAACCACCATCTTCATGATCATTGATCGAAGCAATCAATGGATAATTAGTCCGTTCTTCTGCAAAAATGAAATCCAATTGCAATGCTTGATCTGAAGTTTCCAATTCGATTTGGCGACTCCCGCCCTGATAGCGATAGTTCACCAGGCTATTAAATAACGGTTGTCCTGTTTCCACTCCGCTACACTGCAAGGCTTGCACTAATGACGTATGCTCATAGCTCAATAATCCAACTAATCCTTGTTGGGTATTTTTTAAGGCTTTATCAACCGTTATGTCATTTAATGTCAGACGCAACGGCAGGGTATTGAGGAACATCCCCAACATTCGGCCCGCACCTTCACCCGCATTCATCCGGCCAAACAGCACAGTTCCGAACACTACGTCATCGTGTCCACTGCCGGCCCTCATGACCAACCCCCAAGCCAAATGGAACAACGCCGCTGCACTCATTCCCCGCTGACGACTCTGTTCCCGAATAAGACAAGCAAGCTCATCAGATAGTACTTCAGTCGCCGATTCAATCTGACTCCCATCACCCAATACATCGGTCAGGCCAAATGGCGTACATCCTTCGTCAATATCTCCAAGCTGTTCACAAAAGTATGCCTGCTGAGCATTTCGATCGACGCCATAGCATGTTCTAGCGACAAATTCACGGAAGGCTAAAGGTGTTGGCAGTTCATCTGAGCGACCAGCCATATGGGCCTGGACTTCTTCCAACAAGAGTTCGAGTGTGGTGTGGTCATTACACAAGTGATGCACTAACAAACAAAGCAACTCCCGGCCATGGGCTGGATCGCTGCTGTGATAGGCTGCCATCATCGGAGCCTGCTGCACATTGAGCCGTAGATGCGCCGGATCCAGGCGAGCCTTTATTTGTTCTACAACGTCATCACCTTCAAGCGGTAATGAATGTAACGGCAATGATGCTTCCCGCCACACCACCTGCACAGGTTCCCGTAATCCTTCCCAAATGACAGCAGTTCGGAAAATATCATGGCGGGAAATAACGGCTCGCAGTGCATCTATAAAGGCATTCAGGTTTTCGGTATCACTAAAGCCCAGGATCCATCGGGTGATGTAAGGATCACCTTCTTCATTGAGAAGATGGTGGAACAAGATCCCTTCCTGCAAAGGGGCCAGTGGATAGACATCCTGGACATTGGCACCACCACCTGACACCTTAGCTTCGATGCTTCGTAGCTCTGCCTCATTAAGTTCAACCAACGGTAACATTGCCGGAGTCAGTACCTGACAATCCGACGGGATAAGATTAGCCGGAACTTGATAATATTCAGATGTGTCAGAGTTACTCGCATCTAAGACAGTCGCCAGACCTTTAAGTGACGCATCATCAAATAACGTCTTAACATTCAGTTGATAACCTTGCTGGCCTAACTGATCGATGAGTTGAACGGCCATCAAGGAATGCCCGCCCAGACCAAAGAAATCATCGTTGCGTCCAATTTCTGAGATCCCCAACAGCCCGGACCAAATCTGTGCTAACAGCTGCTCAGTTTTACCCTGTGGTGCTTCATATACCGCATGTACAAAGTCATCATCACTCGGCTCTGGCAACCCTTTACGGTCGACTTTCCCGTTAGCCGTCAGTGGAATTTCCTCCAACCGCACATACGCCACTGGCACCATGTAGTCCGGTAGTTCTGATGATAATGATTGACGGAGTTCTTCAATGGATACATGTCCCCGGAAATACCCCACCAATTGTGGGATTTCTCCTTCATGCTGCCTGGCTATAACAACCGCGTCGTCTACACCTTGCAACCTGCGCAATGCCACTTCAATCTCGCCCAGCTCGATACGGAATCCACGGATTTTCACCTGATGGTCATTACGTCCTAAATACTCGATGCAACCATCTGCAAGCCAACAGCCCAGATCACCACTGCGATACATTCGGGCACCGACTTCGGAGCTAAATGGATCCGCAATAAAACGTTGTGCAGTTAAATCCGATCGATTCAAATAACCCCGAGCCACATTTACACCGCCGATAACAATCTCACCAGGGACACCAATGGGAGCGAGTTGATTGTTCTCATCAAGAATGTAGATTTTTGAATTCGAGACAGGACGGCCGATATGTAAAATTCGGTCACTGAGCGTCAAAGAGGCCGATGTCGCGACAACCGTAGTCTCTGTCGGTCCATAGTTATTGACCACTGTAAAATGAGTTGAATACTCAGGTAATTGGTGAAGTTTGTCTCCACCCACAAGCAGATAACGCATCGTCGGATGATCTAGCTTTTGGGCAAAAGCAAGTTCAGCAACAGGTGTTGGCAAAAAACCCACGTCAATCGGCTTCGATTGCCACCACTGGAGCAACTGAAGAGGATCGCGAGCAATGGAAGCTTCTGGCATCGTAATATACGCACCGACACACAAAGCAGGCCAAATTTCCCAAACAAAGGCATCAAACCCAGTACCAGCCAGACTCGAGCAACACTGCCCGGCCATCACGTCAAATGCGCTGTTATGCCAGTGGATTAAATTAAATAAATTCTGATGCTCAACCATCACCCCTTTGGGATTACCTGTCGAACCCGAAGTATAGATAATGTAAGCCAGGTGATGCGCCGTTAAACCAAGCGTTTCGGGAAGAATATTTTCCTGAGAACAAGATAGCCATGGTTTTTCGTGTTCACTGATATCGACGAGCAGTGTCGATGAAGAAATATTCCCCAATGCAGCGACAAACGCGCGATGAGACATTAATATCTGAGGCTGACTATCCTCAATCATATACTGCAGTCGCTGAGTCGGATATTTTGTATCCATCGGAATATACCCAGCCCCTGCTTTTAAAGCAGCCAACATAACGACAATCAGCTCACAGCTTCTGTCTAGGAGAATGGCAATCCGACTATCGGGGGTAATCCCTTTTTCGATAAACCAATGCGCAAGCTGGTTAGCCTGACCATTCAATTCACTATATGTTAGTCGTTGTCCATTGCACTCAACCGCAATCTCATCGGGATAATGCTTAACTTGATTTTCAAACAAATGGTGAACACAGCATGGTTTTTGAAAAGGCTCTTGTGTTCCATTGAATTGCTTCAGAATAATCTGACGTTCACCTTCGGATACAAATGAATACAGTCCAAATGGTAAATCCAGATAATTTTTAACAGATGAAATGAAATGGATGATTCTTTTTATATGTGTATCCAGCAGAGTCTCACTATACATTGAAGCATTAGCCGTAGTGAGTATTTCCAGGCCCTGATCGCCACCTCGATCATAAATCGTAATTGATAAATTGTCTGTTGGGCCCGATGATAAGATGTGAGCTGATACAGGATTGCCTGCAAATTCCATATCATATTCAAACGGAACAACATTAATAACAGCACCATACATCGGTTGATTGATGATGTTATTTCCCAGTTCGCTTCTCAGAGTTTCTGATTGATAATTTTGATGCTTTAAAACGCTAAAAATTTGCTTCTTGACATGCTGCAAGTATTCTCTGAAATGCATATCATTTGAGCAATGAAGATGAAGTGGTAATACATTGACTGATAGTCCCATGGCCTGCTTTTGTTCTTTGCTTCTGCGAGTTGCTACAGGGAAGCCAATCGCTATATCTTCATGCGCTGAAATTTTAGATAAATAGATAGGAATCAATGCAGTTAAAAATTGTGCTAATGAAACGCCACATTCTTTAGCCATTGTTTTTAACGAAGAGGTCACCTCCGATGACAGCACTTTCTTAAAGCGGATCACATGGGTGTAATGAGGTGTGATTTTAGGATTATTTCTAAGGTCAACAGGGACAATATCCTTTGCAACTGACTTGAGAAAATAGTCTTTATCTTTTTGAATTTGCTTTGATTTATTATAATGTTGTTCCGCTTCCACGAAAGTTGTAAACGATGTTAGGGGACTAGGCGAGATAGGCTGACCGGCAATAATTGACGAATAAATATCCGCAATACGTCTTGTGAATAAATTGACCCCGTATCCATCATTGATAATATGATGCATACAATAATAAAAAATAAACTGTTCCTCATCGATTCGAATTAACGCAAAAGAAAAGAGAGGCCCCTGGAATAAATCAAAAACTTGAACAGAGTCATTCTTCATCCACAGAGACGCCGATTCTTTCGGATCCTCTTTATCCCGAAAATCTAAATAAGGAAAATTCCATGATGAGAGTTGGTTTACTCTTTGCTTCGTTTCATTATCTTCATCATCAAGCACTAAATGAAATGATTCACATTCTGCAACTGTCTTTCGCAGAGCATGTTCAAATATAACCGGATCAATATCTCCAGTTATGTTTAAGTATTCACTAATATTAAATATATATTTAGAAGAATCTGAACTAAGCTGCTGTGCAAACCAAATTCCTTTTTGAGCGGCAGTTAGAGGAAATATCACAGAACGTATATTCTTTTCATTTACAAGAGAATGCTTCTTACCATCATAAACTGACATAAATTAACCCACTCACAATGCTGTGATTGTATAAGATATAGCGACATAGATTTTTCCCGCATCAAATCCACGGGGAGAATTAATAAGAATTTTATTTAGGCATTTTCTTTGAGACAGGAAACACCTGGATAATATAGTGCCATCCAAGCTCTATTCAACATTTATAGATATATCAGAAAAAAATAAAAGTATCAAAATAATTATTAATACTCTTGTTTAAAAAGAATTAAGCATTAATATATTTGCAATAGTTATCAACAAGATAAGATGATTTCAATTGTTATCAATCAATAGAAAAATTAACTTAGATATTTATTTTAATTGTTAATTGCTAATATTAGTGATAATATTAGCAATTAGGTTAATGTAATAAATAATTCATAATATCTATTAAAATAAATATTCATTTCATTCTAATAGCAAGTTGAAATTCAAATTCAAATTATATTTAAAAAAACGCATCATACGATTCATGTAAGATATGGAAGTATATAATACTCTATTTATTACCTTAAAATTTAATTTAAAATCGAAACACTGCCTTTGTTATAATTTATTCATTAAAAAACTAGACCAACCAGTCGATAAATAATATTTAGCTGCAACTGTTTAACTAAAAAAAATATCACTTTATTATTTAATTTATATAAAAAATCACATGGTTAAATATTACACATTTAAACTCAGGCCAAATAAAAACCTGCTTCAATCACAATAACGAAGGAGACTACTTGCCAGATTGGAAGTAATTGAATCAATTTCTATGATGTAACTAGCAGAATATAATTACATCTTTTACAAAAGAGCAAAGCATCTATAAGAACAATACCGCTATAACCATAAAATAAAATTGCTCATTTTGCTTAAATATAGCAATCTACGCGATCAGAAACTGAATCATAGATAGCTTCAATACTATGAGAAACACAGAGTCGCTAAATAAATAGCACAGCATTGCTGATGGGATGAATAGTAACTTACAAGCGCTCGGTCAGATGTTTGCCAAACCATTCCTGCATAACTGGTATCACCACCGGAAGGTAGGGTCAGAACCTCTGTAAGTTGGCCCCCTTTAGAACCGATCCAACAAACACTTGTCCGAGCCGGCTCATAAAGTCGTACAACAGCAAGCAGGCGATCATCACTCGTACAACTAAGTATAGGCCCCCCAATGGCTTGATCTAACTCAGTCCATTTCCAGTTTTGATACGGAGGAAAGCTTATTCCCAACAAAGCATGCCCATTATCAGCATCCCTGCGCAGCAAGCAAAAGGCCCGGCCATGAGAGTCAAATGCAATACCTGTCTCATTCGGATAACCATAACGCGATGACAATTGACCCAGAGGTTTAGCTGACCAAAGTCGATACTCAGCCTGATCAGATTGCACTTTGTACAATTGGAGTGTATCAGGTCGACGATAACCAAAACTCAACCCAAATTCGTTATACCATGCTGTCCGCCATAACCAGACTCCGGGTTCACCGATTTCGGCCAACTCAGACCAATGGCCATCTTTTAACTCATATACGAGTGATCGCAGGCCCTGCTCATTAATTCGGGCACAATTTATCCATAAACAACCCTGTGGCGTCACCGTAAATTTAGGATCGCGAAGTTCACCTGAAGCAGCATGAAGCCGGGCATGAAGTTGCCAATCACAACCATCATGACTGTTTAAAACTACCAACAAACCATCCCGGTGATGATGGCTTGATGCTTCCCGATAGGTAAGCCAGTAACGTTGCTTATACAGACAAAGATCAGTAAAGGCCAAATGCTTGTTCAGGTCGCTTGCAATACAATGTACCTCCTCAAGCTTTATCGCCATGTCCCCTCCATGATAGGAACCCGGGGACTTTGCAATTGCTCCGGATTTCGCACGACAAGTCGTCTGGGTAAGACCTCAACCCCAGGTTGATAGTGTCCATCGATTGCTTTTAGCACTACATTCATTGCTCTTTCTGCAATAATCGGCATCTGTTGTATTAACCCATTAATAGGGTATGGCAAAAAATCCAGTAACCGATTATCTCCGAACGTCGCTAAACGAAGATGCTTTAATAAATCAGGGCGGCGAACCAACTGATCCAGCCCCCCTTCTAATAGAATATAAGCCGTTGTGATAATCAGATCCGGTTGCCATTTTAACACCTTGTTCATCAAAGCAGCGCCTTGCTCCTGGCTAAAATGATGACCATAAAAACAACGATAATCTGATTCGGGAAGCAATTTATCCAGTTCACAACATATCCCATGTTCCCGCTCACTTGAAACTAACAACTGTGGCAAAGCACCAATGATTGCAATCTTTTGCATATTTTGGGTAATGCTTGCACGCGTTAATGAAGCCGCACCATTGATATTATCACTGGCGATATTTGCAAATAGATCAGGATCAAGAATACGGTCAATTGCAATAATTGGCTTTCCGGCTTTGAGTAACTTTGGATAAAAATCATTATTGATCGGTAAGCTACTCGAGACTAAAAGTGCATCAACCCCCCTTGATATCAAAGTTTCAGCTAACTGAACTTCAACTTCAGGAAGATCATCACTACAACTAATTATCAGTTGATAACCTCTTTCTCTAGCACCTTGTTCCAAATGTTTTGCTAACTTTGCATAACTAGGATTTTCTAAATCAGGGACAATGCATCCCAAAGAAAAACTCGCCCCTGAACGCAAATTAGCGGCAGCCTGATTCGGTCGATACTTGTGTTGTTCAACCACTGCCATCACTTTGGCAACCGTCCGCGCACTGATTCTATAATCTCGCGCTTTCCCATTAATAACAGCGCTGGCGGTGGTTCTAGAGACTCCCGCTAATCGGGCAATCTCATCAAGCTTCATGACCTACCTCAATTTGATCTTGCTCACAACTCCAAAAAAAATACGGAATTTTGGTTGAATCCCGTGCTAACACGATTCAGCATAGCGCATATCTCTCTCGCTCCAAATGGTCTAGGGGCGAAAATTTCCAAAATTCGGGAATTTTTTAAAAAACTAAAAAACAGGTCACAAAACTAATCTTTTTTCATTTAAAGCTGAATCGTTTTAGCTAAGCTTCAACAAGACTCAGTGAGAACAAGTTAAGGAAACAAGTATGCTAGAAATTCATACTGACAACATTACATTGGGGGCCAACGCAGCCGATAAACCTGAGGCTATCCGACTTGTCGCCGGGAAACTAGCCGAAGCCGGTTTTGTAAAATCTGGCTATGTCGATGGCATGCTAGCCAGAGAACAACAGTCTAGTACATTTTTAGGAAATGGGATCGCCATTCCCCATGGCACCACCGATACCCGGGATCAGGTTGAAAAAACCGGGCTACAACTCGTTCAGTTTCCTCAGGGTGTAAACTGGGGCGACGGAAATACTGTTTATCTGGCTATTGGTATTGCTGCACAATCTGATGAACATTTGACTATTTTACGACAGCTGACCCGAGTTTTAGATCAGGAAGGACTCAGCGGAAAACTACAAAAGATCAGTGATGCAAAAGAAATTGTTGACCTGTTATCGGGAAATACTGAACTTAAATTCGATGCGAATAGCATCCTGCTTGATTTCCCTGCGACTAACCTAACTCAGCTTCAAGCCGTCGCAGCTGGCCAGCTCAAACAAACCGGAGTTGTCGGCGATGACGGAATTGCCGCTCTGATGTCTGCAACAGCCGTCCATTTGGGACAAGGCGTATGGATGATTTCATCTAGCAGTAACGTACAGGCCAGCGGAATTAGCATTGTCCGCGCTCAAAGTGAGTTTGACCATGAAGGTCATAAAGTCTCGACATTGATAAGCGTTGCAACCAAAGATGCCCAGGCTAAAGCAGTTCTGGAAAAAATCACTGATTTATTAGCTAGTCAACAATTAGACCAGCTGGTAAAAGCACAATCTGCAGATGCCGTTATCGCATTATTGACAGGTAAAGAAGCCAAACCAGCAACAGGAGCAGCTGTCCCTGAAGGTGCTCTGCAAGAAATATTTAAACTGAAAAACCCACATGGTTTACATGCCCGTCCTGGTGCAGTTCTGGTTAAAGCCATCAAAGAATTTGACGTCAAAATTACAGTTGAAAACATCACTGAAGGAACAGGTCCCGTTAATGGCCGTAGCTTGATGAAAGTCATTGGCCTAGGCGCCCGCCACGCTCACGAACTTCGCTTTACTGCAGAAGGTGAAAACGCCAGGGAAGCACTCGATCATATCGGCGCCGCTATTGATGCTGGCCTGGGAGAAGAACTATGAGTGTCGTCTGCGTCACTTTGAATCCTGCGCTGGATCTAACCGGCCAGTTAAGTGAGCTGAAAATAGATACAGTTAACTTAATTGATCAGGCTAATCAGACGCCAGGTGGAAAAGGAATTAATGTTGCTCGGGTATTGGCCGACATGGGAACCACATCAACGGTTACAGGCTGGCTGGGTCAGGACAATTTAGAACCATTTACCCAGTTATTCGATGAAATAAAAGCAAACGATCAATTTTTACGTCAACCCGGAGCCACCCGGACCAACGTCAAACTAGCAGAAGTCAACGGACAAGTTACTGACGTTAACTTTCCCGGAATGGCAATCGATCACACTGCGGTTCAGAAATTGGAACAAAAGCTGGTTGAACTGGCTGAGCAAAATGAATGGTTTGTTCTTGCTGGCAGTCTCCCCCGCGGTGTTAGTCCAACACTTTATCAACGTTGGATCGATCTACTTAACCAACATGGTGCTAAAGTTATCTTTGATAGTAGTGGAGATGCATTCAGCTATGGTCTTGAAGCTGCACCTTATTTAGTTAAACCAAATGATATTGAATTGGGTCAATGGATAGGCCATGAACTGATTGATGAATCAGCTATTGTAGCAGCGGCTCGTCAATTGATCGCCAAAGGAATCACCCATGTGTTGGTTTCTCGTGGCAGTAACGGAGTTATATGGGTAAAAGCAGATAAAGTGCTCAAAGCCACTCCCCCTAAAATCAATGTCGTCAGTACGGTCGGTGCAGGCGATTCTATGGTTGCAGCCATGACTCATGCGTTAACTCAAGGCTGGGATGATGAAAAAGCAATCACCTATGCAACCGCAATTTCTGCTTTAGCGGTCACTCAAGTGAGTGTCGGCATTAGCGATCAACAAAAACTCGAGTCACTGACTCAACAGGTGCAGGTTAACGAACTGCCTAATACGTGAGGACTGAAGGATGAAAGTAGCCATTATAACAGCCTGTCCAGCCGGCGTTGCCACTAGTTTTATGGCCGCCAAGCGATTGGAAGAAGAGGCAAAAAAACAAGGTATTGAAGCATTAATTGAATGCCATTCTAATGTAGCTCCTGTTGAGCTTCTAGACCGGGAACAGCTCCAAAGTTGTGATAAGGTTATTTTAGCTGTACCGGCTCAAAATAATGTAGATTTATCTCGCTTAGATGGGTTATCTGTTGTTGAAACAACTATCGATGCAGTTTTAGCAGATCCTGCTGCTGCATTCGCAGCTAATGCCAGTAGCTACACAGCACCAGCCAGTGCTTCTGTACCAACAACATCTGGTAGTTTAAACATTGTCGCAGTAACAGCATGCCCAACAGGCGTAGCACACACGTTTATGGCGGCAGAAGCTCTGGAACAGGGTGCCCAAAAACGCGGCTGGAACATCAAAGTCGAAACCCGCGGTAGTGTGGGAGCTAAAAACCAACTGGCTCCTGAAGAAATTGCAGCCGCCGACTTGGTTATCTTAGCGACTGATATTGAAGTTGATCGCTCTCCATTTAACGGCAAAAAAGTTTACCATTGTTCAACCGGTTCTGCGTTGAAGAAAACCCAACAGGTACTGGACGAAGCGATGGACAATGCAACCGTTCAAGCTGGCTCATCATCTGGTGTAGCAACAAGTAACGGTAAAAAAGAAAAAGCAGGCCCTTACAAACACTTGTTAACTGGTGTGTCATTCATGCTGCCAATGGTGGTTGCCGGTGGTTTGCTGATTGCGATTTCCTTTATTTTTGGGATCCATGCTTTTGAACATAAAGGCACACTAGCTGCTGCGTTGATGGATATCGGTGGCGGAACAGCCTTTAAACTGATGATTCCAGTGTTGGCCGGTTATATTGCTTACTCAATTGCTGACCGCCCCGGGTTAACCCCAGGTATGATTGGTGGTTTACTCGCAAGTACTCTTGGCGCCGGTTTTATCGGCGGTATCATCGCTGGTTTCCTCGCAGGTTACACAGCTAAGTTCTTTGCTACCGCAATTAAATTGCCAGAAAGTGTTGAATCACTGAAACCAATTTTGATTATTCCTCTGCTCGCCAGTGCAGTGACCGGTCTTGTCATGATCTATATCGTCGGTAAACCAACTGCGGCGCTGATGGAAAGCATGACTCACTTCCTGAAAAACATGGGTTCAGCAAACGCTATTTTGTTGGGGGTCATTGTTGGGTTGATGATGTGCTTTGACTTGGGTGGTCCAATTAACAAAGCAGCCTATACATTTGGTGTTGGCCTGTTAGCATCTCATACTTACGCACCAATGGCTGCAATTATGGCCGCTGGTATGGTTCCACCTCTGGGTATGGGCGTGGCCACATTCATTGCCCGTCGTAAATTTACCAAAGCAGAAACGGAAGCAGGTAAGGCCGCATTTGTGCTGGGATTATGCTTTATTACTGAAGGCTCAATTCCATTTGCTGCCCGCGATCCACTCCGGGTTATTCCAGCAAACATGATTGGTGGTGCTATCACTGGCGCCTTATCTATGTACTTCGGATGTAAACTGATGGCGCCGCATGGTGGTATATTCGTTTTAGCCATTCCACACGCAATCAATCACGTTCTGCTTTATCTTGCAGCGATCGTTATTGGTACGCTTGCAACGGCATTGATTTACTCAGTAGCTCGTCGCTCAGAGATGGGTGAAGCAGAAACAGCTGCTTAATTCTTTTTAAATGAATCATTTTTTAATCAGACCAGCCATTTTGGCTGGTCTTTTTTATTCTATGATTAGCATGGTGATTTCTATGATTTAAACCAGTAGACATAGTGACAGTTCGACGCTGTTAAACCGGCCTGTCTAAGGAGCGCATATATGCCATCACTTGTGACAGAAAGGATTAGCTCAACAAAATGGTTAGGTCTCGTGTTAGGCCCCCTAGTTTTACTCACCACACTCATTTTCCCTGCCCCATATGAACACCTTACAGGTGCTCCCTGGCATACAGCAGGCCTTGCAACATTAATGGCCATTTGGTGGATTACCGAGGCAGTACCAATTCCAGTCACCTCTTTTTTACCCATGGTTCTTTCTCCGCTTTTAGGGATCACAACGTTAAAAACGGCAACAGCTTCCTTTGCTCATCCACTGATTTTCCTATTTATGGGCGGTTTTATTCTCAGTTTAGCCATGGAACACTGGAATCTACATAAACGGATCGCACTACTCGCAATTCGGGCAATCGGTACAAAACCGGCACGACAAATTGGCGGTATTATGCTTATCACTGCTTTTTTAAGCATGTGGATGAGTAATACAGCTACGGCAGTCATGATGCTTCCAATTGGTATATCCATTATTCAGATGCAAGAATGCAAACACACGCACCCTGATTTTTCAGCCGCATTATTATTAGGGATCGCTTACTCAGCCAGTATCGGAGGAATAGGAACGTTAATTGGAACCCCTCCTAATGCGTTGTTGGCTGCCTATTTGTCTGATAACTATCACATCGACTTAGGGTTTGGTCACTGGATGTTAATTGGTGTTCCGCTGAGTATTATCATGCTATTGATAACATGGGTTTGGCTGACAAAAATTAACTTTAAAATGCCAACGGATGTTCAAAAATCAACCGATGCACTCAATGAACAACTCAAGCAATTAGGTCCCATGTCCCGAGCCGAAATCTATATTTCTATCATCTTCACAGCAGTCGCACTAAGTTGGATGACCCGGCCATTTCTCGCTAAATGGACCGGTCTGCCACTAAGTGACACAGGCATTGCTATGATTGCAGCATTGCTACTGTTTATTATCCCTGTTGACTTCAAAAAAAATATACGGATTATCGACTGGGATGTAGCAAAACGCCTTCCCTGGGGCGTTCTGATGCTATTTGGAGGAGGCCTTAGTTTAGCATCGCAAATCAAAAATTCGGGGCTTGCAGATTTCATTGGACAAAGCCTGACAAATACGCAACACCTCCCGATTCTACTGGTTGTTGCCGTTGTTACCTCTGCGATTATTTTTCTCACTGAAATTACCAGTAACACCGCTACTGCCGCCGGTTTTTTACCGCTACTGGGCCCGATTGGTCTGGCGATGCATTCTAGCCCTTTAACCCTTGCTGTTCCTGCAGCTCTTGCCGCCAGTTGTGCTTTTATGATGCCAGTGGCAACGCCTCCAAATAGCGTTGTTTTCGGGTCAGGTCAGTTAAGAATCCGACAAATGGCTCAGGCAGGATTTCTATTAAATATTGTGGGGATTCTACTCATCACATTTTTTGGTTACTGGCTGGCGGGTCATGTCTTTAACATTCAATTGGAGTAGACGCTCCATTAATCCTTAATGGTGGCTTTTATAATGCTTTAATACAGAAAAATGTACTTTTGCTAAAACCAATACCACAATAAAAATAGGCTTATAAAGTGACAGGGGAAAAATGATGAAACCCATGATGCGGCCACTCTATACGATGCTCCAACAGAAATTTGATGGCACTTGTGAATGCTCTCAGTTGCTTACCCTTACCCCTGTACAGCTGAGTGATCATTTCAACAATCCAGTTCAGGTACTGGATCAGCTTGCTCACGAGCTTAAAGTCGACAGTGTCAGCCTTCAACAATATTTTGGACAATATTTATTTCTGAATATTGTTACACAACACCCTGAATATCTGGGCCAATCCACATCCAGTTTTGAGCTGTTTTTCGACCCGAATACACCTCTACTACTCGAGATAGCAAAACCCTATCAGGACAAAACTCCCCCAAGATTCACAGTTCTGCAATGCCAACCCAATCAAATGGTTCTGGATTACAAATCATCCCTTCCTTTTGCTCATGTCTGTCATGGTTTTCTTAAAACCTGTGGGCTCTATTTTGGAGAAACATTATCGATCCACCAACAGCTCATTGACGGTGCATTAAATCATGTTCATTTCACCTTAACCAAAATGCAATCACACGAATCCAAATAAAGATTGTCAAATACCACAAAATCTATGCGCACAACGCTGTCTATCATCAATTAGAACAAAAATCTAACAAGACTATGAATACACACACAAAAACGTCTCTGATAGCGATTAGATGCTAAATTTCATCATGAGAATCAACCTGACGAAACATAATGAATCGCTTCTTCGAAAAATGGGAAACAAAAACCCAAAATAAAAAGTGAGATTTGATGAAGCTAAGAAGAGATGGTCGGTGAAGAGGGATTCGAACCCCCGACCCTCTGGTCCCAAACCAGATGCGCTACCAAACTGCGCTATTCACCGACTATAGATACAGATAAGTCTGCATATACATTACATTTTAAAAGCCAAGCTCTGAATTCTGCGACCGAGAAAAAAAGAGATGGTCGGTGAAGAGGGATTCGAACCCCCGACCCTCTGGTCCCAAACCAGATGCGCTACCAAACTGCGCTATTCACCGACATAACTGACCATTATAAAACACAAATGCATTAAATATGGTGCGAAGGGGGGGACTTGAACCCCCACAGCCGTAAGGCCACTAGCACCTGAAGCTAGCGTGTCTACCAATTTCACCACCTTCGCAAGTGGGGTGAGTGATGGGATTTGAACCCACGACAACCGGAATCACAATCCGGGGCTCTACCAACTGAGCTACACCCACCATTGTTTTCTGCCAAACATTTTTTAGCTTGCGTTGCCTGGTGCACCCGAGAGGATTCGAACCTCTGACCTTTGGCTCCGGAGGCCAACGCTCTATCCAGCTGAGCTACGGGTGCTCAATGCTGGCGGAGGCGTATACTATGCACTTTGGCTAGTTCTGTCTAGCATTTTTTTCAAATTTTCCATTATTTGAGTAAAATTCATCCTCATTCACTATAAATCAACCTTATGACCTTACCAAAAAGACTTTCTTATCCCGGGTTGAGGTTATTAAGCTTCTCTGGCCTGATGTGACATTCGATAACGACGATGTTGACCATACTGATTTAATCCCACCGCCAACAGAATTAATAATAAAGCCCACAAAGTTGTTGCCGGAGGTCGCTCAGCCAATAGCCAGCTTCCCAAAATAAATCCCACAACTGGTACCAGATAATTACTCATCGAAGCAAACATCGGACCACTTTTTGCTATCAGCATCATAAACACGAAATAGCCTAACCCTGTAGAAAAAACCCCCAGCATCACAACTGCACTCACCGCATGCCATGGTGCAACATGTAAGTGGGGATCTTTAAATAGCGTCACAATAATCAACTGCAACGCAGATGCCGACAATATATTACGGGCAACGATAAGTGACGGCTCGCTCGTCAAACGCTTCACTAAAAGCATACCCATTGCATAGCAACAAGCTGATGCCAATATAGCAATCAGTGGCCACAATAACAGCTCTCCTGAAAAACCTAATAATTGCGGCGCAAATAAAACCCAAATTCCAGAAAAACCAACCAATACACTAAGTAAGCCCCAGGCTGTTAATCGTTCACTAACAACAAACGGAGCAAACAGCAGTGTCAATAAAGGAATCATCCCCATAATCACTGCAGAAACTGAACTATCGACGCGCTGCTGCGCCCAGGCAATGAGTAAAAAAGGGATCGTCGCATCCACCAGAGCAATGAACGCATAAATTGGCCAAAAACGAATTTGTCCTGACAAATGGAATAGACGGCACAACCCCCATAATGTTAAAGCCCCACAAACGGCCCGACCAGTGGCAACCCACACATCAGGGATTGAAGCTACGGCTTCACGTATAAAAACAAACTGGGTGCCCCATAGCAAACCAATTGCAACTAAAAAGAGGTACTTTTTCATATCCGCTCCCATTGAAGACAGCGGCAGTGTATAGCTCTCGCTATAATAAATAAAATGAATTAAATGAATGTTTGTATTAGTGATATTTATATGGATTTACAACGTATCGATTTCAATCTAATTAAAGTCTTTCGCTGGCTGATGATTGAACGTCAGGTTTCAAAAGCAGCCCAACGGCTTCATATTTCTCAACCCGCGCTGAGTCATTCCCTAAAACGACTCAGAGAACTATTTGAAGACCCACTATTTGTTCCTGTCGGCCGACAAATGAAACCCACATCGTTAGCGGAGCAATTGGCAACGACAATCGAGCAAATATGGCAAACACTGGAATCAGGATTAGCAGGATTGGAGCAGTTTAACCCAGCCACCAGCGCACGGACTTTCCGCCTGGTTGTCAGCGCATCCATTGAATACTCCATGCTAGAACCTGTCTATCAGCGATTGAAACAAGCAGGGGGAGAACTCAATTTAGAAGTAACCGAGCTCATACATCAGGATTATCTTCAAGCTCTTGCAGAACGCGAATTTGACATGGTCATCGGTTTTGCAGACAGTCACCATCTGCATGCATCACTGATCAGTGAACCCTGGTTTAGTGATCCGCTCTTTTGTTTGAGTGGTACAGAGAGCAACGCCTTCAAATCCCCCATGACGATCGACCAACTTATAAGCAGGGAACATGTTTACACATCAAGCTGGGGACACAGTCAGCTATTGGTTGACCAATGGCTTTGCAAACACCAACGCAAACGTCGTCTTGCGATACAGGTACCATCATTTATGGCTGTTCCACCACTTTTACTTCATCATCCGCTCTACGCAGTCGTACCTTCAACCGTTTGTGATTTTTTAACAAGAGGCAATCATCTTGTCGCACATCCTCTTCCTGAAGAATTAACAGTACATTATTGCCTAACCAGACACCCCCTCTATAAGAATGATCCGTCACTAAACTGGCTTGTAAGCGAACTGCGTCAATGCGTTACCACAATCCATACAAGCTAACATCATAAACAGTCTCTGATCCGATAATAGGCCATCGCCAGCACAAGCGCTGGCGTTCGTAACATGCGCCCTCCCGGAAATGGCATATGTGGAATTTGTCCGAACAAGTCAAAACGTTCAGTCGTGGTCATAATGGCTTCTGACATCAGTTTTCCTGCCATTGCCGTTGCTGCAATACCATGTCCGGAAAACCCCTGGGCAAAAAAGATATTATCGGCCAATCGGCCAAAATGAGGGGCCCGGTTCATAGTGATCCCCACATAGCCCCCCCATGTATAATCAATCCTGACACCCTTTAGCTGAGGGAAAACCCGTGCCATACGTTTACGCATCGCACCTTCTAAATTTCGGGGATCAATCCCTGAATAGCTCACCCGTCCCCCAAATAACATCCGATAGTCCCTGGAGCTGCGATAATAATCCAACACAAAATTGACATCGCAGGCTGCAATCTGATTGTTCATCAGTGACTGACAACATGCTTCACCTAAAGGCTCAGTCGCCGCAATATAAGTTCCAACAGGCATAACCCGACTTTCCAGATAATCGGATAAACCATTCATATAGGCGTTACATGCAAAGACAACATGATCCGCGCACACACTACCCTGACTGGTTTTCAACAATACTTTGGGGCCCTGCTGCAAATTTTCGACCTGGCTATCTTCATAAAATGTCACTCCGGCATTTTTGGCTGCATCAACCAGACCGAGGGTATAATTTAACGGATGAAGATGGCCACTGTTGGCATCAAACAACCCACTCGTGTAAAGAGGGCTCGCAATGTTTTCACAGACCTGTTCTTTGTCCCAAAAAGAGAGGCTCTCGTAGCCATATTGATCACGAAGTTGATATAACCAAGCTTTCAACTCTTCATCGTGACGTGCCTTCATCCCCAAATGAGCCATACCATCACGCCAGTCACAATCGATTTGATACGTCTTTATATAATCTTTTGTTAAATCCAGCCCCTCAAGAGAGATACTCCAGAATTTCTGCGCATTACTTTTACCGACCAACTTCTCCAGCGTACTTTGCTCACATGCCCAGCCGAATATAGCCTGTCCGCCACTTCGCCCAGATGCGCCCCAACCGACGCGAGCTGCATCAAGCACAACCACATTATAGCCTTTCTTGGCTAATTCCAGAGCGGTCACAACACCTGTTATGCCGGCACCGACGACACACACATCTGAGTTGATCGACTCAGTTAGCGGAGCAAATTGAAAATTATGGTTTGCCGTCGCGGCATAATATGATTGCGGATAAGCTGGAGAGACCATCAAAATACTCCTTTATTAATCAGTCTTAAAAAGCACAGTCGATTAATTTAAACTTATAGAACCGTGTTTACTCAAAAAACGTCAACACGCCCTAGACAATTTGCTGATACCACTGAAACTCCAATGGCGAAACATGTGATTCAAAGCGTTGCATTTCAGATTGCTTCACACTCTGATACACCTGGCAAAAAGACGAGCCGAAATACTTGCGTGAAATTTGACTTTGACTAAACGACATAAGCGCATCGCGCCAGTTCAATGGCAATAACTCATCCTGACATAATGAAGCATCACCGCTAACCGGTTCAGCAGGAAGCCATTTTTGAGTCAGGCCTTCTGACATACTTGCCAAAATCGCCGCGCAAATTAAATAAGGATTCACATCAGCACCGCCAACCCGGTGTTCAATACGGGTATTTGCTTTATTGCTGGCGGGGATACGAAGGGCGACCGTCCGGTTATCCCATCCCCAACAAGCCCTCAGAGGAACAAACATATCCGGGCGAAAACGACGATACGAATTTGCATTCGGAGCAATAATGGCCATCATCTCTGGCATGCATTTTAAAAGTCCGGCCAAAGCATGTTGCAATCGAGCAGGTTCATTTACGAAAACATTCTGACCGTTATCATCTAACAAACTCACATGCACATGACAGCCACTCCCGGCATATTCGCTATATGGCTTAGCCATAAACGTTGCACCATACCCGTGTTTTCGGGCAACGGATTTAATCACGCGCTTCAATAACAACGCCTGATCACAGGCTAACAAAACATCGTGTTGATAATGTAGATTGACTTCAAACTGACCCGGAGCGTATTCGGCAATCATATTTTCTGCCGGAATTTGCTGTTCCCGGCACGCTTGCAAAACATCATCTAAAAATGGCCGGTACTCATCCAGTTCATCTAGAGAATAAACCTGAGTCTGGGTCATCCGTTTCTGGCTAAAAGGAGCGATAGGAGGCCGGGGATGTCCTGTCTCATCGGCTTCTATATCAACCAGATAAAACTCCAATTCAAGAGCAACACAGTAATGAAACGGCTGATCAGACAGCTGGCCGAGTACTCTGAATAACACTTGACGGGGATCCGCAAAAAAAGGGGTCACACCATCTTTTTCCACCATCGTCAGCAAGCCTTGCGCGCAGTGGCAACCCTGCCAGGGAACCAAACAAAGAGAAGATGGAAGAATTTGACAAATTCGATCACCATCGCCTTGAGAAAAACCAAGTCCAGTCTCTTCAACCGTTTCACCACAGATATCTAATGCAAAAACAGAAGCCGGTAAGCATATTCCATCTTTTGCAACTTTCATCAGTTGGTTAACTTCAACCCGTTTTCCCCGAACAGCACCGTTCAAATCATGAAGGATCAAATCAATACTCTGAACCTGTGGATTATCCAGCAAAAATTGTTTCACCAACTGCTCACGATAAGAAACCGATGCTTCACTTTGGTCCTGTAATTGCTTCATAGTCGATGACACATCCTACTTCCATCATATTCATACCTGTCTAAAAATACACCACAGCGTTTAGTATATTGCAAATACAAAAATTAAATTAATTAAAAAAACTAAAAAATGCATATTATACAGATTAAAATAATTGACATTTATCAAATTACATGTCAAATCTAAAAAAACAGGATAAATTTTAATCTGACTTGATTAATTTATTGAACATCTATTCTTAAAATTAAATAGCTACATTTAACTGCGTCACAGAAAAGTCACCTCTGTGAATCACTATTTTAGTTCAACAGGATGCCAGACTAGGTCAACACATGATGGATAGTATCAAACAGTGGATCACTGCAAATAAAATAACGGAAGTAGAATGTTTGATTCCTGATATAACCGGTAATGCCCGGGGGAAAATTGTACCAGCCAATAAGTACATTCGAGAGCAGGGTCTACGGCTACCGGAATCCATTTTTTTCCAAACAGTCACCGGCGATTGGCCAGATGACGATAGTATGGTTGATCCAACAGAACAAGATATGCACCTTGAACCTGACCCGGATACGATCCGTTTCGTTCCCTGGACAAAGGAACCGACAGCTCAGGTTATCCATGATTGTTATAACCATGACCATCAACTGGTCGATATTGCGCCACGTTCCGTGCTAAAAAGAGTTTTATCTCTCTACGAACAAGAAGGATGGTTTCCTATCGTTGCGCCTGAGGTTGAATTTTTCCTGGTCAAAAAAAATCTTGACTGGGACTATCCTTTAGAACCTCCCATTGGACGCAATGGTCGCCCTGAAACGGCCCGCCAGTCATTTAGTATCGATGCAGTCAATGAATTTGACCCCATCTTCGAAGATATGTACGACTACTGCGATGCACAAGAACTCGATGTTGATACGCTAATCCATGAGTCAGGGGCCGCCCAAATGGAAATTAATTTTCTCCATGGCTTACCGTTATCCCGTGCGGATCAGGTATTTTTGTTCAAAAGAACCATGCGTGAAACGGCCCATCGCCATGATGTCTATGCCACATTTATGGCAAAACCGATGGAACAGGAACCCGGAAGCGCCATGCATATTCACCAAAGTCTCACCGATGAACAAGGGACCAACCTGTTCAGTCTGAATCATGGTGAAAATAGCCCGCTATTTCTAAATTATATTGCCGGTATGCAAAAATATACGCCTGCCGGATTAGCTTTCTTTGCTCCAAATGTAAACTCTTACCGGCGTTTAGTCTTAGGTGATTCAGCCCCAACCAATGTTGAATGGGGACTCGACAACCGAACCGTTGGGCTTCGGGTCCCGGTTTCTGCCCCCAACGCCAGACGTGTTGAAAATCGTTATGCAGGCTCCGACGCGAACCCCTATCTGGCAATGGCCGTCTCTCTGGCCTGCGGATATCTGGGGATGAAAAACGAGCTAAAGCCAAGCCCTATGACCACCGGAGATGCAACAAGAAACCCTTATTCACTCCCCAGAACAGTAGAAGAATCACTGACATTACTTGAGCGAAGTGACGATATGCGGGCCATCTTAGGGGATCGTTTTGTCAGCGCCTATGTCGCCTTAAAACGAAAAGAGTATCAAACATTTTTCCAGGTCATCAGCTCTTGGGAAAGAGAATTCTTACTACTCAACGTATAACTATAATAGGGAGAAATCTATGAGTCAGATCCAGCAACAAGACAGCCAGCACTGCCTGCATCCATTCAGCAATTACCATCAACTGAATCGTGATGGTTCAAAAGTAATCACAAAAGGTGAAGGGATCTTTCTCATCGACGAAGATGGCCATAAAATTTTAGATGCCATGGCGGGCTTGTGGTGTGTCAATCTGGGCTACAGTGCGACATCATTGATTAAAGCTGCGACCCAACAGTTAGAGCAACTACCTTACTATAATCTGTTTTTCCAGACGACTCATGCGCCTGCCGCGCAGCTGGCCCAAAAACTCTCTGAAATCACACCAGCCCAATTCAGCCATGTTTTTTTCACAGGTTCCGGCTCAGAGTGCAATGACACGGTCATCCGGATTGTCCGCCATTACTGGAGCTGCCTTAGAAAACCTGAGAAACAGGTCATTATCAGCCGGGATAACGCCTACCACGGAAGCACGATGGCGGGTGCCAGCTTAGGAGGAATGAAACCGATGCATGCCCAGGGCGGTCTGCCGATTCCTGGGATCGAACACATTCCTCAGCCTTACTACTTCGAAGAAGGACAAGGCGAAGATCTACAAGATTTTGGACGTCAAAGGGCACAGCTTCTCGAGCAAAAAATTCTGGAAATAGGGGAAGATAAAGTCGCAGCCTTTATCGCTGAACCCATTCAGGGCGCCGGTGGGGTTATTATTCCACCGCCAAGCTACTGGCCTGAAATTCAGCGTATCTGCGATAAATATGACATTTTACTTATTGCCGATGAGGTTATCTGTGGATTTGGACGAACAGGCGAATGGTTTGCCAGTGAAACGTTTCAGATTCGCCCTGATCTGATGTGTCTGGCCAAAGGGATCACGTCCGGATATCTTCCACTGGGAGCGGTCATGATAAGTGACACTGTGGCCCGGATATTACGTGATTTCGACGATGAGTTCACACATGGTTTCACTTACTCAGGCCACCCTGTTGCCTGCGCTGTCGCGCTGGCCACCATTGAAGAGATGGAAAAAACAGATCTTATCAATACCATTCGCCATGACACGGCGCCTTATCTGGCACAACGCTGGGAAACCCTTGCAGAACATCCCATCGTTGGCGAAGCTCGCATCAAGGGAATGATGGGTGCCTTAGAACTGGTTGAAAATAAACACACTTTAACAAGATATAACAAGAAACTGGCCGCCGGAGTAGTATGCCGGGACATTTGTGTCGAAAATGGCCTCATTATGCGAGCAGTCGGCGATACGATGATCATCGCACCGCCTCTGATTATTAGTAGAGCAGAAGTAGATCAACTAATTGAATTAGCCACTATTTGTCTGGATAAAACCCAAGCAGCCTTAAGCTCATCTTAGTGTGTGAATGTCTGGTGGTCATTTTGCGGAATGTTTATTAAACGTATCCACCTGAAACAATTCGATCACCCGACATTTTCTCGGACTGCATCCAGACGATATACCCATTTTTTACATGGAGATCGATGATGAAATATTTCACGGTGATTCGAACGCTGCTTTGTGTATCGTTGCTCACAAGTGCCTCACTCGCAGCTCATGCGGCTCAACAAACGTTACACATCTACAACTGGTCAGATTACATTGCCAAAGATACGATTCCCAATTTCGAGAAACAAACCGGAATCAAAGTCGTCTATGATGTATTTGACTCAAACGAAGTACTCGAAGCCAAGATCCTTGCTGGACACACAGGTTATGATCTAGTGGTCCCCAGTAATGACTTTTTAGGAAAACAGATCAAAGCAGGTGCTTTTTTAAAACTCGATAAAGCAAAGCTGACCCGCTATAAAAATCTTAATCCCAAATTGATGGCGCTACTGTCTAAATCTGCCGATCCGGGCAATCAATATGGCATCCCTTACATGTGGGGTACCACCGGGATTGGATATAACGTGGACAAAATCAAAAAGATACTCGGTCCAAATGTCCCGATAAACAGCTGGGATCTGGTATTTCAACCTAACTATATGAAAAAACTCAAGAAATGTGGTGTGTCTTTCCTCAATGCTCCCACTGAAATTCTGTCGGCCGCCCTCAATTATGCAGGGGAAAATCCCAATTCAACAACGCCAAGTGATTACACCAAAGTTGCATTACCTTTGCTGAATAAAGTCCGGCCTTACATCACTGAGATTAACTCATCTCAATATATTAATGACTTAGCAAACGGTGATGTCTGTGTTGTTATTGGCTGGTCTGGTGATGTGCTTCAGGCTGCCGATCGGGCCGAACAGGCAAACAATGGCATTCATATTAAATATATGATTCCCAAAGAAGGTGCAATGGTCTGGTTTGATATGATGGCTATCCCCAAAGATGCTCCAAATCCTGATGCAGCCCTGAAATTCATCAACTATATTTTACGCCCGAAGGTCGTCGCACAGATTTCGGACGATATTGCCTATGCCAACCCCAATCTGGCATCAAAACCTTATCTTGATAAAGAAATTCTGGATAATCCGGCGGTTTACCCTCCTGCCAAAATTCGTCAAAAACTGTATACGGCAAAAATGTTACCGATGAAAATTGACAGACTTCGTACCCGCGTCTGGTCACAGTTTTTGCAGAACTAATCCATCGTCAGGACCTGTGAATTACAGATCCTTTTATTGTGAAGGAGATCCAGATGAGTCGTCCACCATTACTCCAGATACGTGGATTATCGAAACATTTTGGAGGCCAGGCAGCTGTCGATAATATTGACCTGACGATAGATCATGGCGAGCTATTTGCGCTACTAGGCGCATCTGGCTGTGGGAAATCAACACTACTTCGCATGCTAGCCGGCTTTGAAGCCCCATCTAGCGGTCAAATCATTCTCGATGGCGAAGACTTGGCAAATATCCCGGCGCATCAGCGACCGGTCAATATGATGTTTCAGTCCTATGCTTTATTCCCCCATATGACCGTCGCCAAAAATATCGCGTTTGGTCTCAAACAGGATGGATTAACCCGCTCTGAAATCGATGAATCCGTTCAGCACATGTTAAAACTGGTTCAAATGCAAGAGTATGCCAATCGTAAACCCCATCAACTTTCGGGCGGTCAGCGACAACGTGTTGCTCTGGCACGGAGTTTAGCTAAAAAGCCTAAATTATTACTCCTTGATGAACCGATGGGCGCACTCGATAAAAAACTGCGCGAACAGATGCAACTGGAAGTTGTTGATATACTTGAACATGTTGGCGTAACCTGCGTCATGGTCACTCATGATCAAGAAGAAGCCATGTCCATGGCATCACGTCTGGCCATTATGGATCGAGGTCAATTCATTCAAATTGGTTCGCCAGAAGAGATTTACGAATATCCAAACTCACGCTATAGTGCCGAGTTTATCGGCTCAGTGAATATTTTTGAAGGTGAACTGCTTGAAGGCCACCCGGAACAAGCCACGATTCGATGTCACGCATTCGATCCACCGATCCTGTTAAATCATGGTCTATCGGATGCACCAGGACTCCCATTGATGGTCGCGATTCGCCCGGAAAAAATTAAAATATTCAAAAAGTTGAAACGAGATGCCAATGTCTGCACGGGAAAAGTCGAAGATATTGCGTATCTGGGAGGACAATCTATTTACCATGTTCGTCTTCCCAGTGGTCAACTGCTTAGAGCCACACTCCCCAACAATAGCCGCCATCGGAATTCCCTGCCGACATGGGAGGGAATGGTACACTTATGTTGGGAAGCCGATAGCTGTGTAATATTAAAGATATGAATATGACAAAACGAAAAATAAACTGGCGGATCTTGTTGATTCTGCCGCCTTATGTATGGCTATTGCTATTCTTTTTGCTTCCATTTGCCATCGTATTAAAAATCAGTTTTGCCGAAGCAAAATTAGCGATTCCTCCATATACCGATTTATTAAGCTATGCCGATCAGCAACTGCATATTATGCTTAATTTCGGCAATTACCTTTATATGGTAAGCGATGATCTGTATATCGATTCGTATCTGCGATCATTACAAATTGCCGGAATATCAACCTTTTTATGCCTGTTAATCGGCTATCCAATGGCATGGGGTATTGTCCATTCTCGCCCGCAGACCCGCAATATTCTATTGATGCTCATTGTGTTGCCTTCCTGGACCAGTTTTCTGATTCGCGTCTATGCCTGGATCGGCATATTAAAAAATAATGGCCTGCTCAACCACGCATTAATGGCACTTGGCATTATCGACAGCCCTTTACATATATTGCACACAAACCTTGCTGTCTATATCGGTATCGTCTACTCCTATCTGCCATTTATGGTGCTTCCTCTTTATACCGCACTCATGCGGGTTGATTATTCTCTTTTGGAAGCCGCCAGGGATCTGGGTGCCAGGCCTGCGACTATCTTCTGGCGAATACTCTTACCTCTGACAAAAGGAGGCGTCATTGCCGGCTCCATGCTGGTCTTTATTCCAGCCGTTGGTGAATTTGTAATTCCGACACTACTCGGTGGCCCCAATACCATTCTGATTGGTAAAGTCCTCTGGATGGAATTTTTCAACAACCGTGACTGGCCTGTTGCATCTGCTGTGGCAGTCATCATGTTAATCATTTTGATGATCCCCATTCTGATTTTCCAACGTTATCAAAAAAGGGAACTGGAGGCCCAGTCATGAGTGATATTCCTGTATCCAAGAGCAAATTAAAATGGGTCATTTTGCTGGCGACATTTGCCTTCTTATATATCCCAATCATCATTTTGATTATCTACTCGTTCAATGAAAGCCGTCTGGTGGCTGTCTGGGCGGGGTTTTCGACAAAATGGTACGGTGCTTTATTTCATGATTCATTATTAATGAATGGCATTCGGCTCAGTCTGACAATTGGGCTACTGGCAGCCAGTACAGCCGTCGTCATGGGAACGATTGCCGCATTTGTACTCAACCGGATGGGCACATTTAAAGGTGAAACCCTTTTTTCATTTATGATCGGAGCTCCATTGGTCATGCCGGATGTCATTATTGGTCTGGCCATGCTGCTTCTTTTTATCGCATTGGGACAAGTGTTCAGCTTATTTGCAAACCGGGGTATCCTGACGATTTGGATTGCCCACGTCACCTTTTGTACATCCTACGTCTATGTTGTTGTCAGCTCAAGACTGAGAGAAGTTGACCGGTCCATTGAAGAAGCAGCAATGGATTTAGGTGCCCCCCCATGGAAAGTGTTTTTTCTCATTACACTACCGAGTATTTTCCCGGCGATCATTGCCGGATGGCTATTAGCATTTACGTTATCGCTCGATGATCTGGTGATTACAAGTTTTGTATCCGGACCGAGTTCAACCACACTGCCTATTGCTGTATTTTCGAGTGTCAGGTTGGGTCTGAGTCCAAAAATTAATGCGTTGGCAACCATTATTGTTATTGTTGTTTCGATTGCCACACTTATCGCCTGGGGGCTCATGTCCCGCTCCGAAAAACGCCGGCAACAAGAGATACGCGCGGCTCAAAGAGATGAACAACTCGTCACACCGGCCCATCATGGCTCAGTCGACATAGCAAAGGGAGCTTAATATGGATGTCGGTCACCAACTCAAAACAATTCGTCTAATGCGAGGGCTCTCGCAAAGACAACTGGCTCGGCAAAGCGGGGTCACCAACTCGATGATTTCCCAAATTGAACAGGGACTTGTCAACCCTTCAGTCGGATCACTGAAAAAAATATTGGATGCCATCCCTATCTCCATGGGCGAGTTTTTTACGCTGGAGTTCGAAGAACAACCCAAATACTTTTTCAAACAAGACGAGCTAACTGATCTTGGCGACGGGCAAATCGAAATGCTGTTGGTCGGCAGCCGCAGACGGGCCCGAAAACTGGCGATGATCCATGAAATCTACCCTCCCGGTTCAGATACAGGACAGGACATGATGAGTCATGAGGGTGAAGAGTGTGGCATCATTATCAAAGGAAGCATTGAAATTACGATTGCCGACCAGACTCAGGGATTAAGCGCCGGAGAGGCTTATTATTTTAATACACATCAGCCCCATCGGTTCCGTAATATCAGTGATGAGCCATGTGAGCTCATCAGCGCAGCAACGCCCCCTACTTTTTAACAGCCCTGACGTAACTTCAACATAACATCATCCATTCGGCTAATATTAAACAGTATGATAGTTATCTTTTAGTGCCTGAAGCAGAGTAGATAAAAACTATCTGGCCGTCGCTTTTATTCAGAGCTAAAGGGTTCATGATGCATTTTCAAACCCCACAAGATGATAACGATTATTAAAAAGAAATCGCCAGTGCATTTAAGTGAAACCTGTCGATAAAAAAGTTCGCCAGCATGATTGAATTATAGTCAGTGAAACTGTATAAAGCACACCCAAAGAGAGACCCTCTACGTATCGCTTTCTTAAACGGAGACAGAATAATGAGACCTTCGACAATGATAAAAAGGCTCGCCCCTGCCATTCTGGTAAGCTTACTATCTATAACCGCCCAAGCGGCCAAGCAACCTGTTTTACATGTCTATAACTGGTCCGATTACATCGCCCCGAATACAGTACCTAATTTTGAGGAAAAAACAGGTATCAAAGTCGTTTATGATGTCTTCGATTCAAATGAAGTGTTAGAAACGAAGATTCTGTCGGGCCATTCCGGATATGATCTGGTTGTTCCCAGTAATGAATTTTTAGCACAACAGGCGAAAGCAGGTGCATTCTTAAAACTCGATAAATCGAAAATTCCAAACTATAAAAATCTGGATCCGAAATTAATGGCACTGATCGCGAAATCCGCCGATCCAGGAAATCAATATGCCATCCCATATATGTGGGGAACAACGGGGATTGGCTACAATGTTAAAGAAATCCGAAAAATTCTCGGTCCAAATGCTCCGGTCGATAGCTGGGATCTAGTTTTTCAGCCCAAGTACATGAAAAAACTTCAAAAATGTGGGGTATCTTTCTTAAATTCACCTCATGAAATCATGTCTGCGGCACTTAAATATCTGGGCAAAGACCCGAACTCGAAAAACCCGAGTGATTACACCAAAATCGCTTTACCGCTACTTGAAAAAATTCGCCCTTATGTCACCGAAATTAACTCATCCCAGTACATCAATGATCTGGCAAACGGTGACATTTGTGTCGCAATCGGATGGTCAGGCGATATATTGCAAGCTGCCCAGCGGGCTAAACAAGCTAAAAATGGTGTACAGATCCAATACTCCATTCCCAAAGAAGGTGCTATGGTTTGGTTTGATATGATGGCCATTCCTAAAGATGCAGCAAACCCAGATAACGCGATGAAATTTATGAATTACATCTTGCGACCTAAAGTGGCAGCATCAATCAGTAACTACGTCAGTTACGCGAACCCGACACCATCATCAAAACCCTATTTAGATCCATCGATCGCAAATAATCCGGGAATATATCCCGATCAAAAACATAGTAAAAATTTCTTCGTTGCTAAAATGCTCCCTCTCAAAATTGCCCGGGTGCGAACCCGTGCGTGGAGCAGTTTTTTACAAGATGATTGATCAAATGGCCCGATTCCATCGGGCCGAATGAGGAATGTAGTAATCATGTCGATAGATAGCGCTTCATCTCAACCCCCACTCTTAGAAATCAGGGGGTTAACCAAACTATTTGACGGTCAGCCTGCGGTTGATAATGTCGATCTCACGATTGTGCGGGGAGAATTATTTGCGTTACTGGGTGCATCGGGATGTGGAAAATCAACACTGCTGCGAATGCTTGCAGGGTTTGAACAACCGACCCGAGGAGAAATATTACTCGACGGTCAGGATCTTGCCGATATTCCACCTCATCGACGCCCGGTCAACATGATGTTTCAATCATACGCATTATTTCCTCATATGAACGTATCTGCGAATATCGCCTTTGGTTTAAAACAGGATAAATTAAGCCGTAAAGCCATTGACGAAACAGTTCAGAAGATGCTCAAACTGGTACGAATGGAAGCGTTCGCCAACCGGATGCCCCATCAGCTTTCAGGTGGACAAAGGCAGCGGGTCGCATTAGCCAGAAGTCTTGCTAAACGACCTAAACTACTACTGCTTGATGAACCGATGGGTGCACTGGATAAAAAACTGCGTGAACAGATGCAATTAGAGGTAGTCGATATCCTTGAGAGTGTCGGTGTGACCTGTGTTATGGTCACCCATGATCAGGAAGAAGCAATGACCATGGCAACCCGAATCGCCATCATGGATCGCGGTCAGTTTATTCAAACCGGAACACCAGAAGAGATCTATGAGTATCCAAACTCGCGTTATAGTGCTGAGTTTATCGGCTCGGTTAATATCTTTGAAGGTGAATTAGAAGAAGGACACCCCGATCAGGCAACCATCCGCTGCCAGGCATTTGAAAAACCCATTCTTCTCAATCATGGTTTATCTGATGCACCTGGGCTACCGTTAATGATCGCCCTGCGTCCGGAAAAAATTAAAATTAATCAGAAAAGTACTCCAGACCATAATATTTGCCATGGCCAGGTTGAAGATATTGCTTATCTGGGAGGACAATCTATCTACCATGTCAGATTAACAAGTGGCATGTTGGTGAGGGCAACACTTCCCAATGTCAGTCGCCATAAGAATGATCTACCCACCTGGGAAGAAAAAGTTCAGTTAAGTTGGGAACCTGACAGTTGTGTTGTTTTAAAAATATAAACAGCCACCGACCTTCGTAAGACGTGTTAAATGCTGATGACCAATATTAAAAATGACCATCCGGATATAAATACAACCAAACAACATTTAGCTAAATTTCTACGCAGCCACCCATCTCTGGGTGCTGAACTGATAGCGCAGCTACTTACTATGTTTCGCTTTCAGAAGATGGACAAAGGAACTCAACTAGTTCGTTCAGGGTCTCTTTGGCAGCAGGCATTTTACATTACCGAAGGCTTGATGCGCTTTTATTACACAACAGAGCAGGGTAAAGAATTCAATAAAGGATTTTATTGCGAAGATGATTTTGTTTGGCCTAAAGCGCCAATCGCCCGCACCGAACCATCATTATTCACCATTGAATGCCTTACACCTTGCGCTTTCTGGCAAATCCCTTTCTCCAGCTTTCAGGCAAAGCTCGCAGAAGAAAAAGTATGGGATAGCTTTGCCCTACCTTATCTGGAACATTTTGCTGACGAAAAATTTATTCGTGAATATGAATTTCTCATCCATGATGCACAAACAAAATATACCAGCTTACAAGATAGTCTTGGCGATCTGATTGAGCGTATCCCCGATTATCATCTAGCCTCTTATCTTGGTATTACTAACGTCGCTCTGTCCCGGGTAAAAAAACGCGCTAGCCGTTAACCCATTTTAAACCAGGTTAATGAGATAACTGTCGCCGCAATTTAATCTGTCCTTGTCACTTTTTCACCAAACGAGGACATTATGAACGAAACATATCACCCGCTGACTTCACTCAATGGTCATTTGATTCCGAGGATTGGACTTGGATGTATGGGAATGAGCGAGTTTTACGGTCAAAGCGATCGAACACAAAACTTAGCTGTGCTCAACAGGGCTGTTGAGCTGGGTTATCGGCACTTTGACACAGCCGATATGTATGGCATGGGTGAAAATGAAAATCTGCTGGGTGAGTTTTTACAAACACAGCCAAGAGAGCAGCTATTTATTGCAACAAAATTTGGCATTAAACGAAATCGGAGCGGAACGCTCAAACGAACCATTGATGGAAGCCGGGATTATATCCGGCGATCATTACACGATAGTCTCAAACGCCTAAAACTTGATTATATCGACTTGTACTATATCCACCGACGTGACAGTACAACGCCCATTGAAGAAACTATTGACACGCTTGCAAAACTCAAACAGGACGGACTGATAAGAGGAATAGGCTTATGTGAAGTCTCACTTAAAACCTATCTGAAAGCGCATCGAGTCCACCCGATTACAGCCATTCAAAGCGAATATTCATTGCTCTCCCGGGAGCCAGAACAAGGGATATTACCGGCCTGCCAGGAACACGGAACAACATTTGTCGCGTATAGCCCAATGAGTCGCGGATTACTCACAGCTAAAATAACCGCCAGCCGTCTTCATCAAACCGGTGATAATCGCACCCATCTGCCAAGATTTAATCATGAAAACCTAGAACATAACTTATCTCTGGTTGAAATGCTTAACGTTCTGGCCAAACAGAAACATTGCACCACAGCGCAGGTTGCACTGGCCTGGGTACTCCACCAGAGTTCTCATATTCATATCATTCCCGGAACCCGTCAGGAAAAATATCTAATCGATAACTGGCAAAGCCAAAATATTCATCTAACGGATGAAGAATTAAGAGCCTTACAACAGCATTTTACGCCAGAGAAAGTGCATGGTGCCAGATATCCACAAGCAGCGATGTCAGGCATCAATGAATAGTGATTGATTCATCGTGAATCTGGATTATTTCTAATATGGGATCAAAGCAGTTATCTGCCTGCCATAGAATACTATGACAGGCAGATTATTAAACGCCGGAATCAAGTTTAAAACACGGTCAAAAAGGCTTCTTTATCGAGGTTGTGGTTATGATCAAACCGATACATGTTTGGGCAGTTCCGGTTTCTCTAAATGCATCTCTTTAAGACGCAAGCCCAAATTCCCCACCAGGAGCAAGAGCGCCCCGACAATTTGATACACTGATAAAGACATCCCCAGACAAAGCCAATTGATAACGGCTGCAAATATCGGAAATGTCTGCTCAGCTAACGTCGCCATTTGAGCTGGAATTCGATTAAGTCCCTGATAATAGAACCACATCCCTGCCAGACCGCTTAGCAGCGCCATAACCGCAACAGCACCAACATCCGATGCAGGCATGACCTGAATACTCGCAGGATGAAATAATGCCAGAGGGAATAACACGATAAACCCTGACAAAAAACGCCCTGACATAATGGCATTAGCATCCATTCCTTTTTGCGAAAGGTATTTCCCGCAAACAGTGGCACATCCCCAGGCTAACACCGCCAATAAGGTATAACCATACCCTTTTAACAAGACCTGATGATCCGCATAATAAAGAGTCGAATGACTCAGCGCACGAATATCAGGCCATATCATGACGAACCCGCCCAGTAGGATAAGAGCCGCCCACTGCAAAAAATAACCACGAATTCGCTCTTTTAAAAACCAACATGCAAATAAAATCGCCACCAGCGGCTGCAATTTTTGCAACAAGATCACAATGGTTGGGTTCAAATAATGAAATGCCTGCGTATAAGCAAGTGTCCCAAGTGCGGAACCAACCCCACCGATAAAGAATAGACAACTAAACGATAGCGTATTCATCTGCCTGAATTGATGACGACAACGCCATAAAATCGGCAAACAGACGATAACCAGGGTTAAATGCTCCATGAGCACGATTTGTAAGGTGCTAAATCCTTTATTAAGCAGTGGGTAACGGATCAAGGTGTCTAAGGCCCACGTGAAACACGCGACCATAATAAAAAAGATACCTGCCATCTTGAATAATTCTCCAAAGTTTAAGATGAACAGGGGTGATGATAGATACCAGACAATACCGATAAAACACAGCCAAATAGACACAGCCCGGCTACAAGCCGAGTATCGTCTGGTCGATCTTCTTTCATCCGGACTATGACCGTCGGCTCTGGAATCACACCAGATCTGCTGACCTTCAGAAGGGATTCTGAAGCGCTCGCGGGCTATCTATCGTTTACCGATAAGAATCACCGCCGGTGGGGACTTTCACCCCGCCCCGAAGTTCGATTCATGTCAAAATACACTTTTAATTTTATCCCATCATCCTAAAGATTCAAGAGGAAGAATCAATTCATCCGATAGACTTAGCCACACAGCCTTCACGCCTTCACGCCTTCAGCAGCTGTATGATTTACGAACGATTGAATGTCATGCCCGCTTAATCGATTGGTCATCTGAGCTTTGTAGACTTTCAGAGATTATTTTCTTTGGCGAGGTTTTTCAGCAGTTTCCCACACGTTTAATTTACACAAAATTAAACCACCAAAGATCAACAACCCCTAACCAATAATCGTAAAGGAATACTCAAGCATGAAAACAAAAAGCAACGTCTCTTTGCTACTCATAACATTGTTAGCAACACCATTGAGCTATGCAAATTTCGGTCATTATTTAAGCATTACGAAACCATCGGTTCCACCGGGTGTTGGTTTTACTGAATCTGTACCTGACCCAACGCTACCCAATGGTGAAATTGCCGTGGTCGACGGCGATATCCCGGTCACCAATGATAAGCATAATACGCTAGCCTATAACCCTGAAGACAACCCGATTCTACAAATCTTAAAAGGATTCAACCAAATTTGGTTTGCCGGAAATACAACTTGGGCTAGCGATGGGTCAGCAAATCTGAAAGCTGTTGATGGAGACACAGGCATTCAGGGAGGCGCCACACATAGCACATCGGAAGCGATCACTTTTAACTTCAGTCAGGCGACCATCAGAAACCCACTCATCTGGAAAGAAAACTTTGATTATGTCACGACATTGACCCGAGAAAATCAATGCATCGCCAATCTCTTTTATCGGGAAAACGTTCATCTGCCACCAGCCTGGCAAGCCTGGTTTGCCAAGATGATAATATCCTCTCACATGGTTCAGTGTGCACCTGACGTGGATCGCACAATCGCGATTAATCAGCGTAAAGCCTATCTGGACGATCAAAGAAACAAAGCGTTTAGTATCATCTCAGGATTAGGCGGATTGGCCAGTGATTATAAAAAAGGGGCCAATGCCACATCACCTTATGCCATCGACAAAACCACCACAACCAACGTCCTTATCACCAAGGACTCAGAAACGACCTCTATTAATGTTGTTTCAGCCGATAAACTCTATAACAAAAAACTCGTTTCCCACGGGACCGGTTATGGAACCAGTCGTTCTTCATTAAATGATGTGGTCAAATTATTAAACACAATTGCTGATTACGGCGCATCAACCGAAGCGCCGAAGTACCACTTCCAGTCACCGCGTCCCTGGCGTGTAAGCAAAACAAACTACCGTGTCCCTAACTTTGCTAATGCGAATGAGTTAGAAAAACGAACCTGCTACAATCTTGATGGAACAACTTCTGTCTCAAAATTTTATGAAACGCCCACCCACCCGATTGTTAAACCCATCAATGGTTTACTCTGTGCGGCACGGGCGGTTTATCAAAAAACCGAAGACAACGGAAAAACCAGTTTTAGCTCAGGCTACGATGGTTCTGGTTCATGGATCTCCAGCCGTGGTAAAGATGGTGCATTTCCAAGCGGCCATACCGCAGAAGCCTTTGACCGGGGATTAGGTTATGCCTATGCCATTCCTGAGCGCTTTGCCGAAATGGTAGCCCGGGCGGCTGACTTAGGTGAAGATCGCATTGTCGCCGGAATGCACTCTCCTCTGGATGTGATCGGTGGGCGCATCATGGCGACAGCAATTACCGCAGCCACATTAAACGATCCGAACAATGCATCTATTGCCAGCGATGCACTCACTCAGGCTCATGATTACTTTAAAGCCATCGCAAACAATGCAGGTTACGCATCAATTTACGACTATGCTCATCGCAAAGGCGTACAAGATGATTATAAAAACCATGCTGCCTTTAAAGCGCGTTATAGAGCCTATCTCACTTATGGTTTTACACAAAATATATTCCTGGCAGGTCAGAAACCTGTTGTGCCTAAAGGCGCTCAGGTCCTGTTAAAAACCCGTCTGCCTTATCTGAATGAGATGCAACGCCGGGCTGTTTTAGCGACAACGGAAGTTGATTCCGGTTATCCGTTACTGGACAAATCGCATGGCTGGGGACGACTCAACTTAGTGGCAGCAGCAGATGGCTACGGCGCATTTAATGGTGATGTGAATATCTATATGGATGGCTCGAAAGCCAACATCAATCCTTTCTATGGCAAAGACATCTGGCGTAATAATATCTCCGGTGTCGGACGACTCCTGAAAGATGGTTCAGGCTCACTGACATTGACCGGTCACAATACCTACCTCGGCGGAACATTAGTCAAAAGCGGAACACTCGTCGCAGCCTCTCGACATGCCTTTGGATTCGGTGATCTTTACCAACAAAATGGGACAATTGAAGTAAATGCAGCCGGTGCATTGTATGTTCGCAATTACACCCAGGATAATGGCATCCTGAAAATAGATATAGGCCAGGATAACCATCAGCTCACTGTGGCCAATATTGCCTACCTTGACGGCGGCTCATTACAGCTTAACTTCAACCAGTACCAACCTGACAGTGGAACCACCGTTATGCTACTTAGTGCCAGAGCAATACACGGCAAATTCAAACACGTCAGGGCTAATCAGGGATATCAGGTGCAATTGCATTATGGTCGCCATCAAATTAGTGCGACAGTGACCCGATAATATCGTTAGATAATTTTATTATTGCGTTCGCTATGTCCAAATAGCAAACGCAATTCTATTGCTATACGACGTTCAAAACTCACTGGATTTAAGCGCCACTCTTATATTCGAATATCGCCATCATTCAATCGGTTAACTGTATCACTCAAACCAGTTTAAACCGCGCCAACATTTGATCCAGCCGATGTGTTTGCTGTCTTAAACCATCACTACTTTGAGCAATTTGAATGAGCTGGCTACTAATGGCCTGCAAATCATGATGTGAATTACTAACCCCTTCACTCATCGAATTGACAACGCCATTCTGCTGTTCGGTTGTTGCGGCTATCTCACTATTTCGCTGATTCAAGTTAGAAACGCCAGCAAATATCGCATGGAACTGTTCCCCGGCTTGATAAATTACGTCATTACACTGATTCGCAATTTGAATACTTTTCTCACTGCCAGATACGGCATCCGCTGCTTTTCCCTGAAGAGTGGCAATCATCGCAACAATATCATCAGTCGCCTGTTTAGTCCGCGATGCTAACTTACGAACTTCATCAGCAACCACAGCAAACCCTCGGCCACTTTCACCAGCCCGGGCCGCTTCAATCGCTGCATTTAATGCCAGTAAATTGGTTTGCTCGGAGATCTGATGAATACTATCTACAATCGATTGAATTTCATCCACCCCATGACTGACCTCCTGAACAGAATCACTACTTTGAGACAACTGAACATCAAGCTGCTTTATCTGAGCAATACTGCTATCGATTTGGCTTTGTCCTTCTTCACTGCTTTGCTGGGTTTGCCCGGCCTGCTCAGACGTTTCCCGGGTGTTCTGACTCACTTCCTGAACACTGGCAACCATCTCTTCCATTGCACTGGCAAGCTGGTCCATCTCAGCAAGTTGGTGCTCAACTCTGGAAGTCGTTTCAGAAAGACGATCATCAATCTGTGTTGATTCGCTTGTCACGCGTTCACTTAACTGTACCTGCTGTTTCATCAGATCATTCAATTTGTTCTGACAGTGATCTAAAAAGCCAGATAATACGGCAAATTCATCACCACCATCCAATCTGGCCGATTGTTGAAAATCACCTTTGGCAAGGCGTTCAATACCACTGTGTAAGCCACTAATCCGACGTCGGATATGCCGCGAGATGCCAATGATGCCAGCCACAATCAGACAACAAAACACTCCGATTAAAATAAAGATTTCAATATTTAATTCTTGAATCAACTGCGAAGAAGCATCTAAAAATGACCCACCAACCAAAACGGGCTGATGAATACCCAATGGATACAAATACGCCACTTTACGGGCAATGACGTGATCACTGGCCCGCTCATATTGATATTCCACAATTTGGGGTTTCCCACTCTGACTTGCATACGCAATCACTTCTGACAAGGTTTTACCGCCTCGTAATAACTTAATATCTGAAACAATATGCCCTTCTCTGGACTTATTAGGAGGATAAATCAAAAGCTTCTTTCCATGGCTACCCACCAAAAAAAAGTATCCCTGATCGTCACTTCCCCAGCGGGCTGAATAAAGAAAAGACTTTAAATCTGCGAAGTTTCCTGACATTGTTTTAGCGACACGGCCAATGACACTGACCTGACGCGCTAAATTATTTTCCTGAAAAGAAACAATCCGATTATTGATCGTATACGTTCCCACTAAACCAGCAATAAAAAGAAGTAAAATCAGTGTTCCACTTTGCAATGAAAGAAGTGTCGTCAAACGAAGACGCTGGTACAACAAAGTCATATGTATATCCTTACCCCATAAAATCAAACTGGTTGCCATCGCCTCTGATGATGTGATCGCACACATTAACCCCTCTAAAAAATAACGGCTCAATCAAAAATATTTCTATATGTTTCTGTTTTTAAACAAAATCAACAAGTAATGATGGCAATTAAAAATTTCTAATCCTAAGCTGCAATAGAAACCTATAAAGGTCAATTCCTAATCGCTTATAAATTGATATTAACAATGAAAGTTCCTATTGCGAAACAACACTAAACGGCTATTTAGCCTATTTTTCAAAGAGTAATTAATTACATATTCATATTGAATAGAACAAAAATGGTATAAAAAACAATCAATTATCGAATATAATTCTACAGAATACTCAAATATCTCCATGAGATCCCCAATTAAAAATAACCAAAATTTTTATATTCGTTCAATTTTGTCAGAACAATTTTCAAAGGAATAGCCCGAAACGGACTTCAAAGCAGCGTGATGAGGGAAACAGCAGTTAGAGGTAGAATTTACAGGCCATTATTCATAAAACATATAACACTTCAGGAGTAAGAAATAAAAAGTAGGCATCGACCTTGCAAAGCATATAAAAAAACAATGACTTTTTATATTTAAGGTTCGCAACTTATGCAGATCCAAGCCTATCAACAGCATCAAGCATCGTCGTTAGAACACAACACAAAATCATCAAATAGCCAAGCCACAGAGCACAGCTCCCCGGAGAGTATTAAAACCCAGTTGCAACACAAACAAGCCAGTCAGATAGGGCCGCTTCTGGCACGACTTCGTGACAACAAATCGGTCCAGCACTATGTCAAAAGTATGCTGGCAGCCATTGACAGTGGCAACTTTAATACGCAGAAATTCGCCCATAAAGCACCACCAGCTATGCAACAAGCGGCTCACCGACTGGGCATTAACCTACCTGAACAATTGGCAATATTCGGCAAGCAATTGCAAAAGGCCGGTCAACCATTGCCGCATTTTCAAACTAAAATCAGCCATTTCGGCCAACCGCATCAAACAACGACACTGCTCCATCACCTGACCAATGTGAATGAAACAGCCTAAAGACGGTTAAGCTGGAGGGGTTAAATTTTAAACGTGTTTTGCCTCGGATATGGTCGATACGCCGTATCCTGACAAAACATAAGATACTTTTAAAACTGTTTAGAGTTGGATCCAGGTCGATTTCAGTTCTGTGTACTTTGCCAGAGCATGCAAAGATTTATCCCGGCCATTCCCCGATTGCTTATATCCACCAAACGGCATCGTCATATCGCCACCATCCCAGTTGTTCACAAATACAGTTCCAGCCCTCAACTGCCTTGAAACCCGCACAGCACGACTGATATCCCGACTCCAGAGCCCTGCTGCTAACCCATAATCACTATCGTTAGCCATTTCAACAGCCTGTTTTTCACTCTCAAAACGCTGGACACAAAGCACCGGACCAAAAATCTCTTCACGGCAAATCCGCATCGATTGTGTCACTCCGGTGAAAATGGTTGGCTCAATGAAATAACCACCACTGACAGGTTCAACGGCATGGCCCCCACACAATAGCGTAGCCCCTTCTTCAAGACCCAGATGAATATAATCCAACACCCTTTGCCACTGCACTTTATCAACAATCGCCCCCATCGCTGTTTCCATTTTCAATGGATGACCAGGTTGGTAATTTTTAGCTTGTTCTAAGAGGCGTTCAACAAAAGAGTCATAGATACTACTTTGAACCAGTAATCTTGAACCGGCAGTACACACTTCCCCCTGATTATAGAAAATCGCACTGGCAGCAGCTTCAACCGCAGCCCCCTGATCGCCATCATCAAAGATGATATGCGCACTTTTCCCACCACATTCCATAAATGTTCGCTTCAGGTTTGATTGTGCAGCCATTTCCATTAACTTTTTACCAATGCCTGTAGACCCTGTAAACGTTATACAATCAATATCCGGATGAACACCCAACGCCTGACCAACTTCATGACCAAACCCGGGTAACACTTGCAACACGCCATCAGGTAATCCGGCTTCCCGGGCCAAATGGCCTAAAAGAATAGCGGTCAAAGGCGATTTTTCTGAAGGTTTTAATATGACACTGTTGCCAGTAGCTAATGCGGGTCCTAACTTCCAGGCCGCCATCACCGTTGGAAAGTTCCATGGAACAATTGCCGCAACAACCCCAAGTGGTTCATGACTGATTAAAGCAAGTGCATCATCACCCACCGGAGCCTGTTCATCGTACATTTTATCAATGGATTCCGCATTCCATGCAATACAGCGGGCCGTAGCCGGGCCATCGTAACCTAAAGCCTGCTGAATTGGTTTTCCCATATCCAATGACTCTAATAATGCAATCTGCTGTTGATTTTCTTCCAATAATGCCGCATAACGCAGTAATATCTGCTTACGTTCAGAAGGCGACAGTCCACACCAACGACGATCCTCAAAAGCCTGACGGGCAAAGCGGACCGCTTCATCAACATCATGAGCACCACAACGGGCAACTTGTGCTAAAACTTTCCCTGTCGCAGGATTAATCACGTCAAATGTCTGTCCATCATAGGCATCACAATCATGGCCACCAATCAAAGCTTTCGTCGATAGAGTCAATTCACTCGCTCGTTGCTGCCAATCAATCAGGCCTTTTCCGCTCATAAAACCTCCAGCAAAGGGTTAAAAAAAAGAACACTTGTTTACATAAAATTAAACAAAGCTAGCATATCCCATCGCTTTTTGGCTACCTTTTAGCCACATTTATCTTTATGACCCAGAACGACACTAAAAACTAGGCGGTGTATTAGCACTCACAACCTCACAATCCTGATCTCCGATATTGCGGAACCGATGGGACCGATGACTATCAAAATAGTAACTATCTCCCTGACTAAGCAATACAACTTCATCATCAACGGTCAATTCTAAAATCCCCCGGACAACAACCCCACATTCTTCACCTTTGTGGCTAAGCATTTCGGCACCACTATCTGCTCCCGGATGAAGCACTTCATGTAACATGCAAATCGCCCTGTTTTCACGGAAATGCCCAATTAATTGATAACTGATTTCACCCCGTCCAATATCCGGATGTTGACCTTGACGGCAATAAAAACTAGATTGCTGATCACTGGGTTCAGCAAAAAAATCAGCCAGTGACATGGGTAACTCCCCCAGCAATTTTTTCAGTGAAGCCACAGATGGACTGACCTGATTTTTCTCAACCTGAGAAATAAAACCGTTCGTGACACCCGATCGTCTGGCCAGTTCTCGCTGTGAAAACCCGGCCTCTTTACGCAAGCGCTTTAAGCGCACACCAATATTCATCTCAACCATAACGTTCTACGCTCTTTACTCTCAAAAATATCTGCCCCCATTTAAAGAGCAGATTAAAAAATCATCATTGCCAGACACAATGTTAAGTATTATGTTATATGTGTTTATTATTTTAATTGCGTGGGGATAGTCGTGCAAGCAATAGTCAAACGATCAAATAGCCAGTCAGTGCACAATCGTTCTTTAGACTCATTTTGGATGCCTTTTACAGCAAACCAACAATTCAAACAAAACCCCAAGCTATTGGTTTCTGCCAACGGCATGTTTTATCAAAGTGATGACGGGCGAACTATTTTAGATGGAACCGCAGGACTATGGTGTTGCAACGCCGGGCACAACAGAGAACAGATCACTCAGGCCGTGAGCGCTCAGCTCAGGCAACTCGATTATGGCCCCTGTTTTCAGTTGGGCCATCCGATTGCTTTTGAATTAGCCGAGCGCCTTTGCGATCTGGCACCAGATCCGCTCAATCATGTTTTCTTCACCAATTCGGGATCAGAATCGGTTGATACCTCCCTTAAAATCGCCCTAGCTTATCAGCGAGCAATCGGTCAAGGAACCCGCACTCGCCTGATTGGGCGAGAACGTGGATATCACGGGGTCGGCTTTGGAGGCATCGCGGTTGGGGGAATCGGCTCAAATCGCCGATCTTTTGCAACCATCGTAACCGGCACAGACCACCTCCCAGCTATTTTTGATCTGGAACACAACGCGTTTAGTACCGGAATCCCCGAATATGACCCGGGTTGGGCTGATTCACTCGAATCGCTGGTTGCGCTTCATGGTGCAGAAAACATAGCCGCAGTCATCGTCGAACCCATTGCAGGCTCAACAGGAGTTCTGATCCCGCCACATGGATACCTCAAAAAACTGCGGGATATCTGTACCCGTTACAGTATTTTGCTGATCTTTGATGAAGTCATTACCGGATATGGACGCACAGGTCATTGTTTTGCCAGTGAACAGTTTGATGTTACTCCCGATATCATAACCACAGCCAAAGGATTAACGAACGGAACAATTCCGATGGGAGCCGTTTTTGTTCAGGATTTTATCTATGATGCATTAATCAACGAAGCATCACAGGGAATTGAATTGTTCCATGGTTATACCTATTCGGGGCATCCCGTTGCAGCCGCTGCGGCCCTTGCGACTCTCGATATCTATCATCAGGAACAACTATTTGAGCGCTCGCAAATGCTAGCCCCTTTCTGGCAGCAGGTTGTTCACCAATTAAAAGGACTTCCTCATGTTATTGATATTCGAAATTACGGCCTGATCGCCGGTATCGAACTGGCTTCGATCCCAAATGCCATAGGAAGCAGAGCCTTTCAGGTATTTGAAGAATGCTTTAACCGGGGGCTTTTAATCCGGGTGACGGGTGATATCATCGCATTATCACCCCCTTTAATCATTGAAAAGGTTCAAATTGAACAACTGATCGATGGATTAGCTGATGTACTAAAAACGATCACTTATAAGGAGTCATGATGACCAGGCAGGTTCCTAATTTTGTCAATGGCGAACACCACTTCAGCCAGAGTAGTCGCATTGCTGACATTCATAACCCGGCGACAGGCGACATCATTGCACAAGTTGCCTTATCCAGCGCTTCAGAAATCAATCACATTGTCAGTCACAGTCTTAAAGCTCAATTATCCTGGCGTGAACAATCACCTTTAAAACGAGCCCGGGTGATGTTTAAATTCAAAGAATTACTTGAGCACAATACTAAAGAATTAGCCACGCTCATTAGTCAGGAACATGGCAAAACCCATAGTGATGCAAAAGGGGAGTTAACCCGCGGAATTGAAGTAGTTGAATTTGCCTGTGGAATCCCCCACCTGCTTAAAGGTGAATTTTCATCCCATGTTGGTACCGGCGTTGATAGCTTTTCAATGATGCAGCCACTAGGGGTTTGTGTCGGAATCACACCATTTAATTTTCCGGCCATGGTTCCTTTATGGATGTACCCAATTGCTCTTTGTTGCGGTAACAGTTTTATTCTCAAACCTTCTGAGAAAGCGCCTTCGGCCAGTATAAAAATGGCTGAGCTACTTCAACAGGCCGGATTACCTGATGGTGTTTTTCAGGTGGTCCATGGTGACAAAGAAATCGTAGATGCCTTGTTAAGTCACCCTGATATTGCAGCAGTTAGTTTTGTCGGCTCTACCCCGGTTGCAAAAACTATTTACCAAAAAGGCTGTGCCGAAGGAAAACGCGTTCAGGCCTTAGGGGGGGCTAAAAACCATTTGCTGGTCATGCCGGATGCCGATCTCCAACGGGTTGGCAATGCCTTAATGGCCGCAGCATATGGCGCCACTGGTGAACGTTGCATGGCTATATCGGTTGCCGTTGTTGTTGGTGATAAGACAGCCGATGCCCTTATCGAACATTTAGCGCCCCGTGTAGAATCGCTCAAAGTCGGCCCGGGACTTGCCCAACCAGAGAATGACATGGGACCGCTTATCAGCGAAGCACATCTGCTCAAAGTTCGTGGGTATATTGAGCAAGGTGCAAAAGAGGGGGCTGAACTGGTCGTGGATGGACGCGAGTTAGAAAGCGAAACAGGCTATTTTCTGGGTGGGACCCTCTTTGACCACGTCACACCCAATATGCGAATTTATCGCGAAGAAATATTCGGACCAGTTCTGGCTGTCGTACGGGTCGAAAGCTATGAACAGGGGCTTGCATTAATCAATGGTCACGAATTTGCCAACGGCACCGCCATATTTACTCAAAATGGTCACTGGGCCCACCATTTCTATCAGCATGTTGAAGTTGGGATGGTCGGAATAAATGTTCCTATTCCCGTACCGATGGCATTCCATAGTTTTGGAGGATGGAAGCGTTCTATATTTGGACCTCTCAATATGCATGGTCCGGATGGAGTCCGGTTTTACACCCGAATGAAAACCGTCACCAGTAGTTGGCCACAAGATCTCAACCTGGATACACAATATAGTATGCCAACCATGGAGTAACATTGAGTATGAAAATAGCCATTATCGGCTGCGATTATGTCGATCCAGAACAGGTTCCTTTATTTGGAGAATACCCCGATATGTTCCGGTCCACATTAAGTGAACTACGTTACGATCTGGAATTTACCGATTTTGACGCGCTTAGAGGACAACTTCCTGATATATCATCTTCTTTTGATGGCTACATTATCACGGGAAGTCGTTATAACTCGTATGATAACGACCCATGGATTCTAAAACTGCTCGAATGGATTCAATACGCCGATCAGGCCAGAATAAAAGTCGCAGGAATTTGCTTTGGCCACCAGCTCATTGCCCGGGCTCTCGGTGCACAAGTGCATAAATCAACCAAAGGCTGGGGGCTTGGAAAAACACAGGTTCAAGTTGCGCAATTCCCAAACTGGGTAACAACCAAGCGAAATCAACTCAGACTGTGGGTAAGCCATCAGGATCAGGTTGAAACAAAACCCCCAGGTTGTAAAGTCATCGCTCAAAGTGATTTTTGCCCTTATTTCATGCTCGCAAAAGACCGGCATATTTTTACAATACAGGGACATCCTGAATTTCTAAAAGGCTATACGCAATATCTGCTATCAAAACATGAGAATAAACTCACACCAGAAGGCTTCGATAAAGCAACAACCAGCTTAGAAGGAACAGTCGACTCAAAAGTTGTACTACAATGGATACTGGATTTATTTTCTTTAAATGAATAGGCCTGCTAGTTTTGAGTTGCTTTTAAACCTCGACCCGGGATTACCATTGAGAATACTCATATAGCACTTTGTTGATGATTAAACGTATACTTGTCACCACAGGTATCAATAATATCTGACGCCGGCCCGATGCCCGGTTCAAACCGGCGTGAAAAACTGGACAGTTTCTTGAAGGACAAGTACCTTAATATCATCTTTCATCTGGTGTCCTAAGGATTTTGCGGCAGTGCTGCACTTAAAAACACTTTCGACCCGCAAACTATTTATCCTCTATATTATCCTGAGTGCTTTGCTATTAGGTGTCATAGGTGGTGTTGTCGTCCATCAACAAAGCACACAAGTCGTTGCTAAAATTCAGCAAGAAACGATTCAGGTCGAGCTCCAGACAGCAAAACGCTATTTACTACAATATCTTAATGATCGGGAAATAGCCTTTCGCCGTATTGCAGCGCTACCTATTTTGCTAAGGACAGTCACCCAACCCACAACATCAATTGATCATAGAAAATTAAAAAAATATTTAAACCAGGCACAAGTCTTCTCAAAAAAATCACAAATAGCGCTTTATAATGTCCATTCTCAGAGCGTTTTCAATGCCATTCAAAGTTCGTTTAATCAACAACAAACGCTAAAAGTCGTTGGAAGGATCCTCACCGGTTCACCGAGTGAGGTGTTAATCCAACTGATTCAATATCAGCAACATGAATATTTCATGCTCTACCTGCCAATTGTTTCTCAGCAACATATTGCAGGTGTCATGGTTGCCAAACTTAACTTTGATTTAGCTTATTTTTTCTCAACCATAGTCAATAACCACAACCGGTGGATTGGACTGAGCCAACCTTCAAGTGGCGTTGAAATGTATCCGCTTAACCATCAAAAGTGGCGTTTATACGAAGTCCCTCTTGGCTACTCTGATTTGGTAATGAATTACGCCGTCAGTACCCAGGCAGAAACATCTCAACGGGAGAACCTGCTTTATCGTTTAGGGGGAATGTTGGCGTTATCGCTGCTGCTATCACTTGTTGCAATCTATCTGCTGGGACAACAAATGTTAGTTAAGCCGTTTCAGGAACTGGCCAAAAGCCGGGAACAATTATCTCGCCACAGCCGCCTTCTGGCTGAACGGGAAATCGAAGCAAAACGACTTGCTCAGGTCGCTCAGCATGCACATGACTCCATTATTATCACTAATTCAGCCGGATACACCACATGGGTCAATGATGCCTTCATCACATTAACAGGTTATTCAAGCCGAGAAGTATTAGGTATTAATCCTGGAGAATTGCTACAAGGCCCTGATACCGATTATCGAACCAAACAACAAATCAGCGAAGCACTCATGCAGCAAAAAGGAGTCCGTTCAGAGATATTGAATTACAAAAAAAACGGTCAGAGTTATTGGATTGATATTGACATCACCCCCGTTTTTAACACTAATGGACAATTAGAAAGTTATATTGCTGTACAGCGGGATATTACAGGGCAGCGGGAGCTTGAAGCCTCATTACGACGAGCACTCCACCGGGCAAAAGAAGCAAATGAAGCAAAATTACGCTTTCTTGCCAGTATGAGCCATGAAATCCGTACACCGATGAATGGCGTTCTGGGTCTGGCTCAGCTTTTAGAACAAACGCCGCTTAACACACAGCAGCAAAACTACCTTCAGGACTTGTATCATTCAGGCCAACACATGATGGCTTTATTAAATGATATTCTGGATTTTTCAAAAATTGATGCCAGGCGGCTTGAACTAGAAATGACCTCATTTTCATTTCAAAATATCATTGAAGGAATACACAGAACTTATTCAGCCTTGTGCAAACAGCAGGGAATAAAGTTTCTGGTTGACAATCGTATCAAATCTCCAAATATCATTACCGATAGGGAACGGCTCCGCCAGATTATTCTCAATCTGGTCAGCAATGCCGTTAAATTTACAAGCCAGGGACAAATCAGATTATCTGTCCGTGAATCTACCTGCCAGCAGCATCCCTACCTTGTTATTCGCGTTGAAGATTCAGGAATCGGCATTGCACCTGAACGCTGCCTGCAGATTTTTGAACCTTTCACCCAGGCTGAATCATCAACAACTCGCAAATATGGCGGTTCCGGATTGGGATTATCGATTGTTAAACGGCTGTGCCAGGCCATGGGAGGGGACGTCAGGGTTCGAAGTAAACTAGGGAAAGGCTCAATATTTACCGCAACGGTGCAGATCCAAACCAGTGAGACAGACAGACAAATTGTCACCGAGATCACCCAACCATTTGATGGTCAAGGATTACAGGTTCTCATTGCCGAAGATAATCAAACAAACGGCATGATTCTCAAAGCTTTTCTGGAAAAAAGACAATTTAACTGCGATATTGCATTAAATGGACAACAAGCGATGGATGCTCAGGCCAAACATCCATATCCGGTTATTCTGATGGATAACCATATGCCAGAGTTAGACGGTATTAATGCCACATCCCAAATCCGGAGAATGTCAGCACCACAATGTTTTAGTTTGATTATCGGATGTACCGCAGATGCCTATAGTGAAACACGTCGTGATATGCTACAGGCAGGGATTAATGATGTCCTCACTAAGCCTCTGAGAAGCGAATCTTTAGATAGTATGCTACATCGATATCAGAAATACTTTACTCACTGGACCCAATGGGGTCATGCAATAGAAAATGAATCAAAACCTGAATCCGATGCGAATGAAAAACTAATTTTAGATGAAACAATCCCTTTAAACATCCATGAACCCACAACGAACTCAGACTATTGCTGGGAGCAGATGAATGCAGCTATTGCTGCTTCTGACTATGATCTAATCACGCAACAAGCCAGCGGTCTGCTCAATAGAGCCAACCAAACCGAAAATACACATCTCGCCGCTTATGCAGAGGAACTCATCCGCTTGTCTCATCACGCCAAGTTACCAGAACTCGAATGGCTAAAAAAATTCCAACAATTACAACAACAGTTTCATCAGCACACCTTCATCAGCTAACCCCATATGGCCAATGCCTACGCAGTATCAGCAAAAGATTCATGCGTATTCTCAGCAATAAATTGTTGTTTAGATTCATCATAGTAATAACCAATTTCTGAAAGCTTATCGGTTATATTATCTTCATTCACACTATAAAATATCGCTAACTGTTTGAGACTTTCATGTTGATTACGCAACCGTTCATTGACCATGCCAAGCAAAACAGTTGCATCTACATTTAATAATGTTCCCTGTTTCACCTCATCGACTCCATTTCCAAGCCTTATTAAAAGCATGGCAAAACTATGGGTATATGGCAAAGATATCCATAGAGGAAATTAGATTCAAAAAATCGAAGGCAAAAAAAAAGGGTTGAGGAACAACCCTAAAAGCAGCGTATAAAAATCGTTAATCGTCTTACTAAAATATGAACGAGACTGCGAATCTGTATTCATAATTGCCGGCGGCAAACACCACTGAACCCGTCGCTAAATCCACTAACCTTTTAACTCAAAAGCTCTATATATCTCAACCTGAGACAACACATTATGAAACCTGAGAAAAGCATAAAACTCTCCATCATTCGCCAGATTTCTTGATAACCGATAAAAAATAAATATGTTCTATCGCCATCCACCAATCACCCTCAACATGAGGTTATAAGCTGAATGTTTCACGCATAAGCGCTTCGAAATCAGTACATCCACCAATCGGTTTCTGGTCAATAAAAATCTGCGGCACAGTTTCAACCGGCTTGCCAACAGACCTGGACAAATCAGCTTTAGTGATACCTTCATCGTAAATATCAACATAACGATATTTAAAATCTTCCTGAACATCAGAAAGTTGCTCAGCTAATTGTTTTGCCCGGACACAATAAGGACAACCAGGACGACCAAAAATTACAACTTGCATAAAAACCTCAACGTATTACCGACTCAAAGTGCCTTTCCGATGGCATTGAGGTAACTATAGATGGCAACAGGCAAAATCTAAAATGGATATAATCTAAATCAACAATAGACTGAAGCTATCAAAAGGCAGGCGTTCATATAAGAGAAATCGATGATATAAAAAAGCCCCGGTTTTAGCCGGGGCACTTTATCATTTAGCATCTTGTTTATGCTTAGTTTTTGAGGACTGCTGCTCTTGCGACTCAGATACAGGGATCCTAATACAAAAACCTCGCCCTGATGAGAAACAACGGTATTGCTGTTTTTGTTGTTCCATAGTTTTTCTCCTCTTAAATGATAAATCGAAAAAACCTACACTGAGATGCCAAGCCCAAAAGCATTAGCAACACAATCAATAAGTTCAAGATCCGGCAAAATGGCTGGAGAAAACCACGAACGAAGTTATATGTGTAATTGATTGAAAACTAACCACCCAGTAAGGATATTCCAATCCCCCTTAGAAGGCAATAAATTAGAAACAGAGTTTGCACCATCCGTGATATTGATCATAAAAATTCAAAATAATAGATAATAAACGCATATATACGCAATTATATGAATTCTATATGCATTTTAAACTTTATAATCCAATTCTCCAGCCACCATCAACATGCGCATTAAATGAGCAAGACTTCGCGCTTTCATTTTCGACATAATTCTTGAACGATGGATTTCAACGGTTCCCTGAGCAATATTAAGATCAATTGCAATCACCTTATTTGCGAATCCTTTGGCAACCAACCCCATCACTTCTTTTTCTCGAGGAGTCAATGATTCGATTCGCTCACAAAGCTCTTGCTTCATCGTTAAATCAGCACGGTTCTGACTATCCTGCTCCAGTGCCTTTTCAATCTTGTTGAGTAAGTCAAACTCCCGAAAAGGCTTCTCCATGAAATCAAACGCGCCGCGTTGCATGGCTTCAACAGCCATAGTGATATCACCATGGCCGGTAATAAAAATGATCGGCATCATGGCACGCAGGTCATTCAAGTGTTCCTGCAGTACAATCCCGGACATTCCAGGCATACGGATATCCAGCAATAAACACCCATGGACATCCTGATAAGCTTTTAAAAAACTCGATGCATCTTCAAAACTCTGGTAACAATAACCAACACTATCGACCATCAATTCGATCATGTCACGAATGGAAGGATCATCATCCACGATATAAATTAACGGTTTATTTTCTTCAATCATCATTATCACTTCATTTTTCAAATTAATGGCATTTTGCCGTTGTTACCCATCATCCCTACACCTATTAAGATCACTCGCAATATAGTGGCAATTACCAACCCTCAACACGACGCCCCAGCTTCAATTCGAAACATGCCCCACCACTGGCCTGATTATAGGCATCCAGCTGGCCATGATGAGCCTCTACAATAGCCCGACTGATAGCAAGCCCTATCCCCATGCCATCATCTTTAGTCGTTACAAAAGGAGCAAATAATGTTTTCATAACTTCACTGCTAATGCCAGGACCATTATCAGCAACACTGATCGAAATGGACTCACCGTGAGAATGGGCCGATACGATAACCTGACCTTCTTCCTCTTGTAGCATCAAAGCATCCATCGCATTACGCAACAGATTAATCAACACTTGCTGAATCTGGATCTTATCGACAAAAACACATTCAGAATCAGACAACGTCGAATCCACTGTAATCTGAATATGATGCTCCTGAGCACTATGATGGATAATTGCAACGGTATTTTCGAGCAAATCGGCTACAGCTATAGGCTCTTGAGTCATCTTACGAGAGCGAATAAACTCACGAGTACGACGGATGATTTCTGAAGCACGAATCGCTTCATTCGAGACTTTTTCCAAAGTCTGCGACAAACGTTCAAGATCATTTTGCCCCAAGAAACGCTGACAAATATCCGCATATCCGGTAATTGACGCTAAAGGCTGGTTTAATTCATGGGCCAAACTAGAAGCCATTTCCCCCATGGTCACCTGCCTGTCCATTCTTGCCAGCTGTTGCTGCATCGCAGCTCTTGCCTCACTCTCTTCCAATCGCCGGTGATTCTCCTCATGGAGCCGACGAGTCATATCATTATAAGCATCAACCACATCATCTAATTCATCCCGTTGCAATTTTTTTCGGGGCAATCGCATCGGATAACCAGGTTCATGCCCATCATCACCCCGTAGGTACGCTACAATCTGAATCAAATGCTGCCCTAAAAGCAGGTGAAAAATAAACAACATAAAGATAACAACTAACGCTGTCTTCAATAAATTCGAAACCAATACGGTAATCGCATAGCGAATCAAATCCTGATGAATTCGATTCATATCTGCAATCACCTTCAGTTCGCCTAAATGATGTATTTTACCCGATTGGATATGTTGCAAAGGGAATTTGTATGCAAGGGTATTTTTACTATCAGATGTCGGATGACCCACAGCAAAATACTGTCCGTCGGACAAAGTCAACTGAATCTGCATGATATATGGCAGGTTTATCATACCATTTAACTGCATTTCGATTAAATCAGTGTCATAATCCCAGACACTTTCGGTAAGGCTCGCAAGCCACGAGTCACGAATAATCTCGGCGGATTGCTCAACATTGACAATATCCAAACGATATTGCAGATAGAGCTGGGCCCCGGTCAGTGTAAGCGTCAACAAAGAGCTGAATAAAACTATCGACATGACCAGCCGTCTTGCCAGACGACTATCTCGAAAAGACCACCGTTTTCTCGCCAATTATGGTTTCCTGATTAGAAGAAATTTTTGATATTCGATGATAACAAAGCACCCTCATGACATCTGTTTAAGCTCAGGGCAATGAACCATGCCCTGAAACGACTCAATATCAGTCATCGTACCTATAGCAAGTTTAAATTGTATACAATTCAACCATCAAAAATCAGTAACCCTAAAAAATAAAACCATATATTGCCAAAAGTGTGCCCAAAAACCTATGGTTAAATCAAGGCTCATCGGAGTCCAATCCAGCGACCTTTCGCGATGATTATACAATAAGCACGTCACACAATACATTGTGAACTCTGAGCAAATCCTACGAAAAAGCTTTAGATTGTTCAGGGTGTATTGGCGTTTGATGGTGGTTTTTTCTGCAACTGATTTAAGCATAATTCAATCATCAAACGTCAATACACCCTAACGGCGCCGTTTTTTTACAACACGCACTTTTTTCCGACGCATCTTCAACGTATCTTGTAGCAACCACAATAACAGAGTACAACCTGCAACAGGACCGCCAAATTGAAGGTAAAGATGAATAAAGCCTGCAAAGTAACACAAGGTCGGAACAACACCCACCAATAAGATGGCTAGTGCTATATAACCAAACATTTACATTCATCGTCCTAGAAAAACGCGGCATTATAGCCTCAAAGATATTGCAGCCACAATCACATTTTTGTACAAAAATTCGACGTCTTTCATCCATTCAAGAGGTTCAAAGATTTTATTATCAGATTAATTCTGAATTTTCAATAAATTGATGGATTTCTCAAATATCATTAACTTTCTTCAATTTTTTTCAGAAAATCAGATATTTTTTATCACGAACAAACCATCCTGTTCATCATATGCTTTAAAGACGTCCAAAAGCAATTCATGGTCGCGTGAAATCAAAAGCCTTTTTACATCGCATATCAATAAGACAACAAGTCACTCTATTATGTTAGTAATGTGTTATAGCTCACATTGCAATCGTATTAATATTGACCTAAATCCATACATCGAATCTTAGCTCTTTTTATACGTCAAATATCCTTGACTGTTGTTTCAATGTTTCTTCTTATATAAATGATGATGACGATTTCAGGGGCACTTTATTATTTAATCAACCAGTATAATTTAACAAACTTTATAGCAGGCAATTAGCCTGACAAAAAAATCACCACAATAAACACTTTCAAAGTCACACAAACAAAGTGTACCGCTTCATCCCTTCAGCAACATTCGGGATACATCGTCACGATTTCGTAATCGTCCTTCATACATAAATGTGAAACAGAAGTTATCAAAGAGTATAGACATAGCAACCAACAGTCTTTACTGTGAGCAGCAAATTGAAACCTAAAGGAGTTGATTTATTTAACTTATTGGATTTCAATTGTTAACTCATTAGTTATTTAAAGACAGTGTGAATTATCGTCAGATATCAAATAACTCAGGGAAACACTATGCAAATCGGAATACCTAAAGAAAGTAGTCAAGGAGAAGCACGAGTTGCAGCAACTCCGACTACAGTAGCCCAGCTCATCAAGCTCGGCTTTGAGGTACAGGTCGAATCTGGTGCAGGAAGTACAGCCAATTTTCATAATACAGCTTACCAAGACGCCGGAGCAACGATTGGAGATCGTCAGCAAGCATTTGCCTCTGACATCATATTAAAAGTCAATGCCCCAAGTTTTGGGGATGATAACAATGAATTAAAGTTAATCAAATCAGGTGCAACGGTGATTAGTTTCGCCTGGCCAGCCCAAAATCCTGACTTATTGGAACACTGTAAAGCACAACAGATCAATCTAATGGCAATGGATATGGTTCCACGGATATCCCGGGCTCAGTCATTAGACGCCAGAAGTTCGCTGGCCAATGTCGACGGTTATCGAGCTATTGTGGAAGCAGCAAACCAATTTGGTCGCTTCTTCACAGGACAAATTACCGCCGCAGGAAAAGTTCCACCAGCCAAAGTACTGATTATCGGGGCCGGTGTAGCAGGTCTTGCAGCCATTGGGGCGGCCAATAGTTTAGGTGCTATTGTTCGGGCATTCGATACCCGCCCTGAGGTCAAAGAGCAAATTTCTTCGATGGGTGCTGAATTTTTGGAACTCGATTTTGAAGAAGAAGCTAGTAGTGGAGATGGTTATGCTAAGGAAATGAGTCAGGCATTTATCGATGCAGAAATGGCGTTATTCCGTGAACAGGCCAAAGACGTCGATATTATCGTCACCACCGCGTTAATCCCAGGGAAACCCGCACCAAAACTAATCCTTGCCGATATGGTCGAACTGATGAAACCCGGTAGCGTAATCGTCGATTTGGCATCAGCAAATGGGGGGAACTGCGAGCTCACTGAACCCGGTGAAATCGTCGTAAAACATGATGTAACCTTAATTGGCCTGACCGACCTGTCTAATCGACTCCCTACTCAGGCAAGCCAACTCTACGGTACCAACCTTGTTAATTTATTAAAACTTCTGGCACCAGAAAAAGATGGTCAAATCAACATTGATTTTGAAGATGAAGTCATTCGGGGCGTTACCTCTGTGCGTAACGGGGAAATTACCTTTCCGCCCCCAGCAATAAAAGTCAGTGCTACGCCCAAGCCCAAAGAGACAGAACCCGCTCCAGTGCTCACCCAACCAGAGAAGCCAAAGAAAAAATGGCTTAAACCACTATTAGCCGTTATTGGCGCAGGATTATTCGGTTGGGTCGCCAATTCGGCTCCGACAGAATTTGTTCAGCATTTCACAGTATTCCTTCTGGCTTGTGTCGTTGGTTACTATGTCGTATGGAACGTTACACATGCCTTACATACGCCACTTATGAGCGTTACCAATGCGATCTCAGGAATTATTGTGATTGGGGCTTTGGTACAAATGAAAGCCCATACAAACACGACCATTATGATCCTCTCGGGGATTGCTATTTTAATTGCCAGCATCAATATTGTCGGGGGATTCACTGTCACCCAACGGATGCTCAAAATGTTCCGTAGAGACGGCGACTAAGGAGAAACTTCATGACACATGGATTATTAGTCGCAGCCTATTTGGTTTCGGCACTATTGTTTATTGCCAGCTTGGCAGGCTTAAGTAAGCAGCAAACAGCCCGTCGGGGAAATATCTTCGGCATTATCGGGATGCTCATTGCCGTCATTGCAACCTTAGCAAGTAATGAAGTAACCGGTGGTGGATGGATCATTCTCATCGCCGTCATTATCGGTGGCGCTATCGGGGTTCGCCTGGCTCTGAAAGTCGAAATGACCGAAATGCCAGAACTTGTTGCAATTTTACATAGTTTTGTCGGTTTAGCTGCCGTATTAGTGGGTTTTTCAAGTGCAGTCCAACTTGGCCTGGAACTCGGTAACTTTAAGCAATTCGCCAGCCAAATCAGCCAAGTGGCTCAGACAATCGGCGCTGGGAGTGAAACACAAACGCTACTCAAAGCCGGCTCAAGCGCCATATTGATTCACCAATGGGAAATTTTCCTTGGTATCTTCATTGGAGCGGTAACCTTCACAGGTTCCATTGTCGCATTCGGAAAACTACATGGCGTCATCAACAGTGCCCCCAAATCACTGCCCGGGAAACACTGGCTCAATCTGTTGATGGTCATAGTGTCCTTCATTTTAGGACTGTTCTATATTGCCCACGGTAGTATTCTGGCGCTGATAATCATGACCCTGATTGCTTTCGTTTTCGGCTATCACTTAGTTGCCGCTATTGGTGGCGCTGACATGCCCGTAGTTGTCTCAATGCTTAACTCTTATTCAGGGTGGGCAGCGGCGGCTGCAGGTTTCATGCTGGGGAACGACTTATTAATTATTACCGGTGCACTGGTTGGTAGTTCAGGGGCAATTCTGTCTTATATTATGTGTCAGGCCATGAATCGCTCCTTTATCAGTGTCATTTTAGGGGGCTTTGGTACCGAAGGTGGAACATTCAGTGATGAAGCCGTCGGCGAACACCGGGAAACCACAGCAGAAGATGTTGCACAAATGCTTAAAGACGCAAAAAGTGTCATCATTGCTCCGGGGTATGGAATGGCAGTCGCGCAGGCACAGTATCCTGTTGCAGACATTACTAAAAAATTACGGGACCAGGGAACCGAAGTCCGATTTGCAATCCACCCGGTTGCCGGTCGTCTGCCTGGTCATATGAATGTCCTTCTGGCCGAAGCGAAAGTTCCTTATGATATTGTCATGGAAATGGATGAAATCAATGAAGATTTTGCAGATACTGATGTCGTTCTGGTCATTGGCGCTAATGATACTGTTAACCCGGCAGCAAAAGAACCCGGCAGCCCAATTGCGGGAATGCCCGTACTGGAAGTATGGAATGCTAAAGAGGTTGTAGTATTCAAACGTTCCATGGCAACCGGTTATGCTGGTGTCCAAAACCCACTGTTCTTTAAAGAAAATACACAAATGCTATTCGGTGATGCAAAAGCAAGTGTTGACAATATATTAAAAGCGCTCTGATAAACGAAAATGGCCTATTGATTAACAGGCCATCTCTGAAGATAAGTGGCAAAATATTGTTCAAAAAAGCAGATATTATCATCTGCTTTTTTGACATTTACCGCATACCGCTGGCCACATCCGCTTCAATAACCTCATCTGAAATATCCTGTGAGGGGAAATGCTCTACAGCAACAGTCTGTAAATGTTGCATTAAATCTAAAACTTCACTAGTGCTGCGTAACTCACGTTCATTCAACTGAGCATTCTGGTTTAGCGAGATACCATAAGACGGAACCATAGCTCTGATTTTCTCCTGCCAGGCTGTTGTTGCCATCTGTTTGCTAAAACAACGTTCCAATAATTTAATCATAATGGATGCAGCCGTAGAAGCACCAGGAGATGCGCCTAATAAAGCAGTTAAACTGCCATCTTCAGAGAAAACAAGTTCGGTACCAAAGCGAAGTTGGCCACCTTTGCCAGGTTCTTTTTTAATGATCTGAACTCGCTGACCCGCCTGCCACAGCGACCAATCCGATTGGTTCGCATTTGGAAAAAACTGTTGTAATGCTGCAAAACGCCCTGAATTACTCTGACGAAGCTGGCCTATCAGGTATTTGACTAAGTCAAAATTATTCAGCCCGACCTGTAACATCGGCTTCAAATTGGAGCAATTTAATGACCTGAACAAATCCCACAAAGAACCATTTTTCAAAAACTTATTTGAGAAACTAGCAAATGGACCGAACAATAACATACGTTTGCCATCAATCACCCGGGTATCTAAATGCGGTACCGACATCGGTGGCGCACCAACAGGGGCTCTCCCATAAACTTTGGCTAAATGTTGATTCACCAGATCAGGATTTTCAGTCACAAGAAACTGTCCACCAACAGGGAATCCACCATAATGGCGACTTTCTGGAATCCCTGATTTTTGCAATAATGGCAGCGAAGCGCCACCAGCCCCGATAAAAACGAATTTGGCATGAATCGTCCGGCTTTTCCCTTTATCATTCAAGTTAGCGACAGTCACATTCCAACCACCTTGAGGGTCTTTCTTAAATGACTGAACCTCATGGCGCAGATGCAAACTAAAACGATCACTCGTTTGTAGCTGTTCAACCATCTGGCGAGTCAACGAACCAAAATTAACATCCGTCCCAATATCCATCCGGGTCGCAGCCACAGGTTGATCGGGATCCCTGCCTTCCATGATCAGCGGAATCCAGGACTTGATCGTCTGATAATTCTCTGAATATTCCATCCCATGAAAAAGCGCACTCTCCTGCATTGCTTCATAGCGTCGACGTAAGAAACGAATATTGTCATCACCCCATACAAAACTCATATGCGGCACACTATGGATGAATGTATTCGGCTCTTTAATCAGACCATTACGAACCAAATAAGACCAGAACTGCCTGGAAACCTGAAATTGCTCATCAATATCAATTGCCTTACTGATGTCGATGCTCCCATCAGCTCGCTGAGGCGTATAATTAACTTCAGCCAGAGCTGAATGACCTGTACCGGCATTATTCCAGCCATTAGAACTCTCTTGAGCAACCGAATCGAGCCGCTCGAACATGCGAATAGTCCACGCTGGCTCAAGTTGCTGTAAAAAAACCCCTAATGTTGCACTCATAATGCCACCGCCGATCAATACTACATCGACAGCAGAATCATCTGGTATCGCAGTACTAGACTGACGCTGAGAAAAATCATTAACAGACATATTCTTCATGGGGAATTAAATCTCTTATTTTTAAATTAGGTAAGAAGTGCTCTCTGATCCGTTATTCGGCTTTTCTGCCAACCAAATACCAATATCTAATCCCGATACATGACATTCGATTTTCCGACCATGTAGCCGAAAACATGAATCTGGATAGTAAGCCAAAAGGTCTGTTTCAAATCGGATAGCTTTCAGGTATTTGAAAGTGACTATTCATACATTATTCAGTAGAAAAACTGCTCTGTATCGGTCAATATACCACCATCGTTCGTCGTAACAAGTACTGATTTTAGCCTTACACTATTAACATAATGGAAACAATTAAATCAATTTTAACTAAAATATCGATACATCAAACAAATAACATTGTCACTGACATCACCAAAATAATGCCTAAAATCCATCGTCCCATACGCATAAATGTGATTAATATCACATCAAAAATAGGGATATCTTAAGCATCATAGTCTTTTTCGTAACACTTCAAGGTTGACTTGAACTGAACTTTACATAAGAAAAAACCGAATTAAATGAATATCCATTCATATTGATTAATTAATAGGTATTGCAGTTTGCTGATCAATAGTGCTAGTCTGGGTAGGCACGCATCGTACTCAACATGCGATCAACAAACCAATCGCAACTCATGACCGAACACACAAACCTTCTCGTTTTCAATGTTTCAATTTCAAACAAACCATAACTAACAATTGGGTTTTCACCCATGAAGTGGAGTTAATATGAAATATCATCGATATGGAAATACCGGTTTAATGATTTCTGAACTATGCCTTGGCACAATGACTTTTGGCGGTCAGGGAAATGTATGGAAAAACATTGGTACAACTCAACAAGAGCAGGCTAATCTTCTGCTACAAAAAGCCTTTGATGCCGGAATCAACTTCATTGATACAGCCAATGTCTATTCACAGGGACAATCTGAGATCATAACAGGCCAGGCCTTACGTAATTTGAAAATTCCACGCGATGAATTTGTCATTGCCAGTAAAGTATTTGGCGTAATGGGCGATGGAATCAATCAGTCAGGCCTGAGTCGCTATCACATCTTGAATGCTGTCAAAGATAGTCTGAGCCGTCTGCAACTCGATTATTTAGATATTTATCAGATTCACGGTTTTGATCCGATAACACCTATTGAAGAGACTCTCGAAGCGCTAAACCAGCTGGTTCAATACGGTTATGTCCGTTATATAGGTGTTTCTAACTGGGCTGCGTGGCAAATTGTAAAAGCATTGGGGATTAGCGAACGTCAACATTTAGCCAAATTCCAATCACTGCAGGCCTATTACACGATAGCCGGACGGGATCTGGAACGAGAAATTATTCCAATGATTCAAAGTGAAAAACTCGGACTATTAGTCTGGAGTCCTTTAGCTGGTGGGCTGCTCAGCGGTAAATATCAACACGGCGATCCAAGCACTGCTGAAGGACGCCGGAAACACTTTGATTTTCCACCAGTCAATCACTCAAGAACCTCAAATTGCATTGAAACAATGCAACAAATTGCCGCAGAAAAAGAAGTAAGCTGCGCCCAGATTGCATTGGCCTGGCTCCTCCATCAACAAGCTGTAACCAGTGTCATTATTGGGGCAAAATGCTTGGAACAATTAGAAGATAACTTAAAGGCTTGCGAAGTCATATTGACTGAAGATGAGCTTGTAAGGCTCAACCAGGTTAGTGAACTCCCCATCGAATATCCCGGTTGGATGTTAAAACGGCAAGGCGAACGGCGAGTGAAATCCATTCATCAACAAACAGAATAAACTTTCTGTTTCTTATGATCTACTCAGCGAAAGCCCAACAAAGCCGAATTAATATAGAAATGAAAGGTGTCAATAAAATGATCTGTGACATACTTCTCATTATCAGTCGGACTAAAATAACACTTGCTTGAGCAAAGAAATCGCCACTAGGATACTGATCCGACCTATTGAGTGGTTTTATAAGCAAGCGATTGTCTGTCAAAGACTTTCGTTTAAAACACTTGCTATCAAAAAGGTTTCTATACCAAGCTGGGTAAAATGATCATCTGCGATGAGTACGATGCAATTTCACATCGTTTGCACAGCAAATCGTCAGTATAAATTGTCACCGCGCTTAACCAACAGATATTCATTCGTAATGTGTATACAAGTCAGTTCGTTGTCGCAACTTTAAGGTTCCTGCACCGATGATGTTTGGAACTTAGGGCATGAACGATTCACGCAGGCGAACAGCGAACCGACGATTTATATAGGAGTACTCTGATGACTAAAATTTATGACCGTAATCATAATCTGTTAACTGTCGGTCAACGAGTCATGATCAGTGACACAGGTGCAACTGACCAGATCGAAGCAATCCACGCCGATAACCTCTCAAATTATGCAGCTGAACACAACCAGTGTGTTCAGCTTGGTCACGAAGGAAAATTCGCACCCATCGATATTATTCGTCTCGGTTAACCGCGCAGCCGGCATGAGCGCTCAGTCGTTGAAACTGTCTGAGCGCCTGAATAGCACGATAACCAAAGGCCCCACTGATTAACCCACTCATAAACACATTGAGCACAGTCCAAAGCAATTGCGGATGTATCGCAATTAAAACATCCAACGCATAATGTGTCACAAAGCTGGCCACCATCAGAATCAATAAATTAGGTGTACCACGCAAATAAACCCGATGATCTTCACCTGAATAAGCGCCTTTAATATGCGCACTAAATAATAGATTCCCTACAACAAATCCCAGTGCAGCACCACAGATCCACAATAAAATCAGTGTAGGTTCTGCCCGAATCGACTGAATCGATAAAAAAAGGAATAAAAGAGGCAATATTATCAATCGTTGGGGTTTAATTGCCTGATCTGACATAGCGCGAAAACCTGTTCTGATCAAATAATAAAGAACAAACCAAACCCAGATGGGGGTGTGTGAAATAATGGAAGCTAGCATAAATCATCATCCGTTTGTGTCGTAAAATCTTATGGCTTATATTGGCCTTTTCCTTAAAAAGCGCCATGACAGCAATCGGATCCACACCTGACGCCGACCAGACACTGACCTGACAAGCATTGATTTATAAAGAAATTTTAAAAAACTCATTCAAGACCGTCTTTAAATCCAAATATCCACAAAAACAAGGTGTAAGATAGCTGATTTTTACCGCAGCTTTTTTTATACTAAAAACTCATGATCATACTTACAGTGGTTATTGGATGAAACTTGAGCAAACATCGGTGACGGTGCTCAAAGGTGTCGGAGCAAAACTTGCAGAAAAACTACAACGTCTGGAAATAACGACGCTGCAGGATCTACTGTTTCATCTACCACTACGCTATGAAGACAGGACACATATCTGGCCAATGAGCGATCTGATGCCCGGCATGCATGTGAGCGTGTGTGGCATCATCCAAAAAGTCGATACGTTATTTGGCCGCAGACGAATCTTAAATTGTCGCATTAGTGATGGGAATGGTTCGGTCACTCTTACCTTCTTCAATTTTAATCAGGGGCAAAAAAATGCGATGCAAACCGGCCTGCAACTACGGGCATTCGGAGAAATTCGCCGGGGGAAACATGGCTGGGAAATAGTCCATCCTGATTATCAAATCAGTTCCGCTGAAGAACCTATTCAGGTTGAAGCAGAGTTAACGCCGGTCTATCCAACCACGGAAGGATTAAGACAATTAACACTTCGTCAATTGACGGATCAAGCCTTGTCGATGATTCACGCTTATCCCCCAAAAGAACTGATCCCAGAACAAACCGGCTTACTATCAGGGCTCCCCAGCCTCATCCAGTCACTCCAGTTACTGCATCGCCCGACACCAGATATTGCCCTGGAAAGTTTAGAAAATGGTGCACACCCGGCCTTACAACGGTTAGTCATCGAAGAGTTATGTGCACATCAATTGAGTCTGCTTTGTCTACGTCATCAGGCCCAGCAAGAACCTGCAATTCCCTTGCCTGCGGTAGCGAAACAGCAAACCAGTCTACTCAAAACACTTGGGTTTACGCCCACAAAGGCTCAGCAACGAGTCGCTCGGGAGATCAGCCACGATCTTGAACAAAGTCAACCCATGATGAGGCTTGTTCAGGGTGATGTGGGAAGTGGTAAAACATTAGTTGCAGCGCTGGCCGCTTTGCAGGCACTGGCTCATGGACATCAGGTCGCTTTAATGGCTCCCACAGAAATTCTCGCCGAACAGCATCTGAACAATTTTAGCCACTGGTTCACCCCTATGGGATTTACCATTGACTGGCTGGCTGGCAAACAAAAGGGGAAAGCCCGCAGCGAAGCTCTAACCCGCATCGCCAGTGGCGAAACTCAGCTCGTCGTTGGTACACACGCAATTTTTCAGGAACACGTCCGGTTCGCCAATCTGGCACTGGTCATCATTGATGAACAACACCGGTTCGGGGTTCATCAACGTTTAGCGCTCCGAGAAAAAGGGACTCACGGACAAATTCCCCATCAACTCGTGATGACCGCGACCCCTATTCCAAGAACTCTAGCCATGACAGCCTACGCAGATCTGGCTCTCTCTGTTATCGATGAACTTCCTCCCGGGCGAACCCCTGTCACGACAGTCGTTGTCCCCGACACACGCCGGGACGAAGTTATCGAACGCGTCCGCCAGGCCTGTCACAGTGAAGGACGACAGGCTTATTGGGTCTGTACTCTCATTGAAGAATCTGAAGCTCTGCAGTGTCAGGCCGCTGAAGACACAGCAGAACAACTGCAACAACTACTCCCCGAACTGCATATTGCATTAGTGCATGGCCGGATGAAACCCCAGGAAAAACAATGGGTCATGGATGAATTCAAAGCACATCATATTGATCTTCTTGTTGCAACAACGGTTATCGAAGTGGGTGTCGATATTCCCAATGCCAGCCTGATGATTATTGAAAACCCAGAAAGGCTGGGACTTGCCCAGCTCCACCAACTCAGAGGTCGAGTTGGACGAGGGAAAATTGCCAGTCACTGCGTACTTTTGTACCACAGCCCGCTTTCTAAAACAGCAACGGCCCGTCTTGGCGTACTGCGAAACAGTAACGATGGTTTTGTAATTGCTGAACGCGATTTACAAATCCGCGGTCCGGGAGAATTACTCGGAACCCGTCAGACCGGGCTGATTAATTTCAAAATTGCCGATCTGATGCGCGACCAGGCGCTGCTCAATCCTGCCCGGGAACTCGCTGACCAAATGTTAGCCCAATACCCGGAACGAGCCAATCCGCTTATCCACCGCTGGTTAGGACAGAGGCAAAAATATGTCCAAGCTTAAATAATTTCAGATGTAACAAGAGGAATCAACACCCCAAATAGCAGAGGTTAATTAACCTCTGCCAGAAGTACGGTAAACTTAAAGATCCCAAAAAAGAACGCGCTAAATTTTTTGAACAGCAAGGAAAAATAGAGGATAGTTAACTGTCGAGCCATCATCTTGAACCTTGCAAATCTCATAATATGATTCAACATGTTGGGCTCTGAAACCATATTGCTGCGCAATGTTGATAAGCGCTTCAGGCTCAAAGCCATTATGTCCTTCAAAGCCGCTGTGGTGGCTGTGATAAGAACCACCTTCCGCATACAGATCGGCAACAATTAAACTGCCGTTTGTTTCCAGCTTCTCATACGCTTCGCAAAAGAATGCCGAAATATCCATAATATGATGCAATGTCATTAGAGTTGCAATGGCTGAAAACCGCCCAGCCAGCTCACTTAACCCCTTCAGTTGACAGGTTTTAATATTATTAATTCCTGCAGATGATATTTTCTTTTTTGCAACATTCAGCATCTCACCTGAAGCATCCCCAATGACAATATCCTCGAACCAATCTTTGAGAAAAGCACTCAACAACCCCGTCCCCCCCCCAAAATCAAGCAAGCTCTTTCTGGACGATAACGGTAGTTTTTTAATGGTTTCTGCTGTTTTCTGGGCCCGCTCAATTCTCATGGGATTTGCATCCCATGTTGAAGCAGCTTGATCAAAATAATGGCTCATTACAATTCACATCCAATGGACAATAATTAACAAATAAATTATCTACTAAAAATAATATACATGAAACCCGTCTAGTGCAGATTCATCTTTCGTGGTTGAAGCAAATACCCACCCATACCCATCAACCCCAAATTCCGCAACGCACTGCCCAGTGTTTGCCATAAATCAGCCGCCTGAATCAGAGCCAGAATCAGGTTTAATCCAATGCCAACAATAAATGCAACAGCGCACCAACGCAGTAAAACTGCCTGCACGATATAATGCTACCCCAAAACATAACCCACCAATAATCATCAATGCACCATGAACGGTATACACCCGCCCAAGCTGATCACAAAGAATCTGATAATTAGCTATATTCTGTAATAAAGCATACTGGGTCGTATGAGTAAAATAGACAAATGAAAAACCATAAAGCAATACGCCGAAAAGCCCTAACCAGCCTATTTTAAGCCATTGCACGCCCCGTAAACCGATCACCATAAAAGGGATCAGTATAAACGCAACATAGTTAACCCATAAGTGAGTTACAGAAAAGCCACCGGTCATCCCGACCAGTAAACGTAACTGACGAACAGAAATACTCATCGTAAATAACGTAATAACAGCCTTGTTCTGCCTTACCATCATATCGAATCTATCTGAATACTCTTCATTATAACATCAATGAAAGGTGAACGTTTTTTCGACATTCAATGCATTCCTTCGACCTGTCATCATGCTATGCTGGATGATAATGTGAATGAATGCTAATTCGCCAAGGAGCGCATTTATGCAAGCCAAACCAATTCAGTGCCATGCAGCCGTTGCCTGGGCAGCCGGGGAACCACTCAAAATAGAGACGGTGACCGTAGCCCCACCCGGGGCCGGCGAAGTCCGGGTAAAAATCCTTGCATCAGGCGTTTGTCATACCGATGCTTATACGCTCTCAGGAGATGACCCAGAAGGTATTTTCCCTGCCATTCTCGGACATGAAGGTGGCGGTATTATCGAATCTGTCGGTGAAGGAGTCACAAGTGTGGCTGTCGGCGATCATGTGATTCCGTTATATACACCAGAATGCGGAAAGTGTGAATACTGCCTTTCAGGAAAAACCAATTTATGTCAGGCCATTCGGGACACGCAAGGCAAAGGATTAATGCCTGATGGAACTACGCGTTTTTCCATTGGAGATACCCCCATATTTCACTATATGGGATGCTCAACATTCTCGGAATACACTGTTTTGCCAGAGATAGCGATTGCCAAAGTGAATAAAGACGCACCATTAGAAGAGGTCTGCCTGTTAGGATGTGGGGTGACCACCGGCATGGGTGCCGTCATGAACACAGCAAAAGTCGAAAAAGGAGCCCGGGTTGCCATCTTTGGATTAGGAGGAATTGGATTATCAGCGGTGATTGGCGCCGTTATGGCTGGCGCAAAACAGATCATCGGTATCGATGTAAATACCAGCAAATTCAGCCTTGCTAAAAAGCTGGGCGCAACCGAATGCATCAACCCTAAGGATTTCTCGCAACCTATACAAGACGTTATTATTGAACACTCCCATGGCGGAGTCGACTACTCTTTTGAATGTATCGGCAACGTCAACGTTATGCGACAAGCTCTTGAATGCTGTCATAAAGGCTGGGGCGAATCCGTCATCATCGGGGTTGCCGGTGCCGGACAGGAAATTTCAACCCGACCATTTCAACTGGTCACAGGCCGAGTCTGGCGTGGCAGCGCATTTGGTGGCGTAAAAGGACGCAGTGAATTACCCGACTATGTCGAACGCTATCTCAACGGCGAAATTCCTCTACAGGATTTCATCACCCATACCATGCCGCTTGACGAGATTAACCAAGCCTTCAATTTACTCCATCAGGGTAAAAGTATCCGTAGCGTTATTCATTTTCCTGCGCTGGCAGAGCAATCTTCATGACCGAATTATTAGAGAGTCGCCGTTGCTTTAACGGGGTACAAAATCGTTACCGACACCAGGCCCAGACGCTCGGTTGCCCGATGACTGTCAGCGTCTATCTCCCCGACCAGGCCCAAAACAACCCCCTACCGGTTATCTATTGGCTTTCAGGGTTAACCTGCACCGATCGCAATTTTATCGAAAAAGCAGGGGCCCAGAGAATCGCGTCTGAGCTGGGGCTCATTCTGGTTGCTCCTGATACCAGCCCACGCGGTGAAATGGTCGCTGATGATCCAAGCGATGCATTGGGTCAGGGCGCTGGATTTTATTTAAATGCCACAGAAAAACCCTGGCGGGCCCACTATCAGATGGCCGACTATATTACTCAGGAGCTACCGCTGTGGATGAGTGGAAATTTTCCGGTCAGTGGCCAGCAAAGTATGATGGGGCATTCGATGGGAGGACACGGAGCTCTACTGTTAGCCCTTAAAAATCAGGAATTTTATCGCTGTGCATCCGCATTTAGCCCCATCGCTAATCCATGCCAGTGCCCTTGGGGAGTTGATGCGTTTCATGCATATCTGGGCTCCGATCAGGAACTCTGGAAAACCTGGGATACCTGTGAACAACTTAAACTAGCGCCGACATCACTCCCGATGCGAGTCGATATTGGTTTAGACGACCCTTTTTTTGAAGAACAGCTTAAACCTGACACATTAAAAATTTCAGCCTCAGTTCACCAGGCGCCTCTGAAGATATACGAACATCCGGGCTTTGATCATAGCTACTTTTTTATAGCCAGTTTTATTGAAGAGCAGCTTCGTTTTCACGCCAGATATTTAATCTGAAAGGATCCAGAGTGTCGACCTGTTTCAAAGCAAACGGATCGACACTCCAGGGTAAGAAGGTAACGAATTCAATCAATTTGAATGATTTTGGGTGGCACGCACTTAGTCATTTGTCTGACAAAGCCTCTTCTGAGCTGCCAATGTTTTATACGCGCACGGCTCTAAATCAACATCACTTAAACCAAACCCAGCCGCCAATTGAGTCAACTCAGCCCGATAGCTTTCGAGCCTGTTGGCATCATCTGTCATAATGGCAAACTCAGCAAATTCGCCAATACCATCCAATACATCAACGGTAATGTGATAAGCCTCGATAAAATAAATACTGCGGCATTTAGTCAAGGATAATGTCGGAATAAAACCAATGTTTTTCAACATACGCTGAGCTTTTAAGGCATCATCAATCTGAGTCGCTTCGCAGCGATCATCACCGGGACCTTTAACAATCCACAGACGAATACCCGATGGTTGCATTTCCCGGATACACAGGCTTTTTCCCGCTTGTTCCAACTGGTTATCTAAATCATCAAAATAGCAATCTGATTCCACATTGTTCTCAAGCATAACCTGATGCGGTCTTGATTTTAATTTTTTTAAAAAAGCAACTTTAGATGATAACCGGTACTTTAACTCAACTTCATACTTCCCTTTAAAATGTTCCTGATTCACTCAACACCCTTATCCATTTTTTTGATAGTCTGCATACAAGCCTGATTCAGTTCATCAATGGATTCTGCACATGTTTTATACGCAGTATCAATAACAATCCTCTCGCAGTGCCAACTTTGGAACTCTCTTTGCAACACGGCTTCCCAACTGGGCAATTTAAGTCCTTCAACATCACTTCGTCGTTTCTCAACACGTTGCCTGTGTCTATTTTGATCCGAACAGATCACTTCAATATCAATGAATCTGGCGGCTGCTTTTTGTGCAACCCGATGCCAGTCACGACGCGTTATTTCGATGGGGTTACATGAATCCGCCACAACATCACCCAACGGCAGATTCTCCGCAGCTAAGCGATACGCCAAACGATAACCTTGTTCTTCGACATCACACTGACAGAGATCGCGCAAACCCTGCTCAATCGTGTCGATTCTCAGATAACTGGCCTGCTTTTCTTTGGCCAGTGCTTTAGACAACGTTGTTTTACCCACACCTGGAAGGCCAGAAAATATGTAAAGTATTGATGATTTCATATCTCGCTCATTAATCATTTATCACACATTTATCGAACCGATGGGTCATAATGATCATACTTTGCACAAAAATCTTGTACCGATAAATAGCGAAAATCACTGAGCCGCTCTTTTAACAGTAAATGCGGCCAGTCCCACCAGCAAATTCGCAATAACGACTCAACGATATCTTGAGTAAATCTGGGTCGCAATATTTGCGCAGGAACGCCCACCACGATCGTATAGGGAGGAATGTCTTTAGTCACCACAGCTGAAGACCCGACAACTGAGCCAGTACCAATTGTGACACCACTTTGAACCACAGCCCCATGGCCAATCCAGACATCATGACCTATGACAACTTGCTGTTCACGTCGACGGTCAAAAAAAGCCGTATCATCAGGGCCAAATCCATAATCATCTGAACGATATTGAAAATGATGCAAAGACGCCCTTTCCATTGGATGCTGACCAGGATTAATACGGGTGTGAGACGCGATATTGACAAATTTTCCAATATCAGCATAGATAATATCACTATCATTTACAACGTAAGAGTAATCCGACATCCGGGTTTGCTGAATACGGCTTCGTTCGCCAACTTTAGTCCACTGACCCAGTTCAGATTCAATGACGACAGCACTCGGAACAATGGTTGGTTCGGTTGATAATTTAGAGCGGGAAGTATTGTGCATGGCACACCTCAGATTTTTAAAACGTGATATCGCAACCTGCCTACAAGTCTTATCGGTTATAAATACCCAACAAAAATCAAAATATCATGACAACTATAAAAAATATTTACTGGCTATAAACAGAGGCTTGTTTTAATTTATGGTGACCACGTTTTAAGCGTGATGTGAAATTTTTAAAATAGAACTAATGCAGAACTTTACTGTACAATTTTTATAATCAGGTTCTCACTATTTTCTGTGGTACTAAGGCCTTAAACGCAATGCGACTAATCCGAGATTTGCTAGCCATTATCCTACTTCTGCTCATTGCAGCACTGACGTTTATCGTTTTTTCTTTTAATCCCGATCATTACAAATCAGAGATTGAGCGATGGGCAGCCAATCAAGGCTGGCAACTCGACTATCAACGTAGTTTTTGGCAGATCAGTTCCCCTTTTTCCTGGCATCTGAATAACGTCACCTTTGGTCGGGTGGGCTTTATGGCACTTCAAACACCTCAAATCGACCTTCATATTAATCCCAAAGCGTTATTATCCGGGGAACTTGAAATTACATCGTTATCTCTGGATGACCCCTCGTTAAAAATCGCCAGTCGCCCACAAAACGACCGCCGCCCGACACTGCCCTGGCTCAAAACAATCCGTATTGATAACTTAACCGCTGATAACGCTCATATTGTCTGGATTAAACCTGACCGGCAGCCACTGGCACAAATCACCGGGGGACAACTCCAAATTCGCCACTGGCAGTTTAATAACCAGGGATATGCCAATGATCAATGGAAGTTATTCGGTTCTGCACAAACACTGCACTACGATGGTTACCAATTAGAACAACCTCAGGGCGAACTCAGCTGGAAAGATAATCAACTGAATATTCTTGATTTTTCAACTAATCTAGCTCATGGCCAGGTCACGGCGAACGGTTATTGGAAAGATGATAAGCTCCATCTCGCAGAGCTTAACTTCGACAGGCAACGTCTCGATAAAACCACACTGAATGCGTTATTGACTCATCACTGGCCAACCCGGCTCAGACAGATTCATATTGATAACCTGTCATTCAATACACTGAATATTCAAAGTCAGTATCAGAAACAACCCATTAGCGTGAATGATTTAGATGGCGAGATCGATAATATTAGCCTGAAAGCCAATCAACCTGACTCGCTAAAAGGTCAGTTCCAATTCACTATTAATAATTTATTATTTGCTCAGTGGCCACTTGAACAAGTCACTTTAAATGGTCTGTTGAATGGACAATCACTCAAAGTACTCCAGTTAAAATCCAATCTTCAACCTGGAACACTCAGCAGTAGTTTTCAGTATTCATGGGGAGTGTCCCCAACCTTGAACGTTGATCAGTTCACTCTTAATGGAACCACCATGGCCCTTTCTGATCATTTCATAAAAATGCTCAAAATATTGCATTCGAACCATGCAGGCCTTTCAAATCTCATCATTCAACAAGCTGATTTCAACCAAATCAAACTACTTTCTTATTTGTCAGACTGGCCACTCTCTGCCCAAAAAATAAATTCCAGCATGAGCCAACTTCATTTAATCCAAGACAATCACTGGCAATCGATTAATCAGCTTTGGCGACCTCAGACCAGCCTGTTTATTCAACTACCGTCCCTTGCCTACAAAGGGTTAATTCTCTCTAATCTGAGTGTCAATATTGGTCCGGATGAATCAACGGATACGCAACATTTCAGCCTGTATGGCGAACTTCCCCAGGGGCAATTGCAATGGAAAGGCCAAATCAATCTTAACGAACCAGAGCACCCATGGAATGGCCATCTGTCATCACTAATTTTAGATGTTTCACCTATCGCATTATTAAGTGGAAATCCAACCTTTAAAATAGGGGGCGATCTGGAACTACACGGTTCAATGAGTGGCCAACTGAGTCAGGGGCTGGCCAGTGTAAAAGGTGATTTAACCGCCACCAGCACCCAACTGGCATTCAATCGTGATTTAGCGCCATTATTTAACAAGCTATTGCATGATCCAAGAATATCGCTTCCCTCCAATCGCCAAACGCTCATCCAAGGGGCTGGAGCTTTATGGCAAAAAGGTAGCACAATTCCAGTTGGCTCTACCGTATTTAACCAGCTTAATTTACATGCCAGTATTGAAAACGGAGCAATACTGTTTGATCAAACAACCGTGGCCAGCGCACCTTATAATTGGCTGATAAGTGGTCAAATTGATTTGGCCACCCAACGCTATACAGCGCTTGGAATTGGACTAACCGATGGTCAGTGTGTATTACTCAATCGCATTGTCGACGGGCCATGGCAATCGCCACAAATCCGTATTGACCAGTATCAGCTCAACCAAAGTTACCATCCGCGACAAAATACCTTTATTCATGATCCTCAGGGGAGCGGACGGTGTCTGAAAGCATCTCTTGAGCCTGCTCCAGCAAGCAATCCCTGAGCGGATCACTACCGACATCTTTGCGCCAGACAAAGTGAAACTGGCGCTTAATGCAAAGCGATTCAACCGGTAACACTTTCAACAGACCTTTATCAATATCAGGCTGAACAATGCGCTCAGGCAGACAACTAAGGTAATTCGATTGGGCCAGTAACGCCAGAATCGTCGGCACATGACTAAATTCACGGTAGATATTCAGTTTCGGCAACCGAGAATAGATCGAACTAGTAAAGGTTTCACGCGTACCTGAACCAGATTCTCGCAACACCCAACGCGCTTTAGCCAAAGCATCAAATCCGACAGATGAAAGCTGTGCCAGTGGATTACGCGCACTGGCAACAATAACCAGATGATCATCACACCAATACCTGACAGCCATCCGTGAATCATCACAACGCCCCTCAATCACCCCCAGATTCAAATGGTGATTCACTAACCCTTGTAAAACATGTTCACTATTGCTGACTTGAGGCAATAATCGTAACTGAGGGTAATGTTGTTCCAGCCGGCAAACCAGCTCCGGTAGCAGGATCTCGGCAATGGTCTGACTAATGCCCATCACCAATTCACCAGAGAGCAAATGAAGCCCTTTAAATCCTTGATCGATCTGACTGGCATCCGACAATAAACGTCGGGCCTTCGGACAGAGCCAGTGCCCCCATGAATTTAAGATCAACCGACGGCCGACCCGCTCGAACAAAGGCTGTCCGAGTAACTGTTCCAACTGAGCCAGTGCCATACTGGCCGCTGATTGTGTCATCGCCAGTTGATTGGCGGCCTGACTGACACTACCGGTTCTGGCAACCGCATCAAAAACGGCAATCTGTTTGAGAGTAAATGCCATATCAATTTTTCTGATTTAAATTATCAAAAGTATCCATTTTATAAATAAATACTATCACTTTAGACTGCCCTTGTTGATTGAGCTGTTCAATTTCAACAAACACAGCTCATAACAACCCATAATCTCCGCTCTGGAAAGCATGTTACAAACAGGTCATCTAACGCTTATGGTGACCAGATGGACCTTTATCCGGGCAGAGGTGAACAGACCCTAACTCAGGTATTTTCTCGACACTTAAGGAAAAAGTTTCATGAAATCACTATTCCCCGGTTTAATACTGGCACTGATCACGGCTATTATTGGTACGTTTATCAGCCATTGTGTCAGTCACTGGGTCGCTCTTAGCCCACTAATGGTAGGCCTGGTACTTGGTCTTGTTATTGCCAATACCCCATTACATCATCGACTGGCAACGGCTCAGCCAGGATTAAAATTTTCCCAAAACCGCCTACTACGGTTAGGGGTTATGCTGTTTGGTTTACATATTACCGTCCAACAGCTGATTTCCGTTGGCTGGCCAGGCATTGGTTTAGCAGTCGTTATGGTCTCAAGCGTTTTAACCGTCGGTTATCTGTTTGGAACACGAATTCTTAAATTACCGGCAGAGTTAGCTCTGTTAACTGCAACCGGTACGGGTATCTGTGGCGCTGCAGCCATTATGGCCGTTGATCCTGTCATCAAACCTAAAGAAGAATATACCGTCGTTGCTGTTGCAACAGTGGTGATCTTTGGAACATTAGCGATGTTCGGCTACCCTTTGGTCTACCCCTTTTTACATATGGGACAACAGGCCTTTGCAGCACTGATTGGCTCAACAACTCACGAAGTCGCTCAGGTCGTCGTCGCTGGAGAAAGTATCAGCCCACAGGTTGCAAATATAGCAGTCATTGTCAAGCTGGCCAGGGTCATGCTTCTTGCACCAGTACTACTTATCATCAGCTGGCTCTGGCAGCGCCGTCAGGCAACTCAGACCAAGCCGGGGCAATCCCAATGCGGGAAAATCACCATTCCATGGTTCGCGTTCGGTTTTATTGTCATCGTGCTCATTAATGGTTACTTACCAATAAGCCATGCCATCCGTAGCGGATTATTACAATTTGATACACTGATTCTTGCTATGGCTATGTCAGCACTGGGTTTTCATACACGCCTTGCCAATATTAAAGCCAGTAGCGCCAAAGCACTGGTACTGGCACTGATATTATTTGTCATGATGGTCACGATATCTTCAACACTCATCCATTTCTTCTGGCCGGCGACATTGTAATTTACGAAGTAAAAACAACCCTTCAAATTCGGCGACCTGACGGTCGCCGTCATACAAATCCACTTCCAGTTTAAACCGCGTTCTTGAGTGACCAACCGTAAATGCCTTAGGCAGCCCCCGAAGCTGTTTACGTAAAGCAACAGCCTTACATTCTCCCTGAATCGGCCGCCTATGACGGATACTTCCATCAATAAGAACAATTTCAGCTTCCATATTCATTTCGTTTAAACTCAGCCACAATAGCGACCACCCCGTCAAAACTGCCTGACAATAGCTACTTCCAGCAAACATTGACGCATATGCATTCGCATTTCCACCTAATGACATTTTCGTTTCAAGCCTATCTTCATCAAAGTGTGTCAGCTTGATCCCCATTTTTTCACTCAAGGGGATCCGTTTATAAATTTCCTGATATAACCGATGGCACAATTGTGGACTGCGAATAAACTGGCACGGATCATCTAACCGTTTCACCATCTGTTGCTGAAATAAATTCGTCTTATAATAATGAGGATCACCATCGGGCAAATAGCCAGCCTGAGTGAAAAACTCAAGAGAACCTTTATCCCGGGCAGTCAGAACAATTCGCAAAACCCCTTCATCTAAAGCTGCCTGCTCTAGCGCCTGCATCAAAATCAATCCCAGGCCTTGTTGACGATGATCCGAGCTCACTGCAATATAGCGAATCAATGCTTCTTCACTATCGGTAATAAAAATCCGACCTACGGCTACAATCTGATCATCTTCATCAATAATCATCCGGTGCATACTATAGGTATCATAAGCATCTCGCTCACTCCCCAGTGGTAATTGCAACGGCTTGTTCAGTATTTCCCAACGGAAACGGAAATATGCGTCAATTTGTTCTGCCGTTTCGGGTGTGACAATCTGATACCCCATCATCTGTTCCTCATTAGGAAAATCTTACTGTTATACCTGAAGCCAAAAGGTCATCGGTCCGTCGTTCACTAATTCGACTTGCATGTCTGCTGCAAATTGTCCCGTTTCAACACCCAGCCCATATTCACGGCATGTCTGACAGAACTGTTCATACAACTCACAAGCAACATTTGGATCACCGGCCCGGGAAAACCCGGGGCGAAGCCCCTTATGCGTATCCGCACAAAGTGTAAACTGAGATACGATCAACAAATCACCGGCAACTTGCTGAACATTCAGATTCGTCTTTCCCTTAGCATCGGCGAACATGCGATAATGACAAACTTTACGGGCCAGTTCCGCTAGTTTTTCGCCATCATCGCCCTGTTCAATCCCTAATAAAACAACCAATCCAGCCCCGATAGCCCCAATAGTCTGCTGATTAACGGCCACTGCTGCCCGGGAGACTCGCTGTAACAACGCGATCATTTAACCTATCCTCTTCATATTCATCTAACGCAGCACTCCATTCCGCCCCCAATAACACAATAATCCAACTGATATAAACCCAGAAAAACAGGATCGGAATAACAGCCAGAGCTCCATAAATGACCTGATAAGAATTAAACGAAGCAAGATAAAATGCAAACCCGCGCTTACTCAGTTCAAATAAGATACCGGCTAAAAGTGCGCCAATAAATGCATGTGATACTTTCACCTTTTTATTAGGCATAATCAAATAAAGAAGCATAAAGGCAACGGTCGATAATCCAAACGGTACCAGTCGAAACAACATCTGCCAAAAACCACCTAAGGCTTCCTGATGAAAAAACTCCAACGAAAAAATATAAGAACTCACCGCTAAGCTCGCCCCAACTAAAACAGGCCCGAGCGTTAAAATCATCCAGTAAGTTGGAAGCGCCTGAATAAATTGTCGACTACGCGTCTGACGCCAGATTCGGTTTAGTGCATTTTCGACAGAGGCAATCAGCATTACCGCAACAATCATTAAAAATATACCACCGATGGTTGTCGTACGATTCGCATTAGCAACAAACTGGTTAACCTGAGAGCGAATCACATCAGTCGCCGTCGGCACAAAATTACTAAATAACAAATCTTCCAGATGACCTTGTACACCAGAAAATGCCGGAACAGCACTAATAATCGAAAAAACGACAACGATTATAGGAACCAACGATAACAACGTCGTATAAGCCAAAGCCCCCGCCATTGTCGTCAATCGATCATCTTTAATACGTTGACCAACAAATGTTAAAAAATCCCAGCTATGTTCCCGCCAAAAATGATACCGACGGCATAATCCGCCCATTTGTACCTCCAAGTATCTTGTTGAGTTCACTCATATTACCGATATTCTGCTATCTAAAACATTTTATAATGGCTCATTAACCTCAATTTAGGATAAAAAGCGTTATTCATTCATGGTATGACAAGACTATTTTCAGTGTAAAATTTAACGGTGAGAACGAGGTAAACCGGTACCTTTATCGTCATTTAATGACAAACAGATTTAACACCAAAATAAGGCTGGAACCCATCCCTAAGACGACCCTTATCTCGAATTGAAGTTAATTGAACATTCATTATAAATTCAACCATCATATTTTATTTAAATTCAATAGATGGCAAACATACCCCATTTCTTCTGAACAAATTTCTCGCTTATTTTTTGAACTGGATCACTGTTTTTGTTAAACTCGCGCCTCTTTTGCTTAAAGCTTATCCTCTGGGGCGTTTTTTCTTCAATCACATTGCTTCATTTTAATGAGCTCATAGGGCAGCTTTAGCTGCAAAAAGAAACTTGATGCATCAATCGTTTCTCAGATTTATTAACAACGGATGATTAAACTATGTTTGAATTTCCTAAGTTTAGCGGAGTATTGCTTCGCAATGACTTACTTTCAGGAATAACAGTCGCTCTCGCTCTGGTTCCAGAAGCCGTTGCATTTGCTTTCGTTGCAGGTGTTGGCCCCCTCGTTGGCCTCTACGCAGCAGCCATTATCGGTTTATTTACCTCACTGTTTGGAGGACGGCCTGGCATGATTTCAGGCGCAACAGGTTCGGTCGCCGTTGTCATTGTTGCGCTGGTATTGCAGCACGGTGAACAATATCTGTTTGCAGCCGTTGTCTGTATGGGCATTATTCAGATTCTGGCTGGCGTATTCAGACTCGGGAAATTCATCCGCATGGTTCCACATCCTGTTATGCTGGGTTTTGTCAACGGTCTGGCCATTGTCATTTTCTTAGCTCAGCTGGGCCAATTCAAAATCAAAGATACCAGTGGTGTTGCTCACTGGATGCATGGAACCCAGCTATGGACCATGCTCTCATTAGTCGCTTTAACCATGCTAATTGTCCACTTTCTACCAAAACTGACTAAAGTTATACCAGCTTCATTAGCCGCGATAGTTATCGTGACATTAGTGACTTATGGACTTGATCTGCACACTCGCACCGTCGTTGACTTTTTAAGACAAATGACAGGCAACCCACATGCAACTATTGCAGGCGGCTGGCCAACTTTCCATATTCCGGCCATTTCCTTTAACTGGGAAACCATTAAAGTTGTTCTGCCTTATGCATTTATTATGGCTGGTGTTGGTCTCATTGAATCTTTATTAACTCTGACAGTCATTGATGAAATGACAGAAACCCGTGGACGCAGTAACCGTGAATGTATGGGACAAGGGCTGGCAAATGTCGTAACAGGCTTCTTCGGCGGTATGGGCGGTTGTGCCATGATTGGGCAAAGTATGATCAATATTCGATCTGGTGGACGAGGTCGTCTTTCAGGATTAACAGCCGCAATCGGGCTGATGTGCTTTATTCTGTTTGCATCCTCATTAATTGAGATGATTCCAATTGCAGCATTGGTCGGCGTCATGTTTATGGTCGTTTTAGCAACATTTGAATGGTCCAGCCTGCGCCTTTACAACAAAATTCCAAAATCTGACTTCCTGGTGATTATTTTGGTGTCTGTTATCACAATCTTTACCGACCTGGCCATGGCTGTCTTTATCGGTGTCATCATCTCAGCATTAGTTTTTGCCTGGAAACATGCCACAAATATTACAGCAGAAACACACTATGAAGATGAACATAAAATCTATAAACTCAACGGCCCTTTGTTCTTTAGCTCCACCAGCCACTTTTTGGAGTTATTTGATGTTCATCAAGACCCTACGAATGTCATTATCGATTTCGCCAATGCGAAAGTCTGCGATCATTCCGCAATTGAAGCCATTGATACACTCGGTGAGCGATATCTGAAAAACAACAAACAGCTTCACCTTCGCCACTTGAGCAAAGACTGTAGAAAATTACTTCGCAAGGCGGGTAATCTGGTCGAAGTCAACGTTATTGAAGACCCTCGCTATCATGTCGCTGATGATGTACTTGCTTAAATCAGACTAGAGCGTGTTGAGTTCAAAAGAAAAAAGCAGCATAAAACTGCTTTTTTATCTCAACGCGATATCAATAAACGGCGTAAAACTTCAACCCTTCATTGATGACACAATCAAATGAAACCTGATTGATCAACCGATAACTGGGAATGGAGAAAAGAAACGACGTCACTTTAATATTACCATTCGCTTTTACTTCATATCTGAGCGTCTGAGATATGGGTTTTGGAGTACCACTACGGGTTGAAACCGTTGAGTGCGTATCAGCAAAGGAGACCACCCCATTTAAAATACGAAATGGGGTGACTTTTAACCCACCTTTGGTACTCGATGAATCTGCACCGTTTTCAGGGGTACATACAGATAAATCAACGATTGCATTCACATTAGCACCTTCATCCAATGCCTCTGTTAAAGCCTGAGTCGTTGATAATTGCCTCCCATATGAAAACTTCCACTGACTGATAACAGGTTGATAACCAGATACGTCTTGAGCCATAGCTGACAAGCTAACTAATCCCGAAAAGGACATTCCCACCAAAACAGACACATAATATTTTGATTTCATCACAATTAATCCTTATTCATCCATAGTGAGTTAAGTCATAAGCATGATGGATTATTCATCAAATTATCATTTTAGTTAATATATTAACTACATTTTTAACCAAATATTAATAATAAAGCTATTTACATCACTCAGGAAGCTCGCGACTTTTGAGAAGATAATTGCATCGAAATTCGAATATAACCCCATAAAGCAACCCCAATAACTGCCAGACAAACGATATATAAACTCGTGGTATTAAAATGATCCAAAACCATTCCACCTACAAAAGGCCCTAAAGCGAATCCTAAACCACCCAATGTCGCAGCCCCAAAATAACTCCCCCGTAAATCAGTTGGTGCTAATCGATCCAATTGAACATTGAGTGATGGAAATACAATCGTTTCTCCCAGACTTAAAATAAATGCTCCGATAAGCCATCCCCATGGCCACTGGGTCGAACTGGCTAAAAAGAAAAACTGTGCGATGCCCATCAAAACAACCCCACTGCAAATACGTAAGTGCACAGGCATCTTATCCAGCAGGCTAATTAACATAAACTGAAAGCTAACAATCGTAATGGTATTAATCAAAATCAGATAACTCACCCATTCTCCGGCATGCGCCAATCCAGAATGAGCAATGACCTGAGGCAGTGAAGATTCAACCTGAGAATAAACAAAGAACATCAGCAAATTCGCTAAAATCAACGAAGCAAATAAACTATCTCGCCGGAGGATTGCAGCTACTTCATGGACCTTAAGCGTCATTGAGTTTTGTTGCGTATGAGCAGGCTTCGCACAATAATGAAAACCTATTTTCAAAGCAATGGCATAAACCACAAAACTGGCGCCTGTAAGCAGGAATAATCGTTGAGGATGGTGCAAAGCCAAAGCAATCCCAATTAGAGGCCCAATCGCCCCTCCGGCATTCACCATAAAATAGCGCAAGTAAAAAGCTAACTCACGATCACGGGAGTTTTCAAGATAATCGCTCATCAGAGCCTGGCCGGGTTGCTCAACACTCGGCCTCATCAATCCGACTAAAATCATCAGAATAAAAAACTGCCACAGGCTGTCAGCAAGGCCTAATCCCGCAAAGCCAATCATCGCCAGAACACAGCCGCCCAACATCACACGGCGCCGGCCAATCCGATCGCTCACATAACCGAACCCAAACCCAGATACCGATCCAACCAAAGCCGAAACGGCTAAAATAGAACCTACGAAGATTTCACTTGCACCATATTCGCGATAAAGAAATACCACCAGAAACGGCCAGGCCATAAAATAGGTCAGTCGGGATAGAAAAGTCCCAATCAGAACAAGCCAGACAATAATGGGAAAAGAACGAACACGCTGCCACTGCAAAAGTTTGTCATGAGCATCTGACGCACTTTGGGTCTGCTCCATCAGAAGATTCCTTATCATGTGTTTGTGTTAATGTATAAAAAAGACATACAGGCTAGTCGGTCTGTCTAACGTTAAATATGGTTCAGAGCAATGATTTCTTATTCAAACCGAATAAGTCCAAAACAGTGATATGTAACAATCACTATTCAACCTAAATACTCCATAAATAACCAATAACCGCCCCGACCTTTGACTGACGCATTATGAAATTCGATAATAAACCAGAATACTGGATGTACATCCATAATTCTATACCAATCAGCCTCTTTTTTTATACCCTATTTAAGAACAAAATAACCTGATTCACCTTCACCATCTCACTCACTAAATTGGTACAAAAATAATCAATTTTATTCAATGAAAACACACCTTTATAGGCATGAGGCATCAACTTTATAAAAAGGAGCTGTAGATTCAAACGGTCATTACAATAGTAATGTAACATACTAATTTTCATGAATATTAATGATGAAACGAGCAAAATGCACATTTACCTAAGACGAAAAAAATTTAGTTTTTAACTTGTGGAAACAAGGTACCGGTTATAGCGATATTGACCGCAGCTCCAGGCACAGTATTCACAGCACTGCGTAAATATGGTGGCATCAAATCAACATCTCGAAAAAGAAATGCACAACATTTGACGCTTGAGGAAAGAGAAGAAATCCGAGTAGCACTATCAGCCAAAATGCCATTGAGAGCTATCGCTAGTATACTCAATCATTATCCTTCGGTGATTTCCAGAAAAGTCGTCCATGACCGGAAACGGCGTTATTATGAAATGGGAGATGAAATTCTTCTGCATCTTGAATTTATCCGACACAATAACTCCCAGCTGTTTATTACCGAGCTACCACAAGTGTACTTTCACGATAAAAAACGACTAAATGAAATCATTGCGATTCATCATGATCTGAGTATGCAGGTAAATAACTCGCATGTTCACGTTAGAAGATGGGAAACACAATAGTTCGCTTAGCGATGAATCCTCTCAAGCAAGCACGCCAATGACTCATATTCGTTATTGAATCCAGAGGTGATTCGCTCACTAAAATCATATGCGATAGCGTATTAACATTTAGCCATCGAGTTTCGTTTAGATTCAATACATTTTAGACATAAAAAACGGCATGCATCTGCATACCGTTTTTAACCACTTACGATTTAAAATTAACTTCTTGGAGCCCGAACCGCGCGTTTACGATCCATCTCTGTTAAGTGTTTTTTACGTAAACGGATGCTTTCAGGGGTTACTTCTACCAGTTCATCGTTATCGATAAACTCAAGTGCCTGCTCCAACGTCATTTTAATCGGTGGTGTTAACACCTGTGCTTCATCAGTTCCTGAAGCTCGAACGTTGGTCAACTGTTTTCCTTTCAGACAGTTCACGGTCAAATCATTATCACGGCTATGAATACCTATGATCTGACCTTCATAAACTTCATCTCCATGAGAGGTAAACAAACGACCGCGATCCTGCAGGTTAAACAGTGAGTAAGTCAGTGCTTTACCTGTTGCATTCGCAATCAACACACCGTTTTTACGCTCACCAATTGAACCACCTTTATGTGGGCCATAATGGTCAAAGGAGTGATACAGCAAGCCACTACCAGATGTCAGTGTCATAAATTCGGTTTGGAAACCAATTAAACCACGGCTTGGAATGGAGAAGTCCATCCGAACCCGTCCTTTACCATCGGGAGTCATGTCAGTGAGTTCAGCCTTACGCAGACCTAACTGCTCCATGACGCTTCCCTGATGCTGGTCTTCAACATCCACGGTAACAGTTTCAAATGGTTCCTCTAACTGGCCATCCACTGTACGAAGAATAACTTCCGGACGAGAAACAGCAAGCTCAAATCCTTCACGGCGCATGTTTTCAATCAGAACACTCAGGTGAAGTTCACCACGACCAGAGACTCTGAATTTATCCGGATCATCGGTTTCTTCAACCCGCAAGGCCACGTTATGGACCAGTTCCTGTTGCAACCGTTCTAAAATATTCCGAGAAGTCACGAACTTCCCTTCACGCCCGGCAAACGGTGAGGTGTTTACCTGAAAGGTCATCGTGACAGTGGGTTCGTCAACCGATAAAGCAGGTAACGCTTCAACCGTATTTACATCACAGATAGTATCTGAAATTTTCAGCTCACCCAATCCGGTAATCGCAATAATATTGCCGGCATGAGCGACATCAATCTCGGTCCGCTCGAGGCCTAAATACCCCAAGACCTGACCGACTTTGCCGTTGCGTTGTAAGCCATCCGCAGAAACGATGGTCACCTGTTGGTTGGGCTTGACACTACCACGTTTAATCCGGCCCACACCGATTACACCCACATAAGAATTATAATCAAGCTGTGAAATCTGCATCTGTAAAGCGCCATCGGGATCGGCATTCGGCGCTTCCACATTATCGATAATAGCCTGGAACAGCGGTTCCATATTATCGCTTGGCTGATCCAGATCTAATGTTGCCCAACCGTTGATAGCTGATGCATAAATGACTTTAAAATCCAACTGTTCATCAGTCGCACCCAAATTATCGAACAGGTCAAAGACCTGATCCATCACCCAATCCGGACGGGCACCTGGCTTATCAACTTTGTTGATAACAACAATTGGTTTCAAACCTCTTGCAAATGCTTTTTGAGTCACAAACCGGGTCTGCGGCATCGGACCTTCCTGCGCATCAACCAGCAGCAATACAGAGTCAGCCATCGACATCACACGTTCAACTTCACCGCCAAAGTCCGCGTGTCCCGGAGTATCGACGATGTTGATATGGTAACCATTCCAGTTAAGCGCAGTATTTTTTGCCAGAATCGTAATTCCACGCTCTTTTTCGAGGTCATTAGAATCCATGACTCTCTCTTGTATTTCACCACGAGACTGAAGCGTACCGGACTGCTGCAATAATTTATCAACCAGTGTCGTTTTACCATGGTCAACGTGCGCAATAATTGCGATATTCCTTAACTTATTAATTTCACTAGACATGTTACTTTGATTGCCTCATAAACTTTCAATTTGTACGCAAAAATGTACGCACTTGCCGCTATTTAGCGCGACCTGGATCACAAAATGGGCTTGATTATACCCTGAACAGCATGACCATGATATGAAAAGATCACCATCTGGTATGATTGTCTATCATTATTATGGAGTGTTGTAGCCTGATGAACCTATTATTGACCTATTGAAAGAAAGGGCATAGCCAAGTAAGCTGGCTGGGATGAGATATAGAAAACCCTGATGCAACACGAATCGCACTCATTTGAAGCAGAATAAACAGCAGATGAACCAACGTGGTGCATTTTATCATGAAGGTTATCCCGGATGCGTGGTCAATACGGGACTCGCCTGTTTGGCACAAAACTAGCATCCTGGCCCTTTATAACTATATCGAACGATTCATTTACTTTCACTTAAGAGCCATCATTTCTTGATGACACCGGAGGTTATTACATGTCTGCAGAAGTTCTCGCTCTCATTGAAGAGCAAGAAGTAAAATTCGTCGACCTGCGTTTTACCGACACCAAAGGTAAAGAGCAACACGTATCCATCCCCGTTAGCCAAATCGATGACGATTTTTTCGCTGATGGCAAAATGTTTGATGGCTCATCCATCGCCGGATGGAAAGGCATCAACGAATCAGACATGGTTCTAATGCCTGACCCAGAAACAGCTGTTCTTGACCCATTCACTGAAGAAGTCACTTTAAACCTGCGTTGCGATATCTTAGAACCTGCAACTATGGAAGGATACGATCGTGACCCTCGTTCAGTTGCCAAACGTGCTGAAGATTACATGCGCTCAATGGGTATCGCTGACGAAGTTTTCTTTGGTCCTGAACCTGAATTTTTCTTATTTGATGATGTTAAATTCGACGCTCAAATGCAAGGCGCTTTCTATTCTATCGATGATAAAGAAGCCGTTTGGAACTCAGGCAAATCTTATGAAGATGGCAATACTGGCCACCGTCCAGGTATAAAAGGCGGATATTTCCCTGTTCCTCCTGTTGACTCTGCACAAGATATTCGTAGTGCCATGAGCCTGCTGATGGATGAAATGGGATTAGTTGTCGAAGCCCATCACCATGAAGTTGCAACGGCTGGTCAGAACGAAATTGCATGTAAATTCAACTCATTGGTTAAAAAAGCTGATGAATTACAGATTTACAAATATGTGATTCATAATGTCGCTCACGCTTATGGCAAAACTGCGACATTCATGCCAAAACCATTAGTTGGTGATAACGGTAGCGGTATGCACTGTCACCAATCATTAGCGAAAAATGGTGAAAACCTGTTTGCTGGTGACTTGTATGGTGGTCTGTCTGAAATCGCTCTGTTCTACATTGGCGGTATCATCAAACATGCGAAAGCAATCAACGCATTCGCAAATGCTTCAACTAACTCATACAAACGACTGGTCCCAGGGTTTGAAGCACCAGTAATGCTGGCTTATTCAGCTCGTAACCGCTCTGCTTCTATCCGTATCCCGGTTGTACCATCACCTAAAGCACGCCGTATCGAAGTTCGCTTCCCTGACCCAACAGCCAATCCATATCTTGCATTTGCATCTATGTTGATGGCTGGTCTTGACGGAATTAAAAACAAAATCCACCCTGGCGATGCAATGGATAAAGACTTATATGATCTGCCTGCCGAAGAAGCAGCTCAGATCCCTCAGGTTGCAGCGTCATTAGAAGAAGCACTGAATGCACTTGATGCAGACCGCTCGTTCCTGACAGCTGGCGGCGTATTCTCAGATGAAAGTATTGATGCTTATTTGCAATTAAAACGTGAAGAAGTCACTACATTGAATATGAGTACTCATCCGGTTGAATTCCAGATGTACTATAGCTGCTAATCAGAATTGTCTGATTGAGCCAAAAACCCTGCTATTTGCAGGGTTTTTTATTTACCTTAACGAATCAATCAACCTCTTCACCATTGTGTAAACGATGTAACTCAATCCATAATGATTGAATACATTTCCACTCTCATGGCTTACTGCACCATGAAAGAACGATACCCACACGCATTCCCAGTGATATATCAAAACAGGCAAGAATATTGCACATTATTTTAGTCTATAGGATTTATTTGCACTGAACTAAAGCAAATCACACCATTAAGCATCGAAAAATCATTTTTCAGTGCCCATCGGAACGAGATCTCGGTTATCCTCAATGGTGCAGCTCTAAAATGGTGCAATAATGAACAGGAGGTCTGTGTGCTGGAAACATTCGGTCTGAATAGAACAATATTAGATAATTTGGTGACCGGCATCATGCTGGTTGACAAAAACTTGGTTGTCAAATACGTCAACCCGGCTACAGAACAGCTGCTCGGGCAAAGTAAAAAACGCTTGGCTAACCAAGATTTACGATCACTTATCACACATACAACCCTTAACCTCGATATTCTCGAGCAAGTGTCATCGCAAGGACAAAGTTTTACCGACAGTGAAGTCACTTTAGTGATGGATGATAAACCATCGATGGTTGAGTTTTCCGCGACACAAATCCGCCATGAGCAAGAATTATTGCTTTTGCTTGAACTGAAACCTATCGATCAGCAAAAAAAAATATCTCAAGAAGTTCATCAGCATGCCCAGCAACAAGCCGCTAAAGAATTGGTTCGTTCACTTGCCCATGAAATCAAAAATCCACTTGGGGGATTACGTGGGGCAGCACAGCTTTTAGAAAAAGAGCTACCGAACCCCGAATTAAAAGAATTTACTAACATTATTATTGAACAGGCGGATCGGTTACGAAACTTAGTTGACAGATTGCTGGGCCCTCAACGTCCGGCTCAACAAGGCTTACATAACATCCACTCGGTACTGGAAAAAGTACGCCAGCTGGTTGAATTAGATTTACCAGAGTCCATTCAGATTATCCGGGACTATGATCCCAGCATACCCGACTTTGAAATGGATCATGAACAGCTGCAGCAGGCATTTTTGAATATTGTTCAAAATGCTGTTCAGGCACTACGTGAAAGAAATCAAGGGCAGATCAAACTTATTACCCGCACCTCTCATCAAATAAATATCGCAGGGCAACGTTACCGGCTGGCAGCGGAAATAAAAATTATCGACGATGGTGCAGGAATCCCACCGGAACTAACTGATACACTATTTTACCCAATGGTAACAGGACGTGAAGGCGGAACCGGTCTGGGACTGGCCATTGCACAAAATTTAATTAATCAACATAAAGGTAAAATTGACTGCGCCAGCTGGCCAGGTCATACCGAATTTGTTATTTATCTACCACTTCGTAAGTGAGGAATTTCACAATGGCTTCAACAATATGGATTGTGGACGACGACAACTCTATTCGCTGGGTTTTAGAAAAAGCGTTAAGTGCCGTAGGCTACAACTGTATGAGCTTTCCGGATGGAAAACTCATGCTTAGCCAGTTAGAAGTGGAACATCCAGATGTAATCATTTCTGACATACGGATGCCTGGCCTGGATGGCCTGACACTACTAGAGCGAGTCCATCAATTTGATAGTGACTTGCCGGTTATCATTATGACTGCCCACTCTGATTTAGACAGCGCAGTGAATGCCTATCAAAGTGGCGCTTTTGAATATCTGCCAAAACCGTTTGATATTGACGAAGCGGTTGTCTTAACCGAACGGGCAGTCAGCTTTGCCCGGGAACAGAAAAAACAACACCTTGAAACAGAACCAGTCGGAGCAACGCAGGAAATCATCGGTGAAGCCCCTGCCATGCAAGAAGTCTATCGAGCTATCGGGCGGTTGTCCCGCTCAAGTATCAGTGTGCTCATCAATGGTCAGTCAGGAACCGGTAAAGAACTGGTTGCTCAGGCACTACACCGCCATAGTCCCCGGGCAAATCTTCCTTTTATTGCCTTAAATATGGCCGCTATTCCCCATGATCTGATTGAATCAGAACTTTTCGGCCACGAAAAAGGAGCATTTACCGGAGCCAGTAATATTCGTCACGGCCGCTTTGAACAGGCCAACGGAGGTACACTCTTTCTCGATGAAATAGGTGACATGCCACTCGATATTCAGACCCGCCTGCTTCGGGTATTAGCAGACGGACAATTTTATCGGGTTGGCGGTCATTCCCCTGTTCAGGTTAATGTTCGTATTATTGCAGCAACACATCAAAACTTAGAGCAGAAAGTGGCCGATGGCGAATTTCGTGAAGACCTCTTCCATCGATTGAATGTCATCCGTGTTCTTTTACCCCCACTCCACGATCGCAGTGAAGATATTCCGGCACTGTCAGCCCACTTCTTACACCGGGCTGCCGAGGAATTAAATGTCGAACCCAAGCTGTTACACCCTGATACACAAAAATTTATGACACATCTGCCATGGCCCGGAAATGTCAGGCAATTAGAAAATGTCTGCCGATGGTTAACCGTCATGGCCAGTGGTCAGGAAATTTTAGTTTCAGACTTACCACCAGAGCTGAGTCACCGACATGAAAACGGCGAAGCGAAGATGGTTGAAGGAGACTGGAGAGTTCAGCTGCAGAGCTGGGTTGAAACACAGCTCTTAGCCGGGAGTAGTGATATTCTGGCCCAAGCGGTACCCGATTTTGAGAGGATTTTGTTAACAACAGCCCTCAAACATACCAATGGCCATAAACAAGAAGCCGCCCGGTTATTAGGCTGGGGGCGAAATACATTAACCCGTAAGCTCAAAGAGCTGGATTTAGGTTAAATAACTCGGGAGAACTGTTTCTCCCGTACTTTACTTCGAAAATAGGTATCAAAACACATCGCAATATTTCGAATAAGTAATCGTCCTGCTGCGCTAACATAAATACCTTTAGCCGTTAATTCTAATAAACCATCTTTAATTAATGGCTTTAATAGTGCTAAATCGTCAGCAAAATAATCTTGGAATGTTAACGAGAAACGTTGTTCTATTGTTGCAAAGTCCAGCGCAAAATCACACATTAAGGCTTTGATAACATCCCGACGGATAATATCATCCTGGGTGAGCGCAAGGCCTTTACACTGAGCATGACCACTTTGCCCAACCTGTTCATAATAGGCCTTGAGCGTTTTATGATTTTGACTATAGTCATCACCTATCATACTGATGGCCGACACGCCTAAGCCCAACAGATCACACTCACCCTGAGTCGTGTAACCTTGAAAATTCCGGTGCAGTTTACCCTGCCTTTGAGCTATGGCTAGCGAATCATTTGGATGCGCGAAATGATCCATCCCGATAAACTGATAGCCACTGCACGTTAAGTTTAAAATCGTATCGCGCAAAATAGTCAACTTCTGCTGAGGTGTCGGTAAATCACTTTCTTTAATTTTGCGCTGAGAAGCAAAATGGCTAGGCAAATGCGCATAGTTAAAAACTGATAAGCGATCAGGGTCCAGCAATTTAATCTCTTCTAGCGTTTTAGCAAAACTATCCGGAGTCTGATGAGGGAGACCATAGATTAGATCAAGATTAATTGATGTAAACCCAACTTTGCGAGCCCGTTGTAACAAAGCTTCAATGAATGCTTTATCCTGAACCCGATTCACAGCCTCTTGAACTTTAGGATTAAAATCCTGAATCCCTAAACTCAATCTGGCAAAACCTAATTCAGCTAACACATCCATCGTATCTAATGTGATTTCCCGGGGATCAACTTCAATACTAATTTCGGCATCATCGGCAATGTTAAAATGATGACAAATCATCCCCATCAGCCGACGAGTCTGCTTTTCATCAAGAAAAGTCGGCGTTCCGCCCCCCCAGTGAAGCTGAGTCACTCGTCGTTGATGAAACAAAGGCGCCATTGTTTCCATTTCACACGATAAATTATCCAGATACGCATCGGCTTTATCTTGGTGACGGGTTACGATTTTATTACAGCCACAGTAATAACAAAGCTTATGGCAAAAAGGGATATGAACATACAACGAAAGAGGCCGCTCAGGATAACGTCGCGCCGCTTGTTGAAATTCAAAAAATCCAAAACCCTGATGGAACTCCAATGCAGTCGGGTAACTGGTGTAACGAGGCCCGGCATAATTATATTTTTCGATCAGTTGTTGGTCCCAATCGACAGCAAAATCTTGCATCAGCGTATTCCTGTGACAAAAATCAGACGACTAGCCAAGATACTAAGGTCTGAATAAAAACCTAACAAAAATCTTTCAACGGAGACTATGAGCGTTCATCAGGATCAAGTAATTCATCCAGATCGCCACTGTCGAATTGGTCCCAATCATCACTATCAAGCTCAGACTCATCTTCATCTTCGTCATCATGCAACCCAAGCTCATCCATCAACTGCCCGATTCGATTCAAACTGTTCTCTAGCCACTGTTGTTCATCCGTCGTCAATTCCTCACCTTCGTCAGAACGATCCAGTAATGTCATTAAACGAGGATCTTGCTCTAAGCGGCTTAACTCATCCTGTTTAGCCTCTTTAACTTCATCAGACAACTTTTGACTCACAGTATGTTCCTGTTGAGAAGGTTTTGCCGACACCAATTGCACCGGTTTCTTACTGCCTAAACGCGGATCGGATAAATGAAAGTCATGTCCAGAGTTTGTTGATGCGCGAGTAACATTAGCAGGTTGTTGACGAGAACCACTCTTGCGACCTTTTCCTTTTTTAACAGCATCAGCAGGCAATACCCTGTCACTTTTAAAATCAACAGTTTTACGGGGAGCCAATAATCCGCCTTTGCGGTTCTTTTTCTTATACGCCATGATTACCTTCAGTCGCAAATGATGACAGGAACAAGCCTGACCCACTCTAGTTTAAATACAAGGCGATTCTATCACCACCCAGTGCTCAAACAAACCTCAATAGCAGCCAAGAACACTCTCTGTTACACTTTCGCCCAGGTCGGTTGACAAGAAATGAAGGAAAAACTGTGTCCCAGATACATTTTAATAAAGCTAAATTCTTTACCAGTGCTCCAAATATCAAAGCAATGCCGGCTGATAGCGGCACCGAGATTGCCTTTGCCGGTCGCTCAAATTCAGGGAAGTCAAGTGCACTCAATACACTGACCCGACAAAAAAACCTTGCCCGAACCAGTAAAACACCGGGACGCACACAATTAATTAACGTCTTCGAGATAGAACCGGGTAAACGCCTGATCGATCTGCCAGGGTACGGCTATGCAAAAGTGCCAGAGTCTGTCAAGAAAGAATGGCAGAAATCACTGTCGGAATATCTTCAGTATCGCCAAAGTCTGCGGGGATTTGTTGTTCTGATGGATATACGTCATCCATTTAGAGAAATTGACCAACATCTCATCCAATGGGCTGCAGATTGTGATATCCCCGTATTGGCACTATTAACTAAAGCAGACAAATTAAAACAAGGGGCCCGAAAATCGACATTACTAAAATGTCAGGAAGCAGCTATGGCCTTCTGCGGTAATGTTCAGGTTGAATTGTTTTCCTCACTGAAAAAACTCGGCTTACCTAAACTGGAAGCAACCCTGACAACATGGTTTGAAAACGAGGAAAAAGAAGAAACCAATCAACCCCTGGACACCGACAACACTTAAAATCGTCTTAACCTCACATCGGATAAAGAATCACGGTTGAAACACATCCTTTTATATCACATCTGCATGATTCTCTGATCTTGAGGTTACCCCGAGTTCCAAACTAAAACCCAACCATTCTTGGGAACATAGATCCAATACCAACATCAACCTTAATCTCTAGTCGAAAAGATGCTATGTCCGATAAAACCATCCCATAAAAAAAGCCCCGCTAAAAGGTAATGCGGAGCCTATAACTAGTTCGGACTATAACTGAAATACGATTCACGTACATTTATTCAGACCATGAGTACTCATAGTAGTTCATTTCATCTTTTAGATTATTGATAGTCTAAAACTCTGATTATAAATTACATTTTGGTAGTTTTATTACACTTCACTATTGTCAATAACTTTATTCTAAAATGTGATATGAATCGGATTAATTGGCAATATTGTAGCAAAAACATAAAAAAAGCCCCGGTAGAATTCTACCGGGGCAGCTATTAAGCCTATTCAACTACGTGAAATAAAAGGTCTGAAAGATAGAACATCTTACCTCTGTACCCTACGTCTATTAATATAAGGGAGACGGATTAAAAAATAAAGCGGTTTTTGTAATCAAATTTCATTATTTTTATCCAAAATAACTACTTGCTCTTAAAGCTTGGGCTGATATTCCTAATATCATATTGATATGAAATGGTGTTTTTTTCAGCAACCTGCCATTTATTGAGAGAAATGTTAAATATCAGATAAAAACGTAAACAACTAGTGAACTTGAACGGCCTTTCAACACCAAATGGATACCACAGCGAAAAACAAACTGATGACCCATGAACGGCAACAAAGGTTATTTTGCTTTAAGCTGTAAATAACCTTAGCACCTTTTCTAGTCAGAGATGAAGTTAGTGCGCTTCATCCCAATTATCGCCAATGCCGACCTCAGCCACCAAAGGAATATGCAATTGAACAGCATCTTCCATAATCGCTTTTAACTGAGCAGCCAGCTCGACCACATGATCTTCAGCCACCTCAAAGACCAATTCATCATGAACCTGCATGAGCATACGCACTTTGTCCTCATATCCTTGTTCATGAATATAGCGATCCACGGCAATCATTGCTTTTTTAATAATATCGGCAGCGCTACCTTGCATCGGCGCATTGATCGCCGCACGTTCTGCTGCGGCCCGGCGTGCACCATTACGCGCTTTAATTTCAGGCAAATAAAGCCTGCGACCAAAGATCGTTTCAACAAATCCATCATCGGCAGCTCTGGCTCGGGTTTCCTCCATATAGCGATGAACACCAGGATAACGCTCAAAATAAGTATCCATATAACTTTGAGCTTCGTAGCGACCAATGCCTAACTGTCGGGATAAACCAAAAGCACTCATACCGTAGATCAAGCCAAAATTAATCGCTTTTGCATTACGCCGCTGCTCCTTAGTGACATCATCTAACGATTCACCAAACACTTCTGCAGCCGTTGCCCTATGAATGTCTTTACCTTGAGCGAACGCATCCAATAACCCCTCATCAGCAGACAAATGAGCCATGATCCGTAATTCAATCTGAGAATAGTCAATCGCCACCAGTTTAAAACCATCAGCAGGGATAAAGGCCTGGCGGATCTTGCGACCCTCTTCATTACGAATCGGGATATTCTGCAGATTCGGATCACTTGAAGACAAACGCCCTGTAGCGGTAACCGCCTGATGGTAAGATGTATGAAGCCTTTGAGATTCAGGATTTACCAACTTAGGTAATTTGTCAGTATAAGTCGATTTAAGCTTACTCAAACCGCGATATTCAAGAATCGTCGCAGGTAAAGGGTAATCCAAAGCCAGTTCAACTAGAACTTCTTCAGCTGTCGATGGTGCACCTTTTGGTGTCTTTTTAACTACAGGCAGCCCCATCACTTCAAATAATATTCGCTGCAACTGCTTTGGTGAACCCAAATTAAACGCTTCACCAGCGAGCTCATGCGCTTTACTTTCAAGCTCATCAATCCTCTTAGCCAGACGAATACTATGATGATTTAAGAGGTCACTATCAATCCGGACCCCCCGACGCTCTACATCCGATAAGATCGAAACTAAAGGTAATTCAACTTCTTCGAATAACGATTTCAATCCAGATTCTTTGCTCAACTGAGGCCATAGAATCTGATGCAAACGCAACGTAATATCTGCATCTTCTGCAGCATAAGGATACGCCTGCTCTAAATTGATTTGATTAAAAGTGAGCTGTTTAGCACCTTTGCCGGCAACCGATTCAAAGCTAATACATTGATGCTGAAGATATTTGAGTGCCAAAGAATCCATATCATGACGGGTCCCCGTACTATTTAAGACATAAGATTCAAGCATCGTATCAAAAGCGATCCCTTTTAAGTGGATCCCTGCCCGGACAAGAACACTCCGATCATATTTGAGATTTTGTCCCACTTTAGCTTTTGTCGGATCTTCTAAAATAGGCTTGAGTTTTTTCAGAACTAACTCACGATCAAGTTGCAAAGGCGCATCTTCATAATCATGGCCAATAGGCAAATAAGCCGCCTCTCCGGGTAACACTGAAAACGACAGACCAACTAAATCGGCTTTCATATAATCAAGCGATGTGGTTTCTGTATCTACAGCAAAAAGTTCAGACTGTTCAAGTAACGAGCACCAGTGATCAAGCTGCTCTTCTGTGAGAATCATTTCATAGTTTTCAGAAACAGGACGAACTAATAGCTCATCTGTCCCCGCGGAATCAGCTAACGATGCAGCTGATGACTGATCTTCTAATAATTGCGCAAGCCAACGTTTAAACTCTAATTCACCGAACAACTTGATCAGCAAATCGCGGTCTTCATGTTTGATTTTTAAATCATCACTGCTTAGGGACAGTTCAAGATTTGTGCGTATCGTTGCTAACTGATGAGAAAGAGGAAGTTGCGGTGCAAAGTGCCGCAGGTTCTCACCTATTTTCCCTTTGATTTCATCTTGATGATCTAGCAATCCATGAAGTGAGCCATAAGCCTTCAACCATTTTACTGCGGTCTTTGGTCCACACTTAGGCACACCAGGAATGTTATCGACACTATCGCCCATCAAGGCCAGATAATCGATAATTTGCTCAGGGCTCACGCCAAATTTTTCAATGACTCCGGATTCATCCAATAAGGTATCCGTCATGGTATTCACTAACATGATTTTATCATTGACCAACTGGGCCATATCTTTGTCGCCGGTACTAATCAAAACATGATGCCCATCTTTTGCCAATTGAATAGCCAATGTTCCAATGACATCATCAGCCTCAACCCCAGGCTCAGCAATTAATGGAAGCCCCATCGCACGGATAATAGCATGTAACGGCTCAATCTGAGTTCTCAAATCATCCGGCATCGGAGGTCGATTCGCTTTATATTCCGGAAAAAGCTCATGGCGAAAGTTTTTACCTTTTGCATCAAACACCACAGCAATTCGCTCCGGTTCAACCTGCTTGAGAAGACTGCGTAACATATTAACGACACCGTACACAGCGCCCGTTGCCTCACCTTTTGAATTAGTCAAGTGAGGAGGAGCATAATAAGCACGAAAAAGGTAGGAAGAGCCATCAATTAGAACTACGGGATTCTCAGCAATTGTCGCCATAAGCTTTTCTCAATTTTACAAGAGCACATGCGCGGCATAATGCCATAGCTCACTTCTGAGTACCAGCATCTAAAGCGTTCACTCGTTACTGAAAAAGCTGTGGATAAGTATGTTAACAACAAATAGAATGATCTCATCACTTATGTGATGATAATGACAAACAGATCTCTTTTGATCTAAAAAAACAACAAGTTATATAAATAAGATACATCCCTAAAATCAGGGGATATCACATCCTTGCATGTGGAAAACCATTAAGTGCCAACGCAGAGGAGCCAACTCATGCCCATTATTTATTCTGCAAAAATCCTCCAATATCGTAACAAACAGAGGACAGCAAAATCCGCCAATGATCACAAAAATGTAACCATACGACGATATCGATCAATGGACAGACTTAACCACGAGAAGCTTCGATAAAATGAGATATTTCCATACAGAGTTCAGGCATTACGCCTAAAAAACGCTCAAGGCCCTGAATTCAAACCATAGAGTAGCGGCCAATTCACAATAACGCAAGACCCACATATCAGATAATTGAATCAGTCCCCTCTCAATCTGCTCCAGACGAAGGCAGAATGAGGGTTAGAACCTGTTAACCGACCGAACAATCATCTCAACATTTAAGTTCCTGGAAGGCACGATTGAATCGGACCAACTGATGATTGTCAGCCATCATTCACAGAACCAATAAGCAGCAGAAAATGCGGGTAAAACCATCTCATCACACACACAGGTATCTTCGGGCAAGCCATTGTTCAATAAAAGTTGCCAATGACAATCCACAATAGTGTCGGGTAAAGGCACCGGTATGCATTGTGCCTTCAAATTAGCCATGACCAACAACTGTTGTCCCTGCCATTGTCGCACATAGATCCATAAAAATGGATGCTCGGGTAGTAAATCATGATAATCCCCATACGTCATCAAAAGCAGGGAACGCCGTAACCGGATAAGCTGCCGATAACAATAAAATACCGAATCAGGATCGGCCAACGCAGCTTTCACGTTAACACTAGAATTGTTCTTCGCTAATTCAATCCAGGGATGACCATCGGTAAATCCTCCATTGAGAGTGTCATCCCAAGGCATCGGCGTACGACTGTTATCTCGCGATTTACAGGCTAAAACCGCTAATCGATGAGCCTGACTATGGCAAGAAGCCAGTTCATCATACATATTCAGACTTTCAATATCCCGGTATTGCTCGATCTGAGTAAAACCAGGATTACTCATGCCAATTTCTTCCCCCTGATAGATAAACGGCGTGCCTTGCATACCATGAAGTAACATCGCAAGCGTCTTTGCGGATTGAATCCGATAGATACCATCATCACCAAAACGGGACACCACTCTGGGCTGATCATGATTACACCAGAACAACGCATTCCAGGCCTGCTGATACATCCCCTGCTGCCAATGTTGAAAAATCGCTTTCAATGCAACGAAATCAGGTTCAGCTATGGTCCATTTTTCACCCTGAGCATAATCGACTTTCAGATGGTGAAAATTGAACGTCATTGATAATTCATGCCCTTCTAATGATGAATAACGCTGGCAATGTTCTAACGTTGTCGAAGACATTTCCCCCACCGTCATGAGTTGTAACGGGTTAAAGGCATCACGGTTCATCTCTTGAAGAAATTCATGAATTCGGGGCCCATCTGTATAAAAGCGCCGTCCATCCCCTTGGCCGTCATCCTCAAAGCCAGGTTGTTTGGAAACCAAATTCACCACATCCAATCGTAACCCGTCGATTCCTCGTTCAGCCCAAAACCGACATATAGCCCTGAGTGATTCCCTGACCTGGTTATTTTCCCAGTTCAAATCAGCCTGTTGCGGTGCAAAAAGATGCAAGTAATATTGCTGAGTTGCTTCATGCCACTGCCAGGCATTGCCGCCGAACTTAGAACACCAGTTATTAGGAGGCGAATGAATATCACCATCATGCCAGATGTAATAAGATCGATACGGATTATCCCGCGATTCACTTGCTTGTTTGAACCAAGGATGCTCTATTGATGTGTGGTTAAAGACCATATCCATGACGATTCGGATCCCTCGCTGATGCACATTAGTAACCAATTCATCAAAATCATCTAATGTTCCATAACTTGGATCGATCGATTGATAATCACTGACGTCATAGCCGTTATCCACTTGTGGCGATGGGTAAATTGGAGTCAGCCAGATAGCTGAAACTTCAAGTTCCTGGAGATAATTCAGTCGTTTAATAACACCCTGTAAATCACCCTGACCACTTCCTGTTGTATCCTGAAAACTCTTTGGATATATCTGATAGATGACACCATCCTGCCACCATGGTATTTCGTTGTTACACATCTTAAAACTATCTACCTTAAACCTGTTATTTCTTAGATTGATCTGTGTCCAAAACAAATTTTTAACTTGAACGGAATTCAATCACTCGACACCAACACCCCCTGAATGTGTCTGGCGGGATTTACGTTGATATATGAATAAAGTCAGAACAATTGGAACGACGATCGCCACCAGCATAGCGAACGCATAGACTTCCCAAAAACGAGGTTGAATCGATAAAATGCCGGGGAGCCCGCCGACACCGATACCGTTTGCTAAAACACCGTTCAACCCACAAATCAGACCCGATAAAGCAGATCCGATCATGGCGCACAACATAGGAAAGCGATATTTCAGATTAATTCCGTACATAGCAGGCTCCGTCACCCCCAAGAACGCTGAAATAGCCGCAGGGACCGAAACATCACGTTCATTTTGTTTTCGGCTAACCAAAATAATGCCAACAACAGATGCACCCTGAGCTATATTCGATAGCGCAATCAATGGCCATACCGGAGTTCCGCCCATGCTCTGAATCATCTGCATATCAATGGCCAAGGTCGTCTGATGAACACCTGTAATCACCAGAGGTGCATACAAAAAGCCAAACAGAGCACCACCAATCGGTGCCATACGTCCAGTCATCATCTCCCGAACAGCCCAGGCCACCCCGCTGCCAATTTCCCTTCCAATAGGACCGATCACGGCATGAGCAAGAAAAACAGCAACTAATAAAGAAACAACAGGTACGACCACCAGATACAAATAATCCGGAACAAGTCGTTTAAGCCGAAGCTCCAACCAACCGAGCATCAACCCGGCAAGTAATGATGGAATCACCTGCGCCTGATACCCAACTTTGGCAATCGTAAACCATCCAAAATTCCAGACTTCTGGTGTCTGATGGCCTAATAAATATGAATTCATCAACTGTGGTGAAACCAGCGTAATGCCCAGCACAATCCCAAGAATCGGGGTGCCGCCCATCTTTTTAACAGCAGACCAGCAGATCCCGACAGGCAAATAGAAGAAAATAGCTTCGCCCAACAACCATAAAAAATCATAAATGGTTTTCCAGACCGGGTGGAGTTGAGCCAACGTTTTACCATCAGCAAACGGAATATCACCGATGACATTACGAAAACCTAAAATCAACCCACCGCTAATCAACGCAGGAAGCAATGGGAAAAAAATCTCTGCGAAATGTGAAATAGCCCGTTCATGCCATTTCATATTATTACGGGCAGCAATCTTCGCCTGGGCTTTACTAGCACTTTGTTGCCCGGTCGATTGCAATAATCGTTCATAGTAAGAACCGACTTCAGGCCCAATCACAACCTGAAACTGACCAGCATTGGTAAAGCATCCCTTTACCATTTTTAATGTTTCAATGGCCTTCGGATCCGCCTTGGCTGGATCATTTAGAACAAAACGAAGTCGGGTAATACAGTGTGTGACTGTTGCGATATTGTCATTTCCTCCAACCAACTGAATTAAACGATCAATATCTTTCTGATTGACCTTACCCATATCAGGAACCCTTTCATAGCATCGAGAAATTGATTTGCGATTAGCATAGATAAAGCTTCATCCTCTGAAAATGGGAACGTTCCCATTTTGGGTCACAGATCACAATGAAAATGAGCAAATCATAAAAATAAAAAAAATTAACGGTTATCCAGTCTGAAGTGAACTTAGAGAATAAGCACAATACCCTGATATATCACTTAAAATCAGGATAAAAAATTACCATGGATCACAAGGCATCAGGGATTGTTTCAAATGAAGGAACACAATTTAGAAACAAGACTCACAAGGCTACAATCACCACAAGTAACAAATCATTGGAACGGATATTGAAAAAAGCGCTAATCCTGAACAGCGATTATTTCAGTTGGCATGGCACTGTAATGGGATGGATGTCTTCAATCTGCTCAATCTGCCCCATCAATTGAAACGCAGCTAATCGCCCTGCTTCCTGATATCCCGGATCGACAGTCAACATATGAGGCAGCATAAACCGAACTAACGGGGTATAGCCGATACTGGAAAGCTGGACTCCTTCCCGCTGATCTTCAAACAGAAATTTACTTGCACCTAATGCCAAGTTATCTGTCGCACAAACGAGAGCTGAAGTCTGCTCTGTCACGACCTCACGAACCTGCTGATATCCTTGCTGATATGACAGCCCCGTCAATACTGCCTTAGGAGATAGGCCATAATCATGGCAACAGGTCTGATATGCCTGATAACGCTTTGCGCCAGTGGTTGGGTCCCCTTCTTTTACCCCCAAGTAACTGATTTCACGATGACCATGTCGATATAATTCGTCCATAAGCAACCGAATAGCACCTTCATCGTCATAACAAACCGATGTAAACCCAGCCACTTCCCGAGCCATAATCACTAGCTTTGCCCTCCATGGTGCTAATATCGATTCATCGAGACCATTAAATCCAAAAAGAATAATTCCATCAACCCGGCGTCTCTGAAGCCGCTGTAAATGCTCTTCGACCCGCTCAGCACAGAACTGACTTTCCATTAATATCGGGTCATAACCTTGCTGATAAAATAATGGCAGCATTTCACTCACCGCTACATTTTCAGAAAGTGACGATAATCGAGAAACAATGATTACGACCACATTATCACTCTGACCACGCATCGCCCGGGCTGATTTCAATGGCGTGAAACCATATTGGCGAATCACAGCTTCGACATGCTCACGTGTCTTGTCACGAACTCCCGACTCATGATTTAGCACACGGGAAACCGTTGACTTTCCCACGCCACTTAAGCGAGCAATATCTTTAATTGTTAAATGTTGCATAAATTGTCCCGGGTTCACAAAAGGGGATCCGCATTAGAGGCAATCAAATTGACTTATGACGCCTTCATCTACATAGAAGTAACCATCTTGAGGACGCGGCTGTAAAAAGATATCTGAATCAGGTAAACAAGTAAGAATTCCTCTTAAAACAGATCCGGTCAATGCATGACTGATCACGATCACTTGTTCTGGTATTTCCGCATCATCCAACCAATGATGAAGTCGCTGTTTCACAGCCTGTAATGATTCTGCATTAGGTGCTTCCAGATACCAGTCCCGACGCTCAGCAAATTCTGGATGCATGGCTTTAATCTCAGGAGCAGCCTTAGCTTCCCAATCACCTAATGAAAACTCCATCAACCGTTTATCGGTTCGAATTGACTCGGGTGAACCACCCAATTCGGCGGTTATCCATCGGGCTGTTTCAACCGCCCGCCCTAAAGGGCTACAGATAACAGGCCATTCATTAAGATTCACTTTTTGCGCTAAAGATCGCCCTATTGCCTGAGCTTGTTTCTGCCCTAATACAGTTAAATCTGAATTACACTGCCCCTGAAGTCGCTGCTCGGCATTAAACTGTGTCTGTCCGTGACGAACAATATAGAGTCGTTTTGCACCCATAATTTATACCTACCTATCACATGCCGGGTTTATTAATCTTTAATGGTTTGATTTAACCAGTTTCTTTCACCCTGACAAAGGAGACGTTACCCCACAAGGGGATCTTGCTGATAACGGACAATCATTTGAATAAATGTATCGCCATAGCGTTCCAGTTTTTTATGTCCAACTCCGGATATTGCTAAAAATTGTGCACGACTGATCGGCATTTCCTGAACCATTTCAATTAGAGTCGCATCATTGAATACAACAAAAGGAGGGACTTCTTCTTCATCAGCTAACTGTTTGCGCAGCCTTCGAAGCAAAGCAAAGAGTTTTTTATCATAAAAGGACACTGTTTTATGACGAACATTACTAACCACATCAATCCGGGGTAAAGCCAACTGTAATGGCTGATCGCCCCGTAATATGGGCCGGGCAGCTTCAGTCAGCTGTAATACGGATCCCCGCGCAATATTTTGACTCAAAAATCCCATATGAATCAGCTGGCGCAGGACACTTAACCAATGCTCCTGAGAGCGATCTTTACCAATGCCATGTGTTGTCAGCTTATCATGCCCCTGCCCGACAATCCGCTGATTCATACTTCCTCTTAACACATCGATGACATATCCGATGCCATACGACTGTTTAAGGCGGTAAACACATGAAAGTACTTTCTGCGCATCTTCCAAGCCATCATAACGCTTTGGTGGATCAAGGCAGATATCGCAATTACCACAAGGCTTAGAATTATATTCACCAAAATAATTGAGAAGCACTTGCCTCCGGCAAGTTTGAGCCTGAGCAAATGCTGCCATCGCATTAAACTTGTGGCTTTCTACACGCCTAAGTTGCTCATTTTCGGTTTCATCGATCATCCGTCGGATCCAAGCTGCGTCCGCAGGATCAAACAATAAAACCGCTTCTGTCGGAAGTCCGTCTCGCCCACCCCGACCTGTTTCCTGATAATAGGCTTCAATATTACGGGGAATATCATAATGGATGACATAACGGACATTAGGCTTATCAATCCCCATTCCGAATGCGACAGTTGCAACAACAACGTTCAATTCATCACGTTGAAACGCCTCCTGAACCCGTTGGCGCTCATATAATGAAAGACCGGCATGATAAGCTGCCGCCAGTATACCCTGTTCTTGCAATTTTTTAGCTAACTCTTCAACCCGGCGCCGACTTCCACAATAAATAATGCCACATTCTTCAACATGACTTTTTACATAGAGCAACAACTGCTGCCAGGGACGATATTTCTCCTGGACGGTATAACGAATATTGGGTCGATCAAAGCTGGCCTGATAAAAGAAGTGATCGCGAAACATTAACCGCGCCAGAATATCTTCACGCGTCGTCAAATCGGCAGTTGCTGTTAATGCAATCACAGGAATATGCGGATATAACTGCTTAATTTGGCCTAACGCACTATATTCCGGGCGAAAATCATGACCCCATTGAGAAATACAGTGCGCTTCATCAACCGCGACCAAACACACCTGCCAATGCTCAAAATTAGCAATAAAATCGCCGCTTAATAATCGTTCGGGAGAGATATAAAGCAATTTGATATCACCATGACCAAGCTTTGCAAATAATGCCTGAGTCTCTTCCCAACTCAATGTCGAATTCAGATACGCCGCATCTATCCCATTGCGTTTAAGCGCATCGACCTGATCTTTCATCAGTGAAATCAAAGGAGAAACAACAACTGTCAGACCATCAAACAACAACGCGGGGACCTGATAACAGAGCGACTTGCCACCACCGGTTGGCATCAACACCAAACTATCCCGGCCATGCAGCAAAGCATCAATGATTTCAGCCTGTCCTTGTCGAAACTCACTGTAACCGAAAGTTTCCTGCAGTACCTGCTGCGCTGATTTCATCGCTCAAATTCTCTTTTCATTGATGCCTAACTGACAGTTCATGTTAAAAAGCATACCGCCCCATTTAGATGCAAAGTAAGAGGTAGCAAAATGTTTACATCCTTTTGCTGTGAACATGCGGGTCTTTGTGATCCAAGTCGTACTTATACAAGTCCAACCTGGATAAAATACGGTCAGAAACAATCAACAGACCAGGGAGCAAAGTTTAACATTCCAAGTAAATACCCCGCAACATAACCCTTAAAATGCGATTCAAAGACCGACTTCACAACCGGTCAAAAAATAATCACCCCCATGCAAATTTGTCCACTATACTTAGAATACCAAGCTTATCTTTTGAAGGAGTTTGCATGTCAACAAGGACCAACACCAACCTCCAACTGGATGCTTATATCCGGGAATTACTGGAGAGTTGTGCAGAATTAACACAGAAAAATTCTGTACAGACACTCGAAAGATGGCTACATCATGAACAACACGGCTACCCATATGAAATGCCACTACCCAGTTATCGGCTGCTTGAATGTTCTCAACAGGGATTATTTACCGATCACGATAGTAAAATTCAACGGTTAGAATCTATTCATGCAGGAACACTTTCAGCCAGGGACCGCTGTCAGCTTCAATATATTGGCATGCGGGAACCACTGTATGATTATTTGGAAATATCACAAGTGATTCGCCATCCATGGCCTGAAAAACTGATTCAGCAATATACACACGAGTTGATTCCTGGAATGATCTGCCTTCAGGCATGGCAAGTCATTGATAATCCCCCTGTCAGCCGGATGCTAGCTGGGATGTTACAACACTTATATGGACTTTTAACTTCTTCAGGTGATGAACTATTCAGTCATTTCAACCCGACTATTTGCAAATTGGGTGAACACTACCCATTAGTTAAACCATTCTGGCAATCACGGCCTCATCACCATCAAGCACATTATATGCAGTACAATGATTAGAAGAATATCCAAGACATCACTTTAAAGTTCTGCTTGCATTCACATCCATCAGCCCATAAATAGCATGGTGTACTGATTAGCGTTAAAACGCCTGTGCATTAAAAATGTTCTGACCCACAAAAAGATAAATCGCAATTTAATGCTAATGTCTTATCCAAAGTCGGGATTACCGGTAAAGAACATCACAATCATGTCTATTTTTATGGTGTCCTTCGGCTTTATTGTCAATAATCGATAAGGCTGTTAAATTAACTACCCTTTTTATCTTCCTTGATCATTCATGAATCAGACATCAACGACCCGACAAGGTGTTATCTATGCCCTTGCAGCCTATATCATCTGGGGAATTGCTCCAATCTATTTCAAAATGCTCAGGGCCATTCCTGCCCCTGAAATTCTGGCACATCGAATTATTTGGTCATGTGTGCTGATTCTGTTTCTGGTGTGGTTAAGTCAAAGTTGGTCTGAAGTGTACTCGGCTATTCATCGCAAAAAACAGCTGCTGGTTTTGATGATTACAGCTGTACTCATCGGAGGAAACTGGCTGACCTTCATTTGGGCCATCAATAGCGATCATTTGCTCGATGCAAGTCTGGGATATTTTATCAATCCATTAGTGAATGTCGTGATGGGGATGATTTTTCTAAAAGAACGTTTTCGCCGGCTCCAATGGTTTGCCGTAGCGCTAGCCACCATGGGGGTTTTATTCGAAGTCATCCGATTTGGTTCACTTCCCTGGATCGCCATTGTTTTGGCATTAACATTCAGCTGCTACGGCTTACTCAGAAAACAGGTCAGTATTGGCGCATTACCCGGGTTATTTATTGAAACCGCTCTGCTTTTGCCATTGGCTCTACTGTATCTGTTTTTCTTTGACCACAGTGCAACCTCTCATCTAACTCATAATCCACTAACACTCAACCTGCTATTGGTCAGCGCCGGAGCCGTCACGACGATTCCGCTACTGTTCTTCACCGGCGCAGCCAGACGATTAAGACTGTCAACACTTGGCTTTTTTCAGTATATCGGGCCTTCAATCATGTTCATTTTAGCAATTTTGTTCTATGACGAGCCATTTAACACCAATAAGCTACTCACATTTGTCTTTATCTGGGGTGCGCTGATCATTTTCAGCATTGATGCCATCAATCAGCGCCAGCGAGGTCGCATGAGTTAGCCTCAGAGCATTAAATAGCCTGCAAACGCGCGTAAGCAACAACCAACCACTTGCAACCGGCTTCATCAAATTGGATCTGCACCCGGCTTTGGGCGCCAGAGCCTTCATATTGAAGAATCACACCTTCACCAAATTTAGGATGAAGCACCCGCTGTCCCAAACGTAATCCGGTTTCATCAAATGAGGCTTGCTCCACCATCGATGAAAAACGTCCTCCTGCCATGGGTTGACTCACCTTGGTGGTTAAACGAATTTCTTCAAGACAGTCTTGCGGCAGCTCCCGAATAAAACGAGAACACCGGTGAAAGGCTTCTTTACCATAAAGACGACGACTTTCCGCATGGCAAAGATACAATTTCACCATGGCCCGGGTCATCCCGACATAAGCCAGCCGGCGCTCTTCTTCTAATCGACCGGCTTCCTCAACCGACTGCTGACTGGGAAACATGTCTTCTTCCATCCCAACCAGAAAAACAACTGGAAATTCAAGCCCTTTAGCACTGTGCAATGTCATTAATTGCACAGCCGACTCATCCACCTCGGCCTGATTATCACCGGCTTCAAGTGCCGCATGTGATAAAAAAGCAATCAGAGGAGATAACTCTTCACTATTTGGCTCTGGAACAAACTGACGGGTTGCGCTCACCAGTTCCTGAAGGTTCTCAACCCGGGCTTCTGCCTTCTCGCCTTTTTCAGCCTGATACATTGCAAGCAGACCGCTATTTCGGATCACATAATCGGTCTGTTCATCCAAATTGAATTCGCGGCTGTGTTCCGCCAAATTTTCAATCAGTTCAGAAAACCCTTTCAATGCATTAGCCGCACGACTGCTCAGTAATTTTTCAGCAATCACCTGCTGGACGGCCTGCCATAAACTAACCCGACGATCGCGGGCAACCTGCCTGAGTATCTCTAAGGTCCGCTGCCCGATGCCACGGGTCGGCGTATTCACAACCCGTTCAAACGATGCATCATCCTGCCGGTTATTCAAAAGACGCAGATAAGCCAGTCCATCTTTAATTTCCTGGCGCTCGAAAAATCGCATACCGCCATAAATGCGATAGGGCAATTGTTCTTGCATTAACGCCTCTTCGAGCACTCGTGACTGCGCATTATTGCGATAGAGAATAGCGCACTCTGAGAGGCTAGTATCTTCTTTGAGATGATGGCGTATCCTTGAAACAACAAACCGGGCTTCATCTACTTCATTAAATGCTGAATAAACAGAAATCAGATCACCATCGGCTCCATCGGTCCATAAATTTTTGCCTAACCGGCCCTGATTATTGGCAATCAACTCATTGGCCGCTTTTAGAATCATTCCGCTACTACGGTAATTCTGCTCCAGACGAATGATCTCAACATCGCCAAAATCATCACTGAATCGTTGAATATTTTCGATGCGGGCTCCACGCCATCCATAGATCGACTGATCGTCATCACCAACAATCATCACTTTCGCCCAGCTCCCGGCTAACAATCGTAGCCAGGCATACTGAATCGCATTGGTATCTTGAAACTCATCAACCAGAATATGTCGAAACCGTTTTTGATAATGTTCTAAAATAGCCGGATTTTTACGCAACAACTCTAATGCCCGTAATAACAATTCGGCAAAATCAACCAACCCTGCCCGATCACAGGCATCCTGATAAGCCCGGTAAATATCGACCAGCTGTTTCTCAATCGGATTACCACTCCAATTGATATTTTCAGGACGTAAGCCTTCATCTTTTTGACCATTAATGAACCACATCGCCTGTTTCGCGGGCCACTGCTTTTCATCCAAGTTCATCCCCCGGATAATCCGCCTTAGTAACCGGTATTGGTCATCTGAATCAAGGATTTGAAAATCTTCAGGTAGTCCAACATCACGATAATGAACCCGCAACAGCCGGTGGGCCAGCCCATGGAAAGTGCCAAGCCAAATCCCCTGATAGCGCTGACCAATTAAATCCGCTACCCGGTGGCGCATTTCGGCTGCCGATTTATTGGTAAACGTCACGGCTAAAAGCTCGAAAGGGGAAACCCCTTCAACCTGAATCAAATAGGCAATACGATGCACTAACACCCGCGTTTTACCACTTCCCGCACCGGCTAGAACCAGCATATTTTGTGCAGGTGCAGCAACAGCCTGCCGCTGCTTTTCATTCAGACCATCGAGCAATAACGAAATATCCATGGAGCCCGCTTCACCTCAATTCATGTATAAAAACCCAGTATACCAAGATTCATCCACTAAAGAGGAATGTGTTTGCAATATCCATTGAAAAGCAGCCCATGACTTTACCCATTCATCCATGAAACCCATCACACGATACAACCAGAACGTCCAAAAGATATAAAGTGAATAAGTTTTCACTATACAAACATAAGTTTTGTCAAATAGTTTCAGTTTTTGTCAACTAGATGTATGATGCCTGCCATAATATTTTTGTTATTAAGACTTGCTGTTGTTCTCATGTTGTTTAGAGATGAAGTCATTCAAGCCAATCGCTGGATCATATTCGGTCACCTTCCCCATATGAACGTTTTATCAGACTATTTTATTAGTTAATAATATTAATTATGCCGTGACATATGTTTTATATGCAGATGATAACCGTTCATATAGAAAATTGTTAAATATAGGGAAGTTGATTAATGCACAGATCCGTAAAGATAGCTTTTTTATTCTCTACATCTTTTAGTCATATTATGTATTGTTCATCTCACAACCTTTGGTTCAATATCGAGTAAATATATTTCAAATTCATATAAAAAATAACAATTTTTCAGAATCTAGAATCATGTTTGACTTTCTAGGAACCATTATTTGGACTCTATTTCAATTAACTTGTGTGAGATATATTCAATCAGTTAACCAGAACCAATAACATTGTATACTTTTATTTATAATCATTGAGAGATTACGTATGAAAAAACTACCCAAGAAATCTAGCTCACCATTGAATAAAAAGGGGTTTCGCCAGTTTTTAACTACATTTATGATCATGTTTGTAGGCTTTATGTTTATCAATACAGTCTTATACTATAGCGATTTTTCTTATAGCTCCATCATCGCAAGCCTGGTTCTTTCATTTTTTATGGCATTAGTTAATATCATTTCAAGTCGTTGGTTAATTATGACCGAAAAATCTATTGAATTGAAAGATCTACCAATTGTGTTTATTTTTAAACACGTTATGATTTTTTTTGTTGCAGCTGAATTAACGCAATACCTTCTCGAGTATCAGCAATTCTCTTACCATTCTCTCAAAGATGGTATTCAATTTTCTTTTCTTATAGCATTATATCTCACAATTTTCTGGTACCGGAAAGAATATTCTCGATAATATAACGCCATATTTATATATGGAATCCTATAAATAATATCATAAAGAGCATACTTTCTTATGAAAAAATTTAGTATAAAAGCACTTCTATCTATTTTAATGTTTTTAATTTCATCCAGCTGTTTTGCACAATGGTCAACAACAGGGATTGATTCCGTTATTAACTCAGAAGTAAAATCGATTAATGTATTTTATATGGCCCCAATAGATAATAATGATATTTCTGACCTAATATCTTCAATTATAGAAATAAATAATAAATATAAAAAAGCCAGACATATCTATTTATATATGAGTACACTGGGAGGTAACGAAAACAGTGCATTTGCCGCTTATCAGGTTATCAAGAGTTCCAAAATTCCGGTAACAACGATTAATCTCTCTTCCGTTGCTTCCGCTGGTAACATTCTTTTTTGTGCCGCGAAGCATCGTCAGGCATTCAAAAACACTATGTTTATTTTTCATCCAATCTCTTTTTTGACGAATAATGCTCCAAACTATAGCGATCTAACCCCAGCCAAATTAGCCAACATAAAAAACATGATCAAAAATTTTCAAGTAAGGGCGACTAAAATATTCAAACAATGTACCAATTTTAATGATGAAGCGATCCAAAAACCTTTTTATAGCGAAGGGAATCGATATATTCTCTATGGGGCGAATGCCATAAAACATCACCTTATTAATGGGTATGTTTCTGGAATAAAAAATACCACCGTAACGTATTACATCAATGACGATGAAAAATAAGCAACGCCATGTTTCTTGTAACCCCATTTACTAGAGTGATGGATGCACCGCAACTATCGTGCATCCAGTAAATGGGGTAATTCAAGCAAATCATCCAGTGCCACATGCGGTAGATTCACGGTCATTGATTCTTGTTGCTCGTTCAGCCATATCGCCTGATAACCATGACACAAAGCACCATACACATCGGTAATTGGGTCATCACCAATATGGGCAATTTGCCAAGCTTGCAGATTAAGCGCAGCAGCAGCAGCGTCAAAGAGATCAGGGTATGGCTTTTGACGATATGGCCCCCCTGCATAAAATACATGGGTGAAATAATCCGCAATACCAATTGCCTGAACATCGACATTACCATTGGTCATCGCCACCAGCGGAAACTGCCCTGCCAAACGCTCTAACAAACGATGGCTCTGCTCTGGAACACTAAAATCTGATCGAATCGCAATAAAATCGTCAAGCAGCTCATCAGCTCTGGTTTCAGGAGAAGGGATCCCCTGCTCTTTTAACCCCAGATATAACCAGGCGCGGCGGCATTCGGTCACATCATGGATCAACATCGGATTTTGCTGTAACACCCGGGCTTTATAGATAGCCCAATTAATACGCTGCCCTAATTCGTCAGCCAGAATATCGTCCATCCATTGATTAGCACGACTAATATTCGGATGATTGTCGTAAAGGGTATCGTCTAAATCGAAACTTAATGCAACCGGAGGTTGCCAGCGCCGGTAAAACTGCATATTATTTACTCCGTTTCGCGCGTGGATGGGCCGCGTCATAAACTTTCGCCAAATGTTGAAAGTCTAAATGGGTGTACACCTGAGTGGTTGAAAGGTTGGCATGGCCCAGTAATTCTTGCACAACACGCAGATCACCGCTGCCTTCAAGCATATGCGTGGCAAAGGAATGACGTAATTTATGGGGGTGAACATGATTTCCCAGATGTTGGCGCTGTGCCCAGACATTTAGACGTTGCTGCACCGCCCGGGGTGTGATTCTTTGTTGCCGCTTACTGACAAAAACTGCTTTTTCACCAGGTAAACAAAGTTCACCCCGTACTTTGAGCCACCGCACCAAAGCTTCCTGCGCACGATGCCCAAATGGAACTAAACGTTCTTTTCGTCCTTTACCAAGCACTTTCAGCTCCCGACTTTTCAGGTCAATATCCTTCAAATCAAGATTAACCAATTCACTTAATCGAATACCCGATGCATAAAACAGCTCCATCATTGCTGCATCACGATACCCAATCGGGCTGTCATCATGAATATTCAAAAGTTGACTAAGTGTATCAATATCCAGATTTTTAGGTAAAGGTCGTCCCTGTTTAGGGGCTGATAAAGCACGGGCCGGATTAACTGAAATTTTGCCTTTTTCTAACTGATACTGAAAAAAACTGCGCAAAGCAGACAACTTATTCGCAATAGAACTGGCCGATAATTTTTGACGATTGAGCCGCATGGTCATTTGCCTTAAATCATCTAAAGTTGCCTGCTTCCAATCACGCAACCCCATCTCAACCAAAAGCTGCCCTTGTTGCTGAAGACTACGCCGGTAGCTTTCGACCGTCGCAGGGCTATAACGCCTCTCACTGGCCAGATATTGTAAAAAGTCAGCGACCGGTCGCTCAAACGTTTTAGGCAGCATGAGATCGGACCAGCTTCGGTAATAAAGTTGCTATAACCTCACAAATCTGCCCCAACAGCAAACTATCCATACCGGCTACATAGTGGTCACTATCCTGACTGGATGCAGCAAAAAGACCTATGCGGGCCTGCTCACCTAAAGGCACTAGAGCCACTGATGCAGCCTGTTGAGGTTCATCAAAAAGAAGCTCTTTCTCCCCATACGTTAAACGCCCGAAATAATGCTCGGCACGGCTGAGCCTGGTCACCCGCAAGTTTTCAACCTGCTCACCGCTCAAACTATAGTCTTGCAGCTCTTTGGCAACATCCATATGATCCCGATTGAGTCTTATCGATAAACCAGAAAGCCCCAATTGTTCAACAAGCGCCTGATACAAACACAGTTGCAATGCCGCGAAGGTTTGACAGCGGATCAGTTGCGGCAGCATACCCACATAAATGCGATAAATATTCTCGTTGTGGCGGGCAACGGACATTAAATCAGTAATCTCTGATTCTAATTCCGCCACTTTTTCACGTAACCGTTGCTGCGACAACTCAACTAAGGAGACACTACCTCGCTGCGCATGAGGTATCTTGAGCTGGCAAGGCAGTTGTGGAAAACGATTGAAAAAGTCGGGATGTTGCATCAAATACTCAGCAACCAGATCATCATCCAACATCAGCGAATCAAGATTGCTCTGGCTCATATATTAATCTGCCCATCAAACACATGGACGGCAGGCCCGGTCATTTTAACCGGCTGTCCTTCTCCACCCCAATGAATTTGCAACTTGCCTCCCGGCAGCTCAACCTCGGCCGTCTTACTTAGTTTACCCTGTAGTTGACCAATCACAGCAGCGGCACAGGCACCGGTACCACAGGCCAGCGTTTCACCGACACCGCGCTCAAAGACTCGCAATTTAACCTGATCCCGACTCAAATATTGGATGAATCCGACATTAGCCTTATTTGGAAAGCGTTCGTGTTGCTCCAATAATGCCCCGATCGTAGCCACATCAGTTGTTGCAACATCATCGACTTCAATCACACAATGGGGGTTTCCCATTGAAACAACTCCGCAGAAGAATGTCTGATCGGCTGCCCGTAATAAATAGGTTTTCTCAGGTTTATTTGCCCGGAACGGAACCTTTGATGGTTCAAATTCAGGAACGCCCATATTGACAGTCACCTGTTCATCTTTTTCAATGTGCAGGACAATTTTCCCAGCCCGGGTACTCACTGAAATATGTTTCTTATTCGTAAGACCTTTAAGACAAACAAACCGGGCAAAACAACGAGCACCATTTCCACATTGTTCAACTTCACTGCCATCAGCATTAAAAATCCGGTAATGAAAATCCAGTTCAGGATCATAAGGAGGTTCAACCACTAAAAGCTGATCGAATCCAATCCCAAAGTTGCGATCGGCTAACCGCGCAATCACACCATTGGAAAAAAATGCATTCTGAGTCACGTTGTCAACGACCATGAAATCGTTCCCCAAGCCATGCATTTTAGAAAAATTTACCTGCATCAATCCCTCTCTAAGGTAATAGACTTTCACCGGCCCAAAGGCTTTCACGGGTTTCTCGCCGACGGACAACATGTGCACTGGCCTCATCAACCATTACTTCAGCGATACGTGGCCGGGAATTATAATTAGAACTCATCACAAAACCATAGGCCCCAGCGGAGCGAACTGCCAGTAAATCATTGGCTTCAATGGCTAATTTACGCTGTTTACCTAAAAAATCACCTGTTTCACAAACCGGACCTACAACATCATATTCATATTCTGTTGCCTCGGAATTTGGCTTCACCGGAATAATAGCCTGCCAGGCACGATAAAGCGCCGGACGGATCAAATCATTCATCGCTGCATCAACTAAAGCAAAATTCTTGCTATCACCCATTTTCAGGTATTCGACTTTAGTCACCAAGATCCCGGCATTGGCCATAATCGCCCGGCCAGGTTCAAACAATAAGGTCAATTCACGATCGCCTAGTCGCTCCTGTAAGGCAGCCGTATATGCGTCAGGCTCCGGAGGTAGCTCATCCTGATAGTTCACGCCCAGTCCACCTCCCACATCCAGATGATGAATATGAATACCTTCTTGAGCAAGATTGTCAATCAAAGCTAACAATTTATCAACGGCCTCAGTAAAAGGCGCTAATTCAGTCAACTGAGAACCAATATGACAATCAACCCCCTGAATAGTTATTCCAGGCAATGTCGCTGCATGCCGGTAAACATCTGCGGCCCGCTCAATTGGAATACCAAACTTATTCTCTTTGAGGCCTGTTGATATATAAGGATGTGTCTTCGCATCAATATCTGGATTTATTCGAAGAGAAACCGGTGCTTTTTTATTCAAACGAATCGCGACTTCGTTAATTCGCTCTAACTCAGGCTCAGACTCGACGTTAAAACATAAAATACCAGCTTCTAATGCCTCGGTAATTTCATCCGATGTTTTTCCAACTCCAGAAAAAACCACTTTTGCCGGATCACCACCTGCTGCCATCACCCGGGCGAGTTCACCTCCAGAAACGATATCGAACCCAGAGCCCAAACGAGCCATCAAATTAATAACCGCTAAATTCGAATTAGCCTTAACCGCGTAACAAACCAAGTGCTCTCGGGTACCAGCTGCGGCATTAAATGCTTTCCAATGTCGTTCAATTGTTGCGCGTGAATAAACGTATAACGGCGTTCCATACTGATCTGCCAACTCAGAGACAGGGCACTGCTCAGCGAATAATTCACCATTTTGATAACTGAAATAATCCAAAAGTTATCCCTCAAATATTAGTCGGTTGCGGTTTTGTTCAATGGGGTGTTCTGTACCTGTTGACCCACACTCTGAAGATTTGACTTGGACGGATGCGGTGAATAAAGCGGCCCTTTCTGACCACACCCGGCCAATCCAACCATCAGCAGAACGACCATAAACAGTATACGAGTTGTCATAATCGTGTTTAATCCTGTTGTAAATGCCTTTATCATCGCATTCAAGACGAGAAAAGCAATAGGATAAAGGATATGACTGATAGTGAATTTCACCAATTAGCCGATCAATTTTTTGAAAAAGTTGAAGATGCACTCGATAACCATGACGGTGATATCGATTACGAAGGTCAAGGCGGCTTATTAAAGCTGGTTTTTGAAAACGGTAGTCATATTGTTATCAACAAACAAGAACCTTTGCACCAAATCTGGCTGGCTACAAAATTTGATGGGCACCACTTCGAATACAAAAACACTCAATGGATTGATAACCGTACCCAAGAAGAACTGTTCAGTTTTCTGGTAGCCGCCATTGAGAAACAAAGTGGCGAACATTTAGTGCTATAACTTCAGCTCTGGCCCATTAAGAATCAGAATGGTCATCAGCGGATTACTGTTTTAATTTATGCTTGGGCTTTACTCTCAGCTTCAGAAACAATCGGGCTGCGATATGGGCGAACAAAGGCTTGCCCATCCTCTTCGATAATGTCGTAATACTGCGGTAGATTAAAGTTGACCGGGGCATTCGATGTATCGAACTGCTCTTGGGTGGACGTATAGAAACGGTTAATGCCCTGAACCAAACCATCTTTTGAACCATCAAACTGCTGATAAACTTCAACACGATTTTGCTCATCAACGATATATATATTCAGGTCACTGCCGCGCTGCTCAAAAAAATACTGAACCAAGCCTTCACTAGCCTGAGCATTCACAATCGCAGGAATCGTTGCCTTCTCACCTGTATTTAGGCGCAAAGGCATATGTTTCAATTTACTGCTGGAATGTTCTGTATAAAAATCAATACTATTATCCAGAGGTTTGACAGAAACGCCCCGTTCTTCAAAGAAGATCCCATATTTATGCTTTCCGACCACGAGTGTTTTAATCCGCCGTCTGCTATCTGCAGCCAACCGATGATTAATACATTCGACTAACAATTGACGATAGTCCGTCAAAATAACAGGGCGAAAATGGCTACTGTAACAAAAAACATCAATATGTTCGGGTGGATTAGCATCCCGATGCATCTTACTCAATATAGTGACAAGTGAATCCGTGACCGCCTGCTTACCGCAAAAATGAAGTGTTCTTACTTCATGCCATGAATTTCGGTAAACGAGATCAATCGAACCAATCAGGCATTCATTTTCATAACCAAAGGCGAAAATATCCGGCTCAACCGCATCAAATTCAATAACCCGCCCAGCCCATTGAACAGTCGGATCAGACTCTAAATTAAGAAATATCCCTAAATGATTAATTTCACAAGGGCGAGTCAACGCAAGATTAGAAGCAGGCGGAACACTAACCGGAAAAGCATGACGTAAATCATCGGTAAACTCTTTCAACCGCTGTGGTTCTAATTCGCCCTGTTTCATTTGTAAATGTAACTGAGTCTCACCGACCAATAACTGATTGAAGTATCCCCAGGCGACTAATTTGCTCACATAACCGGCATGTTCAAGTACCTTCTGCCCAACCATCATCCGGCTATCGAGCGGTTGGCGGTAAAGATACCATCCGGCTTCATTTGCCCGGTTATCGACGACCTGAACAAACGACAAATCCGATTCACTCAAATCAGGTGAAATCTGTGGATTTATCAATGTGACCTTACCAGGCAAGCTTTCAAATGCGGCATATAATTTTCGTGACAAAATCCCGATATCTTCGGCATTAATCGATTCACTAATATCATTGCGCCGGGCAAAATGAATAAGGTTCCGGTAACTCAGCATCAACGCATCGAGTAATTCAAGATAAGCTGATTTCGCCTCAACCACTTTCCAACGGTTACGAGTATTCAGATGTAATAACCGTTTATCATCCCACTGCCAATCCCGCACCAATCGTTTCATCACCTGGCGGGGCCAGTCCTGATGACCAAACAGATTTGGCAAACTGAAACGTTCATTATTTTTCAGATAAAAACAACGACGCACTAAATCCAGACGCTTATGATCATTAATACGAGTCAGATACTGGGTCACCCGTTGCAACATCATAAAATAGGGATCGAGACGATGGTCAAACTCATCACTATTTTGGAATCGGGCTTTAGCTTCACAGGAAAGTAATCGGGTACGGGGATAGTCGGCAGAATATGACTCCATCAAAACCAGCTTCAAGACAGCTTTATACGGCGAATCAATCCCTTTATAAAGCTGCCATAACCCTGAGCCAAAATACTCCTCTGCGGGAATCGTATCGAGTCCACCTAAATCAAGCCATGCCTTAGGATCAAATACCCCGCTTTCGATTTGTTTAGCCACAAAACCATCGTAGCTTTCATCAAGCTGGGCAGGCACTGCATACCAAACCAGATATTTACCGGCGATACGAAGCGAGGTTCGGTAAAACTCATCCAACAACAGCAAATGTTGGGCACTCCCACAATTATCCGCTGATAACTCACTGATTGTGCCACTCTTAAACTGATTTTCTTCGACTAAGAAAAAATTAAGCTCTACATTTCGCTGTGCAGCCCAGTCACTGATCAGGCTACATTTCGTTTGCAATAATGCTCTTTGGGCAATCGACAACTTGCTGCCATGGCAGACCCAGATATCAAGATCACTTTCGGTTGACTGCCCCATTGAAGCAGTACTGCCCATAGAATAAAGCCCCCATATCTGACTCTGGGAAGGCAAAGCAGGTATACAGCCAAAATATTGCTGTAGCATGACCCGATGACGGGCGCTCGCTCTGAACTGACTGACACCATGAGGAACATCTTCGTTAACAAAACCAGGTAAAGATGGGTGATTAAAATGCAACAATAACGGCAACAGTTCGAAAATCTGTCGCGCAGGAGGACTCATACTCTGAAGTGCTAAGGCTCGACGTCGATCACTGTACTGACTGGCTCGGGCCAAATATTCATCGATATTTTGTTGCAAAACTGGACCTAAAGGTTTTGTTATGTATCCGGGGTCAACCCCGGCTGTAGGAGTTTATTAACCACAATCGCAGTGTGATCATGGTAACAGTTTATAGGATGACGGTAAACCAAGTCGTTGAAAAAACCACCACTTTGTAAACCAGGCCTTCTCGGTATCGATCCAAAACATGCTATGATGAGTAACTTATCTCCTAACTTGATGACAAAGAGGAACATTCATCGTGTCGACGATTCGCATCGCCACCCGACAAAGTCCACTTGCATTATGGCAAGCTGAATATGTCAAACAACAGCTAGAAAAACACCATTGGGGAATTCACGTTGAACTCGTACCTCTTAAAACCCGCGGCGATAAAATTCTCGATACACCTTTGGCAAAAATCGGTGGTAAAGGCCTTTTCGTCAAAGAATTAGAAGTAGCCATGCTGGAACACAAAGCTGATATCGCTGTTCATTCAATGAAAGATGTTCCAATGGAATTTCCCGAAGGGCTTTGTCTTCAGACCATCTGTGAACGAGAAGATCCATTTGATGCTCTGGTCAGCAACCAATTTCAAAGTTTGGAGCAGCTACCAGCTGGTGCAATTGTCGGGACATCAAGTCTGAGGCGGCAATGCCAGTTGAAAGCATTAAGGCCTGACCTGATTATTCACGATCTACGGGGTAATGTCGGCACCCGGCTCAACAAACTTGATAACGGTGAATTCGATGCCATTATTCTGGCCAGTGCCGGCTTAAAAAGGTTAGGACTCGCCCAAAGAATTACTGCATCCCTACTACCAGAACAAATTCTCCCTGCCGGAGGACAAGGTGCCGTTGGTATTGAATGTCGTAGTGACGATCAATCATTACATGAGCTACTCAAACCATTAAATCACACTCAGACGTCAGATCGCGTCATTGCAGAAAGAGCTATGAACCTGCGCTTACAAGGCGGGTGCCAGGTTCCTATCGGTTGCTTTGCAATGCTTAACGATGTGGACCAGCTATGGATAAGGGGATTAGTTGGCGCAGTCGACGGAAGCAAGATTATTCATGCCGAACAGACAGGCTTGCGTCAAAATGCAGAACAACTGGGCATTAGCCTGGCAGAGCAGCTTTTAGAAAGAGGAGCCGGCCAACTTCTTGAGGATGTGACAGGTGAGTCATACTGACAAGTATATCCTGATTACCCGCCCAGAGCCTAATAACCAGGCAGACATCAAATGCTTGTCTGAAAGTGGATATATAGCAAGTGGGTACTCACTTCTTAAATTTAAAAGCTGCTTGAAAATTCCTGAATCTGCACTTGTCGACTACCTCAACCACTTTGATGGCATCATTGCGTTAAGCCCAAGAGCCATCCAGTTTTGCACCACACCATGCTGGCCATCAAAGCAATACTTTGCAATAGGCAAAGCCACTGGAGAACACTGGCAACAAAAAGGGATTCATCCCCACTATCCACTCCTTTCAACCAGTGAAGGAATGCTGGAATTATTACGCTCTCAATCGGACATTCATGATATCCGGCTGTTAATCTTACGAGGTGAAATCAGTCGTGATTGGTTACCCGATCAGCTTCGACAAGATGGCGTAAATGTCACGGAACTATGTTGTTATCGGCAACTGCTTCAGCCGATATCTGCCAGTCAATTCCAGAGCTGGCAGATATCGAAAATTAATTTTATTGTCTGTACCAGTGCGCTACAGGCAAATCATCTGATCAATCAAGCCCGAAAACACGCTATGCAACATTGGTTATCACAATGTGATTTAGCTGTCCCAAGTCAAAGAGTGGCCGATTCACTTATCGATTTTCGTTTTCGTCATGTGTATAACTGTGGGGGGGCCAACATTAATGCATTGCTGAGCACCCTTAAATCTATTGTGTGAGGAATTCTTATTTATGACTGACGAGCAATCAGAAAAACGGCCAGCTAAATCATCCAGTCACAAAGTTACCCTACTCATCGCCATTATTGCCTTAGTTGCAACAGCGGGAACAGCTGGATACGGCTGGACATTATTGCAGAAAATGCATCAGCAATTGATGCAGACCAAACAGCAAAACAACCAACTGAGCCAGGCTCTCAACACAGCTCAGGTTCAGGCGGCCAAAAATGATGCAAAGATCCACCAGCAACTAACTCAAACGCAAGATGAACTCACCAAACAAGGCCAACAAAGTCGCACAATTTTAAGTCAGCTACAAAACACAACACTATCACTTAAACAGCGCTTTGCCGAACTTGATATTCATGATCTAAACCAATGGCGTTTATACGAATCTCAATATTTAATTCATCTGGCAGCCAGAAAAGTCTGGCTGGAACATGATATACAAACAGCCGAATCACTCTTAAAAAGTGCCGACCAAAGCATAGCTAATCTACATGCACCGCAATATATCCCACTGCGCCGGGCTATTGCCGATGATTTAAACCATTTGGATATTTTACCCAGAGTGGACATCGAAGGTATTATCATTCAGCTCAATAGTCTGCGCGATCAAATCAGTCAACTGGCACTGACTCAAGCCAAATTACCAGACACAGCACAAAAACAAAAACCTCAAGAAACCGGATGGAAAGCTTCTCTACTCAGAAGCTGGCATCACTTTATTGAACAATTCATTACCGTTCGCAGACGCGATGGTAATGTAACTCCTCTACTTGCTCCACAAAAAGCATGGTATCTCAAGCAAAACCTACAACTACAATTACAACAGGCTGCATTAGCTGCACAAAGACGCCAGGAAAAACTCTATCAGCAAAGTCTCACACAGGCTCATCGCTGGGTTCTTCATTATTTTATGCATAATCCGGCCGCTGACCACATAACAGATGTTCTAAATCAGCTAGCGAAAAAACAGGTTGCTCCAATACAGCCTCCTGAATTAGGTTCCGTTGCTCTGATTGATAAAGCCGTCACCAAAATTGGAGACACACATTCATCTAAAGAGGATAAGCGATGATCAAGTTGTTCCTATTACTGCTCGTTGTCGCTATTGGCATGATCGCCGGTCCTTTATTAGAAGGACATCAGGGATATGTACTCATAGCGCTTGGCCACTATACGATTGAAATGTCAGTTATTGGTTTAATCACAGGATTAATCGTTGTTTTCATCATTGCGCAAATATTAGTAAGTCTTCTAAGGCAACTTTTTCTCAGCATCCCAAGACTACGCAACGTATTATCAAACAGACGAATAGAATCGGCCCGCCAACAAACACAGCAAGGCTTACTCGCCATGTATCAGGGTGACTATCAGGATGCACAGCTATGTCTTGCAAAATCAGCCAGAGGAAGCGAATCACCATCACTCAATTATCTATCAGCGGCTAAAGCGGCCGCTCAACAAGGTAATCTCCAACAAAGTGACAAGCTACTGGACAAGGCTGATCACCGCAGTAACAATCCACAAACTCAACAAGCAATTCAGTTGGCTAGGGCACAGCTGAAACTTGAATCCGGAGATCTTGTCGCTGCTACCCAATTACTTGAACAATTGCCTGCCGCACAATTACAACGGCCATCCGCCCTCAAACTGCGTTTTGAACTGTCGAAAGCTCAACAAGATTGGGACAATCAACTCGAAATTTTAATCCAGCTAGCCAAACAAAACCCATCTAACTGGCAACCAGAATTAGAACAGGCCTACACAGGTAAATTCAAAGCACTGGCTAAAGAAGGGGTAATGCCATTTAAAACATACTGGAAAAATCTGCCACGTAAGTTAAAGCAACAAACCTGGCTTTTGAAATCAGTTGCTCCAGCTTTAAGTTTTTTAAAAGAAACCGAACTACTCATCAGATTACTTAAAAAACCGCTCAAACTAGGCGATCCGATAGCAATTGAGCTAGCGTCCAGATTACCCAAAGATCAAGCCGTCAAATTACTTCCATTATTGGAGAACATTCATCAGCAAAATCAGAAAAATGCCCCAGTATTGACTGCTCTTGGCGCTATTTGTCTTATAGATGGTCAGATCGAAAAAGCACAGCAGTACCTTGAGAAAAGCATCGAAATTCGCCCTTCTAAGCGGGCCTATATCTTACTTGGGGAGTTATTTGCAGTACTACGTAACCATGAACAAGCGATTCATTGGTATCGACAGGCTACTGAAAAACAGCCTGATTAACTCAAACCCGAAAGATAAGTCACAACTGAGTTGTGATTCATTTATGTTGTTCAAGACAATTTCTGATATGAGATCTCAGCTAAGGTTCAGGATAAACAGCACCTCCACAGTCACTCCATAACAAGCGAGCTTTATCTCTATCAGAAAAGTTGCTTCTCATCTCATACAAAAACTAGATGAAATCATAAGCATCGCCGTGTAGATGCTCTATAGGCAAACCTTTAGCCGTAAAATCATCACGGGCAATAGCCGCCATTTCAAATCGACCGGCAATATAAACATCCAGATCTTTAAGCGTCACGAAATCATCTAACACAGCTTCATGAACCAGTCCGACATGGCCGGACCAATCGGGAATGGACTTTTCAATCACTGGCATAAAGCAAATTTTACCCGCATCATGCCATTGCTGGGCCATATTATATAAGTACAGACCTCCCAGATTTCGGCCTCCCCAGTACAAATAGACCTTGCGATTATGATCCAACTGATTGAGATATTCGATTAACGATTTTGCATATGAAAAACCTGTTCCACCGACCATGATCACAACATCTCGCTCAGGCATTTGAGTCATTGATGCATGGCCAAATGGTAGTTCAACTTCAATTAACGGTTTTTGCTCCAAACGTTGAATCACCTGCTCGGTATAAGGATTTCCAACGGGAGAACCAAGATGAAGCTCCAAACGATCTGGGCCTGGAGCATTGGCTATCGAAAAAGGTCTTTTGTCATCATCAGCCATGACAACCTGTAGATATTGGCCAGCCTCAAAATCTACAGGCTCAGGACTTTTTAAAACAACCTGATACACATCATCTAAAATAGGGGTGACCATCTCGACCTGGCAATTGATTCGCTTCATTCAAACTCCGTAGTTATAAATTGATGACATCCCGTTGATACGGTCTTCTAAAATAAATGCATCTAGATTACAACTTATTATATTAATCTAATCAATGCCCAGTTCTGGCCAGATCGTATCAATTCGTTTTTTCACTTTAGGATCCATTGTAATCACCTGACCCCATTCCCGTAGCGTTTCTCCTGGCCACTTATTGGTCGCATCTAATCCCATTTTTGAACCTAACCCTGCAACAGGTGATGCGAAGTCAAGATAATCAATCGGTGTATTATCAATCATTACTGTATCACGCAAGGGGTCCATCCGGGTCGTAATGGCCCAAATAACATCCTGCCAGTTACGCGCATCGATATCGTCATCACACACAATCACAAATTTAGTATACATAAACTGTCGAAGAAACGACCAGACTCCCATCATGACCCGCTTGGCATGTCCGGGATATTGCTTTCTCATCGTCACGACGGCCATACGATAAGAGCAACCTTCCGGTGGCAAATAAAAATCAATGATTTCTGGAAACTGCTTCTGTAATAGCGGAACAAAAACTTCATTAAGCGCTTTTCCCAAAATAGCAGGCTCATCTGGTGGACGCCCAGTATAGGTGCTGTGGTAAATCGGATCCCGACGATGTGTGATATGAGTTACCGTAAAAACCGGAAACTCGTCAGTTTCATTATAGTAGCCCGTATGATCACCATATGGTCCTTCAACGGCCATCTCACCCGGCTGCAAATAACCTTCGAGAACTATTTCAGCACTCGCAGGTACCTGTAAATCATGGCTGATACATTGAGCGACTTCGGTTCGAGAACCCCGTAACAATCCGGCAAAAGCATATTCTGACAAAGTATCAGGAACCGGTGTAACAGCCCCCAGCGTTGTTGCCGGGTCACAGCCTAATGCCACAGCAACAGGATAAGGCTCTCCAGGGTACACCTCTTGCCACTCCCGATAATCTAAAGCCCCTCCCCGGTGAGATAACCAACGCATAATCAGCTTATTTTTACCAAGTTTTTGCTGACGATAAATACCTAAATTCTGGCGCTTCTTAAAAGGTCCCCGGGTTACAACCAGCCCCCATGTCAACAGTGGTGCTGCATCGCCCGGCCAGCAGGTCTGAATAGGTAACGCATCCAAGTCGACATCATCCCCTGTTAGGACAACCTCTTGACAGGATGGTTTTCGAACTTTTTTTGTTGGCATATTAAGAACTTGTTTAAAGATTGGAACCTTCTCCATTAACTCTTTAAATCCCCGTGGAGGTTCTGGTTCTTTAAGATAAGATAGCCATTGCCCTACTGAGCGCAGTTCACTGACATGTTCTCTGCCCATCCCCAGCGCAACTCGCTCCGGCGTACCAAATAAGTTACCAAGTACTGGGATCTGATGCCCTATGACCGACTCAAACAACAGAGCAGGACCATTCCTCTTCAACGTTCTGTCACAGATTTCGGTAATTTCTAAATAGGGATCGACAGGTTGACTGATACGTTTTAGCTCGCCTCGCTGCTCAAGCAGCGATATAAATTCTCGAAGATCTCGATACTTCATAAAACTCCCTTCCCCTTGCATAGCATCATATGATGGCAAAGAATTGTCTGAATAATGGATAACCCGTTAATAAACTCAATACATATGACCTCAGCTCGTAATAAGGAAGCCTTTTCTGACACACCATGCATAATTGCTATTTAATGGTAACGTCTTAATCCCGAGTTGAGACTAAATAAATCAAGTGCGAACTATTTTACCTGTTGCTGTTGCACATATTGAGCGGCAGCAGGATCTCGTTTAGCCAAATCAGTCATCGCATGCAAAGCATAGTACTTGATTTGAGGGTGATGCGCAGCCTGAATTAAAATGGCCAAAGCAAAGGACGGAGTATAATGCTCTGCAATATAATTCAATGCATTAATACTATATTGATCAACAGCTTGGGAAAACAATTGTTCCAGAATATGGCGGTTTTTCAAATTTATTGCCAATGCAGCAAAAACACTATTATCAGGGAAAAAATACGAATATTTCTGTAATCTTTGATATATCCTTTCCAACTGCTGTCTGTCTAATTCCCCTAAGGCATAAACAACAGCTTGCTGCTGGGCTAGCAGAGTTGGGTTTTTTGACTGAAATATAGTCTGCCAGGGAAAAACACCATCTCGCAGTTGTCTGGCATATTGTTCCTGATATTGACGAGCCTGCCAATGATTCAAAATAGCCCGGGCCATCGCCGGATAGTCATAACGTGGGCGGGTAATCAAATAGCCATCAATTTTGACATGTTCGATAAGAGTTGGTCTTTGACCAGCTAGTCGTTTAAACCATGGTACTAGTTGATTTGAAGGGAGTAATTTTAGCTGATAATACTGACTCAACAACACATAGAGCAACGGCTCACGCCGAGCCGGTTCTAAGACAGGAATATGATATTCTAGCCAGTCAAGGTTACTGGCCTTTAACTGGGTTCGAGCCTCATAGAGTAAAGGAATACTGCCACCGGCAAATATTCTGGCATAAGCAGGAGCAACGAAAAAACACGTCATCCATAACAGCAGCCAAACCCGAATCCATCGCATAAGCTTTTAAAGCCGGCAAAAAAAGCCGGCCATTCAGTTATTTTTTCTTCATTGCATTGAAGAATTCATCATTGGTTTTGGTCATTGCCAATTTATCAATGAGAAATTCCATAGCATCAATTTCATCCATAGGATGAACGATTTTACGTAAGATCCACATTTTCTGTAGCTCATCCGCTGTAGTCAGCAACTCTTCACGACGGGTACCAGAACGGTTGATATCAATGGCAGGATATACCCGCTTCTCTGCAATCTTACGGCTCAGATGTAATTCCATATTACCGGTACCTTTAAATTCTTCATAGATAACTTCATCCATTTTAGAACCGGTATCGATAAGCGCGGTTGCAATAATAGTTAAGCTACCGCCCTCTTCAACATTTCGGGCCGCACCAAAAAAGCGTTTTGGACGATGCAGAGCATTGGCATCAACACCACCAGTCAAAACTTTACCTGAAGACGGAATCACCGTGTTATATGCCCGGGCCAAACGCGTAATCGAATCAAGTAAGATAACAACATCTTTTTTATGTTCGACAAGACGCTTGGCTTTTTCGATGACCATTTCTGCGACTTGAACATGTCGGTTTGCAGGTTCATCAAATGTGGAAGCAATCACTTCACCTTTAACCAAACGCTGCATTTCTGTCACTTCTTCGGGACGTTCATCAATCAGCAATACCATCAATTCACATTCAGGATGATTAAAAACGATATTCTGAGCGATATTTTGAAGCAACATTGTTTTACCGGCTTTAGGCGGTGCGACAATTAATCCCCGCTGGCCTTTACCGATTGGCGATGCTAAATCTAATACCCGAGCAGTAATATCTTCTGTTGAACCATTTCCCCGTTCCATCCGCAACCGTTTCGTTGCATGCAGCGGTGTTAAGTTTTCAAACAGGACTTTATTGCGGGAATTTTCAGGTTTATCGTGGTTGACTTCATTGATTTTTAACAGCGCAAAATAACGTTCGCCTTCTTTAGGAGGACGAATTTTTCCGGCAATTGTATCACCGGTACGTAAATTAAAACGGCGGATCTGACTAGGTGATACATAAATATCATCAGGCCCAGCCATATAAGAACTGTCGGCACTACGCAGAAAACCAAATCCATCTTGCAGGATTTCAAGAACCCCATTACCAAAAATGTCTTCGCCACTTTTAGCATGGGCTTTTAATATTGAAAATATAATGTCTTGCTTACGTAGGCGGGCAAGGTTTTCCAACCCCATGTTTTCGCCTAATGAGACCAAATCATGGACTGGGGTATTTTTCAGCTCGGTTAAATTCATAATGGTGAGTTTCTTGGTTGGTTAGGGAATAAACCCCTACATGTTTTATATTTCAGATTCTACAATAATTGTTTAATTGACAAGTGATTCGATACAGACTGAAGTATGGAATGGGCCTTTCGGATGGGCACAGTGTCTTCATAGGAGAAGGCTAGCACTGTTCGAAATAAAAATCCAGAAATAAAGCAGACCAAGATTGCATCTGCTTTATTCATTTTCCAATTTATAGATGTTCATCAATAAATTGAGCCAACTGGACTTTAGATAATGCGCCGACTTTAGTCCCAATTACATTACCATCCTTAAAAAGAAGCAATGTCGGAATCCCTCGAATACCATATTTAGGCGGTGTTCCAGGATTCGCATCGATATCTAATTTAGCAACTGTTACCCGATCAGCATATTCACTGGCAACTTCTTCAAGAATCGGTGCGATCATTTTACATGGGCCACACCACTCAGCCCAAAAATCAACAATAACAGGGGTACTAGCATTTAGGACATCATTGTCAAAAGTAGAATCTGTTACATGAACAATATTGTCGCTCATTGGTTACTCCGGGTTACAATATAGAGAAGTCACAAAAAGTTTTTAAACTTTTCGTAATATTAGTCGCTTTATTTGAATAGATCCCGCTTATTATTGCAACCCTAACCTGATATGCTTTAAGAATGAGTAAAAAACATCTAACAGACCAGAAATTTGCCGATCTGGGACTCCAACCAGAAGTGCTAAATGCACTGGAGCAGCAAGGCTATCATTACTGTACTGGAATTCAGGCCGAAAGTTTGCCGATATTACTGCAAGGCAAAGATATCGCCGGACAAGCCCAAACCGGTACAGGAAAAACTTTAGCGTTTTTAATCGCAACATTTGACCATCTACTTGTGGTTCCCGAGCCTGAGGACCGGGCCGTTAATCAACCCCGGGCTATTATTATGGCTCCAACCCGTGAATTAGCGATCCAAATTCACAGGGACGCAACTGCTCTTGCCAAAACGACAGGCTTGAAGATGGGCTTGGTTTATGGTGGAGAAGGCTATGAAAGTCAGCGCCATACACTCGATCAGGGCGTTGACATCCTAATCGGCACCACAGGGCGAATGATTGACTATTACAAGCAAGGGGCATTCAACCTTAAAGCCATTCAGGCTCTCGTCCTTGATGAAGCGGATCGGATGTTCGATTTAGGATTCATCAAAGATATTCGCTACCTGATGCGGCGCATGCCGGCCCCCACTGAACGATTAAACATGTTGTTCTCTGCCACACTCTCTTACAAAGTGAAAGAGTTAGCATTTGAACACATGAATGAACCCAAACACATCGCGATTGAACCTGAACAGATGACCAATGTTCGCATTACTGAAGAATTATTTTATCCTTCAAATAATGAGAAAATGGCATTGTTTCAAACAATTCTTGAAGAAGAATGGCCAGATAAAACTATTGTATTTGCCAACACAAAACACCGCTGTGAAGATATCTGGGGCTATTTAAGCGCAGATGGGCATCGTGTCGGGCTGCTAACAGGAGATATAGCCCAACGCAAACGAATTAAAATTTTGGATCAATTCACAAAAGGTGATTTAGATGTCCTAGTCGCAACCGATGTTGCCGCTCGGGGACTTCATATTCCCCATGTAACGATGGTATTTAACTATGATCTTCCTGATGATGCCGAAGATTATGTCCATCGTATCGGCAGAACCGGTCGGGCAGGAGAAAATGGTAAAGCGATTAGTTTTGCTTGTGAAGAATACGTTTTTAATCTTCCAGCCATCGAAACCTATATAAAACATCCAATTCCGGTGACTCAGTATGATCCAGAAGCGTTGTTAGTCGATCTTCCCGCTCCGGTAAAATTACACCATTCACGTAACAACCGGAATAATTCATCGGGAAATGACCGTTCTCGTAACAGCAATCAGCGCAATCGACGCAGGCATAGCAATCAAAATAAACGTTCTCACTAAACAGGAAGCTTGCTGTGTCACTACACTATGCTGCTATTGACTTGGGTTCTAACAGTTTTCACATGCTAATTGTCAGAGAACTTCAGGGGACCATTCAGACAGTTGCAAAAGTTAAACGTAAAGTCCGTTTAGCCGCAGGCTTAGATAAACACGGCCTTCTGGATGAAGCAGCCATGCAAAGAGGCTGGCAATGTCTGAGCCTTTTTGCCGAACAGGTTCGAGATATCGACCCGAAACATCTGACCATCGTTGCCACCGCAACACTGCGCAAAGCGACGAACCGGGATCAGTTTATTCTACGGGCAGAGCAGATTTTAGGGCACCCGATTCATGTTATTAGCGGTGATGAAGAAGCAAGTATCATTTATCGGGGCGTAGCATGTACCAGTAGTGGCCGGGGTCAACGTCTTGTCATCGATATTGGCGGAGCAAGCACTGAATTAATCATTGGGGAACAAAACCAGGCTGTACTTCTCAATAGCCTGGAGATGGGCTGCGTGACCTGGATGAAGCGATATTTCAGTCCATCTAAAAAAATAACAATCGATAATTTTGATGCAGCAATCCTCGCAACAAAAAAAACGATAGCCCCTTATGTCAGCAGCTATCGGCGATTGGGATGGCAAAGCTGTATCGGAGCTTCTGGCACGATACAGGCTATCCAGGAAGTCATGCTTTATCAGCAAATACCAGAACCGATTACCCTCAAAAAACTCTATCTACTCCGCAATCAAATCATTAATACCCACCCATCGGCTCCACTAAATATCGAAGGATTAACAACGGAGCGTGCTCCGGTTTTCCCAAGTGGACTCGCCATATTAATTGCTTTGTTTGAAGAGTTAAAAATCAAAGATATCAATTTAGCCGGCGGCGCTCTTCGGGAAGGATTGGTCTATAGCCTGCTTAGTCAAAGAGCCTCATCAAGCGTCAGAACCCATACGGCTGAAAGCTTCATCAAACGGCACCACATAGATGAGAATCAAGCTCAACAAGTCTGCCAATATGCACTCCAGTTAGCGGCTCAAATCACCCCGGGGTTTGATCACCATGAACGCCAGATGCTGCGCTATGCATCTTTATTTCATGAAGTCGGTTTAAATATTGAGTTTAAACGTGCACCAGAACATGCCGCCTATATCATTGATCATAGTGATCTCCCCGGCTTTAGCAGTGAGCAGAAACATCTCATCTCCGCCATGTTACTCAACCAGAGAGGAAACTGGCATCTGTCCCCGTTACAAAAGCAGCAGGCTGTCACTTTTTCACGGGCCATTACATTGACAAGATTATTAAGAATAGCCATTATTCTTAGCATGCGGCGTAATCAAACTAATTGCCAGCAAGTCGTGTTATTGCAAGATAGCGAATGTCTCGAACACTGGACCCTGGACATGCCACCTGGATGGCCTGGAAAATATCCGTTACGCTATGCTGAGCTGATGTTTGAGCAACAGAATCCTGCCCGCCCCCAAGATGCCCTGAGATTCGTCGAGTGGATGGCTCAAAAGCAAAATAATGAATCATTTTAAAAATATCAGGTAGGAGGTCTCAACATGAAAATCGCAGTTATTCTAAGCGGCTGTGGTGTCTATGATGGCAGTGAAATCCAAGAGTCGGTATTAACTTTATTAGCAATCAGTGAAGCAGGACATCATTATGACTGCTTTGCACCTGATATCTCCCAACACGACGTGATCGATCATTGTATTGGTAAACCCGTAGGCGAAGCACGAAATGTTCTAAATGAATCAGCCCGTATAGCCCGGGGCGAAATTCTACCGACGACAGCCTTAAAAATAGAGGGCTATGATGCGCTATGGCTACCCGGAGGATTTGGCGTCGCAAAAAATTTATCGAAGTGGGCTATATCTGGACCCGATGGCGAAGTTGAACCATCTGTTGCATCATTAATTCGCCAGTTTTTCAAAGCAGAAAAATCGGTTGCAGCGCTTTGCATGGCCCCGACAACCGTTGCCAAAGCAATGCAAGATAGTGGGCTAGAACTCACTCTAACCGTCGGACAAAACAACCCAGACATAGAAGTCGGATTAAAGCAGTGTGGCGCCCATCCGGTTCAATGCGACTCGGGTGAAAGCATTGTCGACAAAGAACACAAATTAGTGACTGCACCTTGCTATATGATGCCAAGTAATCCAGCGACAATCGCCCGGGAGTGTCGTTCAGTCATGGCGGCTATTGAAGCACTACAGGCCGAGTAGATCATCAAAACCAGACGACTTACTTAAAATGGAAGGTCGTCTGATATATCAAAATCTTTCTACAATTTCAGAAAACAAACAGATAAGCCATATCTCAATAACTTATCTTCAAACTAAATAGCAGATACGCTGGTTATTTACGCGAAGGAAATAATTTATAAAATGGTGGGGTGAAATCTAAATCCCCCTGATAGATATCAAGAAGTTCTGAAGTCAGTGGCGCAACTGCGATGCTTTCAGCGCCAATCGCAAAAGGCCAATTCCACCCTAATGGCTCAAGCGCCTTAAACCCGAATCTGAAATAATAATCCGAAGGACCGATAGCAATAATCGCATGATATCCCCGACGACGAATCTGTTCTATTGCAACATTAACCATCGCCCGGCCAACACCTGATCCCTGACATTTAGGAATAACAACCATTGGCTCAAGAGCCATCAGTTTTAACTCAGGACATCCGCTCAAACTAATTTCGCTAAGCAATAAATGAGCACTTATTTCATTGTCAACTTCAGCAACCATAGATAACTGAGGACACTGGTCAAGTTGACGAATAGCCTCAACAAATCGGGCTTCTGCCGGACGATCAAATATTTGAATATAAATCCGGCGAATTGCATCATCATCAACATCACGAGCTATTCGCAGGGTTGGACTTAGACTACTCATTACGTCCTCTAGACTCCACTCTCTTAAGTAAGCAATACAATGTAACATTAGACACTCAAGCAAACTCCGATCAAACGCACAATGCTTCCGACTCAAGTATGGACAGTAAACATCAAACTACCAACTTATCACCAAAAACATGTCGTTTCACCTTCAAATCACTTGTGTTTAAAGCGTGAAACTCTTAATTTAACCGGCTTACAACTATAGGGATATCCAGCATGGGCTATGAATGGCTTGCTTTGATTTCGGCAGCAATCTGGGCCGGAACCAGTTTAATATCCGTCACACCCGCACGCCATTTGGGGGCATTTTCCTACAGCCGATGGCGAATTGGCCTCGTAACTCTCATACTTACCGTTGCCAGCCTCATCACGGGAGGATGGCAAACTTTGTCAGGTCAGGATTTAATCTGGCTTATCTGCTCAGGAGCTATTGGCATTTTTATCGGTGATACAGCATTATTTGCATGTATGAATCGCCTGGGACCACGTCGCGCTAACCTGCTTTTTACCAGTAATGCTATTTTTTCAACCATTCTTGGCACCATTATCTTCCATGAACGAATGCAGTCCATTCAGTTACTGGGAGCCACTTTATTACTTCTTGCGATCGCCCTGGCGATTCTGTTTGGACATCGCCAACAACATCATGCCTGGGAAAACGTCAAAGGATCATTATCAATTGCTATTTCACTGGGACTTATCGCTGCTTTAGGGCAAAGTTTAGGCTCCATCTTAGCCAAACCTGTTATGCATGGTTCGATCGATCCGATTGCTGCATCCATGGTTCGGATGTTAAGCGCATTTATTGCCCATCTGGTACTCGCTTTTTTCAATCACTCTTCATATTGTCGGGCACAGAAACCAATGAACATCAAAATTTTCACACTAGTTTTTGCCAATGGATTTTTAGCCATGGGAGTTGGGATGACTTTAATTCTATACGCATTGCGTCATGGCGATGTTGGTATGGTTTCTCTGCTCTCAGCAACAACACCTGTTATGATTTTACCTCTGCTATGGATCTGCACCAAAGAACCGCCGACCCGAAGCGCATGGTTTGCAGCCACATTAGCCGTTATTGGAAGTGCACTGCTTATCCATTAAACGTTTTTTCACATCATCACAGCTATGGGTAAAAAAGCCACTTCTAGTTGAAGTTTTACAAAGACAAACCAAAAAATAACGGAATTCAATGTGAGAATTATGAGGTTTTCATTGTCAGCTAAAACGACTTAAGACTAAAAGCATTCACAAAAAGTAGCCTACAAACACCAGCAAACGCGACTGTAACAGATCGTCTTATAAAGACATCAATCGATTCAGATCAGTCATCACTTGATCCTCAACCACAACATCATGTCTCATATCTTAAAATAACCAGCCTATACTTAAACAACAATCTGGGCAGCGATGCAAAATTCAGAGTTATCAAATAACGGTACTGATCAACCAATGAGCGAAAACGAACGTCTTGCTACCTTACAATCACCTCAACAAGAACGCATCAATAAGCGATTAAAAACTCTCGAAGAAGATAAAATGAGGCTGTGGAAAACACAAAACGAACAGCAAAATAAAATCAATGCATTAAACACTGATACCCGAGAGCTTGCAGACAAACAAAGCACTCAGGAAGAAATTTCAATCGACAAAGATATTGTATCTCAAAAAGAAATCAATCAGTTACAATCGCAGCTCAAGAGCCTGAAACGACAGCTTATACTGACGACACTACTAGCCATATTATTAGCAATATGGCAGATAGATTGGAATGCTCTAAGCACTGTAGTTCTTGCACTTTGCTCAAATTAATACGGGCAGCAAGCGATGACAACTGAATAAGTTAATTCAATAAGCCATAATAGACCGAGGCCAAAGGCCAACAGTCCTCCCAGAGATACTCCAATCTTTAACGACGAGATTAATCGTTAGTAAAATCGGCAAGACTAGAATGCCCGGCAAGAGAATCAAGAATCGGGCAATCAGGATGATCATCACCTGCGCAACAATCCATCATAGTTAAAAGACTCAGCCTCAATTGTTCAAGCTGACTCATACGAGCTTCGATTTCTGCCAGATGGACAGATGCAATGCGTTTCACATCACAAGAAGCCCTATTTTTATCAATATAGAGCGATAGTAATTGCTCACACTGAGCTAAGCTAAAACCGATCTTTCGACAATTTCCAAGAAAGCATAAGTGGTCTAATTGCTCACGGTTATAACTACGATAGCCATTTTCAGACCGTTGAGCTTTAACCAGACCAATATCATGATAATAGCGCACCGTTTTAACCGATAAACCACTTCGTTTTGCTACTTCACCGATTTTCATCTATGTCCTCCGGCTGTTTCGGTTTCCACCGGGTTAAGCGAACTGAGTTGGACACAACTGACAAAGAGCTCATAGCCATCGCGGCACCGGCAATAGCAGGACTTAGCAACCCAAATGCAGCAAGCGGAATACCAATCACGTTATAGCAAAATGCCCAGAATAAATTCTGTTGAATAACACGCCAGGTCTGCCTTGCCAAAGCAACGGCATTTGCAACCAATAAAGGATCATCACGCATTAACGCAATATCGGCACTTTCAATGGCCAAATCACTGCCACTTCCCATTGCTATCCCCACATCAGCCTGTGCTAGAGCAGGCGCATCATTCACACCATCGCCGACCATTAAAACCCGTTGGCCAGCCTTTTGTCGCAGCTGAATGTCAACGAGCTTATCTTCGGGCTTAAGCTCAGCAGCCCATTCGGCTAATTGAAGATCACTCGCTAGTTGCCTGGCCACCGGGATCTGATCACCTGTTAACATGACCGAATCAATTCCCATCGATTTAAGGTGATTTACAGCATCCTTCGATTGCGTGCGAACAGAGTCACAAGTTGCAATCACACCTTTAATTTTATCATCAATAGCAATCAAAACCCGGCTCCCAGACTCACCGGACTGATTCAGGCGATTCAGCCAAATATCTCCCGGTACAATCTGAAAATGAGACATTAACGCCCGATTACCCGCTAACACACGCGTATGTTTCTCATCATTAAGATGAGCTTCAATCCCCATTCCCGGATAGCTATTAAAGTGATCCAAAGGAATCAATGTCTGATTATTCGCCTCCAGCATTGCCTGAGCCAGAGGGTGCTGACTTCCCTGCTGAGCACTGGCAACATAACGGATCAGCTGTTCTTGAGAACCATCGCAAATCACTTCAGTCATTTGGGGACGCCCTTGCGTCAATGTTCCTGTTTTATCAAAAACAACCTGATCAATATTACGGGTTCGCTCCAGTGCATCTATATTCCTAAACAAAATACCAAATTTTGCACCGCTACCCGTTCCTGCTACTAATGCAGTTGGCGTTGCAAGCCCCAGTGAACACGGACAGGCAATCACCAAAACCGAAATAGCGGCAGCAATTCCATCGGCCCAATCCCCCGTAGCCAATCCCCAGAAAAGCAGCGTCAATAATGAAACGCTTAGCACTGCCGGAACAAAATAAAAACTGATCTTATCAGCCAACTTTTGTACGGGGGCCTTGCCCGACTGGGCATTCTGAACCATCTGAATCATTCGCCCCAGCGTACTTTCAGCATTAGCGCGAGTCACCTCAACTTTTAATAAACCCTCACCGTTTAAACTTCCCGCAAGAATTTCATCCCCAACCGCATGAACAACCGGACGACTCTCACCTGTAATCAGCGATTCGTTAAATTCAGAACTTCCCCAACGGATTACCCCATCAGCAGGAGACTTTTCACCTGGTTTAATCAACACCCAGTCACCCGCTCGAAGAGCATCAACAGCGATATCCTCAGCTATGTCACCATTTAAACGATGAGCTTGTAATGGTGCTTCCTGAATAAGTTGAGATATCGCCCGGGCAGCTTTTGCTTTTGCCTTCTCTTCAATATAACGTCCCACTAAAATCAAAGTAATAATCACAGCCGCACCATCAAAGTACAGGTGCGCAGAATATCCGCTTAAATAAAGCCAGACGCTATAAAAATAAGCCGCACTAGTTCCCAATGCGACCAAAATATCCATACTTCCGGCACGCTGACGTATCGCATGCCAGGCCCCCTTATAAAAAGGCCAGCCCAGAATAAATTGCACGGGGGTTGCAAGTAACCACTGCACATAACCAGGCAACGCCAAGATTGAAATCAGCATTGGCACCACTAGTGGGATCGTCAATATCAGACTCACTATCAATCGCCACGGAAAATCCGCACTAGCTTTAGGTGCCTCAGACTTTACCGGCTGAGGGTCCTCCACCTGAAACCCTGCATTCTCAATCGCTTTAACAACGCTCTGGTCAATCTGAATACTAGCAATACTTGTTATAAAAACCTGTCCTAACGCATAATTCACATCAGCGTCCATAACACCAGGGATCTTGCTAACGGCCTGTTCAACAGCAGAAGAACACCCAGCACAACGCATTCCGCTTACCATCCATTGCTGACGCTCCACTGGAACAGGATATCCCGCTTCACCTAAACTTTTTGCCAACTGACATAACGAGCGACCATCCTCTAATTCAACATGGGCTTGATTAAGTGCAAGATTAACAGAAACATCATCAACCCCGGGTTGCTCTTTTAAAACAGATTCGACCCGGCTCACACAACCGGCACAGCGCATTCCCTCAACGGGAAAAGTAAATGCTTCAGACATGGTTTCCTTCTTTTAGGTCTAACCAACAATATACACACTATAAACCTTCCAGTTACAGAAAGGTCAATGTTCACTCGATGAAAAAATTCAAAATATGAATGGGATATTTTCAAAGAAATTCGATGATTTTCACCGTCTATTAATGTATTTTTCATACTTCAATTGTCATTATTTACAGATAATCGTTGACTAAATGCACAGAAACATTCTTCTATCAAGCTCTCTGAATTGCTTTACCATAGAGCAAGTGGTGAAATTTCGCCCTAAAATAGCGCGTTATATAATCAATCCTTTAAGGTAGAACTAAAGACTTCTGTATTAACTTACTAAAAAACCAACAATATGAATTCTAATAGATGATCTAGATCAAACAGCAATATAGTGGACAAAATTAGGCATAGACTATGCTTTTCATCTTATAAAAAGCATTATCTTCCGGCTGGGATGAGCCTGGAAAACATCGATTTTTAGATGATGTTAATCACCTCACTAAATTCGATTTTCCGCAGTATAAAAGACAAAATGGAGGTCAAATACAATGGATCTGGTCGAATCAATTATAAAAAGTATCAATGGCATCGTATGGGGTCCAATGATGCTTGTTCTAATTTTAGGTGTCGGGTTTTTCCTGTCATTCGGTTTAAAACTTCTTCCAATTTTCAAAATGGGTTATGGATTTAAACTTCTGTGGAATGGAAGGAGCTCTACCGATAAGGGGGAAATTCCCCCTTTCCAGGCATTGATGACTGCCTTATCAGCAACAGTCGGAACAGGAAATATTGCAGGTGTCGCAACTGCCATTTTTATGGGAGGCCCCGGGGCTTTATTCTGGATGTGGCTTACAGCTCTGATCGGCATGGCAACAAAATATTCAGAAGCTGTGTTAGCGGTACGTTTTCGGGAAAACGATGACAAAGGACACCATGTCGGTGGCCCGATGTACTATATCAAAAACGGTTTGGGTCGTGGCTGGGGCTGGTTAGGTTTTTTATTTGCAATCTTCGGAGCATGTGCAGGGTTTGGCATAGGAAATACCGTTCAATCTAATTCTGTTGCTGATGTTTTGCATGCTACTTTTGGAATCTCACATATTCTGACTGGAATTATTTTGATGGTTCTTGTCGGAGCTGTCTTAATTGGCGGTATTCAACGAATTGGACAGGTTGCAGGGGCCTTAGTTCCATTTATGGCTATCGCTTATATTGCTTTTGGTCTGTTTGCCCTGATGATAAATGCTCAGGCACTCCCCCATGCGTTTGCATTAATTTTTACACATGCATTTACACCGACTGCAGCGGAAGGTGGCTTTGCTGGAGCCGTTATATGGGCCGCTATCCGCTTTGGTGTCGCTCGGGGCGTTTTCTCGAATGAAGCGGGGCTTGGCTCCGCACCAATAGCACACGCAAGCGCACAAGTTAGTAATCCGGTCCGTCAGGGACTGATTGCTATGTTGGGTACGTTCATCGATACACTGCTTGTTTGTTCAATTACAGGCCTGGTCATTATAAGCTCAGGATTATGGACCAGTGGCCGTACAGGCGCAGCATTAACCAGCATGGCCTTTGGCCAGGCTATGCCAAGTATCGGCACGATTCTCGTGGCGACTTCGCTCGCTATTTTCGCTTTTACAACCATTATCGGCTGGTCATATTATGGTGAAAAATGCGTCGAATTCCTACTTGGTACAAAAGCCATTGTCCCTTACCGGATCTTATGGATACTTGCACTACCTTTAGGTGCAACCTTACAACTCAATTTTGTCTGGCTTGTTGCTGATACGCTCAATGCAATGATGGCTATTCCAAACCTGGTTGCCCTTGCGCTTCTTTCACCCGAAGTATTCCGACTCACCCGCAGCTATTTTGCGGATCTATCCTCTGACGATATGATGACAGCACCAGCTGAAAACTAATATATTTTCTACAGTAGTCCTCCACCATTTGATGGTTCTATCCATCCCATGGTGGAGGCTGAGTTAACAACTAACCTACCAAAAATTGACCTTAAATCAGTCCATATTGTAAATTTGCTTAAAATATTAATTATCCCCCAATTAATTTATTTTAAATCATATAGTTAGGATCGATATATAAAGAACATCAAATCTTTTTACAGAAAAACATGATAATTGACCTTAAATCCTAGAGTTTATGCGCCTGACGGTATAAAATAATCGGTCATTTCGAAGGTTAAAGAGGTTGCATGTGAGTGTGTCTTTATGGCAACAGATTGTCAGTCGATTGCAGGATGAATTACCCGCGACTGAGTTCAGTATGTGGATTCGTCCCCTGCAAGTCGAACAGGATAATCAACTGCTAACTCTCTATGCACCAAACCGCTTTGTTCTGGATTGGGTGAAAGATAAATACCTTATCCAACTCAACGCATTATTAGACGAATTTTGTACAGGCGATGCGCCTGTACTGCGTTTTGAAGTGGGCAGTAAACCCGTTCGGCCTGTACCTTCTCCAGTTGTTGAGCCAGCTCAGACAAATCGTCATGAAGCTCGTCCAACGCAGTCGTTTGAACAAGAAAGAAGTTGGGATCGGGAAACGAATCGAAAGCGTAGTGATTACCAGATTAGCCACAGAAACAACATCAATCCAAAGCATAAGTTCGAGAACTTTGTTGAAGGTAAATCAAACCAGTTAGCCCGGGCTGCAGCTTCACAGGTAGCCAGTAATCCTGGCGGAGCCTATAACCCTCTTTTTTTATATGGCGGTACAGGATTAGGCAAAACGCATCTACTCCATGCCGTTGGTAATGGCATCTTAGAAAGCAAGCAAAACCCACGGGTTGTTTATATGCATTCTGAGCGATTTGTTCAGGATATGGTTAAAGCCTTACAAAATAACGCAATTGAAGATTTTAAACGTTACTATCGTAGCGTAGATGCGCTATTGATTGATGATATTCAATTTTTTGCCAATAAAGAACGATCGCAAGAAGAGTTTTTCCATACATTCAATGCATTGCTTGAGGGAAATCAGCAAATTATTCTAACCAGTGATCGTTATCCAAAAGAAATTGATGGCGTTGAAGACAGGCTAAAGAGCCGGTTTGGATGGGGACTCACTGTCGCGATTGAACCACCAGAGCTCGAAACCCGTGTTGCCATATTAATGACCAAAGCTCAGGAAAATAATATTCGGTTACCTGATGAAGTTGCTTTTTTCATTGCGAAGCGTCTTCGCTCTAACGTTCGTGAACTTGAAGGTGCTCTGAACCGGGTTATAGCGAATGCAAACTTTACCGGACGAGCCATTACAATCGATTTTGTACGTGAAGCACTAAGAGACTTATTAGCATTACAAGAGAAACTCGTCACCATCGATAACATTCAGAAAACAGTTGCTGAATATTATAAAATTAAGGTTGCCGATTTACTCTCGAAAAGGCGTTCACGCTCCGTTGCCAGACCAAGGCAACTCGCAATGGCCCTCGCCAAAGAGTTAACCAATCATAGCTTACCCGAAATTGGTGATGCATTTGGAGGCCGTGACCATACCACGGTATTACATGCATGCAGGAAAATCACGCAACTTCGGGAAGAAAGCCATGATATCAAAGAAGATTACCAGAATCTGATTCGGACTTTATCATCATAGGTACTGAACATGCATTTTCAAATTAGCCGGGAAACCTTGCTCAAACCTTTACAACTTGTCAGTAGTGCTATCGGTGGACGTCCGACTATACCAATCCTCGGTAATATTTTATTAGTTGTCACTGAAGAGGGCTTGTCTCTGACAGGAACCGATATGGAAGTGGAGCTGGTTGCTCATATCCCACTTGAGTCGCCACCCCAGCCTGGAGAAATAACGGTTCCAGCCAAAAAATTCGTCGATATATGTCGAGGACTACCTGATAGCTGTAATATCGAGTGTAAAGCACAGGGGGAGCGACTTGAAATTCGATCAGGTCGTAGCCGTTTTTCATTAGCAACACTTCCGGCATCAGAGTATCCGAATATTGACAGTTGGGAAGCTCAACTGGACATCGTACTACCACAATCCAAGTTACGCCAACTCATTGATAGTACTCAATTTTCAATGGCCAGTCAGGATGTCCGCTACTATCTCAACGGAATGCTTTTTGAAACTGAAGGACAGACACTTCGCACTGTAGGTTGTGATGGACACCGGATTGCAGTAGCAACAGTTGAACTCGGTATTACATTAGAAAAACTACAGGTTATTGTTCCGCGTAAAGGTGTTCTTGAATTAATTCGGCTGCTCGATCAAGAAAATGGCGAAGTTCAGATAAAAATCGGCACCAATAATATTTGTGCCATCGTCGAAGGCTTTACCTTTACCTGTAAATTAGTCGATGGACGCTTCCCCGATTACCGACGAGTCATCCCTAATGGTGGAAATAAAATTCTTATCTCCGGTCGGGAAGAGCTGCGACAAGCATTCTCCAGAGCAGCTATCTTATCTAATGAAAAATTTCGTGGTGTTCGCTTGCAACTTTCCGAACAAACGCTAACAATCACAGCGAATAACCCTGAACAAGAAGAAGCAGAAGAAATACTGGATGTTTCATATCAGGGAGATGAATTAGAGATCGGTTTTAATGTCTCCTATATTTTGGATGTGTTAAATGCATTGAAATCGGATCAGGTCCGCCTGAGCATGACTGACGGAATTACGGGTTCCATCATTGAAGACAGTGAACAAACTGGTCAGGCACTTTACGTTATTATGCCGATGCGCTTGTAGATATTGCAATATTTCCAATGGCTATTGATGCTCTGAATATCACTCAATTTCGTAATATCAGCCAGGCCCGGATGATCTTTAGTCCTGGCTTGAACGTCATCATGGGTGATAACGGAAGCGGGAAAACAAGCCTTTTAGAAGCGGTTTATTTACTTGGATTTGGCCGGTCATTTCGTAGCTCTCGAATTCGACAGGTCGTGCAGCATCAATGTGATGAATTAGTTCTATTTGCTAAAATAGGTCATGATAAAATTGGTTTAAGCAAACAAGTTTCGGGGGAAACCAAGCTACGAATCAATGGAGATAATATCCGGACTCAAGCAACATTGTCAAAGATATTACCTGTGCAGTTAATTCATCCGGATGGCTATGGACTTATTAACGGAAGCCCACGTTTTCGCCGTGCATTTCTTGATTGGGGGGTTTTCCATCTTGAGCCTCAGTTTCAAGCGATCATGCACAGATTCAAACGGCTTCTCAAACAACGCAATGCGCTATTAAAGCGCAAAGCACCATACCGTGAAATCATCATATGGGATAATGAGTTTATAGAGCAAGCAGATCAAATCAATGAAATGCGGCATCGTTACTTCACGCAATTGATTCCTCAAATTGAAAAGCTACTTGCTGATTTTTTACCCGAATATCAGTTTCGATTTGAATTATATGACGGATGGAACAACTCTCAGCCTTTAGCTGAGATTCTTGAGGCAAACTACAGTCGGGAGTCCCAGATGGGATACACGCTGGCAGGCCCTCATAAAGCAGATATTCGTATAAAAGCTGGCACCAGAGACGCAGCGGAATGTATCTCAAGAGGCCAGCAAAAGCTGTTGGTTTGTGCATTATTACTGGCACAAGGTGAATATACCTATCAGGTACTTAACAAACCAACAATTTATTTAATTGATGACTTTGCAGCAGAGCTTGATCCGAACAAGCGAAAATTGCTCGCCGGTTATTTGCAGCGTAATAATGCACAAGTTTTTATAACGGCAATAGAGCTACAGATGCTGGAAGGATTCGATTTAATCGATGGCCATTTGTTTCACGTGAAACAAGGGGTCGTTACTCAACAGTAAACGAGAGCGAAACATGGCTGAAAATAATTATGGTTCATCAAGTATCAAGGTTTTAAAAGGCCTTGATGCGGTGAGAAAGCGCCCAGGAATGTACATTGGTGATACTGATGATGGAACGGGCCTGCATCATATGGTCTTTGAAGTTGTCGACAACTCAATTGATGAAGCATTAGCAGGCTACTGCAAAGATATCGTTGTAACGATTCACAGCGATGGTTCCGTTTCTGTCACTGATGATGGACGAGGGATACCCACCGACTTACATGAAGAGGAAGGCGTCTCTGCAGCTCAGGTCATCATGACAGTCCTGCATGCTGGAGGCAAATTTGATGATAACTCTTATAAAGTATCAGGCGGTCTCCATGGCGTCGGAATATCAGTTGTTAATGCATTATCAGATAAATTAAAACTTGTCATCAGACGTCAGGGACATGTCTATGAGCAGTATTATAGCCTTGGCGATCCGGATGCACCGCTTAAGCCTGTAGGCGAAACTGAACAAACAGGAACAGCAATTCGTTTTTGGCCGAGTCCTAAAATTTTTGCCATCACCGAATTCCGCTATGAAGTCTTGGCAAAACGGCTGCGTGAGTTGTCGTTCCTGAACTCCGGGGTGTCGATTATCCTCAAAGACGAACGCGATGGCCGTGAAGATCATTTCATGTACGAAGGCGGTATTCGCGCATTTGTCGAATTTCTCAACCAAAATAAAACATTAATCCACACAAAACCATTCTATTTCACAACTGAACGGGAAGATGGCATTACAGTTGAAATTGCAATGCAGTGGAATGATGGCTTTCAGGAAAACATCTACTGTTTCACCAACAATATTCCGCAGCGAGATGGCGGAGCACACTTAGCCGGATTTAGGTCAGCCCTTACTCGTACACTAAATACCTATATGGATAAAGAAGCGGGTAAGAAAAACAAAACAAGTGCAGCAGGAGAAGATGCACGAGAAGGTCTGACAGCGGTTATATCGGTCAAGGTTCCAGACCCTAAATTTTCAAGTCAGACCAAAGATAAGCTGGTTTCTTCAGAAGTCAAATCAGCTGTTGAACAGAGCATGGGTGAAAAATTCAGTGAATTTTTACTTGAACAACCAGCCGATGCTAAAAGCATTACGCAAAAAATTGTTGATGCCGCAAGGGCAAGAGAAGCCGCCCGAAAAGCCCGTGAAATGACACGGCGTAAAGGAGCCCTCGACCTGGCTGGACTTCCCGGGAAACTGGCAGACTGCCAGGAGAAAGATCCTGGACTTTCTGAGCTGTACATTGTGGAAGGGGACTCTGCCGGAGGCAGTGCAAAACAAGGCCGAAACCGTAAAAATCAGGCCATTCTTCCTCTTAAAGGGAAAATTCTGAATGTTGAAAAAGCCCGTTTTGACAAAATGCTTTCTTCACAAGAAGTCGCGACTTTGATTACAGCACTCGGGTGTGGTATCGGTCGAGACGAGTATAACCCTGATAAAACACGATATCACAGAATTATCATCATGACAGATGCAGATGTTGACGGTTCACATATCCGCACCTTACTGTTAACTTTCTTTTACCGTCAAATGCCAGAGATTGTCGAACGTGGCTATGTATATATCGCCCAGCCACCTTTGTACAAAATGAAAAAAGGTAAACAGGAAAATTATATTAAAGATGACCCATCGCTCATCGAGTTTCTGACATCCCAAGCGCTAGATGATTCAAGCTTACATGTTAGCCAGCATGCGCCAGCAATATCGGGTGCGTCATTGGAAACTATGGTTCGCCAATATCGTGGTATTCAGAAAATGCTGGACCGACTATCCCGTCGCTATCCTAGAGAACTACTGAATCAGATGATCTATCAAAAACCTCTGGAAACAAGCGACTTAGCGAGTCAGGAAAAGGTACAGCAGTGGATTGATGATATCCTTTCACCTATAAACGCAACCCTGCCAAAAGGAAACTTCTATTCAGCAACAGTTGAAAAACATCCTGAGTTGCCCGTCTATCAGCCAACCGTTTCTCATCGTATGCATGGCGTAGATACATTCTATATTTTCGAACATGAATTTTTCGAGAGCCATGAATATGGAAAAATTTTGGAATTAGGTCAAGTCATTGGTAACCTTCTCGAAGATGGTGCTTATGTGAAACGAGGTGCTAAACAAAAAGAAGTTCACAGTTTTGAAGAAGCATTAAATTGGCTAATGAATGAATCAAAACGAGGTGTTTACATTCAGCGTTATAAAGGTCTTGGGGAGATGAATCCTGAACAGTTATGGGAAACAACAATGGATCCTGACTCCAGACGAATGCTCAAAGTAACAATTGAGGATGCAATTGAATGTGATCGACTATTCACTACACTCATGGGGGACCAAGTTGAACCCCGGCGTGAATTTATCGAAACCAATGCACTTAACGTTGCCAATCTGGATGTATAAATAATCCAAGCTTATTAATAATATAAAAACTACCAGTGTCCTCGAGATGATGCTGGTAGTTTTAAAGCTGGCTCTCCCCCATATAAATACACGACTTCCATCCCCTATCCGTTAAATATATTCAGATTCACAGTTGAAATTAAACATATCATCCCCAGATTAATTAATGTGGCGCCGAGAAGCGGGCCATAAAATTTTTATTCAGAGGTCTTGATTATGTCCATGGAGTAATCAAACCTCGTTAATTGCTCAGTAGAGGATTAATATTATGAGAACTCAATTTGATTTCACGCCTTTGTATCGCAGCGCAATCGGCTTTGACAGATTAGCCAATTTAGTAGAAGCAGCTGCTTCCGCATCAGCTCAGAATGGTAACGGATACCCGCCTTATAACATTGAACTGGTAGATGACAATAAATACCGAATTACACTTGCCGTAGCAGGCTTTAAAGAAGAAGAACTAGAAATCACTAGCCATGAAAATACCCTGGTTGTCACCGGTAATAGAAATCAGGAATCGGCTGAAGAAGGAAATGAGCGCAAATTTCTCTATCAAGGAATAGCCGAACGCGGATTTGAAAGACGTTATCAACTTGCAGATCATGTCAAAGTCGAAGCGGCAAGCTTGGAGAACGGTTTGTTACATATTGATCTGGTTCGTGAAATCCCAGAAGCGCTGAAACCTAAAAAAATAGCAATTCGTTCGGTAAAACAACCCGAGTTGATTGAAAACTGATTGCTTCTTCAACCAGAGATAACCCACTAAATGATGGTGATTACTCTTGTAATATCAGGCCTTATTCCAAGGCAATAAAAATTAAAAGCCCGGTTTATCAACCGGGCTCAGTATTATCTAAAAATCATTGCCTGTAATCCTCTACTTACCGTCTATATAATCCATTGACCACATCCGCAAGAATCGCAATACCCTTACGAATTTCAGATTCAGGTAATGCAAAATTCAAGCGAATACATTCATCCATATGTCTCCAATTTGTATCATCCAACCCAGGGAAAAAATAATGCCCGGAGACAACAATAACGCCACGAGCCTTTAATGTCTGATATAACTGTTGGCTGGTTAAAGGAAGATCTTCAAACCACAACCATAAAAACATAGCCCCTTCACTGCGATGAATCCTGAATCGACGGTCTGGGATAGAATCAAGCAATAAGCGACGGGCAAATTCACTTTTTTTCTGATAAAAAGGACGAATGATATTTTGACTGATCGATAAGATAGAACGATTATCTATTAGCTCTTGAGTCAGCATCGGACCAATTCCACCCGGTGCCAAATTAATAATTCCAGAGAGGTTCTCAATCGCTTGAATCACACTTTCTTCAGCAATGATGATTCCACATCGAGCTCCCGGTAAGCCAAACTTTGATAAGCTTAAACAAAGAATTGTATTCTCATTCCAGAACGGCTTACAATCATTAAAAATCATATGTGGAAAAGGAACACCATATGCGTTATCAATGACCAAAGGAACATTGTTTTGTCTTGCTAATTCATCTAGCTGTCTGATCTCATCGTCAGTCAGAACATTTCCAGTTGGATTAGTCGGCCGAGAAACACAGATCAAACCGACATCTTCATCAATACTCAACTCGTCAAAATCGATGTGGTATTTAAATTCTCTTCGTGACGCATCAAGTTCGATGATTGGTTTACAAGCAACAAACTGGGCTTCATCCAGACCACTATCGCTATACCCAATATATTCTGGCGCTAAAGGGAAGAGAACTTTCTTAAGACTTCTCGCTCCGTTCTCCAATGAACCCGTTTCACCTGCAAACAGATTAAACAGATAGAAAAATGCATTTTGAGAACCATTGGTTAAAGCAATATTTTTTGAGGTAATTGGCCAGTGGAATTGTTCTTCAAATAGTGAAGCTAATGACTCAATAAAAGCAAGGTTCCCTTGTGGACCATCATAGTTACAAAGCACATCTAATAATGTCCCCTGCTCCACTGTTTTTTGAAGCTGGGAAGAGAGGCATTCTCGTAATTCAGGGATAAACCCAGGATTTCCACCACCGAGCATCACAATATCATCTTCACGAATACCCGCATCTAAATCAGCCATTAGCTGAGTTATACCCGAGTGCTTCGTAAACTTATCTCCAAATGCTGAATACTTCATAGATATCTCTTATTTACTATATACTCTCATCAAAATCACAACTGAAAACTAAAAAATAAGTGTTTCACGTGAAACATCTTAATAAACGACGATCAAGCATTCCAGCAACGAAACAACTATTCCTCTGGTTTCATCTTAATATACACATGAGGATAAGTTCCATTAATATCCAGGAAGAACTGATAAACACCATCTTTTTCAGGTGTAAATTTAAAGCTATTAAATTCAGCACAACTATCTGCTTTACGAGGCTTGTCTAATATCATTGGCTTATCATCTAAAAGGTAGCCAAAATCAGTTCCACAATTCCAGTCTTTATCACCGATCTTCCATTCATATGGACGACCATCAGCCATCAATTGAGCCTGAGTCATCCAGACCCCATGCTTTCCGCTAACCGGATGTAACTGATATTGGGGCTCAGCATCCCACCAAGTGAAAACACCCCGAAGATAAATGGGCCGATCAATAGGCTGGCTCTTATGAATGGAAGAAGAAGGATGAGATGCGCAACCAGCTAATAATAAACAAAAAATCACGAAGCAATACAAACGAATCATTGATGCCGCTCCTTGTGACTAAAGAGGATGGGAAAACACCTTTACTGATTAAATTATAAATAACTAGTTTGTCGGTAAATAAAAAGAAAACAAATTATCTATATTTACAAAATATAATATAGGCTGATTAAAACGATCATCATATTCAACCATGATGAGATCACTAAAACTATATCAGACTCATCAACAGACTATCAGGTTTATAATTATAGGACGAATGATTGCAGCCCACAAACGTACACTGCCGTATACGTTTGTAGATTCAGAAAAATCAGGCAAGCCACTTAGCTATCCGTTTGGCAAAATAAGTCAGAACACCATCAGCACCGGCACGTTTAAAGCATAGCAACGATTCCATAATGGCAGAGCGTTCATCTAACCACCCATTTTGAATAGCAGCCATTAACATTGAATACTCACCACTAACCTGGTAGGCAAATGTTGGAACAGAAAAATTATCTTTCACCTGACGAACCAAATCCAAATAAGGCATGCCTGGCTTAACCATAACCATGTCGGCCCCTTCCTGAATATCCAGAGCAATCTCATGCAGCGCTTCTAGTCCGTTCGCTGGGTCCATTTGATATGTTTTTTTATTACCGCCTTTGATATTACCACTTGAGCCAACAGCATCACGAAACGGACCATAAAAACAAGACGCATACTTAGCTGAGTAGGCCATAATCTGAGCATTCACAAATCCAGATTTTTCAAATGCCTCACGCATAGCAAGAATACGGCCATCCATCATGTCGCTGGGAGAAATAATGTCAGCTCCAGCGCGTAAATGAGAAAGTGCCTGACGAACCAAAATATCCTTAGTAACATCATTGATGACATAGCCATGCTCATCAATCACGCCATCCTGTCCATGAGTCGTGAATGGATCTAGCGCCACATCAGTCATCACACCAATCGCGGGACATTCCGATTTAATCGCCCGGATTGCACGCTGGACTAAACCATCTTCATTATAGGCCTCTTCAGCCAGCAACGACTTTTTATCCGCTTCAATATAAGGAAACAGGTCAATGACAGGAATACCTAATGCCTCAACTTCTTTCACTTCCTTAACCAATTCATCGATACTGTATCGATATATGCCGGGCATCGAAGCAACTTCCTCGACACGTTTTTCTCCCTCAAGAACGAACATCGGATAAATCAGATCATCGACAGTCAGATGGTTTTCAGCAACCAACCGACGAGAAAAATCATGGGCACGAAGACGACGCATGCGCCGCAGAGGAAACTGACTAAAAGCGTTCACGAAAAAAACCTCTCTTATTTTTTGCAGAAGGTTAACCCAGAAATACCTGTCGGAAATTATTCTTAATCTGAATCATTAAATCCTGAACAGATTCACCGCGTAACATCGCCACTGTCTGGTAAATATGAGGCAGGTAACATGGTTCATTACGGCGGATTTTTGGTTTTGGAGAAAGATCTCTGGGTAATAGATAAGGAGCATCTGTCTCTAAGAATAATCGGTCTATCGGGATGTTGCCAACAAGCTCGCGCAGTTCAGTACCTCGCCTCTCGTCACACACCCATCCTGTAATTCCAATATAGAGATCCATAGCTAAATACCGTTCAAGGCTCCAAGCTGACCCTGTGAAACAGTGTAACACCGCATGAGGAAGATGAGGTAGCCAAGTTTCTAAAATGTTAACAAAATCATCATGTGCATCCCGCTCATGCAATAAAACAGGTAACTGAAGCTTAGCTGCAAGTTCAAGTTGCTGCTCGAACACCTTCCGTTGAGTTGCAGGATTAGAATAATTTCGGTTGTAATCAAGACCACATTCACCAACAGCGACTACCTGGGTAGTTGTACACAAATCTTCGATGATATCAAGATCACTACTTTGAAATTCATCAGCTTGGTGAGGGTGACAACCAGCGCTAGCAAAACACCCCGGATAAATCATAGCCAAACGGGCAACAGATTTTGATTCTGTAGCATCACTAGCTAACAGCAAGAACTGAGTCACACCAGCAAGATGAGCTCGCTCCATCACTGAATCCCGATCATCCTGAAACTGACCACTGGAGAGGTTTAATGCAATATCAATCATCATGACGACGTGAATAAAAACGGGCAAAGATGAGGCCAAGTTCAAATAATAGCCACATGGGAACAGCCAATAATGTCTGAGAGAAAATATCTGGCGGAGTAAGTAACATCCCGATGACAAACACAGCAACAATCACATAAGGACGTTTCTGAGAAAGCATCTTAGGCGTCGTCACTCCCGCCCAACACAGTAAAACGGTAGCAATGGGGATCTCAAATGCTGCCCCGAAAGCAAAAAAAAGTTTCAGAACGAAATTAAGATAACTGGAAATATCCGTTGCAATTATGACCCCTTTTGGGGCTGCTGACGTGAAAAAATGAAATGCTATAGGGAAAACTACAAAATACGCAAAAGCGATTCCCGCATAAAAAAGAATACCGCTAGAAACAACTAAAGGCAGGATAAGTGTCTTCTCATTCCGATACAAACCCGGTGCGATAAAGCCCCAAACCTGGCTTAAAATATAGGGCATCGCGATAAAAAAAGAACAAACAATCGTCAGCTTAATGGGCGTAAAAAAGGGCGCTGCGACCTCAGTTGCAATCATCGATGAATGAGCCGGAAGAACTTCCAGTAATGGCCTTGCAACAAGTGTATAAATTTTGTCATAAAAGAAAACCAACACCACAAATACGACCAAAACCGAAGCTAAACTCAACAGTAACCGACGCCTGAGTTCAAGCAGGTGACTGATCAGCGATGTCGATGAAGACGGCGCCTCACTGTCGCTCATGATCGTTTTCCTTTGATATTAGATTAGAATCCAAACCAACTTCATCAGGTTGATGAATTGAATTTTCATGTCGTTCTGAGTGTAAAGAAGATGAAGCCTGATCGAGCGAGTCTTTTAATTGCTCACCTAATTTTCGGCCACTATGACGAGCCTCATCAATTTCATCTTTAAGTTCCTTGAGCTGGATCTCTTTCTCCAGCTCTTCTCTAACCTGGTTAGCCATACTGCGAAAAGTATACACCCATTTCATAACAGCACGAACAGCACCAGGCAGACGTTGTGGACCTAAAACAATCAGGCCAATAACGGCACACAGAACCAGCTCCCAGAAGCCAATATCAAACATCGTATGAGAAACTACGATTGTTTAGAATTTTCGTCATGATCATCTTCTTCGCGATGTTGCTCAAGGTGCTGATCGATATGACGATCTTGATCTTTTTTAGACGCGTCATCATTTAAGGCATCTTTAAATCCTTTGACGGCTTGTCCTAAATCTCCTCCGATACCACGAAGCTTTTTGGTACCGAAAAGTAATACCACAATGACAGCAATAATTAACAACTGCCAAATACTAATACCACCCATAATAACGTCCTACTCCAATACCCATTACAATCTAGTGTTTATCGAAATTGGCGTAAACCCAATATATTAATGAGTACACCGATGCTACCTAGCCCAATCGCAAGATCTATATTATTAGAATAAACCACAGCTGCACTAATTAAGCAAGCTCCCCCGGTTAGTGCACAATACAAGCTTACCTGTCTTGATTTCTGTCGATGAAGAAAACGCTCAGATAAATCACCAAATCGTTGTTGATGACGTCTGGCCAGCTGAAGATTCTCATAAATTAACTCCGGTATTTCCGGAAACTTCTCAGCCCAATAAGGTGCCTTAGATTTTATCGCTTCCCATAATGCTCCGGGTCCAACCTGATGCCGCATCCAACGTTCCAAAAAAGGTTTTGCGGTAGCCCACAAATCAAGTTGAGGGTAAAGTTGTCGCCCTAACCCTTCGATATAAAGCAACGTTTTTTGTAACAGGACAAGTTGCGGTTGCACCTGCATATTAAAACGTCTGGCCGTATTAAAAAGATTCAGCAATACATGCCCAAATGAGATCTCCGCCAATGGTTTTTCAAAAATTGGTTCACAGACAGTTCGTATTGCCGCTTCAAATTCACCGACATTCGTATCAGAAGGAACCCATCCTGAATCAACATGCAGTTGGGCAACCTGGCGATAATCACGATTAAAAAAAGCCAGAAAATTTTCAGCTAAGTAACGTTGATCTTCACGATTTAACGTCCCCACAATACCGCAATCAATTCCAATATATTGAGGGTCATCCGGATGTTTTCGGGAAACAAAAACATTCCCGGGATGCATATCAGCATGAAAAAAGCTGTCACGAAAAACCTGCGTGAAAAAGACTTCGACCCCACGCTCAGCCAATAATTTTAAATTAGTTCCCTGGGATTTAAGCTGCTCAACATCAGAAACGGGGATACCATATATTCGCTCCATAACCAGCATATTGGTATGGCATAAATCGCTATAAACCTCTGGAATATATAATAAGTTCGATCCTTCGAAATTACGCCGAAGCTGAATTGCATTAGCGGCCTCACGGACTAAATCCAACTCATCTAACAATGTCCGACGATATTCTTCAATAACTTCGACCGGGCGCAATCTTCTGGCATCAGGAATCAGACACATGAGCCGGGCAAAACGGCGCATTAACCGGATATCTGAATCAATCACAGCATCAATACCTGGCCGAATAACCTTCACAACAACCTCAGCATCGTTTTGAATCAGCCGCGCACAATGAACTTGCGCTATAGAGGCAGATGCTAGAGGTATCACATCGAACTCATTGAAAATTGACTCAATGGACTGTCCCAATTCCTCTTCGATACGTGAACGGGCTAACTCGCCGGGAAACGGTGTCACCTGATCTTGCAATAAGGATAACGCTTCAGCAATATCGACAGGTAACAGATCCCGGCGTGTCGATAACATTTGTCCTAATTTAACAAAAACCGGTCCCAGAGCTTCAAGGGCAAGCCGTAACCGTTCTCCTAATGGAAGGTGAATATATCGATTTGGCCAGAAAAATAGTAAGCGCCGCCACAAACGCAATGGCCATGGCCAGAAACGCTTCGGGATCGCATCATCGATTCCAAATCGGCACAATGTCCGAACAATCACCCAAAAGCGAAAAGCTTCTTTAAATCCCATTCATCACAACCTGTTTATGCGCTGTTCTAATGTCTCGAGTTGTTTTTCTAACTGATTGATATCATCACACCAATCTCGATATTCATCACCACCAACAACTAAATGCCATTCTTCAACGGCCACCTCTGACAAATGTTGGTAATTTTGCTGAAAAAATTGATTCAACCCATGATTTAATCGCTTCAATTGACGAAAAAAAAGATTAGCCGGAACATCACCAATTAAAGCAGATAGCTTCTCTTCTGGCTCAGGTTTAACTTGACTAAAAACTTCAGAAAACTGTTGAATTAAACGAATGTCACCTGTTAGCTCAACATCTCCAGATCGAATCAGTTCAGGTAAAATATTTGGATCTTTAAGCTTGGGAACAGACCAGACGGATAATTTTAAATAACTATCGGCAATCCCTTCATACTGGGTTAAAACATCCAAATGTAACGAATCAGTCGCTACATTAAAATAGATCGTAGGAAACGGCTGAATATCTAAAGCGATCACTTTACCGACTATTGATTTAATCCGCTGAGCACTCTGTTTATCGAGGTCAAGATAGTGATTACTTACAAACTCTACGCCAGCTGAAATTAATGAAGATAAAGGCATAAAGCCCCCTAAAATTTATAACCGCGATGCAATGCAACAATCCCACCAGTCATATTAAAATATTCTACACCTTCAAATCCGACGGTTTCCATCATGCCTTTTAATGTTTCCTGATCCGGGTGCATTCGAATCGATTCGGCCAAATATCGATAACTCTCTGAGTCATGGGCTATCACTCTCCCAATCAATGGCAATACTCTAAATGAGTATTGATCATAAACCTTACTCAGGATTTGATATTGAGGTTTAGAGAATTCCAGAATAAGTAACCGACCACCAGGTTTAAGTACCCGAAACATAGATGCCAGTGCTTTACTCTTATCGGTCACATTGCGTAGGCCAAAGCTAATTGTAATCAAATCAAAACAATCGTCAGGGAAAGGTAAGCACTCAGCATTCGCCTGAACAAAGCGAACATTATCACTAACCCCTTTATTGCGTAATTTAGCCCTTCCAACCTTTAACATCGAATCGTTAATATCCGCAAGAACAACTTGCCCCTGCGGACCAGTCAGTCGTGAAAACTTTGCTGTCAGATCACCCGTTCCACCGGCTAAATCAAGCACTTTTTGCCCAGGACGAATACCACTGCAATCTATCGTAAATCGCTTCCATAACCGATGAATTCCCATCGACATCAGGTCATTCATCAAATCATATCTGGCGGCTACAGAATGAAATACATTCGCAACCAATTCAGCTTTTTGTGATTTATCAACTTGGGTAAAGCCAAAATCGGTGGTGTCATCCTCATGTTTGTTCATACGAGATTATCCTGACATAGAAATAAAATGCTAGTTTACTTGATGGATAACTCATAGCCAAATAGCGATTGAATAGAGATAAGACAATAAATGTCAGTGAACACTCAACGAAGCATTTCCCGAGTAACGAGAACAACTCCATGATCCGACACGGTAAAGTGTGCTTCATCATCTTTACGATTGACACCAATTTGCATATTGTCAGGAATAATACAATTTTCCCCAATAATAGCTTTATGTATCTGACAGTGTTTTCCGATTTCAGCTCCGGGTAATAAAACCGAATCAAAAACCTCACTTTTCTCTTCAACACGCACATCAAATGACAACAAAGAATGATTTACTTTTGCTCCGGAAACAATCACCCCGGCAGAGAGCATTGAATCAACCGAATAACCTCTCCTGTCGTCTTCATCAAATACAAACTTAGCGCCAGGACGCTGTTTCTGATAAGTAATAATCGGCCAATGCTGATCATAGAGATTAAGTTCAGGTTCAGGAGCAAGTAAATCCATACTCGCATCATAATAGGCATCTAAGTCACCAACATCCCGCCAGTAACCATTACTTCCCGGATGACCATTCGAACCAAAGACATAAGCATACACCCGTCGTTTGCTTAGAAGAGAGGGGATAATATTATGTCCAAAATCATGTGCATAACCGGGCTGAAGTAATGCGGCACGTAATTCAATATCTAACACATCCATATTGAAGATATAAATTCCCATTGAAACCAACGCCTGATCAGGGCAACTTGGATCACATTTCGGATGCGCCGGTTTTTCATCAAATGTAAGAACCCGTCCATCTTTAGCAAGCCCCATAACACCAAACGATGAAGCTTTTTCAATTGGCGTGCGGATACAAGCAACCGTCACTTCCGCATCATTTTCAGCATGGAAATTCACCATCCTTGAATAATCCATCTTATAAACATGATCACCGCCGAGAATTAAAACTCGCTCAAAACGTCCACTATCAATAATATCTAAGTTCTGATAAATAGCATCAGCTGTTCCCCGATACCATTCTTCACCCGTTCTTTGCTGAGCAGGTATAATACTGACCTGCTCACCCAAAGCCGAACTAAAAAATTGCCATCCTGATTGAAGGTGCATGATCAGGTCATGCGCCATATATTGGGTCAAGACACCAATCCGGCGGATACCTGAATTCACGCAGTTAGAAAGCGCAAAATCAATAATTCGATACTTGCCCCCAAAAGAAACCGCTGGTTTAGCCACCCGATTTGTTAATTCTTTAAGGCGTGTTCCTTTCCCTCCAGCAAGGATCATCGCTGTCGTTCCACGAATAAGACGGTTACTGGAGAGGTGTGAATAACGGTTTTCTGACATAAGAACTCCCTTTATCTTAGGAAGTATGCAGCTGCAGCTGCGTCCCCCAATATAATCCAACAGCCAGATACATGGTCTGGTATATCTATGCAGATATGAAAAGAAAAATGACGAATCAGGGGTATATCCATCCCCGGTCTAATCATAATTAGTCTTCCCTTAACAAGATCTTAGTCAATAAAGTTGATCCTCGCGGAAAATATTCCCAAAATGATAACTTCCTTGACGTCAACAAAATACAACCATAAATATTTGATAAGATGATCACGTTTATGCATCGATAAACAGGTTTCAAACTGAAATATTCCAGTTCAAATCAAACCGATTTATTCATAAAATGAAACTCAAAATCGGTTGTCATGAAAACAGAATGCATAAAGAATATATCTACTATATCGGTAAACTACCGAAAAACGGGTGATATTGTTCAAAAAATAGCCACATTTATCAAAATCATGAACCTCGTCATAAAATTGTCATAAAATAGAAATATCCTTGTCATGTTTTTCTTCTACTTTGCATTACGCTTATTTTCAACCGAGATGAATCAGACATCGACGTCAAGATTCGAAATATCCCATTAGGAGGGATCATGAGACTGATGCGTACAACTGTCGCAGGAATCATTGCTGCAACGCTGTCGTTAACTACTATTTCAGCGATGGCAGCACAGACTATTACAGGTGCAGGATCAAGCTTTGCCGGTCCAGCTTACTCACGATGGGCTGGCGCTTACCATAAAAAAACCGGTGTAAAATTGAACTATCAAAGTATTGGTTCTTCTGCTGGGATCAAACAGATTATTGCAAAAACTGTAGATTTCGGAGCATCAGATAAACCACTGTCTGACGCAACTTTAGCAAAAGATGGATTAGCTCAGTTCCCAACTGTTGTGGGCGGTATCGTTGTCGCAATTAATGTCCCAGGCATTCGTCCTGATCAACTGGTTTTAGATGGCAAAACACTGGCTAATATCTATCTGGGCAAAATTAAAAAATGGAATGACCCAGCAATCAAACGACTGAACCCAGGTTTAAGCTTGCCTTCTATGTCAATTGCGGTTGTTCGTCGTGCTGATGGTTCTGGTACTTCTTTCGTATTTACCGGTTACCTGTCAAAAATGAGTTCTCAATGGAAATCTCAGATTGGCCAAGGAACTACAGTTAGCTGGCCTGTTGGTCTTGGTGGTAAAGGTAATGACGGTGTTGCAGCATTCGTTCAGCGAATCCGTGGTGCAATCGGTTATGTTGAATATGCTTATGCAAAACAAAACCATCTGACTTACACCAAAATGGTCAACCATGACGGTCACACAGTTTCACCAACCCGTGATAACTTTAGTGCTGCCGCTGCAGGTGCAGACTGGAATCGTACATTCGCACAGGACTTGACCAACAAACCAGGCGCACACGCTTGGCCAATTACTTCTGGCACTTATATCCTGATGCATAAAGTTCCATCAAACCCACAACGCGTTAAAGCGGTCATGGATTTCGTAAACTTCGGTTATCATCATCCACGTCTTGTTGAAGCGCTCGATTATGCACCACTGCCGAAATCAGTTGTTAACATCGTTCACAACGAATGGAAAACTAAATTTAAAACTGAAAGTGGTAAAAGCATTTACTAATCGACAGATTTAAGTAATTATTCCCTCCCCTTCCTTTATGGGGAGGGATTTTATTTATTTCTAAACCAGAAAAGAGAGTCCTATGGCAGAAGCAAAGCCACAGATCAAAGCGCCAAGCAAACGAGGTGATTACCTATTTGCTATGCTGGTACGCGTAGCTGCAGTTTTGACAGTATTGTTGATGGTCGGGATTATCATATCACTCATCATCTCTTCAATGCCTTCTATTAAACAGTTCGGTCTTCCGTTTTTGTGGCATAAAGAATGGAATCCGCCTGCAAAACAGTTTGGTGCATTAATTCCTATCTATGGAACGCTGGTTACATCGCTGATAGCCTTAATTATTGCAGTTCCTGTCAGTTTCGGAATTGCGCTCTTTTTAACTGAACTCTCCCCAGGCTGGCTGAAACGTCCTCTGGGGATCGCAATCGAACTTTTAGCCGCAATTCCCAGTATTGTATTTGGTATGTGGGGGCTATTTATCTTTGCCCCTTTGTTTGCGCAATACTTTCAACAACCCGTTGGCGATGTGCTTTCAAATATCCCATTTATTGGTGTACTTTTTTCAGGCCCCGCATTCGGTATCGGTATCTTGGCCGCAGGGATTATTCTGGCCATTATGATTATCCCTTATATTTCATCCGTGATGAGAGACGTCTTTGAACGTACTCCACCGATGATGAAAGAATCTGCATATGGTTTGGGATGTACCACCTGGGAGGTAATCTGGAATATCGTACTACCTTTTACTAAAAATGGGGTGATCGGCGGTATTATGCTAGGTCTTGGTCGAGCCTTGGGCGAAACAATGGCCGTCACATTTGTGATTGGTAATACATACAATATGTCCAATTTCTCACTTTACCAACCAGGTAACAGTATTACTTCTGCTCTGGCCAATGAATTTGCAGAAGCAGGGCCCGGTTTGCATACAGCCGCATTGATGGAATTAGGACTAATTCTGTTTGTTATTACATTTATTGTCCTTGCGCTATCTAAACTGATGATTTTGCGCCTATCGAAAAATGAGGGGCGTAAAGCATGAATATGACCTTGACCGAACAGCAAAAACTGGCTATTTCACGCCATAAAATGCAATCTCACCGACGTAACAAAAATCGAATCGCTCTGTTTTTTTCGATGGTCACGATGGCTTTCGGACTTTTTTGGCTTGCCTGGCTTCTTTATTCAACCCTGACCAGAGGTGTCTCAGGGATGAGCTGGGCATTATTCACAGAATCCACCCCCGCTTCAGGCATGCCTGGCGGCGGTCTGGCCAACGCAATCGTCGGTAGTGGGCTATTTATCTTCTGGTCAACCGTTATAGGAACTCCACTGGGTATTCTGGCAGGAATCTATTTAGCAGAATACAGCCAACGATCTCTGTTTGCAGAGATCATACGCTTTATCAATGACATTCTCTTATCAGCACCATCTATTGTTGTCGGATTGTTTATTTATTCAATTGTCGTCGTGAATACCGGTGGCTTCTCTGGATGGGCTGGGATTTTTGCATTAACATTATTACAAATTCCAATCGTAGTTCGTACGACTGAAAATATGCTGAAACTGGTTCCCAATAACCTACGCGAAGCAGCCTACGCTCTGGGCACGCCGAAGTGGAAAATTATAGGTAAAATCACCTTAAAAGCATCTGTTTCAGGAATCGTGACCGGTGTCTTACTTGCAATTGCCCGTATCGCCGGGGAAACAGCACCTTTATTGTTCACCGCTTTATCGAACCAGTTTTATAATACGAATTTATCCAGTCCAACGGCTAGCTTACCGGTTGTAATATTCAATTTTGCAATGAGCCCTTACCAGCACCAGCAGTCGCTCGCTTGGGCCGGGGTCTTACTGATTACAGCCTTTGTATTGATGCTCAATATTCTGGCTCGTGTTATTTTTTCAAAAAATAGGCATGGATAGAACTAACTCGACCGTACAGCGAGATTAAAGAGAGACGTTTTAATGAGTACTGAAAACCAGAACTTCGACACCAAAATTCAAGTACGCGACCTGAATTTCTACTACGGTAAATTCCATGCGCTGAAAGATATCTCAATGGATATTGCCACCAATAAGGTAACCGCATTCATCGGTCCTTCCGGCTGTGGGAAATCAACACTGCTTCGTACATTCAATAAAATGTATAGTCTCTATCCGGAGCAAAGTGCCGAAGGGAGTATTTTATTGGATGGAACCAATATTTTAACCGATCAGCAAGATGTTTCATTATTGAGGGCACAGGTCGGCATGGTTTTCCAAAAACCAACCCCATTTCCTATGTCGATCTATGACAATATTGCTTTCGGTGTTCGCTTGTTTGAAAAACTATCCAGAGCTGAAATGGATGAACGGGTCCAATGGGCTCTTGAAAAAGCAGCACTATGGACAGAAACTAAAGATAAACTCAACCATAGTGGTAACAGTTTATCGGGTGGGCAGCAGCAACGACTTTGTATTGCCCGGGGAATAGCTATTCGTCCTGAAGTTTTACTCCTTGACGAACCTTGTTCGGCACTTGATCCAATTTCAACTGGTCGTATTGAAGAATTAATCAGTGAATTGAAATCGGAATACACCGTTGTTATCGTTACTCATAATATGCAACAGGCTGCTCGTTGTTCTGATTACACAGCCTTTATGTATCTGGGTGAACTTATCGAGTTCAACGATACGAATACATTATTTACAACGCCAAACCAACGGCAAACCGAAGATTATATTACAGGTCGGTACGGCTAAGTAGAGGAGCTTTAACAATGGATAACCTCAATATTAATAAGCATATCTCAGCCCAATATAACGCCGAGCTGGAATCACTGCGCAATCAGGTCCTCACCATGGGAGGCCTTGTCGAGCAACAGTTAATCAATGCTGTCAGAGCGATGAATAAAGGCAATACAGAACTGGCTCAACAGGTGATTGAAAATGACAAAAAAGTCAATGCAATGGAAGTTGCAATTGATGAAGCCTGCACTCAGGTCATCGCCAAGCGGCAACCAACCGCAAGTGACTTGCGGTTGATTATGTCCATCATCCGTACGGTGTCAGAGCTGGAACGAATTGGTGATGAGGCGGATAAAATCTGTCGGACAGCATTAGAAAAATTGTCGAAGCACCATCAACCTTTGATAGTAAATCTTGAATCACTTGGCCAGCACGCAATTCAAATGCTGCATGATGTATTAGATGTTCTGGCCCGCCTTGATATAGAACAAGGCATACAAGTTTACCGTGAAGATGAAAAAGTTGATCGGGAATATGAAGCGGTTGTCCGTCAGCTCATGACCTATATGATGGAAGACCCCCGAACCATTCCTAATGTCATGACTGCACTATTTTGTGCTCGAGCCATCGAACGAATCGGTGACCGTTGCCAGAATATCTGTGAATTTGTTTTCTATCTAGTCAAAGGGAAAGATTTCCGCCATGTCGATAGCCGCTCATTAGAACGTTTACTCGACAGTGAAAACTATCATGGCGAAGGAAAAACGCCAAACAACGAGTAATTCCTTTTTAGACAACTGCTCCGTAAAAGGAGCAGTTGTCAGATACATCCTCCAAAGATAACCTCCCTTCTGAAACGGTCTTCTGTTTATTTTCAGAAACTAGATCTGCGCTAGAAGCAATGCTAATGTGGCCATTCATCTAACTTTAATTTTCGACCTCATAAGAGAACAAAAAGCCACATGATTCTCCGTGTATAAGTACATTAGGTTTTACTTTCGGATATCTAAGGCTATATCACCTTATCGAGGTTAATAACCAAAAAAACGAGGATAACCCATTATGAGAGTAGGCTTTGTTGGCTGGCGCGGAATGGTCGGTTCTGTGCTGATGGAACGGATGCAAACAGAAAATGATTTTGCCAACATCGACGCCATTTTTTTCACCACATCGCAAGTCGGTCAAATGGGCCCTGCTATCGGTGGGCAAAAGCCACTAAAGGATGCCTTGAATATTGATGAACTCAGTCAAATGGATGTTATCGTAACGTGTCAGGGCGGAGACTATACCAAAGCAATCTATCCAAAAATCCGCGAAGCTGGTTGGAATGGCTACTGGATTGATGCCGCTTCAACTCTTCGTATGGCCGATGATTCCGTTATCATTCTCGACCCAGTTAACCGACCTGTCATCAATAAAGCTCTGGATAATGGCTGTAAAACATTTATTGGCGGAAACTGTACCGTGTCATTAATGCTCATTGCCATTGGCGGGCTTTTTGAAAAAGATCTGGTGGAATGGGTCTCTCCAATGACCTATCAGGCAGCATCAGGCGCAGGAGCAAAAAATATGCGCGAGCTTCTGAACCAAATGGGTGAACTCCACAATGAAGTTGCCAATGAATTATCAGACCCGGCATCTGCGATATTGGAAATTGATCGCAAGGTTGCGGCAAAAATGCGAGCAAAGGATTTTCCAACCGACCAATTTGGCGTTCCTCTGGCAGGAAGTCTTATCCCATGGATTGATGCACAGCTCCCTTCAGGACAAAGTAAAGAAGAATGGAAAGCCCAGGCTGAAGCGAACAAAATCCTCGGTCTGCAATCATCCCCCGTTCCAATTGATGGCCTTTGTGTTCGGGTCGGAGCCATGCGCTGTCATGCACAAGCTTTAACCATTAAACTCAAACAAGATTTACCATTGCAGGAAATTGAAGAAATCCTGGCAAGTCATAATGATTGGGTTAAGGTCATTCCAAATGAAAAAGAAATCAGTATGCAGGAATTATCACCAACCAAAGTTACCGGCACATTAAGTGTACCTGTCGGACGCCTCCGCAAACTGGCCATGGGCTCTGAATATCTGGCTGCATTTACTGTCGGCGACCAGCTTCTGTGGGGGGCAGCAGAACCATTAAGACGGATGCTTAATATCCTCCAGAAAAACCTCTAATAAGGTTTTGAACGCAGTGCCTTTGTCGCGCTGCGTTGGTTTTTTTTATCAAGACGACGCTTAACAGATCCTTTGGTCGGTTTTGTTTTACGTCGCTTAGGCTGAACATATAAGGCTTTTCTCAACAATTCAGATAACCGGGCTTTCGCATCATCCAGATTAAGCTGGTAAGTCCGATACTGCTGCGCTTTAATCACAATGAATCCCTGTTGATTAATCCGCTGATCCGAAAAATTCAAAATACGTTTTTGTTGCAGTGCACTTAATCCACTTGCCGTAATATCAAATCGCAATTCAACAGCAGAAGCCACTTTATTCACATTCTGACCACCAGGGCCACTGGCCCGAATTTGACGGGTCTGAATCGCAGACGAATCAAAATGCACGCAACCATTAAGCTCTTTCATTCACTATTTCCAATGCATGAGAATCCTGATCAGAGGTTATAAATATTCCAACTCAATTTTTAACAACGCTCTGCATCTAACCCCTTGGGACAATCGCCTGACTTAGGGCAAGTGCCACATTAGCGTCTGTACATCAAAATAGCAAAACCCCTTTTTCAAAGAGACAAGAACAATTTTTTAATGGAAAAACTCGACCTCACAATTTAAAGCTCGCGATTCATGACCAAGCTGCTTTGCATATTCAACCGATTGCTCTACCACTACTTTATTCATATCACAACGGTCACGAACATCGGTTACTCCACGGGCCAACTCTTGCGCAACCTAAGATTGCTGCTAAGCAGTGGCCGCTATACTATCAGTCATTTCAGCAATTGAATGGATCTGCTGATTCATTTGATGGAGCATATCACCTACATTCGTCGCATCATGGCTGACTTTTTCTCCCATATTCTGACTTTATTCCATAATAGAAGCAGCCCCCGGCGTACTCTGTTGCAACAGTCTAATCATATCTCGTTAAAGGATTGTTGGGGTCGATAGGTCAATTGGCGAACCTCATCGGCCACGACAACAACACTAATAGTCCACATCAACAATGCCTGATTTGCCTGAGTTAGCTCAGAAATAAATGTGCCGTCCATCAAAACCCAATTCCAGCCAAGAACATGAGCATAAGCCAAATATTTCTGGCAAACCTGCCCCTGATTATCTTTCCAGGGGAAAGTAACCAACCCGGGAAGCTTTTAACAGTTGAGCAAAAGGATTCGAAACATGGTCTGGTAACACTAAATTTAATATTGAGGTACCAATTAATTTGGTGTGCTAATTATAAAGATAAATTCCCCGGGAAGATGGATTTACATCGACAAGAATACTGTAACCTGTTTACCCCCAATGAACCTTCTTAAAAGAATTGATAATGCTATGAATAACTTTTTGCATCGGCAACACCACAAACACAGCACCGATCATATTCCCCTGATGGTTATGAATGGGTGCATAATAACCAAGATAGCGATGACCATATAAATTAACCGGACTATCCATATTCATGATCACTAATCAAATGCTGATAAGCCGGAGAATCAGGATCAAGCTGAAAGCCAACTAATCGTGTTCCATGAGCATCTTTCAATGAAGAAAGGACCTGAATAAACTGCTGATGTTCACGAATACAAACTGTGATATAACTTCCATATTGCTGCAGGAAACAATCAATCATTGCGGTTTTCTGGCTAAGTGGAACACCGCAATTTATCGCCTGAGGAATTTGATACTGACCAATCGTCTGTGAACTAGCCGTTAAATGCAATCGCTCAGCTGATTGAGTCTGAAGCTTTTAAACTGTTTTCTGACAACGTGAATAGCAGCACTGTAGCGGCCACCAACTGCATTAGCCAATGCTTTCACTTCTTTTTGCTGTGCAACAAATTGATTTTTTTCTAAAACACTTTATGACTGTAAATAAGTCACAAAAGTAATCATTACAAATGCCAAAATAATCAATAGGGTTGAAACTACAGACACATGGCGGGTAATAGACTGACGAAATAACCTCGATATCATGCTCTATCGCTCAATTATCACTATTAATACATCCGGCCTCCTTGATTACATATCCTATGCAGCATGCTGCATTTGGTTTAAATAAGATTTAATCACCAAATATCAAAAATACTAGTAACTAATTTATCAAATATTTTTTTGGCCACATCAAACAAAAACATGGATTAGGTGCAAATCGGTTGAACTGCACCAATCAGTGATAGACGTCTAAAAAGTGGTGGAAGCCGACATATCACTTATTTATAAAGCGAGCGGATGACCAATGTCGGTAAAGAAAGATGAAAACGAATAGCAATTAAACGAATCAATAACGCAGGAATAATACATAAGATGGTACTCACCCAGAAAGGCGCTCCGAGGATAACACCTAAGACCCAACAAAGCCCTCCGGCTAAACAAGCTGTAGCATAAATTTCCTGACGTAATACTAATGGAACCCGGTTAGCCAGAACATCGCGTAAAAGTCCCCCACCGCAGGCTGTCAACACCCCCATCACAACACACACAGATAATGGTGCACCAACCTGTCTCGACTTTACCGCACCAATTGCCACAAACGTTGCCATACCGATAGCATCAGCAACCGGCAATAGCCACCAGCTGGGCTTGGGAAATTGCCACAAGCCAATAATCGTTATCACTGAAGCCCCTAAAATAACCCATAGATAGCTAACCTGATGTACCCAAAAAACAGGCGTAAGACCTAAAACCATATCCCGAATAGTTCCGCCACCAATTGCAGTACAAGTTGCTAAAACCAATGCTCCAAAGGGATCCATCCGTCGGCGTCCCGCGACAAGCACTCCAGAAACAGCAAAGACCGCCGTTCCGAAATAATCTAAGCAAGTAATAAGCATGTTACTCTCCAAAACTTAAGGATCAGAAACTGTTTATTTGTCGTGATTAAGTCTTTAATCGACGAACAGCAAACACTGCCCTTTGGGTTCACTGAAACGAGCCTTGTGCTTTGTTGCGGCCTGTTCTCTTGAGATACAAAGCTTCACCGTCCGCACCGCGCCAAAAACGTGTTTCACTTGAACAAAATTCAACCACTAAACGTCAACAGGCCCTAATACTTATTGCACCATAAGCTATGCAAATCGGAGAAACAGGTATTACACTCAAAATGATTTCATCCAATTATCTTCGTATGACTTAATCAATTGATGTAATCACTCACTCATTTGAGGAAATAGCACATGTCAGTATTAGTCTGGCTCAGGCATGAATTAAGAACCTGCGATAATCCATTATTTCTACAGGCAGCGCAATACCACACACCGATTTATACCTGTTATTGTGTCACTGAAAAACAATGGAAAAAACAACATCACAGCCAGGCACGCAATCAGTTTGTTCTCAATCGGCTAATCGACATGCGACAGGAATTGCACACACTAAATATTCCGCTACTGGTATTCAATTGCGAAACATACCAAGGCTGTATTGACACAATTTTATCTACAGTCAAAAAAATTCAGGCAAACGTTATCCTTATCGGTGAAGAATATGGTCTATGGGAAAGGCAACGAGATGCCGAAATCGAAGAAAAACTCCACAAACAAGGATGCACATTAAAAAAAATCACTTCACAACTTTTAGTGGCGCCCAACACGCTGATGACTCGACAGAATAAGCCTTACCGGGTATTTACCCCTTTTGCCAAAGCTTGGCATAAACAAATAGCTACATTATCTCAACAATATATCAGCGAGCCATATGACAACCTTGAATCAATCAGCTGTGATGAAGGATTAACAGATGATCAACTACGTCAGTTAGCCAATGGTAAAAGTCGCTGGCCAACCAGCGAGAAAAAGATTCTAAACCACTTAGAGTTATTCATTAGAGATAAGGTTAGTCATTATCTACTTCAAAGAGACTTTCCTGCAAAGTCAGCCACCAGCTGCCTGTCACCTGCATTCGCCCATGGGATCTGCTCAGTTCAACAAGCACTCACGTTGTTACAAAAATATCATCCGGAGGATCTGATGCCAAAGACTGGTGCTTCTTGTTGGTTAAATGAATTGATCTGGAGAGAATTTTATATCCATCTGCTGGCCCAATTCGATTCCATCAGTCAGGGGCTTGCTTTTAAACCACAGACCCGACACATCAAATGGCATGATAACCCTCAGCATTTATACGCATGGCAACAGGGGAAAACTGGTATTCCAATCGTTGATGCAGGAATGAGGCAACTGAATATGACAGGATGGATGCATAACCGGGTGAGGATGATTACAGCCTCATTCTTATGCAAAAATCTGTGGTTAGATTGGAAATCAGGTGAGCGCTATTTCATGAATAACCTCGTTGACGGACATCTCGCAAATAACAATGGAGGGTGGCAATGGAGCTCATCAACCGGAACTGACTCCGTGCCCTATTTTCGTGTATTTAATCCAATCACACAAAGTCAAAAATTCGATCCAAACGGTGACTATATTCGCCAATGGATTCCTGAATTATCCATACTCGATAGTCAATCAATTCATCAACCAACAGAATCTGAACGGAAAAAAATCGGATACCCACTTCCTATCGTCGATCTCAAAACCAGTCGGGATAAAGCAATTCAGGAATTTGCCCGGCAAACAACTACCCGTGAAAAAACGTCACCCGCTATCTAAAGGATGAAAAAGAAGAAATCATGACTGCACAGCCAAGTCCCAAAAGAATAATTCCGGTCATTCGATCTAACCACCGGCCATGACTTCGTAACCATTTTAAAACACCAGCCTGACTCAGGAGAAAAACAACCAATGAATACCAACACCCATCAATTAAAAACGGAGTTATCACTAAAAGAGGTCGGTTAGTCATCTGCTCTAGACCAATAAAAGGGCTAAATAGCGCTGTAAAAAACAGCAATATTTTAGGATTTAATAAAGAGATAGCAAAACCATCCCGTGCAGCAGCATACACGGATGAGGATGCAATCGACTGTCGCGTAATTAAAATATTTTGTTGGTGGGCAAACAAAGCCCGTCCTCCCAGCCAAATAAGATAAATAGCCCCAAGTAACGAAACCGTCTTAAATACAACTGGAACCCGAATCAGTACGGCAGCCAACCCCAACACCGTCAGGCTCGCATAAAAAGCGATCCCGGTCGTATGCGTCCAAGCAGCAACTAAACCGCCTTTGCGACCACTACTCATCGTATGATGGACAACCATAGCCAGACTAGGCCCTGGAGACATCGCACCTAGCAGACAAATAGCCGCTAACACGAGCCAATGACCAAATTCCATTCAAGTCCTCTTTGTTTCTCAACCCAGAATAAGACATCTCACTGGCGTTTCATCCCTTGTCGAAAAAGTTTTCTTATCCTAAATCGAAGCTATTTAGTTTAAAACTTAGAACAAGGTAAACCGTGTCCAAATGCTGATTTCACGAATTTTCGATACTTCTAATCTGTGGAAAATAACTATTGCAAAAAGCTCTTAGCAAAAGGTATACACCACCAGCAACAAACATGGATGGAATTGTCGCCCCCCAATGGGGTAATTCATAAGCGACAAGATGGTATGTTGCAATCCCGGCGCCCCAAGCGATCATAGCTATACCAACCGAATAACGATTAGGTTCTCGTTTGATTCTATAAAAACCACAATCGATCATCAATAATGCAAACAATGGGGCAAAAACAGAACCAATCCAAAGAAGAAAATCAAGGTAAGCAGACAAAGGAACCAGCCATGCAACCAGTGTCGAAATAATCCCAAAGATAATAGCAAGCCAAACGGTACTTATTGTCGTTAATAAGCTTGCAGAAACAGCAGCCGAATGAATCGCAGCAAATGCATTCTCTGTTTCATCAAATAAAATAAGCAATAGTGGGAGACCCATTGCAGCTAAACTTAATGAAACCATTAGATGAGTCATCCCCTGATGATCTGGAAGAACCACGATATAAGCGGCACCCAACGCCATAATCCATACAGTTCCGATAAAATATCCTAAAGCAGTACCGGCCACGGTTGAACGGGAATGATGACCAAAACGGGTATAATCAGCCACTAAAGGCAACCAGCTAAGCGCCATTGAAATAACAATATCGAATCCCAGAGCTACCGGCACCGTCCCATTGCCTTTCTCATGTAATACATCTGTCAGGGAAAAATGCCTGAACCAATAAATACTCAGCCATAAGCAACCAGTCAAAACAACCCAGATACCAATCCGTCGAAGTAACACTCTCACCCAGGTTAATGGCCCCATAATTGCCTGCAATGTGGCAAGTGCCCCAAAAGCTAATGTCCAGAATCCGATTGAACCAAACCATGTTGGTCCCCACCACTGATCAATCAGCCGGGTCGCAGCATTTCTCATCAAAACGATTTCAAATGCCCCCCAACCAATCAGTTGAAGCAAATTCAGAAAAGCAGGAACCAATGTACCCCGACGCCCCAGAGTTCTTTGAATTAGAGCCATAGATGACAAGCCATCTCGCTGACCATAACGGCCTATCATCACCAACAAGATCACCCCAATAAATGTTCCACCAATGATAGCGACCAACGAATCAGCAAGCCCCATTCCCGGAGAAAGCAAAGCCCCGGTCTGAAGCACAGCTAAACCAATTCCCAAAGAAAACCACAAAGCAAAGAAATCATTGAAATGTAAAATTTGTCGCTCTGATGAAACTCTTTCCCGCGCTGCATATTGCTCTTTCATCAACTATTCCTTTCCGGTCAAAGATCTTTAAAGCAATGATTCATGTCAGTTGCTACAAAACTTATCACTAAATATAAATACACCTTAGCGCAACCGTTTCACGTGAAACTTACAGGATGGATTAAACATCTCTTTCTGGGCAGCTATAAGCTGAAGCTCTCGTTCATGAGATTGATAGGTCTGTTTAAATAAGGCATAAATCGATGCTGCGACAAATCGCAATGCCTGTTCAGAAGAACTACCTTTTAATAGCTGAGAAAAAAACAAAGCACAAGTCACATCCCCCGCGCCATTAAGTTCAATAGGAAAGTCAAACTTAGGCGTGACAACTAACCAGCTCCCTTCTTGATTATCCAATAACAAACCGATTTGATCATCGGGCAGCTCGGTCACATTCAGGGATGTTAACAAGACCTGCTTAGGTCCTTTACTCCGTACAAAAGCGGCGGCCTTCATCGCATCATCCGTAGTCTGGATCGAGCAATTAGCTAAAAAACTGAGTTCAAATTGATTGGGAGTAATAATATCTGCATGTTCAATTGCATGATCCCTAAACCACTCAGGAACACCGTCTCGAACATAAAATCCCCGATCGACATCTCCCATCACCGGATCACAACAATAAAAAGCATGGGGGTGACGACGACGAATTCGCTGTAAAGCATCTAAAGCAACTTCCCCGGTATGTTGATCACCAAGATATCCGGTCAACAACGCTTCGACCTTATCAAACACACCTCGATCTTCAAGCCCGTTTAAAACGCGAAGTAAATGTTCTGGCGAGAAAACATCTCCTTCATACGCACCATACCCCGTATGATTTGAAAACTGGACTGTATGAATTGCAGTCACTTCAAATCCCTGACGCTGCAATGGAAATACTGCAGCACTATTTCCAACGTGACCGTAAGCCACATGACTTTGGATCGATAATAAATGGCGAGACATAACATCAAACTTCATTGCACAAGAAAAGAATATTATGCAATCAAAAATCAACAGACCAAATGCTTTCCAAAGAAAAATAATGAATCACTAAAAAAAAACGCCAATGCAACATAAACAACTATATTAACCTCCGATTTGAATAAGAAGTCACACAAATTAATGGTCAATAACCCATGTTGGCTAACCAGAAATAAGAAGTCATATTTGGATCACATTGAATCAGTTATATCAAAACTATTTACTGGCCGGTCATGTAAGTTCGGGATAAAAGTAAATCTATTTACCATCTTCATTCATGGCAAACAGATTTACTTTTTCACTGTCAGAAAAAACTCTTTAAATACAGCAGGATGCTTCTTGGTTAATGTGAATTTTTCACACTACTGCTGGTAAATGTAGGAAAACCCGATGGTTTAAACTTATTCAGATTAGTTAAGAAATTACTGTCTTTAATCGGCATAATCGCATTGCCATAATCATAAGCATTTAAATGATTACGAAGCGTCTGGTTACTTACACCATCACCATACATGGTATACCAACTCACAATGACCGGTGTCACAAAAGTCCCATATGAATTTTCAGCCACTTCATTCGATTTAGCAAAACGAAAAGCATGGGTCAAAACGCCATCTTTATGGTACACAAATTTTAAATGGCCATTTTGTTTAGGAATAGATGACTTTTTCTTGTTATACATCTTACCGTGGGCACTGTATCCTCCATAAATAACTTGTCCATTTTTAGTCCAAATCGCGACTTGTTCCAAATCATGCCGATGACCGCTTTTTATACCATTAAGAATTTGATCTTTGAGAAAATATAACGCAAAAAAATGTCCACAATACTGGTTACCGCCACTTTTAATACAGGCATAACGGTGATAAGTATTCGAATAATTTAAAAAATCACTACGACGGCAACCCGCAGTCAAACCTCCACTGGGTTTTAGCCCTCCGTTCTGAACACCTGTTCGACTAATTGCGGCACTAGGCAAACATCCATCGGTGTCAAAGTCAAAAACCGGAGTAATCGATGAAATTTTTACCTCTTTGGGTAATGCCTGATTTAGCCGCTTAAAATTATTTGCCTGAACAAACGTAGAAAGAAATATAGAACAAAAAACAGAAAGATAAACCACTCGTTTCATAATATATCCTTATTGCATTATAGATAATCCATTCAAAAAACCACATTTGATACCTCTAATATAATTAGAGGTATTTTTTAACTAATTAATAATTTTTAATTTCATTTTCATTAAGTTTTTTAGTCAATAAAAAATATTTTTCCAAATCAATTGGTTCAGCTCTATCGATTCTTTCATATGAAGATACACAATATTGCTTTTTTATGTATTTGTGTATTTTGTTGCATTTTTTATCAAATCAGGCATGATAAATTACAATGCAAAAGTAAAACAGGAACTGAACAACGGCCGACACTTTGCACATAATCATCAACAACACTCGTTGCAAAAAGGCTGTCAACAGGGGGACATATGGCAACACGATCAACAATCATGGATACCAATAGCTTTAGGGCTGAACACGCATCACTACTGGATAGCCAAACAAGAGAACTCACCGATAAGCGATCAAGGGTACTGGGTGAATCATATCGACTTTTCTACCGTAAACCGGTTCACCTTGTTAAAGGCAGAGGTCAATATTTATGGGATGCTGCCGGAGAAAAATATCTGGATGTCTATAATAACGTTGCCAGTATTGGACACTGTCACCCCGCTGTCATCGAAGCCGTACATCAGCAAATGTCAGCGCTAAACACCCATACACGTTATCTGCATGAACGAATTCTCGATTATTCAGAATCCATCTTAGCCACCTGCCCGGCGCAAATTGATCGCGCCATGTACATGTGCACAGGCAGTGAAGCAAACGATTTGGCAATTCGTATTGCTCAGGCGTATTCGGGAGGTACCGGTATTATTGTCACACAAGAGGCATATCACGGAACCAGCGCCCTGACATCAGGAACCTCTCCAGCTTTAGGGAGCGGACAACCACTGGCTGAAACAACCCGGCTTGTGGCCTCTCCCGATCATTATCGCCTCGGCGATGAAAACTTAGGGAAATGGTTTGCTCAGAAAATCCAGGAACAAATCGACGATATGCAAAGCCACGGTATTAAATTCGCTGGTTTTCTCGCGGATTCTATCTTTTCATCTGATGGGGTTTTACCCGGTTATTCCGGCTTTATGCAAGAAGCTATCGATGTTGTTCATAAAAACGGAGGTATATTCATTGCAGACGAAGTACAGCCCGGATTTGCCCGGACTGGAGAGGCCTTCTGGGGATTTGCCCGTCATAATTTAGTCCCCGATGTGATTACTGTTGGTAAGCCCATGGGAAATGGCATTCCAGTCTCAGGGCTTTTTGCCAAAAGTGACGTATTAGCAGCCTTTAGTGACAGCATTCCTTATTTCAATACCTTTGGTGGAAATCCTGTTGCCATGGCAGCAGCCCAGGCTGTATTAAAAGTTATTAAAGATGAAAATCTTCAGGAACACAGTCTGACCATCGGTCGGCAATTACAAGATGAACTGAAAACACTAATGGCTAAGCACGAATGTATTGGTGACGTCCGTGGTGCAGGCCTGTTTATCGGATTTGAACTGGTCAGTGATCGCGATGCCAAAACACCAGATAGACAATTGGCTCTTGATGTTATTGAGCGGCTCAGAGACAAACATGTGCTGACATCAGTTGCCGGCCCTTATGGTAATGTCCTGAAATTACGTCCACCGCTTGCTTTTCAAGCTCAGGATATAGACTGGTTGGTTGGTGCTTTGGATGAATCATTAAACGAATTCAAACGTTAACCCAACTCTATCTTGTCATTATCCATAAAAAAACCGCATCAGTGATGCGGTTTTTTATAACATTGTTATCCCCGAAATTGTTCTCCAAGTAATAAATCATCCCGCTCAGCATTATCGCGTTGGTGCTTCGTCATCAGGAAATAACCATATCCAATTAACATCATCACTGCGAAAATAACCGCAATCAATTGATTAAACCAAATCATGGCAGCCAGACTAAGCACAGATAACCCTAAAGCAATCCCTGGAACAATCGGGTAACCAGGCGCTTTAAAACTACGATTAAGCCCCGGCTCACTACGACGTAATTTAAATAAACTCAGCATGCTCATCAGATACATAATAATGGCTCCGAACACAGCCATCGTAATCATAGCGGCCGTCAGGCTCATCCCCTGTAAATTGATGACGCCATCGCTAAAAATAGCAATAATGCCAATTACGCCACCTGCAATAATGGCCCGGTGAGGTGTTTTAAATACCGATAATTTAGCCAGTGATGAAGGAAGATAACCGGCTCTGGCAAGCGCAAAGAACTGACGGGAATAGCCCAGAATAATACCGTGGAAACTGGCAATCAAACCAAATAAACCAATCCAGACCAACATGTGCATCCATCCGGAATGAGTACCAACAACCATCTTCATTGCCTGAGGCAGAGGATCGTTAATTCCTGACAATTTCTGCCAGTCCCCAGCACCACCAGCTAAAAACATAACACCTAATGCTAAAGCAACCAGTGTCAGGATCCCGGAAATATAAGCTTTAGGAATGGTTCGCTTAGGATCTTTTGCTTCTTCAGCAGCCATCGCTGCCCCTTCGATTGCCAGAAAGAACCAAATAGCAAAAGGAATCGCCGCAAAAATACCAGATAACGCGTGTAAACCAAACATACTATGGCCAGACCAACCATTTGCCACAAAGTGGCTCAGACTAAATCCCGGAGAAACGACACCCATAAAGACCAATAACTCAATCACCGCTAAAATGGTGACAATCAGTTCAAATGTGGCAGCTAACTTAACACCCAAAATATTCAACGCCATAAAGATGACATAAGCACCAACAGCCGCATATTTCGGATTTAACTCAGGAAATTGCACATTTAGATAAGCCCCTATCGCCATTGCAATAGCTGGTGGAGCAAAAACAAACTCAATCAGCGTGGCCATACCAGCAATCAATCCCCCTGTTTCACCAAAAGCCCGCCGGCTGTAAGCAAAAGGTCCGCCTGCATGAGGAATGGCTGTTGTTAATTCTGTAAAACTAAAAATAAAGCAGGTATACATCGTTGCCACAAGTGCTGTGGTGACCAAAAATCCGAGTGTACCGGCAACCCCCCAACCATAACTCCAGCCAAAATATTCTCCCGAAATCACCAAACCAACGGCAATTCCCCACAAATGGAGAGTTCCCAATGTGGGCTTTAGTTTATCTGTCATTGTATCGCCTCCAATCATTATGTCCTGTCTGCATTGAGGCTTGATCAATTCATGTGATCTATTGCCATAAATCGGTCATCTGATTGAGATAACATGAAATAATGGCTGAATATCATTATGGCAAGTCAATAACTGTATTATCATTAAAGTTATTTAAGTATTGACCGCTCTATTCAGCCTGACCAAAAGCCTTTATTTAACCGCCTTTTGATAATCAGTGATTATTCGCTATAAGACTTGACCGATTGGCAGCAACCTCTGCTCTATAAAGTTAAGTTTGAACACGCCCCACCAACATGTGTGCTTTGAAGTCAAAACTTAGTTCTCCAAAGTCAAGCAACCAATGCCATGACATAAGATGCTGAAAAGAAGCTAAGTAAGGAGTTCTCCAACATGTCAACAGAACAGTATGATCCGCTGACGGACCGTCAAATTACCCGATTGGCTCACCAGCTTCTCACTCATTACCCGGAAATTTATCAGGGTGAGCTCACACTCTTATGTCGCTCTGAAAATGCAACATTCAAAATAGTTACCCCAAAACAGAATTATGCAATGCGCCTCCATCGCATTGGTTATCACGACAAAATTGATATTGAAAGTGAATTGTTGTGGTTGGATGCACTCGGTGAAGCAGGGATCCTGGTTCCCCAAGCCATTCCCAATAAACTGGGAGAACGGGTGCAAAGTATCTCCCTGGATGATGGAAGTTCTCGCTTTGCCGTACTGTTTCACTGGGTAGATGGACAAATGCCAACCATCGAAGTTGACCCCAAAGCATTTTTTGAACTCGGTAAAATAACTGCGCAACTTCACCAACATGCCAGACAATGGAAAAGGCCTGACACATTCAAACGAATTATATGGAATCATCAAACAATGGTGACAGACCAGGCCCACTGGGGAAAATGGCAGGAAGCTCCCCATCTAAAAGCATCCGATCACGAAATCATTAAAACAGCAATGGACCATGTAGCTCACGCAATGCAAGATTATGGTCAGTCTCCACAGCGCTATGGTCTAATCCATGCCGATCTGCGTTTAACGAATTTATTACTTCATCACGGCCAGACCCGGGTCATAGACTTCGATGATTGCGGTATGGGCTGGTTCATACATGACTTAGCAGCAGCTATTAGTTTTAATGAGCATCTAAAACAAGCACCACAGTGGATTGATCAATGGCTAAACGGTTATGAACAGATTGCCCATTTAGATGATGACGATCTTGATATTTTACCGTCAATGATTATTCAACGCCGCATCCAAATGCTGGCATGGACCGGAACTCACGCCGATACGGAAATGACCCGAAGTCTTGGCACGAACTGGGCTGATGAATCAGTTCGTTTATGCCATCTTTATCTTGAACAGGAAGCACTTCCTGTGGGAGTTTCATAAATATTGCACATTAATGGTTCGCGAATGCGTAGATTTGGTGAAACGTTGTAAGATAAGCACGCCTAACTCATTGATTTATAATTGCTCGCATGTTGGATCGAAAATTGCTATTAACCATTTAGAAGATACGGATTTATTCAAAGGTTTGGTTATGGCAATTCAATCCAATATCACACGCCCCCTGATTGCAAAAACGCTTTCTGATAATTTTGCAACCAATCGGGGTGTATTGGCTGCCGCTGCAACCGGACTGGAGAGCTTTATCGAACATACCGGTGGAGACGTTGATCGCATCTTAGGAACCAGTGGTATTGATCCTGAAATACTCAATAGCCCGACACTCAGTCTGCGACTGGTTAATTATTGTAAAGTCCTCGAAGAAGCGGCCAGACAGAGCGATTTTGATAACTTTGGCCTCTACTACGGCAGACAATTTAAGCCCCAGTCACTGGGGCTTATCGGATACATTGGTCTATGTTCAGTCAATCTTGGCGAAGCCCTCAAAAATGTCGTCTACGCATTTCACTGGCATCAACATGATACATTTGTTCAATTAGTCGAACAAAACGATTGTTGGCGATTAGACTACCAGGTACGACATGGAGCTATTCTTTGCCGTCGCCAGGATGCTGAATTAACCCTTGGCATGCTCATGAATCTCATCCGGCAGGTATGTGGAAAAAACTGGTCCCCCCGCGAAGTTCACTTTGAACACCCTCGCCCTGAACAGTGGCATGATCATTGTAAAATATTTGATGCCCCAGTTTATTTTGATCAGCCATTTAATTCGTTATTTATTCTGAAAGCCGACCTTTACAGGACAATGCCGAATAACGACCCAATATTACTCAGCGTCATGATTGATGCCATCAGACGACTGAATGCAACATCACCCTCTCAAAACCTCATCGATCAAACACGTGCGCAGATCCAAATGACATTAATGAAAGGTGAACCGGATCTTGAAAGTATCGCCAATAAACTCGGATTATCCCGATGGTCGCTGCAGCGACGTTTAAGGCAAGAGGGGATGACATTCAGCTCACTTGTTGATCAAATCCGCTGCGATATGGCCACCCATTATCTCAAACAGCAACAACTCCCGATTTCGGAAATGGGCATGTTGCTGGGATATTCAGAAACAAGTGCTTTTTCAAGAGCTTTTCGCCGCTGGTTTGGCATCAGCCCAAGACAATTTCGCCAGCATCAAAATAGTCCAGACATTTCGACTCAATAATGTTATTGAAAAGAGTACATTTTTTATATAATCAGCATCGTGCTTCTTTCTTAACGACGTAGAGACTATGCTTCAACAAGCTCGCTTACACCGAATTCAGGCCCTTTTGAGTACACTCAAACAGGTTAGTACCGAACAAATCATGAAAGAGCTGGCCGTTTCCAGAGAAACTGTTCGCCGCGATATCATCGAACTCGAAGCAAAGCATCTGGTCAAAAGAGTTCACGGCGGAATTGTCTCACTTGATTTTCCATATCAGGAACCGCCGTTACAGGTCAGACAATCCGCCCGGGCTAAGGAGAAACAAGCCATTGCCAGACGCTGTATTCAATTACTTCGGTCAGGCCAGACTTTATTTATAGATTCAGGCAGCACGACGGCAAAACTTGCCGAAGAATTACGAAGCATGTCTGGGTTAACTATTATTACGAACAGCTTGCAGGTTGCATTCAACTTAAATCAAGAAGATGAACAGGTTTCATTAAAAAATGAAATTATCTTACTCGGCGGCTCCATTCAGGCCAATGCCAAAGAAACCCGGGGAGAAGCAACCATCAACGCAATTGATCGTTATCGGGCCGATATTGCACTACTCTCCCCCGTTGGAATCAATGAAGAGGGAGCAAGCAGTTACCATAGTTGGGAAAGTGCGATAGCAGAAGCCATGATCCGACAATCCAGACAGCATATTATGCTAGCCGATCATAGTAAAATAGGGCTAGTCAGCCGGTTTGTCTATGCAAAACCAGAACAGATGAATAGCATTATTACCGATCATCAGGCCGCTCGTCATGAATCATTGTCCATGCTTGAAAAAACAGGAACCGAGATCATTCTCGCGTGAAACCAAGAAGCTATCTCAACTGTTAATAGTCCTGAATCTCTTGTATTGAGGCTATCGAACATGATTTAATCAGCGGCTGTTTAAAACACCAAGGCGTAAATATTAGGCAAAGCCCAGTAAAAACACGTCTAATACAGGAGTAGCCACCCTTGGCGGCGCTCTTCAAACCCATATTGCACCAAACCCATTTTGAATGGAACAAAACATGTCGTCGATACTACATTTCATCATTGCGCTCTTCACTATCTTATTTCTGGCATTCGTGGTGAGCTATGATCGCCGCAATATCCGCATCCGGTATATTATTCAGCTAATTGTCGTAGAAATCGCTATTGCCTGGTTTTTACTACATTCCCAGGCCGGCTTAACGGCAATAAGCTCTATTGCCGGACTATTTGATGAGTTAATGAAATTTGCAGCCCAGGGCAGTGACTTCGTATTTGGAAATATGAGTAAACATGGACTGGCTTTCGTTTTCTTAAACGTCCTGTGCCCGATTATCTTTATTTCTGCCCTCATCGGAATACTACAGCACTTTCGCATTCTTCCCTGGATTATCCGTATCATCGGAACCATCCTGTCCAAAATCAATGGCATGGGAAAATTAGAATCGTTCAATGCCGTCAGTTCATTGATGCTGGGTCAGTCAGAAAACTTTATCGCTTATAAAGGGATCCTCAAAGACCAGTCTCCAAGACGAATGTACACGATGGCAGCCACAGCTATGTCGACAGTCTCTATGTCTATCATCGGCGCCTACATGTCAATGATCCAACCACGCTATGTTGTTGTTGCAATCATCCTTAATATGTTCAGTACCTTTATTATTATCTCGGTTATCAACCCGTATCGCCCTGATGATGAACCAGAACCACAACTTAGCCAATTACACGCTAATCAAAGTTTTTTTGAAATGCTAGGTGATTACATTCTGGCTGGTTTTAAGGTTGCTATGATCGTTGCAGCCATGCTCATTGGATTTATTGCACTTATTGCAGCTTTAAATGCTCTGTTTACTACATTATTTGGTTTAAGTTTCCAGCAGTTAATGGGATATATTTTCTATCCTCTTGCCTGGATCATTGGAATACCAAGCCATGACGCACTTCATGCCGGAAGTATTATGGCCACAAAACTGGTTTCAAATGAATTTGTGGCCATGCTGGAGTTACAAAAAATCGCGGCTCAGTTCAGTGCAAAAGGGCTGGGGATTCTATCAGTATTTTTAGTTTCATTTGCAAACTTCGCCTCAATCGGCATTGTTGCCGGGGCTATCAAAGGTGTCAGCGAATCACAAGGAAATGTCGTTTCACGATTTGGCTTCAGACTTGTCTATGGTTCAACGCTTGTTAGCCTGCTCTCTGCGGCTATCGTTGGTCTGGTCTTATAAAGAAATGCTTCACAAAGATGAACTTCCCGGCCAGTAGATGGCTGGCCGGGAATTATCCGCATAGTTTCTAACTCATTAGAAAGAAACACATTTTTGTGTATCAACACGCATAACAGATTCCTGATCGAACTGTTTTTTATAGATAGAACGAAGTGATTCAATTTTTGCTTCACTGTTTTGATCATGAAGCGGATAGATAACCATTAATGCCCGGCTACCTTCTTTAGCTACTTTTCCGTTATGACCAAGCCATTGGCCTTTACCTTTAAAAACAGTCAAGCCATCTCTAAAACGGGGAGTCACATCCTGATCCACAAAGTGCTGCCACTGAGCCTGTGTAATATTTGGACCATTCGAGCGACTTAAGCCGAAATACAGTGTGGTTTGAGACATTAACTCACCATTATCACAAGCAGATTTAGCCTGATCGGGGGTATGCTGCGCACACCCGGCTAAAGCCAGAGACAAGCACAAAAATCCAATTTTTAGCGAACGGGAAGCTAACAATTTCATCAAAAACTCCATATATGGGGGAAAAAAGCAATACTACTAAAAATCGGTTAAAAATGAAGATATATCAAATATTGATTTTCTACTCGGAATAAGAAGTCACAATGGATTCATGACATACTAAGCTTATTTTCCTGATGAAGGAGTTCAGGTCGAGCAAGGAAAATCTGGGCCACCATAGCCATTCTATGGCAAGCGGATTTAATACTGAAATCGACCTTAAAAGCTTGTCAAAAAGGCTTTCTTATCCCGAATTAAGGTTAAATATCCCTGGCCCAATATTTAAACTCTATTTTGAGTTTTTCATCACAAAATTAACTCACCTTTCCTACTATCTAAATAGCATCACAAAATGTTAATTGAATTTTACAATATATTCGTATATGTTAAATTAGAGTTATCTAATATATAGGTGATCCCATGCTCAATGTTCATTCACTTTTCGACTCAAATACGAATACCGTAACGCATATTGCTTACTGCTCCCAAACCCGGGATTGCGTGGTTATCGACCCCGTATTGGATCTTGATCCGCTAAACTGGCATACACAAGAAAATAGTGCCCGGCAAATCGTTCATTACGTTCATGAACATAAGTTAAATGTCCGGGGGATTTTAGAAACGCATGTCCATGCCGATCATCTGACAGCCGCGCCTTATTTAAAAGAACAACTGGGTGGACAAACTTATATTGGTAATCAAATAACCCAGGTACAACGCTTGTTTAAAGGACTTTTTAACGCCGAACCAGAGTTTGCAACAGACGGACACCAATTCGATCACCTGCTTGCTGATGGCGATACCTTTGAGCTTGGCCATCTCACAGGTCACGTCATTCATACCCCCGGGCACACCCCCGCTTGCGTCAGCTATTACATTGATGATGCAGTGTTTGTTGGTGATACCCTCTTTATGCCAGATTATGGAACCGCTCGTTGTGATTTTCCCGGCGGAGACGCTTTAACCCTTTATCATTCAATCCAAAAACTCTACACCCTGCCAGATGAAACCCGAATGTTTCTTTGTCACGATTATCTCCCCAAAGGACGGACACACTATCGATGGGAAACAACCGTTGGTCAGCAAAAAGCTGAAAACATCCATATTCGACCGGAAACCACAGCAGAAGAGTTTGTTCAATTCAGGACTTCACGAGATGCCACATTATCGTTGCCTAAATTAATTGTGCCATCGGTACAAATTAATATGCGGGCAGGAGAGTTTCCCCCTGAAGAGGAAAACGGCACACGGTATCTTAAATTTCCACTAAACCGGTTGTAATCAGATGCTCACTTTTTTGGCATGGCCTGCTGCTGTCGTCACTGGTCTCAGTTTAGGTTTACTGGGATCAGGTGGCTCCATTATTATTATTCCGGTATTACTTTATCTGTGTGGATTAGGCGAAAAAGAGGCTATCGGAAGCGCTTTACTAATTGTTGGGTGCATCAGTAGCATTGGTGTAATTCCCTACATTCAAAAAAAACACGTGTATTGGGATGCCTTACTATGGTTCGGACTCCCAGGAATGGCAGGCACTTATGCGGGGGCATGGCTGTCAATCTGGATGAGTGGTTTGCTCCAGCTTAGTTTATTTGCAATCGTCATGCTCATGGCTTCTGTTTTCATGCTAAGAAAACCAGCAAATCCACAGGAAAAAACTGACAGCCTTCACCAGAAGCGCCCCTGGCATCAGCTAATTCTGGGTGGCTTTTCTGTGGGTATTATTACCGGAACAGTCGGTGTCGGAGGCGGCTTTCTAATTGTACCTGCGCTGCTGTTTCTAGCACGATTTGAGATGAAAAATGCCGTTGCCACCAGCATGATCATTATTACCTGCAATGCGTTTATCGGCTTTTACAAGTATACCGATGTGCTCCACCAACAGGGACTACACTTCAACTGGTCTTTGATAACCATCATTACCTTTTTAGGTATTGTTGGAAGCTTATGCGGATCAAAATTAGCCATGAAAATCCCTCAGAAAAAACTACGACAGATTTTCGGCATATTCCTCATCGCGATGGGCGCTTACATGCTTATTCGATCTATCTTACAAATGCATTTATTATGATAAGGGATCCTCTATGGACATTCATCAACTCACCAATCAACTATTCGTAAGCTCACAACTCACACTGGAAGATATTAATAAACTCAATAGATTGGGATACCAGACGATCATCTGCAACCGTCCAGATGGTGAACAACCCGAACAACCAAACGCAGCTGATTTAAAACAGGCATCAGAAAAATTAGGAATGAAATTCATCTATCAGCCTGTTATCAACGGCCAGATCAAATTAAATGATGGAATACAATTTATATCCTATATCGAATCAAACGACACACCTGTTCTGGCTTATTGTCGCACCGGCACACGTTCAACGATTCTCTGGGCTCTCTCGCAACAAAACAGCTTATCGGCCAGACAAATACGTGAAAAAACACTTGCGGCCGGTTATAAAATTGACGAAAGCTATATCACAAATACCTCAGATTAAACCAGTTAGCCATAGAACCACCACTATGGCTTTTTTGTGTCTTTCAAAGACCTCTCATCCATCGCTAAAAAGTAGAAATAATCATGAAATAACTTTTTTTAATCATTGATAAATTGATTTAAAAATCAAATAATTGTCGAAAAAGCAAACAATATCAATTGATTTTTTCCTCAAAAAATATAAAAGTATGACACCTTTAAATTTAATATCATTTTTCATATCAATATGAGCGCAAAAATAAAATGGGTCATCAGTTCAATCGTCATATTGATTATTTTGTTTTTCTGCTTTAATCATATTGCTGATTTTAGCCTGGATCATAGCCATATATCTCAAGTTTCATTCTATTCAGGAAAACAGAAAATTAGCGGCACATTAATCACCCCTAAAAACGTACAGTCTCCACCAATTGCTCTTATTGTTCATGGTGATGGTCCTCAGGATCGTTTTGCTCACTCCGGATATCTGCCCTTTATCAATCAGCTTCTGGATGCCGGTATCGGAGTCTATAGTTGGGACAAACCAGGAATAGGAAAGAGCAGTGGCAACTGGTTGTCCCTGTCAATGTCAGATCGAGCTAAAGAAGTATTAGCCGCACTCAAAAAAATTCGGAGTCTACCGGATATCAATCCACGAAAAGTTGGACTACTCGGCTTTTCACAAGCCGGATGGGTGATCCCGCTGGTCGCAGATCAAACATCTCCGGCATTTTCAGTCATTATTGGAGGTGCCGTCAATTGGCGACGACAGGGTGCCTACTACACATATCAGCGACTTAAACAACAGGGATTGTCTGAATCAATTATCAACAAACGGGTACAGCAGGAACTTCAGGCTAACGATCGCATTTTTAACTACCCGGCAACAGCCAATCCTAATCAACGCCCTGATATGACGCCTGAACGTTTCTATTTTGCATTAAGAAATTATCACGCCGATGCTTCAGCCGCTCTGGAAACCATGAAAGGGCCACTCCTTGCCCTTTGGGGAAGTGAAGATCGCAATGTTAATCCCGTCTGGAATTCGAATCGATATCGGCTCCTATTGACAAAAAGACCAAACACTGAGATAAAAATTATTCCCAAAGCCACTCATGGCCTGTTAAACGCTAATAGATTCAACTACCAACTCACCAGTGACTGGCCTTTATGGAAAAAAGGTTTATTCCTTTTCTGGGGTCATAAATCGTATGCGCATGGCGTATGGACACTCATATCTCACTGGATCCAAAAAACCACATCATCCACCGATGGACAGACTTCGAGGGATAGCTTTTAAAGCTGTATACGGCTTATTCAGGCAAAGCAGGGCCTTATAACCATTTTGTTTTTTAATAAAATCTGCCAAGCTAAACAGATCGACAGCTTAAAAGGAATCATCATGGAACGTTTGGAATGTGACCGGATGTTTGTCGCTGTTATGGAGCAGGGAAGTTTTGTCGGCGCAGCAAATCGAGTAGGAACAAGTAGCGGTCAGGCATCCAAACTCATATCTCGCTTAGAACAAGAGCTCGGAGTACAACTGTTTAAACGGACAACCCGGGCATTGTCTCCCACCGATGTCGGTTTATCCTATTATGAGCGAATCAAAATCATACTTGAAGAATTTGATTCACTGGATGCCTCTGTCCGCAACATTGCCAGAAATCCATCCGGACAACTCACCATTTCATCTCCGGTAAGCTTTGGTCCTTCACAGCTGACACTCCCGTTAATGAACTTTGCACGAAAATATCCAAATATAGAACTCGATATCCGTTTTTCTGACAGACTGGTCCGACTGGTCGATGACGGATTCGATATGGCGCTTCGCATCGGTAAATTAGTCGATAGCAGTCTTATCGCCCGTAAACTTTGCGATATCAGTGTCATTTGTGTTGCTTCACCAGACTACCTGAAAAAACGGGGAACACCGACCCACTGGCAACAATTAAGCGAACATGATCCGATCATCGATAGTAACTTTCGCGATCCGAAACACTGGCGATTTTTCGAAAAGGGTCAAGAGCAATATCTTCCGATCACCGGTCGAATTAAACTGTCAAATACCGAAGCATGCCTGCAAGCCGTCTGCGCCGGTCTGGGTGTCACATTATTGCCTACTTTTGTTGCCGCGCCGGCACTTCGGAATAAGCAGATTATCCCCATATTACGGGACTATGAATGCCCTCCTTTAGGCCTGTATGCAGTCTATCCCCCCGCCCGTCATCTGGCACAAAAAACCAGGGCTTTAATTGATTTTTTACTGGAAACATTTTCAGGGACTCCCGAATGGGAAAAAGGTTGGTGACGATAAACCAAATATTTAAATTAATTCCAAATAGGAAACTATCATATTCTTTTTATGGGGATAAAAACCGAAACGGAAATAATGTAATCTTTTTTCAACAATAAATTTACTTGATTTGAAATGAGGATATTTCCATGATTGACCGACGCACAACCCCTTATGCTGCTTTATTACTCCGAGTTGTCTTAGGCGCATTATTTCTGGCCCATCTGGGACTTAAATACTTTGTTTTTACACCTGCAGGAACCGCTAAATTCTTCGCATCATTAGGGCTACCGGCCGATTTAGCTTATATCACAATGGTTTGGGAATTAATCGGTGGAATTGCTCTGATTATAGGGGTCTGGCCACGTTTAGTCGCTATCGCGATGATCCCGATTCTTTTAGGTGCCATTGCAACCGTTCACGGGCCAGCCGGGTTCTGGTTTACCAATCCGCATGGTGGTTGGGAATATCCAGCATTCTGGATTATTGGTCTAATTGTTCTCGCTTTAACCGGTGATGGTAAATTTGCACTTAAACCATCCCCAATTAAAGTTGCTTAGCTCAAAGCAGCATGGCCAAAACAGGCCATGCTGCTTTTTATATCCATCAAAAATTCACAAAAACTTACGCATTCCGAATCGATTGAATCAATTCATTAATATGGCCAAAAGCTTTTGATGAGGATAAAAGGCGATACTCCTGCTCCTGAACCACAGCAAAAGTCGGAACCCCCTGAACCTGTAATTGATGTAGTAATTTCTGGCCGCGCTCCACACGCTGATCAGAATATTGCCGCAATTCGTCCCCCCTGGCTTCTAATAAAGCAGCAGCCTCATTTAAACCTAACTGATTCAACAAGCCAACCAAGACAGGCATCGCAGTAATATCCTGACCTTCCACATATCGTGTGTTCTGAATGGCCTTTAGAACATCCAACTCCCTTGTCGCACAGCAAAGAGAAACGGCACTTAACGCCAGGGTTGCAGGGCCACTATCAATAAACCGATAGGAACCATGCAAAATATTTTGCCGGTAGGCATCACTAAATAATTGACCACTCATCTGAGCTATTCGCTGATCACTTTGCTCAATATAATGAACAAAATAAGCATCTATTTTTCGTGCCCCGTCATCTAAAAATAAACCGACCGGAACCATTTCAAGACAAATGTCATCTTGATCAGACAATGCCGATACAGCCGGCGAAGCCCCGTAACACCATCCACAAAGTGGGTCAAACAAATACAGAACATTTATTTTCATTAGAGAATACCTAAAGTGAAATGATTCATTCCATAAAACAATGTATCCAAAGTGTTAAATATTCTCAATTCTTAACATATCCAAACAGAACAAATACATTAAATTCTATCCCAATTTTCCAACACCATTTGAAACGACTTTTTCCATTTTTATTTCAAACAAAAGAGTAGAATGGATTAAAACGCTCCTTAAGAGCATCTGTTTCAATTAAACTCGACCCCACAGATACCAATATGTCTTATCAAACCGGATCCCAATCAATTGATTGTCATACCTTATTCCAATCCAAAAACATGATATAAATATTGCTATCAGGATAAAATTCTACGTTGGAGAAAATCATATGACTGAGGCCACTCATAAGCCCAGATTACTCACCGGCGATACACCAACAGGTCGTCTGCACCTGGGACATTACACCGGAACATTGGAAAACCGTCTTTCATTGCAAGAACAATACGAATGTTACTTTATTCTTGCCAATAAGCATGCTTTTACAACACTACTGGATAAACCTGAAACAATCCGTCGCCATACATTAGAAGTGGCATTAGACTGGCTGGCCGTCGGAATTGATCCTGAAAAATCAAGTATGTTCATCCAAAGTGAAGTTCATGAAATTGATGAGCTGACTTTTTATTTCTCCATGCTACTCCCGTTTAACCGGGTCATGAGAAACCCAACTTTAAAAAGTGAAATCATCAATAAAGGGTTAGGTGACGCCTACCCATTTGGCTTTCCACTCTACGCTGTTGGTCAGACAGCTGACATTCTGGCTTTTCGCCCCGATATTGTCCCAGTCGGTAAAGATCAACTACCTCATATTGAAATGACACGGGAAGTCGCTCACAGATTTAATCATCTGTATGAATCAGATAGTGAAACTTCTATATTCCCAGATGTGCAACCGATGCTGGGGCGCGTTGACAGATTAGTCGGCCTTAACGGACCGGCTGAAGATGGAACGCTGCAAAAAATGAGTAAATCACTCAATAATGCCATTCTGCTTTCAGATAGTGCCGAAGAGGTCCGCCAGAAAGTCATGTCGATGTATACCGACCCAACCCGTCTTCGGGCAACCGATCCAGGCCATATTGAAAACAACCCATTATGGGCGCTTCATGATGCTTTCAATAAAGACAAACAATGGGTTGAAGAATTTAAAGAAAAATATCGCACCGGAAATGTCGGGGATGTTCAGGTAAAAAAACAACTTGTTTCTGTGATCAATGACTTTTTAGAACCCATCAGAGAACGTCGGGTCCAATACGAAAACAATGAAGCATCAGTCATCGAAATTCTAAAAGCCGGTACAGAAAAAGCCCGTATTGTTGCACAAGAAACCATTGAAATGGTTAAAGACCGAATTGGCCAAAAATACTGGTAACGCCCTAAAAGAGCTGATCGTATCTCAGCTCTTTTGTCATCATTTAAAATTCTGATAACAATCAATAAACCATAATTTTCCGTAATCAGGCACATCCTATTTGCCAGTGTGTTGTATCAAATGAGATCATCCCCTGCCCCCATCAAGCCATTTATTTTGTAAAAAACCGAACATCAACATTTGACATATATGATATTTCATATATATGATAATTCATATGTATCTGTAGCAGAAACTTCAATGACGCCATTAACTCTTTTTAAATGCTTAGCGGATGAAACCCGACTCAAATCACTGCTGCTCATCAGCTTGCAACAAGAACTCTGTGTCTGCGACTTACAGGCCGTATTAGACGTCAGTCAGCCAAAGATATCCCGTCATCTGGCAGAGCTTCGTAAATGCCAGCTATTGATAGACGAGAGACGCGGAAAATGGGTGTATTACCGGTTGCATCCACAGCTTCCACCCTGGTCCGTCGAAATATTAGTCATCACAGCCCGAAACAATACTGATTTTCTAAAAGAGAGTCTTAATCATTTCAAACACGCCGGTTGCGGCACAAATTGCGAGAAATAACATGAAAATACTCTACATCTGTACCCATAACCGCTGCCGCAGCATTCTGTCTGAAGCGATCACCAACCATCTGAGTGATGGCCGGCTCATCGCTAAAAGCGCAGGAAGCCAGCCTTGCGGGCAAGTGCATCCTCTCTCACTGAGATACCTGAATGAGGCCGGTATAGCAACAGGCCATTTACAGAGTCAGTCCTGGGATGAATTTGAAGATTTTGCACCAGATATCGTCATTACAGTCTGCGACTCGGCGGCAAAAGAAACTTGCCCGGTTTGGTTTGGCAATGCGCTTCAGGTGCACTGGGGACTCAAAGATCCATCTAAATTAACCGGTAGCGAAGAAGAGAAAGCAACTGCATTCAGACAAACCATCGAGCAGATCAGCCAACGGGTCCAAACATTAAAGCAGATCGCATCCATGGACGCTTCAACATGGCAAGAGGCGCTGATAGAACAGGGAGCCCGATGATGAGCGTAGCCGATTTAACGCTACCCAATATCGATCAGGAACGATTTCATATTCCAAATGCAACAGAGATGGGAGCCACATCCGACAACCCGCCGAAATTTCTGTTGCTTTACGGCTCATTACGCCAATGTTCTTTCAGCCGCCTGGTCATTGAGGAATGCGCAAGACTGCTCATCCATATGGGTGCAGAGGTCAAAATATTCAACCCTCTCGGACTGCCGTTACCTGATAGTGATGATCCGCAACATCCTAAAGTACAAGAACTTCGTGATTTAGTCATGTGGTCTGATGGACAAGTCTGGTGCTCTCCCGAACGTCACGGATCGCTCACCGGGATCATGAAAGCTCAAATTGACTGGATCCCTTTATCTCTTGGCGCAATTCGTCCAACGCAGGGAAAAACGTTAGCCGTGATGCAGGTCTGTGGCGGCTCGCAATCTTTTAATACCGTCAATCAATTACGAATCTTAGGCCGGTGGATGCGCATGCTCACCATTCCAAACCAGTCTTCGGTTGCCAAAGCATTTTCACAATTTGATGAACAGGGGCGAATGAAACCATCAGGCTACTACAATCGGATTGTCGATGTGATGGAAGAGCTGATGAAATTTACCCTGTTAACCCGTGGCCACCAGCCGTTTCTCACCGATCGGTATTCCGAGCGTGTTGAAAGTGCGCAAGAACTTATGCAACGGGTCAATCAGACAGATAGTTAGGACTAAAAATGGACCATAATCAATCCTTGAATCAAACATCGGTCATCAACAAAATGAGTTTTTTAGATCGCTATCTAACTCTCTGGATTTTTTTAGCGATGGCTATCGGCATCGGGCTTGGTGTCCTCTTTCCTCAGATACCCTCCTGGAACGATTCACTATCAATGGGAAGCACCAACATCCCATTAGCCATTGGTCTGATCTTGATGATGTATCCACCACTGGCCAAAGTAGATTACCGTTTACTCGGTCAGGTCAGCCGGAATAAAAAAGCCATCACATTATCTTTAATAATGAACTGGCTGATCGGCCCGTTACTCATGTTCTCTTTAGCCCTGATTTTCTTATCAGACAAACCCGGTTACATGACTGGCTTAATTCTAATCGGTCTGGCTCGTTGTATCGCCATGGTATTAGTATGGAATGATCTCGGGGGAGGTAATAAAGAATACGGGGCGACATTAGTGGCTCTCAATAGCGCGTTTCAGATCTTCTCCTATAGTCTGATGGCATGGCTATTTATCACCGTATTACCCCCATTATTCGGGCTGCCGGGATTTGCCGTCCACATCACCATTTTAGACATTGCCAAAAGTGTTTTAATCTATCTGGGTATCCCTTTCTTAGCCGGTTTTATCACCCGTCAAGGGCTCGTTTCGCTCAAAGGAGAGACCTGGTATCAACAGGTATTTATCCCTCGGATATCGCCTGTCACTCTGATCGCATTACTCGCCACCATTATTTTGATGTTCAGCTTAAAAGGTGACATGATCATCAAACTTCCTCTTGATGTCATTCGAATCGCCATTCCACTGGTTATCTACTTTCTGATGATGTTTTTTATCAGTTTCTGGGTCGGTAAAAAAATAAAGCTGCCGTATGATCAAAATGCATCCATTGCATTTACAGCCTCTGGCAACAACTTCGAATTAGCCATTGCCGTGTCCATTGCCGTTTTCGGTTTAAACTCCGATCAAGCATTTACCGGCGTCATCGGCCCGCTTGTTGAAGTACCGGTACTGATTGCACTGGTAAATGTTGCTTTAAAAATAAAACGAAACTATCGCAGAAACGCCGGTTAAATCAACATTATTGCAACGGCAAGATAAACCGGCAGGTCTACTTGCCGATTTTGCCTATGAAGCCGCCCAGTCTGCAATTCGCCGTATTGCGAAAGAAGGACGTAAATATGGTGTTGGCCTGTTGTTAGTTTCACAGCAACCCTGTGAAGTTGTACTAGCTCAGACCTGATCTGACAGTTACCCATTTTTTCGGTGCTTTCGTCAGATTAGATTTGAGCTAAATTCTTTTCTGCCCAAATCTTTTTTCCAATCCAATAATGTCTCTATCGGTGTTCGGCCACAGCAGACCTTTCCCTGATGAGTTCGAACATTGTTGTAATAATCCAGCCATTCGTCCAGATCTTTTTGCAACTCTTCTAATGAACTGTAGAGCTTTTTCCTAAACGTGACCTGATAAAACTCATTGAGAATCGTTTTATGAAAACGCTCGCAGATACCGTTTGTCTGAGGATGTCTGGCTTTTGTTTTTGTATGGTCGATATCATTGATAGCCAGATACAGTTGATAATCGTGCTGCTCCACTTTGCCACAGTACTCTGTGCCTCTGTCCGTCAAAATCCTCAGCAGTGGAAGCTGATGGGATTCAAAGAACGGTAAGACACGATCGTTGAGTAAATCAGCCGATGTGATCGGTGTTTTCGTAGTATAAAGTTTTGCGAAAGCCACTTTGCTGTGAGTATCGACAAAGGTCTGCTGGTAAATCCGGCCAACCCCCTTAAGATGACCGACGTAGAATGTGTCTTGTGACCCCAGGTAGCCGGGATGATGCGTCTCGATTTCACCACACACTTCATCATCCTGTTTCTTCTTCTCCAGCGCAGCAACCTGCTCTTCGCTTAAAATAATGCCTTCACTGGCTACTTTAGCTTCTAAAGCGGCCAGACGTTTTTTGAAATTCTCCAGATTATTCCGTAGCCAGATCGATCTGACACCACTGCCGGAAACAAATATTCCTTTCTTACGGAGTTCATTGCTGGTACGCGCCTGACCATGAGCTGGACATTCGATAGCGTAACTAACGACAGCCTTTTCTGTAGATTCATCAACCCGGTTCTTAATATTGGGTGCTCTGCGGGACTGATTCACTAAAGAGTCAATTCCGCCTTGCTCGACAAGCTCCTGATAGCGATAGAACGTATCCCTGGATACGCCCATAATCTTACATGCCTTGGAAACATTGCCTAATTCTTCCGCCAGATTTAATAAGCCCGCTTTGTGTTTGATAATGGGATTGTTAGTATGAAGCATGAGAGTTACCTCTTTTTGTTTGATTAAAGATTCAGCACCTTTATCAAAACGGGTAACTCTCAACTTTTCAAGAAGATGTGTCAGATTAGGTCGTGACTAATTTATATAAAGATGGGGGTCTCATCTTGCGCTCCATAATTATCTTCGGAACACATACGGAGCAAGAATTGACAAAACCCTTCAAATTACTTCTCACCAAATAAAACAAGATCATGATCTTGTTTTATTTGGTTTGATGCGTTTTACTCGTTTACTTCCCAATACAAAAGCTTGAAAATATTCGCCCCAGTAAGTCATCACTGGTAAATTCACCGGTGATTTCGCTTAATGCGTTCTGGCATAAACGCAACTCTTCAGCCACCAGCTCACCGGCCCGGAACTCTTCGAGTTGAATGCGCGCATTCACCAAATGTTCTGCACCTTGATCAAGCGCATTTAGATGGCGACGACGGGCCATAAATGTCCCTTCATTCGACCCCTGAAAGCCCATACATGATTTTAAGTGGTCCCGCAGCAGATCAACCCCGTCACCTGTTTTAGCTGAAATCGATAAAATAGGAATATCTCCCGATTGCAGTTCGATGGCTTCTCCACTCTGATCCGCTTTATTGCGGATGACCGTTAATCCCATATGCTCAGGTAATTGCTTGATGAATTCCGGCCAGATTTGAGTCGGGTCTTTCGTATCACTTTGCGTACTATCGACCATTAATAATACCCGATCAGCCGAATTAATTTCATCCCAGGCGCGGGCAATGCCGATTTGTTCAACTTTATCAGGGCTGTCACGCAATCCGGCAGTGTCGATAATGTGCAAAGGCATACCATCAAGGTGAATATATTCACGCAGAACATCCCGGGTGGTTCCGGCAATATCAGTCACAATGGCGGATTCTTTTCCAGCTAACGCATTAAGCAGGCTGGATTTTCCAGCATTAGGCCGCCCGGCAATCACCACTTTCATGCCTTCGCGCAATAATGCACCCTGCCCGGCTTCTCGGCGAACCTGTTGTAGCGACTGTTCAACGCGTGTGAGTTCAGCTTCTATTTTACCATCATTTAAAAAATCAACTTCTTCTTCGGGAAAATCGATCGCCGCTTCGACAAAAATACGTAGATGGATTAACTGTTCAACCAGGTCAGTCACTTTCGATGAAAATTGCCCCTGCATCGAATTTAAAGCGCTTTTAGCGGCCTGGGTTGATGTGGCTTCGATTAAATCGGCAATCGCTTCAGCCTGAGCTAAGTCGACTTTGTCATTTAAAAAGGCCCGTTCGGTAAATTCACCCGGGCGGGCAGTGCGGATCCCATCTATTTGGAGGATCCGTTGAATCAATTGATCCATCACAACCGGGCCACCATGACCCTGTAGTTCTAAAACATCTTCACCGGTATATGAGTTCGGACCTTTAAAATAAAGCGCAATGCCCTGATCAATCAGCTCATCCAGCTCGTTTTTAAATGGTTGGTAGTCTGCATAGCGAGGTTTAGGGCAATGCCCTAAAATGGCCTTTGCAACACTCGTCGCCAAAGGGCCCGAAACCCGCACAATCCCAACGCCACCACGACCGGGGGCCGTTGCCTGAGCGACAATGGTATCCACGCCTTGCATTCCTACACTCCTTACTCACTATCATAAAAAATGCCACACCGACGAAACGGATGTGGCATTTGAGTCGTTATCAAGTCAGATGATTCAGACTATTTTTTCTTTTTATCCCGACTATGTAAGCCTTTTTTCTCCAGACTACGATAAATCAGAGTCTGCTGAATCAATGTCACACAGTTACTGACCAGCCAGTATAAAACCAAACCAGATGGGAACCACAAGAAGAAAATGGTAAAGGCAACCGGCATAAATTGCATGATCTTCTGCTGCATCGGATCAGCAACCGCTGTCGGAGACATTTTTTGGATCATAAACATACTGATCCCCATCAACACCGGCAGAATATAATAAGGGTCTTGAGCCGATAAATCATGGATCCAGAAAATAAACGGTGCATGGCGCAATTCAACACTACCTAAGAATGCCCAGTACAATGCTAAGAAAATAGGCATCTGTAAGGCAATAGGAAAACACCCGCCCAACGGATTCACTTTTTCTTTTTTGTACAGTTCCATCATCGCCTGAGATTGTTTCTGGCGATCATCAGCATAGCGTTCCCGCAATGATTTCATCTTCGGCTGCAGAAGACGCATTTTTGCCATTGAGGTATATTGCGCTTTAGTCAAAGGATACATAATCCCTTTCACAATCAACGTAATCAATATAATGGCAACACCCCAGTTTCCAACGATGCCATGCAAGAATTTCAAGAATTTAAACAGCGGTTGCGAAATGAACCATAACCAGCCGTAATCAACTGTCAAATCAAGGTGCGGTGCAACGGCTGCCATCTGATCTTGCAGTTCAGGACCAATCCAAATAGAACTGGTCAGCTCACCTTTTTTACCCGATGCAATCGTTTTCAAAGGCCCTTTGAATCCGATATGTGCAAAACCATTTTGATAATGACTATAAAGATTATTGACACCCTGCTGTGATGGAATCCATGCTGCAGCGAAATAGTGTTGCAACATTGCAACCCAACCACCTTGGGTTACTTTATCCAGATTACCATCTTTAATATCGCTGAAACTGTATTTTTCATAACGGGTATCAACCGATGAATAAGCACCACCGCGATAACTAGGACGTCCTAAATGATGACCGCTCACTTTTTTAGTGTTCTGTTTCAGTTCACCAAACATTCTCACTGCCATCGGAGCACTTGATTTATTATCGATTTTGTAATCGACTTTAACATCGTAGCTGCCTCTGTCCAGAGTAATCAGTTTCGTAAAGACAACACCATTTTTGTTGGTATAGGTCAGAGGAACGCTCAACTGTTTCTGGCCATTAGCCAACGTGTAATGAAGTCTTCCAACTTTATACAGTGGGCGACCTTTGATTGTATCGATCCCGTTGGGTCCAATCAGACCACTTCGAGCCGTATATTGATGAGGTCCATGAAGATCCAATAATTCAACAGGTGCAGGCCCTTTCTCGGTTAATGGATATTTAAGCAAAGCCGCTTTAGTAATATCTCCACCATAGGTGTCTACAGTCAACTCTAAAACATCAGACTTCAGCGTAATAAGCTGCCCTTGGCTGGCACTGTCAACAGGCATACCATCGCTATCTGAAGCGCTTGGAACATTTGTATGGCTATTTTGAGCCGTTGTCGTCTTCACCGTTTGTTCGGTTGGGACAGGCTGTGGGTTATGATCCTTTTCCCACTGCTGGTAGATCAGAAAGCTGACAAACAGCAAACCGATAATCAGTAAATTACGTTGAGATTCCATAGTCTAGTCAATCTCTTTTAGTTTTATGAGCAGGTGGAACCGGGTCGTACCCACCAGGATGTAAAGGATGGCATTTTAATAGACGTTTGCTTGCTAACCAACTGCCTTTTATCACACCATGCACTTTTAATGCTTCAATTGCATAGTTGGAACAGGTTGGAGAAAACCGACAACGCGGCCCCATCAACGGGCTAATACCCCATTGATAAAGCCGAATCAATGCGATCATCAGCCAGCGAACCGGCGCTGTAAACGTCGCCATGATTTTACCAACATTTTATCAAGTTCAGTATTTGACAATTTAGAAACTCCCGGTTTTGATATCACCACAACATCTATATTGGATAAATTATGATGATTTAACCGAAAACTTTCACGAATATGTCGTTTGATCCGATTTCGAGCTACAGCCCGCTTATCGCTTTTTTTGGAAATGGCCAAGCCAAGGCGAGGATGAGATAACTGGTTGGCAACTGCCAGAAAAGTAAACTCAGGGGTGCCGATTCGAATCGGTTTCTTAAAAACTTGTTTAAATTGCATGGGAGTTAGCAATCGTAACTCCCTGCCGAACGACTGTAATGCCACAATTAGGCAGACAGACGAGCACGACCTTTGGCACGGCGACGAGCCAAAACCTGACGGCCGTTTTTAGTAGCCATACGAGCGCGAAAACCGTGTGAACGTTTACGCTTAAGTACGCTAGGTTGAAAAGTACGTTTCATAATTTATTACCGTTTGCTAGCTAATTTTTACTGTACAGCAGGCTGATAAAACTCTAAATAAAGTCATTTGCCTGGTAAAAAGAGGCGAAATTCTAATCATTAGACTCATGAAAGTCAATCAACAACATCGATTATCAAAGCTAATGAATGCAATACCCGCATCTATATCATTTGATCCGCGCTGATTATAGCGATTCTTCCCATGATCACAACAGTCTTGAACGATCTATTGATAAAAGCTCGTCAGCCACACAAATTTAGCTACAATAATGGGCTCTGTTATAATCACTAAATATCTCATTTTATGGCCGATTTTAAAACACATACGATTGTTGCAGCTGGAATCAGTGGCGCATTAACTGCCGGGTTACTGGTTCATGATCAATTATCAGTTCAACAGGCACTTCTGTATTGGGGAGCAGGCACACTAGGTGGAATATTGCCGGATATTGATTCAGACCACTCAAAAGCGATTCGGTTAATATTTCAACTGCTCTCCGGGATTGTCGCCGTCATCACGGTCATCAGATTTCATCATGCTCTGAATCTATGGCAATTATGGTCTGCAGGTTTAATTGGTTTTCTTCTTTGCTATTATCCGATACGCCATGTTTTCGCTCATTTTACAGTCCACCGGGGGATCCTTCATTCTCTTTTAGCCAACGTGTTATTCTCAATGATCATGATTGTTGTCGGTTTTCATTTACTTGGCATGAGCGCAATCGTCGCCTGGGGATGTGGTTTATTCTTATTTTCAGGAGCTTGTATCCATCTAATTTTAGATGAAATCTATAGTGTTGATTTGGGAGGAATACGACTTAAGTCATCATTTGGATCCGCATTAAAAGTAACTCAGTGGAATCAACCGCTATTAACCATTGCATTTATCATTGCCATTGGCGGGTTATATTATTTATCACCCAATGATCATTTTTGGCTACAACTTGCCCATCATCTTTTAAAACCGGTCACCAAAATTATTTAACCTCAACTCGGGATAAGAAGTCACAATGAATAACGATTGATTCTTAATGGGCCAGTCTTGTTTTCTGATTTGGGATTATTTGTTTTTCTATGAGTATGATAAAAACCTAAGGGGCTTAATTCTTTGCAACAGAACACTTCGAATATAAGCCTCATTAATGCATCCCATCCATGATAATTAGCCCTATCACAGACAATGACAACTGACATTGAATTAATTCACTTTAAGAAGCTTACAAGTATTCGTTGTCCCGCTAAGTTCGGTTTCATCGCCATGAGTAAACATCACCAGATCGCCATTTTGCAGATATCCTTGCTCCTTAAGCTGGTGTAACGCCTCATGGATGACATGGTTAATATCACCTAGCGCATCAAAATAAATTGGATACACGCCCCTAAATAAAGCACACCGGTTTAGTGTTTTTTGATGACGGGATAGTGCAAGAATCGGTAATCCAGAACTTAACCGGGAAGCGAGCAGAGGTGTTGAACCGGACTCTGTTAACATGATGATGGCCCTCATGCCTATCTGATGATTGGCAGCAAACATCGTTGTCATTGCAATTGTTTCATTGATTTCTGTAAAATCGTCTCCGATACGGTGCTTTGAAAGACTAATATCAGGGTGTTTTTCAGCCCCTAAACAGACATTAGCCATTGCTTTTACAGTTTCAATCGGATAATCCCCTACAGCCGTCTCTCCGGAAAGCATAACTGCATCAGTCCCATCAAGCACAGCATTGGCTACATCCATTGTTTCTGCCCGTGTAGGCATGGGCGAGTTAATCATGGACTCCATCATCTGCGTTGCTGTAATAGCAACCCTGTTATATTTTCGGGTCAAACGAATCAGCCTTTTCTGGACACCTATGAGTTCAGCATCTCCAATTTCAACGCCAAGATCGCCCCGGGCAACCATCACAGCATCAGATGCCATAATAATATCGATCATACTTTCATCATTCGCCACAGTTTCAGCCCGTTCAACTTTGGCCACCAATTTGACATGATCTAAACCCGCCGCCTGAGCGAGCGATCGGGCATAACGCATATCTTCACCATTTCGGGGAAAAGAGATAGCCAGATAATCAACTCCAATTTCAGCAGCAGTATAAAGGTCGGCTTTATCCTTATCGGTTAACGCCGCAGCAGATAAACCGCCTCCTTTTTTATTAATCCCTTTATTATTGGACAACTCACCACCAACTGTCACCTTACACTGAACTTTACGACCATCAATGTGCAGCACTTCTAATTGGATCCGGCCATCATCAAGCAACAACGTATCTCCTGGCGCTACATCTTGTGCCAAGGCTTTATAGTCGAGCCCAACCCGGTGTTGATCACCCTTCCCTTTATCCAAATCAGCATCCAGACAAAAATGATCCCCAATATTTAATTCAATGGTTCCTTCCTTAAAGGTCGAAATACGGATCTTAGGCCCCTGCAAGTCGCCTAATATAGCAACATGAGTATGATATTTGGCAGCCAGTTCCTTGACTCTTGCCGCCTGTCGTTGATGTCCTGGTGCGTCACCATGAGAAAAATTCAGTCGGACCACGTTGACGCCAGACATAATCATTTGTTCGAGGTTATTTTCCCGTTCGGTCGCAGGCCCTAACGTTGCTACTATTTTTGTCCGTCGGTACATCACAATCTCCCTTTATCTTTGATCAACAAGTCATCAGGCCTGAGTAGATAATGGTTCATTATAAAAACCACCACCAAAATAAACAGTCCCAGATTTAAGGATAGCTAATCATTTCGAGTAACCCAATCTGTTAATTTTTCACACACCCAACGAGGATCATCCAAAGCAATATCATGCCCGGCACTTAAATGCGGAAATAAAGGGAGTTTCCAGGATTCAGCCAATGAATAGCTAACCTGATGATTAGCCAGTCGGTCATGCCTTGATACAAGTAGTTGAATAGGAACATGAGGTTTTAATATGGATGGCTCTTTAAACAGGATCTTAAACAATGAGATCAATTGACTAAATGAATCCGACAGTTCTCTGGATTCAGGCAACTGATCATGCAATGAGGGCCATGCAGAATGCATATTAAACCACCTTTGTCTCGTATTTCCCGGACAAACACTCATCCAGACAACCTTTAAAAGATACAGTAAAGACTTCACATGCCAGCGATACTGGCGATCAAGTAAGACAGGATTAATCAGACTGGCGCTAATCACTTCATCAGAAAACAGATCCTGCCAGCGTAAAACAATGGCAGCTGCAAATGAAAGGCCTAGCAAGTGACAATGATACTGATGGGTATGCTCAAATAACTGTTGGCGAAAATGGTCCACCATTTCAACAACATCAATATTTTTTTCAAATGGAAAAAAAACAGCAATATCTAAAAATAAAACCTGCCGATTTAAGCGCTTTTCGACAATCTGCTTAAAATAATCCCAATAGTAACGCTCTCCCAATCCACCTCTAATCAAGGCTATAGGCACATTGTGATTCAATAAATGATTGTCATCCACCATCCAACTACCTTTTTATACAGTTCCTAAGAGCTAAAAGCCATTGTGATCATCATAAGGCTTTAATAGCAATACAGGTTTAACCCAATATTTTTTGCATATCCAGAACTTTCCAGAGTTGGCCTTGGGGAGACTGAACTTTTCGATGTTGATAAATCATGAATCCTAATTTTTGATAACACAAAATAGCAGCCGTATTATGCTGATAAACACTCAGTTCCATACGACCTGCCAATAAATAAGTATTTGCAAATTGCATAGCAAAACAAACCAGCTGTTGTCCCAGACCTTTTCCCCGAAACCTTGGATTTACAATTACCCTGCATAAACGAACATTGCCATGCCCCCGAGATTTTAACTGGCAATATCCCAGTAAAAATTCCTGATCAACTAACATAAATGCTTGACCAGATGACTCACTTTCACGCAGATTTTCAACACTTAATGGCCAGGATAATCCAGGCCCTGCGAATAGTTGAACTTGATCAATATTTTCAGGCCAACTTGCAAGTTCTTCTAAAAATCGTACCTGACTTTTCACAAACCGCACATAGGCCTCCTTTGCTTGACTAGCTTTTGCACAACTTTACAGCAACTCCCGTCGTTTTACGCTCAAATTTTCTAGACTAATAATCGACCAAAAATAAAGTGGAATGAGCGAGTAACTATGAACAATTCGTCAAAATTAACCTTCTTTGCCTGTGCCTTACCCATGCTATTTAGTGCAGCCATTTTTGCTAAAGGTGGAATGAATAATCCAATGCCATCAAAACCAGGACCACAACAATGTGCTGGGCCTGCAATGATGTTTAACTATTTTGAGCAACTTAATTTGACTCAAGCTCAAAAAGCGAAATTATTTGATATCAACGCCCATCAATTTATGCATCGCGGGCCACAATTTGAAAAAGGTAAAAAACCGGGAAAATCACGGCATCAACACAACTACAATCAACAGATGCAACACATGCTGTTCAGCCAACATTTTGATGAAAAAAAAGTCCGTCAGTTTGCTAATAAAATGGAAAAACAGCATCGACAAGCAGAACAACACTTCAGACAACAACGTTTTGTTGAACATGCCAAATTTATTCATCAACAACTGGAAGTCTTAACAGCAGAGCAACGAACAAAATTAGATACCCTGATCAAAAAAAGTCCATGTAATTTTGGTCAGCCAGCAATGCCCATGCCTCCAATGCCACCGGCACCGATGAAAAACTAATGTTCAGTCATCCCTCTGCCTATTGTAGAGGGATGGTTAACAACCCAATAAAAAATACGCAGCTTTATCAATTTGTCTGAAATATTTTTAGGTAAATTGGCACTTAAACAAAACACGTTTCAATAAATCTAAAAGACCGCTTTTGTAGTCCTTTTATTCGGTACTATCCTTACTCACCTTTATCAACAGCAAACCACAGCAAAAACCATCATCAAGCGTCAACTTAACCTAAGGTCGAAGCATCCTCACCAGTGTATTATCTTTTAAATGAAAATGATGATAGAGCGCGGCAAAAGCATGAATACCGATAAGATAATACCCAACTGTCGCAACCCATTCATGGATTTCTTTAATGATATGAGACAGATGATAATTAAATGGTAATGCAGAAATGGTTACCCCCCAAAATTCCCAACTTTCACCTCGCAATGCCACGGTCAAAACCCCCAGAACAGGCAAACAAAGAAAACAGCCATATAAAATCCAATGAAGAAGTTTAGCAATACGCTGTTGCCAGCGAGGTGGTTCAGGTTCTATCGACGGTGTTTTACGATCCAACAAAAAAATAATCCATCGAATCATCATTACACACCATATGGTTAATCCAAGGTTATAGTGAATTGTCATCAACCATTCATCAACACGATAACTATCAAATACACTTTCCAGATTAATAGCCAGATAGGCCCCAAAAACCAATAAAACAGTCAACCAGTGCAAGTTGATACGTAATCTAGAATAGCCCACTCGTTACTTCCTTAATACATTCATAGAATTAATGGGTCCAAAATAACGACTAAGTCGTAAAAAGAAGGTGAATAAAAATTCTATCTGTATTTAGCATAGTGTAGATATTTTAATCCACTGTTAGGTCAATCAACTCATCAATTCCACCAGCCAACTAAATAAAATTCTCTAAGATCATGATCATTTAGCAGATCTACTATTTTAACCACTTTAAGATGATCTGTTCTGAAGATCCGCTAATATTAAGTGGATATGGTGTGGATCAAATGTGTGTAATCTATAAAAGGGATCGATTACACTATATCGATCTGGTTCATCAGCCGGTTACCGGCATGAAATCATCCACAAAAACAAAATAGTCAATTCAACTATCCGATACATGATAGGAGTTATTATGGAAATCGACCTTATCGTAGGTTCCATGCTTGGAACAGCAGAGTATGTTGCCGACGAAGTCGAACAACAATTGATCGATCAACACCATGTTAATCAATATCTGGACGCCGATCTCCATGATTTGCCAACCGATGGAAGCCACACCTGGCTCATTTGTACTTCAACGCATGGTGCAGGAGATTACCCTGATAATATCGTTCTATTTGCGGAACAGTTAAAGCAAGAACGACCTGATCTGTCTCACTTAAAATATGGCGTTATAGCACTTGGCGACAGTCAATATGACACATTCTGCGAAGCAGGTAAGAACTTTGATGAACTCTTACATGAATTAGGAGCAACACGCATTGGGGAACGATTAGAAATTGACGTACAAGAACACGATATACCAGAAGATGTTGCTTTAGAATGGTTACCTCAGTGGCGTGAAAATCTCGAATCATAATAATTCATCCACATGGAAAAGAATAAATTGTGAATAATGGGATCAATATCCTCTGATCCTAGTATGTTTATTCCTATGGATAACTTATCAGGCTCTATTAGTTGTGGATAACAAAGGATCTTGATCCCAGCTTCTACGCAAGCTAATCGCATCTTTCACACACTTTTTGATCATGTGTAATATATTGAATTTATATAACTTTTTTTAGTTAATCACAAGATCATCGTTCCTTAATAAAAGATCTAATAGAAGATCTTTATATAAGATCTTTATATTTTTAATTAAGATCTTTTCTATCCATTTTTTTCAAAATTGATCATTTCTTATGGGCTGTGAAACCTGTAATATACTTTCCCCCCTAATCGGGGAAATCAGGGGTCATGGGGTAATCAGATGTTCTTTAAACAACAATTCGATGTAATCGTTGTCGGTGGTGGTCATGCCGGAACTGAAGCTGCAGCAGCTGCGGCTCGCATGGGTAGAAAAACACTGCTACTAACGCATAACATTGAAACACTTGGACAAATGTCATGTAATCCGGCAATCGGAGGAATAGGCAAAGGTCATTTAGTCAAAGAAATCGATGCAATGGGCGGAATAATGGCTCAAGCAGCTGATCGGGGTGGGATCCAATTCCGTACCCTCAATTCCAGTAAAGGACCTGCCGTTAGGGCAACAAGAGCTCAGGCAGATCGACTTCTTTACAAAGCAGCTGTACGTCAAATGTTGGAAAATCAACCCAACCTTTATCTTTTCCAGCAAGCTTGTGATGATCTGATTTTAGAGCAGGATCGTGTGATCGGAGTGATGACTCAGGCCGGGTTAAAACTCTATGCAAAAAGTGTTGTTTTAACCGTAGGTACATTCTTGGCGGGCAGGATCCACATTGGTTTAGATAATTATTCCGGAGGTCGGGCTGGCGATCCACCAGCTCAAAAACTGGCAGAACGTCTTCGTGAATTACTGCTTCGTTGTGATCGTTTAAAAACGGGTACCCCACCCCGGATTGATGCGCGTACAATCGATTTTTCAGCCATGAAAGAACAACCTGGTGATCGTCCTGAACCGATATTTTCTTTTCTTGGTAAACGGGAAGATCACCCCAGACAGATTCCCTGTTATATCACGCATACCAATGAAAAAACGCATGAAATTATTCGATCCGGTTTAGATCGTAGCCCTATGTTTACGGGCGTTATTGAAGGCATTGGTCCCCGCTATTGCCCATCTATTGAAGATAAAATTAATCGTTTTGCTGATAAGAACAGTCATCAGATATTTATTGAACCTGAAGGACTCACGACTAACGAGGTTTATCCTAACGGCATTTCTACAAGTTTGCCTTTTGATGTTCAGGTTGATTTAGTTCATTCGATTAGAGGGCTTGAAAATGCCCATATTCTTCGTCCCGGATATGCGATTGAATATGATTATTTTGATCCCAGAGATTTAAAAATGACGTTGGAAAGTAAATTTATCCAAGGTTTATTTTTTGCCGGGCAGATTAATGGAACAACCGGGTATGAAGAAGCTGGCGCTCAGGGGCTGGTTGCCGGACTCAACGCTGCTCGCTATGCATGGGATGAACAGGGATGGGCTCCGCGACGCGAAGAGTCTTACATGGGCGTTTTAATCGATGATTTAGCCACGTTAGGAACTAAAGAACCTTACCGGATGTTTACCAGCCGGGCTGAATACCGGTTGCTGTTGCGAGAGGACAATGCTGATATTCGTTTAACTCCTGTAGCACGGGAACTTGGTCTGGTTGATGATCATCGTTGGAAGCGGTTCAATGATAAAATTGAATCCGTTGAGAAAGAGCGGCAACGATTACGCGATATCATGGTTCATCCTCATACACCAGGTATTGGAGTACTCAATCCTTTATTGAAAACACCGCTTAACCGGGAACACCTGTTAGAAGATATTCTTCGTCGTCCTGAAATGAGCTATGAAAAATTAATGTCTCTTGATCTCTTTGGACCCGGGCTGGATGATGCCAGCGCTGCTGAACAAGTTGAAGTTCAGGTTAAATATGATGGCTATATCAAGCGACAAATGGATGAAATTGAAAAATCGAGACGCCATGAGCAAACGCTTTTGCCAAACGATTTGGATTTTAATCAAATCAGTGGATTATCCAATGAAGTTGTAGCTAAACTCAAAGCTGCTCAGCCTGAAACAATTGGTCAGGCTTCGAGAATATCCGGTATAACGCCTGCTGCCATTTCTTTGTTACTGGTTTATTTAAAAAAACATAATTTGGTTCGTAAGTCAGCCTAAAAAGGTGATCGGGTGCTAAAATCACTATTGATTCAATTACTCAATGAAACGCAATTAATACTGACAGATAATCAAGTGGATCAATTGATTCACCTTGTTGACTTATTAACTAAATGGAATAAAGCCTATAATTTAACATCGGTTCGTGATCCTAAAGAGATGCTGACGCGACATATTTTGGATTCGCTTGTTGTCAGCCCTTACCTCAAGGGACAACGCTTTATTGATGTAGGGACAGGTCCTGGATTACCTGGATTACCATTAGCTATTGTTAATCCTGATAAATCATTTGTTTTACTTGATTCGCTTGGGAAGAGAATTCGGTTTATCACTCAAGCATGCCATGAACTTAATTTGACAAATGTTATGGCAGTTCAGTTCCGAGTTGAAATGTTTCATGATGAGGCGGGTTTTGATGGCATATTAAGCAGAGCCTTTGCTTCTTTGACTGATATGTTACAGTGGTGTTCTCATTTACCCGCAAAAAGCGGTAAATATTATGCGCTTAAAGGGGTGGTTCCTGAATCGGAAATAGCTAACCTGAATGCGAATTTTGTAGTGTCTGATGTAGTAGAACTACATGTTCCAAGGCTTGAAGGGCAGCGCCATCTCGTTATTATTGATCAGGTTTCAGATTAAAAAAGAGATTACCGTGGCTAAAGTGATTGCTATTGCCAACCAGAAAGGTGGAGTCGGCAAAACGACAACGAGTGTCAATCTGGCTGCCTCAATGGCTGCAACCAAACGTAAGATTCTGCTGATCGACTTGGATCCGCAGGGAAATGCAACAATGGGAAGCGGGATCGATAAATATGAAGTTACAAAAACCAGTTATGAGTTGCTTGTCGATGAAGAACCCATTGAGGATGTGATTATTCATGAAACATCTGGTGAGTATGACTTATTAGCTGCCAATTCAGATGTGACTGCAACTGAAATTAAGCTAATGGAGTTTTTTGCCAGAGAGGTCCGTCTTCGAAATGCTTTGGCCCCTGTTAGGGAAAAGTATGATTTTATCTTTATCGATTGTCCGCCATCACTGAATATGTTGACCGTAAATGCTATGGCTGCTGCCGATTCAGTCTTAGTTCCGATGCAGTGTGAATATTATGCATTGGAAGGATTAACTGCTTTGATGGATACGATCAGTAAACTGGCTTCAGTTGTAAATCCCGATCTTAAAATCGAAGGTATTTTAAGAACAATGTTTGATCCGCGTAATCGTTTAGCGGCAGATGTTGCTTCGCAATTAAAACAGCATTTTGGCGAAAAAGTTTATCGAACTGTGATCCCGCGCAACGTACGATTAGCAGAAGCACCCAGTTTCGGAAAACCGGCAATGTATTATGATAAGACGTCCAATGGTGCTAAAGCTTATCTTGCTCTGGCTGGTGAAATTATCCGTCGTCAGGAATCTAAACAAGCACAAGAAGTGAATTAATTATGGGAGCAGATTCATCAATGTCGACTCGTAAACGTGGTTTAGGTAAAGGATTAGACGTTCTTCTTAGCACTAGCCATTCCGCTCGTCAGCGCGAACAACAAACCATTGGATCAGATATTGAAAAATCTAAGGGCAGTAAAGAATTATGTTCTTTACCCATTGAGTGGCTGCAGACTGGTAAATATCAACCTCGTAAGGATATGTCGGCACAGGCTCTTGAGGAATTATCAAAGTCCATTCAGTCCCAGGGAATCATTCAACCTATTGTTGTGCGTCCGATAGGCCCAGACCGATATGAAATTATTGCCGGAGAACGGCGCTGGAGAGCTGCACAGCAAGCTGGGCTTAATGAAGTACCCTGTATCATCAAAAAGGTAGAAGATGAAGCTGCTATGGCAATGGCGCTGATTGAGAATATTCAGCGTGAAGATCTCAATGCCATGGAAGAAGCCTCTGCTCTGCAACAGTTACTGGATGAATTTGCACTCACTCATCAGCAAATTGCAGATGCTGTTGGCAAATCACGCACTGCCATCAGTAATCTTTTGCGATTAAATGGATTAACCAGTGAAGTGAAGTTATTACTGGAACATGGAGACCTTGAAATGGGCCATGCTCGGGCCCTATTGGCATTGGAAAAAAATCAACAAATTGAAGCAGGCCGGTTAATTGCGGCAAAAGGCCTTAACGTTCGAGATGCAGAGAAACTGGTCAAAAATTTACTTACCCCACCACCTACCCGGCAGCAGGTTCAACCAGATCCTGATGTCGAAAGACTACAACAACGTTTATCGGAACATCTTGGTTCTGTTGTAAAGATACAACAATCTAAGCAAGGTAAAGGTAAATTGGTTATTAGTTACACATCTCTTGACGAATTAGATCAAATAGTTAATAAATTTAACTCGTAAAGAATACTACTTTTGTAATTTTATTTCTTTTTTGCGTTAATTAAATTGTTAATCATGTAATTAATTGACATGCATCAACATGCGATCATGCTTGCAGGTTAATTATAAGGATGACCGGTTTCTTTCGTTGAAAGTAGTTGGTTGCGTAATGCGAAAGTGTATGCAAAACAAAAAAACTTCGCATTGTTAACAAAATTGCAATGGTATCTTAGCAACGTATAATTGCATGCTGTTTTAGCAACAAGCTTTTATTTAACTTGATGCTGGCAGGGAGTAGTTACAGTGTCTGAACGATTCATAAGATATACACAAAAAAAAGTATATCGTTTGATCGGTTACCAAGCCTGTGCGATTTGTTTGATGACTTTTGGAGCTTTTATTTTTACAGGAAGTCAAATTGTATTTTCTGTATTTGTGGGTTCCGTTGTATTTTTTATCGCTAATTGGGTATATTTGCTATTTTCGTTGTATCACTATGGCGTAAACGATATAAACAGTGCGGTTAAAAATGCATATGCTGGTCAAGCAGTTAAATTGGCCATGGTAGTAGGACTTGGTGCGCTGTGTATGCACTTTTTTAAAATAAACGGTCTGGCTTTTTTATCCGGATTTATTTTAAGCGTATTGGTGCACTGTTTTACTCTATTATTTATTTTTCAAAGTAGATAAAAAGGTGGGACTTATTGTATGGCTGCAACTGGAGAAACAATGACTTCTGCGGAATATATCTCGCACCATTTGCATAATTTGCAGTATCCCATGGTTCATACTGGATTCTGGCAATGGAATGTTGACTCTTTGTTTTGGTCCGTCGTTTTAGGCGTGTTATTTTTGTGGATGTTTCGTCGTGCTGCAAAAAAAGCGACAAACGGAGTACCAGGTAAGTTTCAATGTTTCCTTGAAATTATTGTCGAATTTGTCGATGGATCGGTGAGAGATATTTTTCATGGTCGCAGTAAATTGATTGCGCCTTTAGCTTTGACTATTTTCGTTTGGGTGTTCCTGATGAATCTGATGGATTTGATCCCGATCGATTTTATCCCTTACATTGCCGAACATTGGATCGGTTTGCCGTATATGCGTGTTGTTCCATCTGCCGATGTGAATATTGACATGTCTATGGCGCTGGCCGTTTTCGCATTGATCATTATTTACAGCTTGAGAGTGAAAGGACCCCTTGGTTTTCTTAAAGAACTGACCATGCAACCTTTCAATCACTGGGTGTTTATTCCGGTAAACTTTATTCTGGAATTGGTTTCATTGCTATCTAAACCGCTGTCTCTTGGACTTCGGTTATTCGGTAATATGTATGCGGGTGAGCTCATTTTTGTCCTGATTGCGGCGTTGCTTCCTTTCTGGGCACAGTGGATCTTGTCGGTCCCATGGGCTATTTTCCACATTCTGATTATTACATTACAGGCATTTATCTTTATGGTTCTGACGATTGTTTATCTGTCGCAGGCAAGTGAAGATCATTAATTTTTAACGCTATTGTATTTGATTAACAACATTGTTGATAGAAACTGGAGAAACTAATGGAACATTTGAGTTTTGATCTGTTGTACATAGCCGCTGGGCTTATGATGGGTCTGGCTGCTATCGGTGCTGCTATCGGTATCGGTATTCTGGGTGGTAAATTCTTAGAAGGTGCGGCTCGCCAGCCTGATATGATTCCTTTACTACGTACTCAGTTCTTCATCGTGATGGGTCTGGTTGACGCGATTCCAATGATTGCTGTTGGTTTGGGTCTGTATGTCATGTTTGCGGTGGCCTAGCTGCGTAAGCAAGGTCCATTCTGAACGATTGATATTACATTCATTTTTTTAAGAGAGGTATTGCAGTGAACATCAATGCAACCATCCTCGGCCAGGCTATCGCTTTTATCATTTTTGTCTGGTTCTGCATGAAATATATATGGCCGCCAATTATGGTTGCCATTGAAAATCGGCAAAAAACGATTGCCGATGGACTAAGTAGTGCGGAACGGGCGAAAAAAGATCTGGAACTGGCTCAGGCCAAATCTTCAGAGCAGCTGAAAACAGCTAAAAACGAAGCCGCCGTCATCATTGAACAGGCGAATAAACGTAAATCTCAGATCATTGATGAAGCTAAACAGGAAGCGCTGAACGAACGAGAAAAAATTATTTCTCAAGGTCAATCTGAATTGGAAGCTGAACGTAATCGCTTACGTGAAGAACTTCGGACTCAGGTTGCTGCATTAGCAATTCAGGGGGCTGAGAAAATTTTGCAACGTAGCATCGATTCCAATGCCAATAAAGATATCATCGATCAGGTGATCTCTGAGCTGTAAAGGGGGATAGAAGGGTTTATGGCTGAAGAAAAAACCATTGCTCGCCCTTACGCGAAAGCTGCGTTTGAATTTGCCGTTGAGCATCAGGCTATCGAAAAATGGGGCGAAATGTTGGAATTTGCCAGTATAGTGGCTAAGGATCCGCAAGTCGCCGAGTATTTGACGAATGCCGATAAGACCCAGTTAATGGCCGAATTTTTTGTGAAGGTCTGTGGGGAACAGCTCGATGAAAGTGGTCAAAATCTGATTCGGGTTATGGCTGAAAACAAACGTTTGGGAGTCCTCCCATCGGTTTGCGAGCAATTCATGACGTTTCGTGAGGAGTACAATAAAGAGATCACGGCTCATGTAGTCAGCGCAACCGAATTGTCGAAGCAACAGCTGCAAGAATTAAAAGTCGTGTTAGAGAAACGTTTAGCACGTAATTTGCAGCTTGAATGCAGTGTCGACAGTACATTGATTGCCGGAATGGTCGTTACCGCCGGTGATTTGGTGATTGACAGCTCTGTTAAAGGGCAACTTGCAAAACTGTCTGACACGCTCAAAGCGTAATTGGGGAATAGAGCATGCAACTGAATTCCACTGAGATTAGCGAACTGATCAAAAAACGTATTGAACAGTTCGAGGTTGTAAGTGAAGCTCGTAATGAAGGAACTATCGTTTCTGTAAGCGATGGTATCCTGCGTATTCATGGCCTTGCCGAAGTGATGCAAGGGGAAATGATCGAGATTCCTGGCAACCGTTATGCTATTGCATTGAACCTGGAACGAGATTCCGTCGGTGCGGTAGTTATGGGTCCTTATGCTGATTTGGCTGAGGGCGACAAAGTTAAAAGTACGGGTCGTATTTTGGAAGTACCTGTTGGCCGCGGCTTATTAGGACGTGTGGTCAATACATTGGGTCAACCGATCGATGGTAAAGGCGCTATTGAAAATGATGGCTTTTCACCGGTTGAAGTGATTGCTCCTGGGGTTATGGCCCGTAAGTCGGTTGATAAACCAGTACAGACTGGTATTAAAGCGATTGATGCGATGATTCCAATTGGTCGTGGTCAACGTGAATTGATTATTGGTGATCGTCAAACTGGTAAAACAGCGATTGCGATGGATGCCATCATCAACCAGAACGGTTCTGGCATTAAATGTATCTATGTTGCGATTGGCCAGAAAGCATCAACTATTGCTAACGTGGTTCGTCACTTAGAAGAACATGGTGCAATGGAATATACCACGGTTGTCGCTGCATCTGCATCTGATACGGCTGCACTGCAATACCTGGCTCCTTACTCCGGGTGTGCAATGGGTGAGTATTTCCGTAACCGGGGTGAAGATTCATTGATCATCTATGATGATTTGTCGAAACAGGCTGTTGCTTATCGTCAAATTTCATTACTCCTGCGTCGGCCACCTGGTCGTGAAGCGTATCCTGGTGATGTGTTCTATTTGCATTCACGCTTATTGGAACGTGCTGCTCAGGTGAATGAAGAATTTGTTGAAGATTTTACTAAAGGTAAAGTGAAAGGTCGTTCAGGTTCATTAACTGCATTACCTATTATCGAAACTCAGGCTGGTGACGTATCTGCATTCGTACCAACCAACGTGATTTCAATTACCGATGGTCAGATCTTCCTGACAACACAATTGTTTAACTCAGGTGTTCGTCCTGCGGTTGACCCTGGTATTTCAGTATCCCGGGTTGGTGGTGCAGCTCAGACAAAAATCATCAAAAAATTATCCGGTGGTATTCGTACAGCTCTTGCTCAGTATCGTGAACTGGCTGCATTTGCTCAGTTTGCTTCTGATTTGGATGATGCAACCCGTAAGCAATTGGATCATGGTCAGAAAGTAACTGAACTGATGAAACAGGGACAATTTTCACCTCGTTCCGTAGCTGAACAGGCTTTAAGTTTGTTTGCTGCTGAAAAAGGGTTTCTGGATGATGTTGAAGAGCACAAAATCGTTGATTTTGAAGCTGCGCTGCTCTCTTATGCAAAAGCGGAACATGCAGATTTATTAGCGACTATCAATGATAAAGGTGATTACAACGACGAGATTGAATCGAAGATGAAAGCTCTTTTAGAAGCTTTTAAATCGACTCAAACCTGGTAATCCATCGATAGGAGCATAACTGTATGGCCGGCGCAAAAGAGATCAAAGGTAAAATCGGTAGTGTTAAAAACACTCAGAAAATTACCAAAGCGATGCAAATGGTTGCTGCCAGTAAAATGCGTCGCTCCCAAGAGCGTATGGAATCTAGTCGTCCATATGCAGATACAATGCGCAAAATGATCGGTCATATCGCGCTTGGTAAGCTTGAATATAAGCATCCTTATACTCAAGAAAGAGAAGCCAAGCGTGTCGGTTATATCATCGTCTCAAGTGACCGTGGCTTATGTGGTGGTTTGAATATCAACCTGTTCAAAAAAGCATTGAAAGAAATGAAAGAATGGGCTGACAAGGGAGTTGAAACTGATTTAGCTCTGCTTGGATCGAAAGCTACCGCTTTTTTTAATAGTCATGGCGGACATGTCATCGCTCAGAATTCAGGGTTGGGAGATAAACCAACTGTGGATGAGCTGGTTGGGACGGTTCGAGTTATGTTGGATGCGTATGATGAAGGTAAATTGGATCGTTTATTTCTGGTTTACAATAATTTTGTCAATACGATGGTTCAACAACCGAAAATTGATCAGATTTTGCCATTGCCTAAATCGGATGATCCTGAAATTGCCAAACGTAATTGGGACTACATTTATGAACCTGATGCCCATGAAATTCTGGATACATTAATGGTTCGTTATGTTGAATCACAGGTTTATCAGGCATCTGTTGAAAACTTGGCCTGCGAACAGGCAGCCCGAATGGTAGCAATGAAAGCTGCAACGGATAATGCCAGCAGCCTGATTGACAATCTACAGTTGGTTTACAACAAAGAACGTCAGTCATCAATTACTCAGGAACTGACAGAGATTGTTTCGGGGGCTGCAGCGGTTTAAGGCAGCAAAATCGTAAAGAATTTAGAGGAATCAACATGAGTAACGGTAACATCGTCCAGATTATTGGCGCTGTTGTGGACGTTGAGTTTCCACTGGACAGCGTGCCTCACGTCTACGATGCGCTGAAAGTTGAAAGTAACGATCTGATACTTGAAGTTCAGCAACAAATCGGCGGCGGTGTTGTTCGTTGTATTGCGATGGGGTCATCAGATGGCTTGAGTCGTAATATGGCAGTAAGCAACACTGGCGAAGCAATTAAAGTTCCGGTGGGTGAAGGCACTCTCGGACGGATTATGAATGTCCTCGGTGAACCGGTTGATGGCGTTGGTGAAATTAAAACTGACGAAAAATATGTCATTCACCGTGCTGCTCCAACCTATGAAGAGCAATCGAGTGCTGTTGAGTTACTTGAAACCGGTGTGAAAGTGATCGACTTGGTTTGTCCATTTGCTAAAGGTGGTAAAATTGGGTTGTTCGGTGGTGCGGGTGTTGGTAAAACCGTCAACATGATGGAATTGATTAACAACATTGCAAAAGCACACTCTGGTTTATCTGTATTTGCAGGGGTGGGAGAACGAACTCGTGAAGGGAACGACTTCTACTATGAAATGAAAGAATCAGGCGTTATCGATAAAGTAGCCATGGTTTATGGTCAGATGAACGAGCCACCAGGAAACCGTCTTCGTGTGGCCCTGACCGGTTTGACTATGGCTGAACGCTTCCGTGACGAAGGTCGTGACGTATTGTTATTCATCGATAACATTTATCGTTATACCCTGGCCGGAACCGAAGTATCAGCACTGTTGGGTCGTATGCCATCTGCTGTGGGTTATCAGCCGACACTGGCTGAAGAAATGGGTGTTCTTCAAGAACGTATTACATCAACTAAAACTGGTTCGATTACTTCGATTCAGGCGGTTTATGTACCTGCGGATGACTTGACTGACCCATCTCCTGCAACAACATTCGCGCATTTAGATGCAACAGTTGTATTGTCTCGTAACATTGCTGCTCTGGGTCTTTATCCAGCGGTGGATCCGCTTGATTCTACCAGTCGTCAGCTGGATCCGTTGGTGATTGGTCAGGAACATTATGATGTTGCCCGTGGTGTACAAACCGTACTGCAACGTTATAAAGACCTTAAAGATATCATCGCGATTCTGGGTATGGATGAATTGTCAGAAGAAGATAAACTGGCCGTTGCCCGTGCTCGTAAAATCGAACGTTTCTTAACGCAACCTTATCATGTTGCGGAAGTCTTTACCGGTGACCCAGGTATCTATGTTTCACTTAAAGATACGATTCGTGGTTTCAAAGGCATCTTAAACGGCGATTACGATGATCTGCCAGAACAGGCATTCTTGTATTGCGGCACAATCGAAGATGCGGTTGAGAACGCTAAGAAAATGTAATCTCTCCGCTTTAGGGGATTGAGGAGGCAATCATGGCAGCAATGACAGTCCAACTGGATGTTGTCAGTGCTGAGGATAAATTATTCTCAGGGCTGGTTGAAAGCATTCAGGTGACCGGTCAGGAGGGGGAACTTGGTATTCGTTATGGCCACGCCCCGTTGCTGACCCCGATTAAGCCAGGTATGGTCCGTATCGTTAAGCAACATGGTCGACCAGAGGTCATTTATATTTCTGGCGGGATTCTCGAAGTCCAGCCGAATGTGATTACTGTGTTGGCTGATACGGCAATTCGTGGTGAGGATCTCGATCGCGCGAAAGCTGAACAAGCTAAGAAAGCGGCAGAAGAGCGGATCAATAATCCGCATAGTGATGTTGATTACGCTCAGGCCCAAAGTGAACTAATGAAAGCAATTGCTCAATTAAGAGTGCTGGATTTAGTCAAAGGCCGCGATCACTAATCAGTTTTGTGACTGACAATCAATTAAAAGGCAACCTGAGGGTTGCCTTTTTGTTTTTATATATAAAACACCATTAGAGATGAGTTGATTTAACGTATCTGTTATATCCATAGATGACGGATCACATAAATGGTTATAATGAGCTACATATGATATTTGTATATTTCTAGTAGTTACCTAAGTCACTATTAGATCTGACTAATTTTTTAAATTTATTATCTAATTTACGGTGGAGTTTCCATGAATCTAAGTGTCGTGATCCTTGCAGCAGGAAAAGGAACCCGGATGCATTCTTGTTTGCCGAAGGTATTACATCCGATTGCTGGTAAAGCAATGGTGCAACATGTGATTGATACGGCCAGAGTGATGGGATCTGAACAGATACACTTAGTGTATGGATATGGTGGTGAGCAGCTTCAATCCAGTATTCAGGGCGATGATATTAATTGGGTTGAACAGCATGAACAGCTGGGTACCGGGCATGCTATGCGCCAGGCTGCGCCATATTTTAAAGATGATGAAACAGTTTTAATGCTTTATGGCGATACGCCTCTGGTATCAGTTGAGACGTTGACTCGTCTGGTGAGCCATAAACCAGATGACGGAATCGCTCTTTTGACGATTGAACAGCTGGATCCGACCGGGTATGGCCGGATTATTCGCCAGGTTGATGGTTCAATAGAAGCTATTGTTGAGCAAAAAGATGCAACACAAGCACAGTTGCAGATTAAAGAAGTAAATACAGGAATGATGGCGGCTAATGGTAAATTATGGCGTCATCTATTAGCCCAGTTGAAAAATGAAAATGCTCAAAAAGAGTATTATGCAACGGATGTGATAGCTCTGGCCAGTGCTCAGGGGCATTCGGTGGTTAGCGTCGAAGCTAAAAATACAGATGAAGTTTTAGGGGTTAATAACCGGCAACAGCAGGCTGTTCTTGAACGGGCTTATCAGTGCAAACAGGCTCAGCAACTGCTAATTGACGGTGTTTCTCTAAGTGATCCTAATCGATTTGATCTGCGTGGGAAGATTAAGCATGGGCAAGATTGCTTTATTGATGTGAATTGCGTTTTTGAAGGGCAGATTTCATTGGGGAATCGGGTTCAGATTGGACCTAATTGTGTTTTAAAAGACTGCACCATTGGGGATGATTGTATTGTCAAAGCCAATACGGTGATTGAAGGTGCAACGCTTGAATCAAAAAGTTCAGTTGGCCCATTTGCGCGTTTACGGCCTGGCGCAAAATTGTGTCAGGATGCTCATGTCGGTAACTTTGTTGAACTGAAAAAATCAACGTTAGGTGAGGGATCTAAATGTGGTCACTTAAGCTATTTAGGTGATGCTCTCATTGGTAAAGACGTGAATATTGGTGCCGGAACCATTACCTGTAACTATGACGGCGTTAATAAGTTTCAAACTATAATTGAAGATGGTGCTTTTATCGGTAGCGATAGCCAGTTAATTGCGCCGGTAACCGTAGGGAAAAATGCCAACATTGGGGCTGGTTCGACAATAACCCGCAATGCTCCGGCTGAGCAACTTACTGTTTCCCGTGCTCGTCAGATGAGTATCCGTGGTTGGCATCGTCCTAAAAAGAAATAATCAGATCTATCTATGACTATATTTCATATTAAAACACCGCGAACTCAGGTGGTATTAGTTCAACCAGGTCTGGCTCATTTATTCAATGATTACTGTAATCGTAATCGTGAGCATCTGGCCGGTTGGGAACCTCCCCGTAGTGAGCATTATTATTCACTGGCCGGAGCTTGTGAACGTATTTCAGATGTTTTAGAACAATTTCGTCAGGGGCGGGCATTACCATTGGTTGCTTTAGATAGAGATGGACAATCGATGATTGCAACGGCAAATATTTCTAATATTGTTCGCGGGGTCTTTCAGGCCGCTTATTTAGGTTACGGGCTGGATCTGCAATATCAGGGAAAAGGTTATATGACGGAGATTTTATTAGCCGCAATACCTGAGATTTTTACCCGACTTAAACTTCATCGGTTAATGGCTAATTACATTCCTGAGAATCATCGTAGTGGCCAGGTGCTTAAACGGGTTGGCTTTGTCGAAGAAGGCTTGGCTAAAAACTATTTATATATTAACGGAAAATGGCAGGATCATATTTTAACGTCTAAAACCAACCCTGACTTTCAGTTCTGAATAACCTACCTTTTGAGTTATTGTGGGTTTTTTCCACAATAACTTGATCTTAAGTTTCAAACTAATCATAATATCTTTCAAATCGAAACTTATTTAAATAATCCATGTCCAAACGAAATACTCAACAACGTCGACGGATGATCATCGAACAACTGAATTCGTCTGGCGAAGTTAAAGTCGATGAACTTGCTCGCCAACTTCAAACCTCAGAAGTGACTATTCGTAAAGATCTTTCTGAATTGGAAAGTAATGGGCTATTACTACGCCGGTATGGGGGCGCAGTGCCTTTGCCTAGTGAATTACTTTTGGGAGACAATGAACCAGAAGTTTCGAATCGAAAGATAGAGATTGCTAAGGCCGCAGCCCAACTGATTAAAGATCATCACCGGCTGATTATCGACTCCGGAACCACCACGGCGGCACTGTTACCTCAATTATCGGATAAACAAGGGCTGGTGGTGATGACGAATTCTTTAAATATTGCTTCAGCTTTGCGTGAGTTAGAGAACGAACCTGTTCTTTTGATGACCGGAGGAACCTGGGATCCACATTCTGAAGCATTCCAGGGCAAAGTTGCAGAACAGGTGCTGAAATCTTATGACTTTGATCAGTTATTTATTGGTACAGATGGCATTGATGTCGAGCGTGGCACCACCACATTTAATGAATTGTTTGGATTAAGTCAGGTGATGGCTGATGTATCCCGGGATGTCATTGTAATGGCCGAGTCGAGCAAAGTCGGCCGCAAAATGCATAACGTTGAATTACCCTGGGCAAAGATATCTATTTTAGTTACCGATCACCTATTAGCTGATAGCGATAAAAAAGCCATTGAAGCTCATGGCGTTCAGGTCATTCGGGCACCGAAGCAGTAAAAACAGAATTAGATTTTAATTTGAGGAAAAACTATGTGTGGAATTGTTGGAGCTGTTGCGCAGCGTGATGTCGCTGACATTTTATTAGAAGGGTTGCACCGTTTAGAATATCGTGGGTATGACTCGGCCGGAATTGCGACGATTACCTCTGAAGGTGTTCTGAATCGGGTACGTCGTTTAGGTAAAGTTCAAGAGCTGGATAATGCATTGTCTCAGACGCCTGTTTGTGGTGGAACAGGGATTGCTCATACCCGTTGGGCGACCCATGGTGAACCCAGTGAACGCAATGCTCATCCGCATGTTTCATGTGAAACCATCGCGGTTGTTCATAATGGCATTATAGAAAATTATCAGTCGCTTCGTGAATCACTTAAAGCGAAAGGTTATATCTTTGAGTCGGAAACGGATACTGAAGTGATCGGACATCTGATTTCAGAGCTTCTTAAAACGCACTCGTCACTGGTTGAAGCGGTTCAGGCAGCGAGTCACCAGTTAGAGGGTGCTTATGGCATGGTGATTATGGATAAACGCGATCCTTCACGAATTGTTGTAGCGCGCTCTGGTAGCCCACTGGTTATCGGCTATGGTTTGGGGGAGAATTTTGTTGCTTCTGATCAATTGGCCTTGTTACCGGTAACAAGGCGTTTTGCCTACCTTGAAGAAGGGGATGTCGCTGAAATAACCCGTACCAATGTGACCGTTTTTGACAGTCAAGGGCATCACGTTGAAAGGCCGGTCACCGAATCCAATGCCAATCACGATAGTGGTGAAAAAGGTGGGTATAAACACTTTATGGCAAAAGAGATATTTGAACAGCCGGTTGCTTTGCAACAGACGCTGGAAGGCCGCATTCATAACGGACAGGTTTCAGATAATGCTTTTGGTGCTCAGGCGGGTGGATTATTGCCAAAAGTTGAACATGTGCAGATTATCGCGTGTGGCACTTCTTATAATTCAGGCATGGTGTCCCGTTACTGGTTTGAAGCGTTAGCCGGTGTTTCCTGCAATGTGGAAATTGCTTCTGAATTTCGTTATCGCAAATCATTTGTCCCAAAAAACAGTTTGTTGGTTACCTTATCGCAAAGTGGTGAAACGGCTGATACATTAGCGGCGTTACGTCTTGCTAAAGACATGGGGTATATGGCTTCGCTGACGATCTGTAATGTCGAGGGTTCATCACTTGTGCGTGAATCGGATATGACTTATCTGATGAACGCCGGGGTCGAAATCGGTGTTGCGTCAACCAAAGCATTTACCGTGCAACTTGCGGCCTTATTGATGCTGGTGGTCGCTATCGGCCGGCATAAAGGATTAAGTGATACTTTACAGCAACAGATTGTCCATGGATTGCAAAGTCTGCCGGCTAAAATAGAACAAACGTTGACTCTGGATAAAGAAATCGAACAGCTGGCAGAAGAATTTGCCGATAAGCAGCATAGCCTGTTTTTAGGTCGTGGCAGTCAATATCCGATTGCTTTAGAAGGTGCGCTGAAAATGAAAGAAATTTCATATATTCATGCGGAAGCTTATGCAGCGGGTGAACTCAAACATGGCCCTCTGGCACTTATCGATGCTGAAATGCCGATTATCGTCGTAGCACCGAACAATGAATTACTGGAAAAACTGAAATCTAACGTAGAAGAAGTACGCGCAAGAGGCGGCTTGTTGTATGTATTTGCGGATAAAGATGCTAATTTCCAGAGTGATGAAACAATGAAAGTGATCAATCTGCCGCATGTGGATGAATGGATTGCGCCGATTCTCTACACCGTTCCAACCCAGCTGCTGGCTTATTATGTCGCTTTAATTAAAGGAACCGATGTCGATCAGCCGCGTAACCTGGCTAAATCAGTGACGGTTGAGTAATTGGGATTATTTTGCTTCTTAGCATTGTACAAGAGGAACAAAATATCATATTAGAAGGCGATGTTTACTCATAAAAACCGCCTTCTTTTTAAATTGAGAAAATATTTTCCATGCCATTTTATTGTATTTTTTATAATTAATTGTATATATGAATAAAAATAAAGCTAATAATATTTAATGGCTCATATTCTAAAGCGGTAGATGGTAATTATTGTTCTCCAGAGTGTGCACCCTAATCAATAATGTAACGGTAGACTTATCTTGGAGAGCTAGTTAGAGGTATTATTTAATACAACTAGTAAGGAAGATAAGAATGCCAAGACCTGTTTCCGCCGAATTTAAACGTGAATGTGTCGAGCTTGTTCTCGTTCATGGCTATAAGCATAAAGACGCTGCAAAAGCGATGGGAGTTGGATTGTCCTCGATTCAACGATGGGTTACTCAATATAAGAAAGAGCAATCAGGACAAACGCCTAAGCCAGCAGCATTAACCCCAGAGCAACAACGGATCCAGGAACTAGAAAGACAAGTTAAACAGCTTCAGAGTGACAATCAGCTATTAAAAAAAGCGTCAGCCTTCTTCGCTATGGAAATGAACAACGGCAGCAAGTCGCGTTAAATCTGAAGAAGGCAGGATACAGTGTACGACAGGTATGCCGTTGTCTATCGCTTGCATCTAGTACTTTTTATTATCGGAGCAAGCCTAAAGTTATTGATTCAGAACGTGTTCGGTTAGAAGCTGCGATGAAGCAGGTTCATGCTGATATGGATGCCACTTATGGCAAGCGGAGAATGCTCTCAGAGCTTCTGGACATGGGATTTAAGCTTGGTATTGATAAAGTTCGCCGTTGGATGAAGCGCTTAAATTTAATCGCTAAACGGCCAAAGCAGCACAGCTATCCATCAGGAGGAACTCCCTCAGTGATAGCTCCTAACAAACTGAATCGTCAGTTTAATCCAGAGGAGATTAATCGTTATTGGTCTGGGGATATTACTTTCGTCAGAACTCAACAAGGCTGGCTATATCTCGCTATCGTCATGGATTTATGTTCACGTAGAGTTATCAGTTGGGCATTCTCCGATAGACCTAATAGTGAACTGACAGCACGAGCTTTACGTTTAGCCACACAGAAAAGAAAAACCAAAGGTAATATTATCTTTCACTCTGATCAGGGCTGCCAGTATACCAGTGACTACTTCCAAAGGACTTTGCAGGAAAATGGTATTAAGTCCAGTATGAGTCGACGAGGGAATTGCTTAGATAATGCCGTAACAGAACGGTTCTTTAGAAGCTTAAAGTCAGAACGAATTAACTATCGGCGCTATGAAACACGTTCTCAGGCAATGGCAGATATTATTGACTATGTAGAACCATTTTATAATCAGAAACGAAAACACTATAAGCTGGGAAATATTTCACCAGCTCAATACGAGATGAAATTAAGAAAAGCTGCCTAAAACTGTCTCCAATTTAAGTTGACCGTTACAGATAATGGTGGGCCGATGAAGTTGTTGACGCTAAAAGCGAAAATGGAAGAGCTGGGGATCACGCCTTCTTATAGTCGTCCAAGAGTCAGTGATGATAACCCTTATGTGGAGTCACTGTTCCGCACACTGAAGTATGTGCCGAGCTGGCCGTCAAACGGCTTTGACCGTCTTGAAGCAAGCCGTATATGGGTCGAGACCTTCGTCACTTGGTACAATACTGAATACAAGCATAGTCGCTTGAACTACGTGACCCCAGCAGAACGGCATAGCGGGCAGGATACAGCAATATTAAGACATCGAGCAGAAGTGTTGATGGAGTATAGAAAGCAAAAGCCAGAACGCTGGTCACGGAATATACGGAGAGGTTCAGCTGAATCCAGAAAAAGAAGTCGCTTAAGAATTACGCAAGTAGTGACAGAAAAACGCCGAATTTGATACTGTGAAACTTAGGGTTATGACCGGTTTAGAATGAAATTTTATTTCCTCCTACATACGTAGCATAGGAGACAACAAGCTGATTGGTATCATAACTGGGCCTGATAAGGTGGTGATAAACCCCCAACCAGAGCTCAATTGACCGTTGAGGTTAAATGATTTGAGTTGCATACGGTACGGGTTTTTACGCCTGGGCCAGCGGTTTTTCGCTAAGAGCCCAGAGCCGCTCGGCTGATCATCTGCCATTGACTTAATGACGTCATTTTTAATTACCCGTTTACATCAAACTCAGCAGGTTTTGTTTTTTTCAAAAGGCAGTGATGATGATTTTGTGGCAAATATACTTCAGTTTATAGCCGTTTATCTAAAATTGTCTGAAGTGAACTCGTAGAATTCTATTTGCTAACTCATTGGTAATATTTTCATCAAGAGTTAGAATAAAGCGTAAGTATTTTGATGATGGATTCATACTATGCTTGAACATCGTGAAAAAAATGAGCTTCAAAGGGAAGAAATTAGAAGAAAAAGGGAATTGGCAAAAGCCGGTATGGTGGCTTCGTTAGGGAGTGTATTGATCACTGGAATGCTGGATAAGAAGAAGGCCCATGTTGTTTCCGGGGTTGCTTTTTTAGGGTTTGCTTATTGGCACACACTGCTATATGCACATAGCCCTAATAAAAAACGTTTAATTGAATCAGATGAGTAACCTATGGTGCAAAGAACCATTTGTTGTATTTCAATCACTTTAATATTTGCCTACATTTTTGCTAAAAAAATAGACAGAAGGCGTTGTTTTATACATAATTGAGAATAGCAATCAATATCATATATGCTATTATCTCAGGACTATTTGTGAATTCTGCTTACGCCCTCAAAAGACTTAAGAAAAAATCTCAAAAACTAAATGTATCTATATCGCAACTACAGCATCTTAAACAAGATATAAAAAAAACCTGCTTTACACAGCAATATTCGTTAAAACAGGATGTTGTGTATTTGTCTCAAGAGGTATTAAGTGATGTTGTTTCGGAGTTGGTTAAACCGTTTCAACCCTTGCTATCATGGTTTGGATTAAGTCATGATGTATTGAGATATCAAAAACCGCGTTCATTAGGAGCCTTTGTAGATCCTCAAGTAGATAAACCATCTAAACCGGTTCAAAAAATAGGTAGCATTTCATTGGCTCGTATTCCATTGAATTCACCTGCGTGTAAAAAGTGCCCCGCTCTTCAAGGCGGTCTATGCCGATGTGCACAAAAGAAACTATCGACGGTGTGAAACGCTATTTTTCTTAACTCAAGATAAATCGATTGAACCAAGGACCAATCATTCGTGATAAGGCAATTGTTGCAATACCTTTAAGTAAAGTTTGAGAGCCTTTAATTGCTGCATTCTCGATAAAAAAGTTTTGACTCTTACTTCGCGTCCAGTGGTGGCTTTCTAATATCTCAAGCAGTATGTCACAATTTAATTCTCTATTATCAAATTTAATCGCAACGGAACCCGCATGAATTTGATGTTTAATTGAATCAATTGCATCGATCTTCTCTAATTCAGAAATCAATTCTTTGATTTTTAAAGGATTATACTTAATGAAGTCTGAACGAACTCTTAATCGATGTTCTGTTTGATGAATATAAGTCTGCATATTAATTAGTAACTGAATATGATAATCATTGTTATTTTCAATCATACTGTTTTTACCAGAAAACGCAAAAATTAAGGACAATTTGTCAAAACGAGCTGGCTATAAAATATGGCTTTATAAATCCAGATCATGAAAATGACATATTCATCAAAATAAAAAATGAGTGTGGGTTTATACTTCATATTTATGGATAAATATATCGATATGATCTTGAAGTTAAGATCGTGGGTTCGTATTGCCCACCATATTCCGGGAAGGATCCGGCTCAAATATAAGTTGGGGATTATGGCTCATTTAGCTCGCTTTAATGCTCATGATATTGAAAGAGTTTTAGATAGTGTCCCAGCTTTTAGGAATTACAAATTAAACAGTAGTACAGGCAGTATATTAATTGAATATGATTCTGACCTGATTTACCCACAGTTATTAGAGACTCTTTTTTCTCAAGATGACAATGTGGCAAAACAGGCGTGTTATGACCTGATGGACTGTCTTAATTTAGATGGAGCTAACTATGAGTGATAAAGACAAGCAATCGTATCCAGATATGTCTTCATTCTTCAATGGACAAGTACCTCTGTATGGTTTTTCACCATATGGACCCATAATGTATCCCGGCCATATGCCTCATATAACCGGGACTGATAACCCTTCTTATCATGATTATATGCATGCTATGGCCATGCAACATGCCCAAATGTTGCAGCAGGCTGCACAATATCAGGCCATGATGGCTGAAAAATCAGGAATGAATTCATCGAATAGTCCTTTATCTAAACAAACTATGGCTGGTGGGCCCCAAAATTCTGGGCAAGCTCATGAAAATGGAGACCCATTTTCTGATAGTCCAATGATGCAACAGGTTCAGGCTATGCTTGAAGGAGCTATGGGGGAAGAAGAAGCAGGGATATTTAAACAATTTTTAGGGAGTTTTGGTATGAATGATAAAGAATTTTGGAAAGGTGCATTAGTTGGAGCGGCCGCTGCATTAGTTTTGAGTAATGAAGGGGTTCGCAAAGGCTTAATGGGGCTTTTAAGTGGTACCGGAGACATGATCAAAAGTGGTGGTGCATCAGTTAAAAAAACAGCTACATCAACCGCTTCTACTGTTAAAGATAATGTGGCTGCTGGTAGTGAAATATTCCGTGATACCTATCAAGCCGGTAAAGAAGGGTTTAAGGAATCTGTTGCTCGCCGAAAAACATCACCTACAGAGGAACCTGAAGCCAATGATGATCCAACCGACGGTGTTGATGCATGAGTAATATGCATGATGAATTGAGCCCGACCAGCAGGGCGATGCTGGTCGGGGCGATGTTAGGAGGTGCTGCTTCAGCCGTTTCGAGATGGAAATCCAGTCAACAACAAGAGATTAGTTCAAATGAATTTGTCTCTGATGTCGTCAAAGATACATTAAAAGCCGGGGCGATTAGCGGGGCAACAACGTATGTGGCCAGTAAAATGGCTGGCCGGCCCGTGTTGTCAATGCTGACTATTTTAGCTGTTGGCGCAGCGGGTGTTTATATGCTGGAAAATTACACAGGGAATCAATCGCATGAGTGATGAACATGCATACATGGAGTCTTCTTTAATGAATAAGGCTTTGCAAAGTCAGGATGACAATGAGTATAAAAATCAAAATTCAACAACTCACTTTGTGATGGGGTTAGCTGCTGGCGCTGCTGTTGCTTACCTCTTAGCTAATAAAAAATTTCGAAGTGGTGTCGCTCTAACCGGTGAGAAAGCCTGGTCTGCTGTTCGTGGTGAAGTTGAAGAGTTGAAGGAACGTCTGGAAGATACGCAGGCAGAACTTGAATATTATCGTAACTTGCATAAAGGCAAATAGGTTTGTGTGTCGTAAGAAACCATTTTCCCGGTCGTATCCGCTTTAAAGTAAAAGAATTGTCTCTCTACCCCGGGATTGGCAGCTGGGTTCGACAAAGCTTGATAGCGATTCAAGGGGTTGAAGATATTCGGGTCAATGAATATGCATGTTCCATTGTTGTTCATTACGATCCGCAATTACTGAATGACCAGACCATAGACGCTCGCTTACAGGTTTTGGAGTTGTCAAAAGGCGAACGAAGTGATGTCGAACATCTGAACACGCGTGGCGATGTTGCACTGAATTTGATTGGAATACTAGCTTCTTTATTTCTTCCTCAGTATTTAGGTTCGGTGACGACGGCTACATTGATTGCCCCATCGCTTGCTAAAGGGTTTAATCAACTAAGACAGCGAAAACTATCTATCGAAGTTTTAGATGCTGTAGCACTTGGATTGTCCTTTTGGCGTGGTGATTTTAAAACTGCCATGATGACTCAAAGTTTAATCAGCTTTGGTGAGTATATGGAGCATCAGACCAATCGGAGTAGTGATCGGTTATTAGCCGATTTAATGACTCCACATGAAACAACGGTTTGGAAAATTACCGAAGAGGGTCAGAAAGTTCAATGCCATTCGTCTTCTCTTAATCCAGGTGATTTAATCGAGTTGATGCCTGGAGATGCAATACCCATTGATGGGGGTATTGTTGAAGGAATGGCGCTGATTAATCAATCCTCTTTAACCGGTGAAAGTGTGCCGGTTCGTCGTGAGGCGGGAGCTGTTATCTATTCTGGAACATCTGTCTATGAAGGACAGATTAAAGTGAAAGTTGACAAAGTGGGGAGTGAATCGACAACGGCTCAGATAGCCAAGTTGATTTATGATTCACTTGCTGAAAAAAGTGAAACACAACAGATTACTCAGCAAATGGCTGATCGACGGGTCAAAATTACGTTAGGTATTGGTGCTGCTGTTTTTGTTCTGACTCAAAATATTAATCGGGTGGCATCTGTCTTTTTAGTTGATTATTCCTGTGCACTAAAATTAAGTACGCCAGTGACGTTTAAGTCAATCATGTATCGTGCTGCTCAGAACGGAATTTTGCTTAAAGGAGGCAGTGCAATAGAAAAGCTGGTCGGTGTTGATACTTGCGTTTTCGATAAAACAGGAACTTTAACATACGGTGATATGGAAGTGACTGATGTCATATCCTTTAGCAGGGATAATAGCGCCAGAGACTTGCTGGCTATTAGTGCTTCAGTTGAAGAACATAGTAATCACCCACTCTCTCAAGCCATCGTTAGTGCAGCCCGGAATCATCAATTACCGCATATTGATCATGGTGAAGTCGAATATGTCATTGCCCATGGACTGCGTAGTCAATTAGATGATTGTTGTCTGGTCATGGGGAGTCGTCACTTTCTGGAAATTCATGAACAGGTCGATTTTACTTTGTTTGAAACAAAAATTAGTCAATATGAGCAGATGGGGCGTCACTTGATTTTCATTTCCCATCAAGGCGAATTGATTGGGATGATAGGGCTTAGAGATCATCTTCGAGACGATGTGTTGGATACATTGAATGGCTTAAGAGAACTGGGTGTTAAACAGTTAGTGATGATCTCTGGAGACCAGCGTTTTAAAGCTGAAAAACTGGGAAAAGAGCTTAAATTTGATCGAATTTATGCACAGGCAACGCCTAAAAGTAAGTCTGAAATTATTGAATCACTTCAGCAGGAAGGCCATAAAGTCATGTTTGTTGGGGACGGAGTGAATGATGCGCCAGCATTGAGCTGTGCTGATGTTGGTGTTGCGATGTGTGTCGGTACTGAGTTGGCTCGTCAGGTCGCAGATGTTGTTTTACTTAAAGATCAACTTTATAGCCTAGTAGAAACTAGGCAGCTTGCTAAGGCTGCTATGTCGATCATTAATAGTAATATTAAAATTGCGGAGTATGTGAATAGTGGCATTATGTTAGCTGCTGCTATGGGTTGGTTAAATCCAGCATTAAGCTCGTTATTACATAACGGGACAACATTAGGTATTTTGGCTAGGTCGATATCTGTTAGAAATGCTCGTTGTGATGAAGGGTAATAGATATCTCTATCTAGTTAGATATTCCTATTGGCTTATAATTACCAATTATATGAATTTAATGGTCGTGTATTTTGAATAAAACTACAGTCATTCATTTATAAAGCATAGATATAATTGTATATTACAATTAAACCAGCGACTAATGAATGACCAAGCTGCAGCCACAGCGGTCGCCGAATGCTTTGAGAAAGGAGCCAAATGGCATTCAAGCGTCGATAATGGTCTTTATCTTTGGTTGGATGCATTTTTTGTGGTTCGACGTCGCTCAGCACAGTCAGGAAATGTTAAAATCATAAGGCTCAATCGTTATTGTAACGGATGGTTTGGTGACTTATCAGATCGTATAATCGCTATCGAGTTTCCTTCTTGTTCAAAAAATAGTGGTCTTATTTAGGAACTGAAGTTTGGTCACCGAACTTTATTCAAGCTAGAAGTGTCTGTGTCTTAGCATCAATGAATCTTCAATTTTTTTGAAGTTCTAAAGAGAGTAAGAATGCAGAATGTTAGATACTAAATGGCGTGTTTTATGACGATGCTACCCCATCAACAAGTGTTTTTAGATGAATATCTGGATTTACTTTCCAAGGATGAGCGGGATGCTATTCCCCAGGTTATTGCTGAATATTTTTGTGATGATGAATATCATGCCAATGAATGTGCCCGTTTAATAAGACATGATGTTAAAAAGGCATCATGTAGCCTTAAAGCAGCTTATGAACAGGGCCAAGATCCGTTGCCTCAGGTTGGTCAGTTGACCGTTGTACTAAACTGGCAGCAGGACCCCATATGCATTGTCCAATTGAAATCCGTTACATTTTGTCCGTTTAATCAAGTCTTACCAGAATTTGCCAGGGCCGAAGGTGAAGGCGATGGTTCTTATGCGTGGTGGAAGCAAGCGCATATGCGTTTTTTTACCGATTTTGCAAAGGAGATTGGGGTGACATTTGATGAGTCATCTGAACTGGTTCTTGAAAAATTTGAGCGAGTTTACCCATTATAAGTCATTAATCGTATTCCACTGTTATTGTGTCAAAAATCTAGAAATTGTTATTTAAATTCAATCGATTAAATAATCGTAAGGCTCCGTAATAGAGGTTGAATTTATTTTTTTTGTCATTCATGATCCTGTTAAAGTTACATCTGTTATCTATGTTAACCTGAGATCGGTTTAAGCCATCGCCATTAGACCCGTTTTTTCAACTGGAGTCATATTAAGTGATGGCTTTTCTGGCTTTAAACAATAGGCAATCAAGCCACCCAAAAGATTGAGCATAAATCCGTGTAAACTTCGATGACGAGAATGCTCTATTTGAGAAATATTTTTCAATTGATCGTTAATCGTTTCAATAATGAAGCGCTTAGAGAGCATTGCTCTATCCCAAGCGGCAAGCATTTTGGGCTTCATGTTTTTACGCTGAGTGGTGATAAGTGTGACAGCCTCTACTTTCAAGTCCTCAGCCAGTGCTTTACTGATATAGCCTTTGTCACCATACAGCTTATCCAGTAACCCTTTAGATAACTCCCTAACGGGCGCGCGATCATCTGTATTGGCTGGAGTCAGCTTCGCTGCCACGATATCACCAAGATGATTCGTGATGATATGAAGTTTAAAACCATAGAACCAACCCATCGTCCCTTTCCCTCGGGCTGCTGTTCCTTTAAACACTTTATGCCTTGGAATGCGGAGGTTGTGACAGACTTTGATGCTGGTTGAGTCAATAAATTCAATCCCTGTTGGCTCTCCTTTCACATGTGTAAAGAAAGAGCTAAGTGGGATGAGAACGGAAGGCATTACTTCAAGAAAACGAGTGTAACTGAGTAAGGCTGGACAGTCACTTTTGTAGTAGCGGCGAACAATGCCGAGATAAAAGTTTTTGAAATCACGTTGATGAGACATATGAAACGCAATAATGATGGTCATGATCTCACTCTCAGACATACGACCTTTGCGATTTCGCTTACGTTCACCACTTTCGAGCTGTAACTTTTGCCACTGAGGTAGGAAAGCCTTGCAAAAATCATCGACATGGCAGAATAATTCTACTAATTTACGCATAGCTGGTTCCTTTGTGATTAGTCCATCTTCGTCGAAAGATCTGATCGCAGAACCAGCTTTTAGTTCCCTTATATTCTTATCCCGAGTTCAGGTTATGTTAATAATGTAAGGTTCTTTGATGATTTATAAACGTAATGGTCACCGATACAAGGATAGTGAAACAGGGAGAGTTTTAGATGCCTGGTATCCCAAAGGTAAAAGCCCGGTTAAGCGGTCTTGTCCGGCTCAATCTGCTGGTTTAATTACCGGAGAGTCGTTTTCTATCGAGATAGATACAGATCTAAAACCCGCTTCGACCGAGGATGTATATCTTCGCTTGCATTTACTCTCTGAGTGCGAATGTGTACCAAATAGTATAAACCTTGATGGTCTCTTTAATTTATTACCGAATGTGGCTTGGACCAATGTTGGCCCAGTACCGCCGGAAAACGTGAATGAATTACGACAGCGTTTGGCTGAGTCGGATTTTTTTGTTCAGGTTCCATCGATCGATAAATTTCCTCGGATGAGTGATTATGTGATCCCATCGGGTGTCAGAATTGGTGATGCTGACCGGGTTCGTTTGGGGGCGCATCTGGCTTCCGGCACGACGGTTATGCACGAAGGGTTTGTTAATTTTAATGCGGGAACGTTAGGCCCATCGATGGTAGAAGGTCGTGTTACACCTGGCGTGGTTGTGGGTGAACATTCCGATGTCGGGGCCGGATCATTGATTATGGGGACGCTTTCAGGTGGTGGTAAGCAGGTTAATTCGATTGGTAAACGTGCTCTATTAGGCGCTAATGCCGGAATTGGTATCTCGCTTGGCGATGACAGTATTGTTGAAGCGGGTTTATATGTCACTGCGGGAACGAAGGTTTTAACGCCTGAAGGTGAAGTCGTTGCTGCAAGAGCATTATCTGGAATGCCTAATATATTATTTCGACGCAATAGCCAGTCGGGTCAGGTTGAGGTTATTCCAACGAATCACTCCCTTTGGGGGGATTAAATTCATCACTACACAATAATGACTAAGATTTTTAGTGAAGGTGGTCACCGTCTTTTTCTGACGGTGACGTTTTTTGTGTTGTTAATCCAGACAATCGGCATTACGTAATTTGAAATCTTTTCTGGGTCGTTTACAAAAGATCAGACTTCCGATCATCAAAAGAACCATACATAAAGCGCCAATTGCTGTTGTGATGGCTATCAGGTATCCGTCTTTGAGTGTGGTTGCATATAAAGCCCCTGAAAAAGCAGTCCCCAGGGCAAAACATCCCTGCTGAATCGTGACGATCATGCTACTGGCTTCGCCAGAATGGTGCTTTTTAACTTTAGATAGGGCAATTCTAAAAGCGGATGTGATCATCATGGCATTGCCAAATCCGACCAGCGCGGTGGGGAGGACCAGATGCCAAACCCGAAGTTGGGCGCCTAAATGCCAGAAGGCGAAAATTGTTGCGATAAAACCAAGTGATGTGAGCAGAGCGCCAAAACTGAAGTTCCGATAGTTTCCTAATTGCTGACTCATTTTCTTACTCAGTAGTGAACCGACAAAAAAGCATAGTCCGAGCATGACAAAAGTATCTCCGGATTGTAATGAGCTGAAATGAAGTTTACTTTGCAGGCATAATGCCGTTGCAAATAGAAAACCGGAATAGGTGAATGTCACAGCTACTTCACCAAACAGGCCGGTGAGAAGAGATGGTGTTTTAAATAATGATGGCGGTAACAGGGGCTGCCTGTTCGCTATTTCTTTATAGGATTCAAGTTGCCATAAGGAATAACCTATTGGAAATAGCCCCAGGAGTAACCACCACAATTGTGGCCATTGTCTTCCCATTGCAACGGGGATTAATAAACACAGTAAAAATAGCGCAAATAGAAAGATTCCACTGGTATCCATTTGTGGTTTTTGTTGGGAGCGGGTTTCGGGAATCATAAAAGAACCGATGCCCAGAATAAAAAGGCAGACGGGTATATTAATGAAAAAAGCGATTCTCCAGCCTAATCCAAACAGATTGGCTGATACCAGCCATCCTCCCAGCATTTGACCGAAGGCAACTGATAGTCCGGCAACTGCGGTATAGATCCCTACCGCCCGACTGTGGCGCTCACCTTTTAAAGTGGCATGAATTGTGGCTAAAATTTGTGGCATGAGCAAGGCGCCACAGATGCCCTGCAGTAATCGCCCTACCAACATCATTAAGATATTGGTTGCTATCCCACAAATTGCCGATGTAATACAAAAACCGATGATGCCAGTCATGAACAGACGTTTACGGCCATAGCGATCCCCCAAACGGGCTGCAGTGGCAATGAACGTCGCAAAACTCAGGCCGTATAAAGCGACGATAAGTACCAGCCCTGATTCACTTGTATTGAGCGTTTTTCCCATAACATCCAGTGCAACGTTTACGATTGAGAAATCAATTTGAGGTAGTAATTGACCGCCTACCAAAAGTAGCAAAGCGAATGGTGAAAGTGATTTTTGCATTGTCATATTGATCCTTTAAGACAAAGCTCCCAAATGAGAGCTGTTTTGCTATTATGAGGCGGTAATTAGCATCGTACAAGAAACAGCTTAGACTCGTATAATTGATATCAGGATAACGTATGTCCACGGATAATTTAGAACTGATCGGTGATTTTCTACGCCGTAAACGGGAAAGTCTGACACCTGAAATGATGGGGTTACCTAAACCTTTGCGCACCCGTACGCCGGGTCTTCGTCGTGAAGATGTCGCATCGTTAGCTGGAATAAGTGCTGTTTGGTATAGCAAAATCGAGCGTGGTAAGGCGACTGGAATTTCGTCACAGGTTTTGTCTGCTTTAGGTGACGCTTTGCGGCTTAGTCAGTCAGAGAGAAAATATTTGTATCAGTTATCGACCCATCAGAAAGTTGGTATGAAAGAACCCTGTCGGCATGCTTCGTTCGAAGGTCAGCAGTTGTTACATGTTTTGAATCCATTGCCGGGTCTACTGATGAATGATTATTTCGATATCATTATGAGTAATCAGAGTTTTAATCAGATGTGTGGTTTTGATCTCAATGCATTGCCAGAAGAGCAGCGTAACTATATTTATCTGACGATCACCAATTCACGGTGGCAGCATTTTCTGCAAATCGATGATAATAAAACCCTTGCACACCATTTGACCCGACAGGCTGGTTTTTTACGTAATGTCATGGGGGCCAGGCCTGATGACCATTGTTTAAAAGTGTTGGTTAATCGTTTTCGGTCTCTATTACCAGCTTTTGCTAAAGCTTGGGAGAAAAATACCGTACAGCAACATCCGGATCAGATGATCTTTACGTTTACTCATGCCCAACTTGGGGAAATGACATTTAAAAAGCAGAACTGGTGGAATTGCTACAATGGACATTCCAGCGGGCGTTTGAGTATTTATCATACTCAAAGTGAAGGTGATTATCACAAAATGTTGGGTGTTATGGAGACTGATTCTTTTAGTTTTTAACGATGGAATCGATAGATTTTTTCTATTTGTAGAAAAAATGGCGCGTCGTTAGCCTAAGACTAATTAGATTATTCTAAATTAGATATATCTAACAAAAGGAGAGCAACGTGATAGAACCAATGACCCCGACAGTTTCTATGCCACTGTTAAATGAACCTGCTCCGGCATTCAAAGCTGTGACGACACATGGCGAGTTGAGCTTAGATGATTACAAAGGAAAATGGTTGGTCCTTTTTTCTCATCCAGCCGATTTTACGCCGGTTTGTACGACTGAATTCATTGCTTTTGCTAAAGCCAGCCAGGATTTTAAAGCTGTAAATTGTGATCTTTTAGGATTGTCGATTGATGGTGTTCATGCACATATTGCCTGGTGTCGTAGTATCAAAGAGAACTTTAATGTGGAAATTACATTTCCAATTATTGCCGATTTGAATATGGCCGTGGCCCGTGCTTATGGAATGGTTCAGCCAGGAGTAAGTGATACTTCTGCGGTCCGAGCTACTTTTGTGATTGATCCCGATGGCATTCTTCGGGCTATGTTGTATTTCCCGATGAGTAATGGGCGTTGCGTTGAAGAAATATTGCGTTTAGTCAAGGCGCTACAAACGACTGATTCAAATCAATGTGCGACTCCGGAGAGTTGGCAACCTGGAGAAGAAGTGATTGTGCCACCTCCTGCGACAGTGCAAGCGGCTGATACGCGAAAAACGGAAGGTTATAATTACGTAGACTGGTATTTTAGTAAGAGAAAACTCTAAATTGATTTAAGGTGCGTCAGGATATATTTAATAAAGGACCAAAGAGCCATAGGCTCTTTGGTCAGATGAGGTTATTCGGTTTTTAACCGGCTCAGTTCCTGATTCAGATGTTGCACCTGTTGATGTAGTTTTTTCCCTGCATTTTCTGTTTGTCCGGCCAATCCCGTTAGTTCTGTTGCTGCATCGCCTATATCCGTGATATTCCGGGTAATTTCATCGCTGACAGCGCTTTGTTCTTGGGCGGAAACGGCCATTTGAGTGACCTGATCATTAATGATTTTGATTTGTGAGACGATATTTTCCAGCGTTTCATAAGCATGGTTTGCTCTGGAAACTGTCTTTGATGCTCGCTCCACACCCTGATCAATAACCGATACGGAGGTTCCGACTTCAGAGTTTAATTTTTCGATGACCTCTGATATTTCGTCAGTAGAGCGGCGGGTTTTTTCTGCTAGAGTACGGACTTCATCGGCAACGACAGCAAATCCTCGTCCACTCTCCCCGGCTCTAGCAGCTTCAATTGCTGCATTGAGAGCAAGCAGGTTAGTCTGTTCAGCGATGGACCGAATTACTTCCAGAATATGGTGGATATCATTGCTACGGTTTTCGACCTGACCTATCGCTTTGGCTGCTGTTTCCATATCTTGTGCAAGAGACTGAACATGATCAACTGCGTGATGTAATATCTCTTGTGAGTCAGTTAGTGATTGATTGGCATGATTAGCTCCATCGGCGGCTTGTTCCGCAAATTGTCCAATTTCAGCAGCTGTGGCGCTCATTTCCTGAATTGCTGTAACGACAGAGTCGATTTCATGTTGTTGTCGGTCAACCAGTATACGGGTCTGACTGGCTGTATCAACACTGTTTTGAGCTTGTTTGCTGACATCAATACTGACATGTTTGGATTGATGAATAATTGTTTTAATTTTGCTTAGAAATTGATTGAATGAACGAGCCAAACTGATGAGTTCCTGATGGCTATTCACTGATACGATTTGGGTTAAATCTCCATCGGCTCCGTTGAGATTTATCATTCTCTCATTAAGGTGTTTAAGTGGTTTGGATATTGTCCGAATTAATAACCACATTAATATTAATCCGATGATAATAATTGATGTTCCGGTGATGATCTGTTTTGTTAAAAGATTTTTGAAGCTTTGACTAATCGAGCGATTAAGATTGATGACATCAGCAAAAGCAACCTTTTTGGGAACATCTACTAAGAGTGTCCAATGGGTATCAGTTGATTGAAGATGTACAGGATAACTTAACATGATGTGTCGGTTATTTTCTGTAAAAGAGGTTCGGTCTAAATTTTTCCATTTATGGGCTAGCTCTGGAATCACCTGATCGATTTTTTTCCCTAATTGATCCGGATGATGGCTGGATGCGACAATCAGACCCATTTTTGAAAGTAAAAGAACATTCGCACGTCCTTTGTATAGAGATTGAGATAATTGTTCTATCTGTTTCTGAAATGCCGGGAAATTAACATCACTACCGGTAACCCCCCGAAAAGTTCCATTAGCGATAATAGGAACGGTGAGTGATGCGAGGAGTACTGGATTGCCTGGTTTTATTTCGTAAAGATAAGGTTCTGACATGCAAGGCTTGAGTGTCTTCATTGGACACAGGTACCATTGAGCTTCAGGTATGCCATTTATATTGAGTTGGGTGGTATGTTTTTCTTGTGAACTCGCCACCTGATGCTGTTCTAACTGATCGTTATTATTTCGGGTAAAGTAGACTTCAAATGTTCCTGTTCCTTCAACCGAATGTTTAAATCCATGTGTAAATTTTGCATCCTGGCCATCATAAGCATTGGCTTCAAACTGACTATAAACAGAGCTTAGGTGAGGGTTGGCCGCCAGTGTTGCCCGATCTAGCGTAACGATCTGAGACCGGGATAACGGATGTTTAGACGTGATGCTGGATGAAAGTTGTTTTGACAAGGTGATGGGAGCTTTGAATGATTGATTGATGAAGCTTGCCAGTTCGACGGCTGATTTTCCTACCTGTGTTTGGATTGCGTGAATGATTTCACGATTTATTTGACTGGTGCTTTCGTTATGGATTCGGGTTGCTGTTTTTTCAAGTGATGTTGTTTCGAGAGTTGTAATAATCAAAATTGATATAAATAGCAATAAACCTGTTATTAGGAAGAGTTTTATCGCAAGTGACTTATTTTTCATAGTAAACTGCTTTATATCCATAATTCTTGGCCTCTTTAACGTGAGTGATTAACGTTTGTTGTGCCTTGGCTTCCTGTCCATTTAAGTTTTTCTATGTATTATAGGGCATTATTTATTTACATAGATATTTTTACCATAAAAATGAATGAAATGTAGTGAATAAGGTAAAAAAATAAGGTAAAAACTATTGATATAATAATTGGTTAAGGTCAGAATCATTGCAATGGCCAGTTTGACTTTTCTATAGTTTACGACATCACTAAAAAGAAAGACTTCTGATAGAATATAGAGGAGACACCGGTGCTATGATGATATAACCGGTGTATGTGATGGTTTAATATTGGTTATCTGAGGTTGTTTTCGCATTCATGATGGCAACCCCTGAACTGGTTCCTAGTCGGCTTGCTCCAGCATCGATCATTGCATCAGCCGTTTCACGATTTCTTACGCCTCCTGAAGCTTTTACTCCCATATCTGGTCCAACGGTCTGGCGCATTAATTTGACGGCTTCCGTTGTTGCTCCTGATTGACTAAATCCGGTTGATGTTTTTACGAAGGCCACATCCAGCTTGACACATATTTGGCAGACGCGAACAATATCTTCATCTGTTAATAAACATGTTTCAAGAATGACTTTAAGTGGTATTTGGTTGCAGGCTTGGCAAACAATCGATATATCGTCTTCAACTTTTTGCCAAAGTCCACTTTTTAGCCATCCAACATTAATGACCATATCGATTTCCTGGGCTCCTGCACTAATAGCCTGTTTGGCTTCGAATGCTTTAACCTGACTAAGGCAGGCTCCAAGAGGAAAGCCTATGACCGAACAGACTTTGGTGTCACTGCCTGCTAGACGCGAGGCAACTTGTGGAACGTAGCTACTATTGATGCAGACTGCATAGAAATGATATTTCAAGGCCTGATCGCAAATTGTATCAATGGCTGATGTGGTTGCGTCCATAGCGAGTAATGTATGATCAATATAACGGGCGTAGTCTTTGGATGATCCATTCATGTTGATAGCCCCCTTAATGTAAAAAGATGGTGTAATTATCTTATTTTCTGACGATTAAGCAAAGTATGGAAGTGAATTATGCTGCTATCGCCTGTGATTTCTGAGGTTAGTTATGTAATTGATAAAAGTGGTAAGGTAGTTTAAACAGGTAAATTTTTTATCAAACAACAGAAGGATGAATTGATGAATCAAGATAGAGACATGATGACGGTTGTGGCGATAGCTGAAGCTAAATCTGGTGATGCGGATAAACTCCAGGATGCTTTTTTTTCAATTATTCCTAAGGTGCGTCAGGAACCAGGCTGTTTGTCTTACCAGTTACATATTGATCAAACATCCCAACATCGGTTTGTATTTATCGAAAAATGGGAAAACTTGCAGGCACTTGAGAAACATAGTCAGACCGATTATTTTAAGCATATGTTAGAGCAGATTGAACCATGGTTAGTTTCACCTATGGTTGTCCATCAATTACATTCTATCGAACCTTAAATATTCTTCGGAGTTCAGATGAATCCAACTCAGTTAGCAAGAGCCCGTTATACAGCTAAAGCATTTGATCCAAGCCGAAAAATTCCATTAGAGCAGTTTGATGACTTGATTGAAAGTTTGCGTTTGATGCCATCATCGGTGAATTCTCAACCCTGGCATTTTATTATTGCCAGTGATGAATCGGGTAAACAGCGAATTGCAAAGTCTGCCAGTGGCGTGTCTGCATATAATGCAGCTAAAATTATTAATGCATCTCATGTTGTTGTTTTTTGTACTAAAACTACTATAGATGAAACGCATCTTGAGCTGCTACTCGGGCAGGAACAGTTTGACGGGCGATTCAACAGTGATGATGCAAAAGATGCTGCATCGAAGGTTCGTCAGGGGTATGTGAATTTACATAAAAAGGACCTTAATGATCTTCAGCAATGGATGGAGAAACAGACTTACCTTGCTTTGGGTGGCTTTTTGGTAAATACCGCGTTACTTCAGATAGACGCAACACCCATGGAAGGTGTCGATTTCTCCATATTGGATAAAGAGTTTGAATTAGCATCCCGGAATTTAAGAAGTACGGTCGTTGTGGCTTTGGGATACCACAGTTGTGATGACTTTAATGCGTCATTGCCCAAATCTCGATTGACCGGCGAACAGATTTTTGATTTTCTATAGAAAACTGATCGCTATTTATAGCATTGGGCCCTGATGTGCATAGATGACATGCAGGGCTTGTTTTACTTTTAACGATAATTTCACTTTTGTAAAAACTTCATGAAAGACTAATTCAACCCTAACTCCTACATCAGCAAACAAGACTGCCCCATCACGAATCAATTGTTATTCATTGTGACTTTTTACTCCGGGTTGAGGTTAATTCACTTTGATTTATCCCATAAAAAAACATGTCTACTATTCTTTATTTAGCATTCATTTCTATATTCGATTTATGAACGTTTAATAAACAACCAGTTCTTCATTGAAATTGGAATCAGCACCATACTTTGTCGAAATACAAATAGACCCATCGATATTAAATGTTATAGTATTGTAAGATAGATGATATTATTGTTACTCAAGTAAAATATTTGAGTCTACTTATAAAATTAAGTTTTAATTTAAGTTATTAGTTGTAATTTTTATAGCTAAAACAGCGCAGCTGCGATATTTGATGCTATAGCTTAGTAATACGGAAAGTTAATCAGAATAGTATGCATTTTAATGCATTGCCTTAACTATTTAGCAAGGGTTGTCACATGATGCGAGGAATCTTTCTTAAGCCCTACCGATGGTTATTTATCGGGATGATTGCGCTATTGACCGGGTGTCAGGGCGGGATACTTGATCCGAAAGGTCAAGTTGGGATTGAGGAAAAAAATCTTATTATTACGGCTACTGGTCTGATGTTACTGGTAGTCATACCGGTCATTATATTGACTTTGATTTTTGCTTGGAAATACCGGGCATCCGCGAATGCTCGTTATGAGCCTAAGTGGTCTCACTCGAGTAAAATCGAATTATTCTGTTGGAGTATTCCTATTGTTATTGTTGTGATTCTTGGAATTATTACCTGGATCTCAACACATCGACTGGATCCTTATCGTCCTTTGGATATCCCGCCAGGAACACCTTCTATAGAGGTTCAGGCCGTTTCAATGGACTGGAAATGGTTGTTTATTTATCCCAAACAAGGGATCGCAACTGTGAATCAATTGGTCTTTCCAAAAAACACTCAAATTAAGTTCCGTATTACGTCGCAGTCTGTGATGAATTCGTTCTTTATTCCCCAATTGGGAAGTCAGATCTATTCAATGGCAATGATGGAGACAAAACTTCATTTGATTGCCAATGAAGCCGGGACATTTGATGGTTTCTCATCTAACTACAGCGGAGCTGGTTTTACCGGTATGAAATTTAAAGCGATTGCAACGCCTAACGAAGCCGATTTTAAACAATGGGTCGAGAAAGTTCGCCAGTCTGCTAAAACCTTAGATGATGCGACGTACAAGCAACTTGTTAAGCCATCAGAAAATAATCCTGTCGAGTATTTCTCATCAGTCAAACCAAAGATGTTTGAACAAATTGTCCATCAATACATGAATATGCCTGGTATGAAAAAAATGTCGGATATGTCTCATATGAGCGGCGAAGAAATGAACAAAGGAGCCTCCCATTCCCATGCTGATCATGCGATGACCGGCACATCAGCAGGTAAGGAGTAAACGCAATGTTTGGTAAGTTGACGATAGATGCAGTTCCATGGCACGAATCGATCGTAATGATCACACTCAGCGTGGTTGCAATCTTGGGGATTGCGTTGGTGGCTTCTATTACCTATTACAAAAAATGGGGAGTTTTCTGGTCGAATTGGCTGACCAGCGTTGATCATAAACGTATTGGCATCATGTACATCGTTGTTGCGCTTGTCATGCTGGTCCGTGGGTTTGCCGACGCTATCATGATGCGAACTCAATTAGCGGTAGCGACGGGAGGAAGTACCGGGTACTTACCTCCGGAGCATTACGATCAGATTTTCTCGGCTCATGGGGTCATCATGATCATCTTTATGGCGATGCCTTTGATGATCGGCTTGATGAATATTGTGTTGCCGCTGCAGATCGGTGCCAGGGATGTTGCTTTTCCGTTTTTGAACTCGGTGAGTTTTTATCTGTTTCTAGCTGGGGTCATTCTGATCAACCTGTCATTGGGGGTTGGTTCGTTTGCTCGCACTGGCTGGACAGCTTACCCGCCGCTGTCGGAGTTGACGTATAGTCCCGGGGTTGGGGTCGATTATTACATCTGGGCGCTTCAGATCTCCGGGATAGGGACGACCCTGACGGGAGTTAACTTCTTAGTGACCGTCTGGAAAATGCGTGCTCCAACGATGAAGCTGATGGAGATGCCTGTATTTACCTGGGCGTGTACCTGGGCCAATGTGTTGGTGGTTGCTTCATTCCCGATTTTGACTGCAGCTCTTGGGATGTTGACCTTAGACCGTTATCTTGATTTCCACTTCTTTACCAATTCCGGAGGTGGGAACTCAATGATGTACATCAACCTGTTTTGGGCCTGGGGACATCCGGAAGTATATATTCTGGTTCTTCCTGCATTCGGTATTTTCTCCGAAATCGTGCCGACGTTTAGTGGAAAACGTTTGTTCGGCTATACATCGATGGTTTGGGCAACCGGATCGATCGCTTTACTTGGATTTATCGTTTGGCTGCATCACTTCTTTACCATGGGCTCTGGTGCGAATGTGAACGCATTTTTCGGTGTGATGACGATGGTCATTGCTGTGCCTACCGGGGTGAAGTTGTTTAACTGGCTCTTCACAATGTATCGGGGACGAATACGATTTGCTACACCGATGTTTTGGACTCTGGGCTTTATGGTGACATTTACGATTGGTGGTATGACCGGTGTTCTACTGGCGGTACCCGGTGCGGACTTCTTATTACATAACAGTCTGTTTTTGATTGCCCATTTCCATAACACCATTATTGGTGGTGCTGTATTCGGCTATTTCGCAGGGGTCAGTTATTGGTTCCCGAAAGCTATGGGATACAAATTAAATGAGAAATTAGGGCGCCGTGCATTTTGGCTGTGGCTGGTCGGTTTCTATTTTGCCTTTATGCCATTGTATGTACTAGGATTTTTAGGTATGACTCGTCGTTTGAACCATACTAATAACCCTGAGTGGACTCCCTGGTTATATATTGCCTGTTTTGGCGCATTCTTGATTCTGTTTGGGATTTTACATCAGTTAGCGATGTTCTATGTGAGCTACAAAGAGCGCCTGGAAAACCTTGATGAAAGCGGTGATCCATGGGATGGCCGGACGCTTGAGTGGTCTTTATCTTCACCACCTCCTCATTACAACTTTGCGCAGACTCCTGTTGTGCATGGTTTAGATGAATTTAGTGAACGTAAAGAGCAGGGTACAGCCTATGAGCGTCCTGATCAGTATGAACCGATTCATATGCCCAAAAGCACGGCTGCGGGAGTTTATATCGGTATTTTCTCAGTGATTTTCGGGTTTGCCATGATTTGGCATATCTGGTGGATGTCCATTGTCGGGTTCTTGGGCATTGTGGGTTCTTTTTTGGTCAGAGCCTACGATCCTGAACATGATTATTATGTTCAACCGGATGAAATTGAGCACTGTGAAACAGCTCACCTTGAGAAGATTCGTCGGGAAGGGCTGGATAAGCCGCGACCTTGCGAGCCTATTCGTCCAACCGCTGAGCCCATTGCCAAGTAGGAAGTAGGTTTTTTGATTATGACAACACAATCTATGAATGCTCATGGACAACATGCCCATGAAGAACACCAAGGTACAAATAAGACAACTCTGTTTGGTTTCTGGTTGTATTTAATGACCGACTGTTTGTTGTTTGCTTCGGTCTTTGCAACGTATGCGGTCCTATATCCAAACACAGATGGCGGTGTGACAGGTAAGGACATCTTTGAGCTGAAATTTGTTCTGGTCGAAACCTTTGCTTTGTTGCTCAGTAGTATTACATATGGTTTTGCGATGGTCAGCGCCCATAAAAAGAGCAAATCGGGTGTTCTGTTCTGGCTTATAGTCACTTTCGCATTTGGTGCAGTGTTCATTGGTATGGAGCTTTATGAATTCCATCACTTGATTATGGCCGGAGACGGCCCATCTCGAAGTGCATTCCTTTCCGCATTTTTTGCGCTGGTCGGGATGCACGGATTGCATGTAACCGCTGGTTTGCTGTGGATGATTGCGACCATGATCGAAGTTGGTCGGTGTGGTTTGACCAGTCGGAGCCTGACCCGACTGAGTTGTTTAAGTTTATTTTGGCACTTCCTTGATATTGTCTGGATTTGCGTCTTTACCGTTGTTTATTTGATGGGAGCATTGTAATGAGTCACGATAATCCTGATTACGGTAGTGTGAAATCATATCTGACGGGGTTTGTTTTAGCTGCTATTTTGACATTGATCCCTTTCTATCTGGTGATGGAAGGATCAATGTCGAAAGTAGCCACACTGTATACGATTTTTGCGTTTGCAGTGGTCCAGATTGTTGTTCATTTAAAATATTTCTTACACTTGAATTTCACGACAGAAACCGGGCGCCTGAACACTTTTTCGTTTTTGTTTAGCGCATTGATTATTGGCTTAGTCGTTGGTTTATCCTTATGGATTATTTACAGCGCCAACGAACTGATGATGTTTTAGTGAGTTGCTGTGTCAAAATTAAAGCGGTACTTATTAGTTGTTAAGCCAGGAATTATTTTTGGTAATCTGGTTGCAACGATTGGCGGTTATTTTCTTGCTGCACAAGGGCATTTTGATTTGCCTTTGTTTGTTGCCACAATTTGTGGATTGTCGCTTGTTGTTGCCTCAGGTTGTGCTTTAAATAATTACATTGATCGTGATATCGATAGTCGAATGGAACGGACGAAAAACCGGGTGACCGTTACCGGCGTCATTTCTGTTGCTCAGACAATATCACATGGCTGTTTATTGGGGGTGGCTGGCTTTTCTATTCTGGCTATCTGGACTAACTGGATTGCGTTTGGCTTTGCTGTTTTCGGCTTCATCATTTATGTAGGGGTTTATAGTCTTTACATGAAGCGAAATTCTGTCTACGGAACTCTGGTGGGAAGTTTGTCCGGAGCTGTTCCTCCAGTTGTTGGGTATTGTGCTGTGGCTGGGCATTTTGATACCGGCGCTGCTATTTTGCTACTCATGTTCAGCTTATGGCAAATGCCACACTCCTATGCCATTGCTATTTTCCGCTATGATGATTACAAAGCTGCTAATATTCCTGTGTTGCCTGTAGTACACGGGATTCATCATGCCAAAAAACATATTGTTGGTTATATTGTTGCGTTTGCTTTTGCAACTGTCATGCTGACTTTATCGGGGTATGTCGGATTCGGTTATCTTTCTGTAGCCATTGTAACAAGCTTATGGTGGATAAGAATGGCATTGGGTGGATATCGAAAAAATAATGATGATATTGCATGGGCAAGAAAGGTCTTTTTTGCTTCTATCTTCATTATTACAGCATTAAGTGTTGCGATGGCGGTAGATTCTCACGTTGGTGTACCTCAGTTGGTGACATTTATTTAATTAGCCTCGACCCGGGATAAGTGATTTTAGGTAGCTGGTGGATAACAGGTTAAATTTTATAACTAATTCAACCTGTTAACTCTTTTAAAGTAATGCGTTATCTTTAGCAAGTTCTTTGCAGATCTCTGTAATAGCCAGCGTTAATATTGAGCGAACGACTTTGGACTGTCTGTCTCTTTGCATTGACTGACTGGCTGGATCACGCTCGCTATAAACTGGGAAATTCAGTTGCGAGCGTGATATATCACTCAGAATATGAAGCGATTTGATTTCAGAGATTATTTTCTGATCGGTGAAATCATATTCCTGAGCTTCATTATTTAAAAAATCACGCAGGGCCATCAAGTTTTCTATATCTTGATAAGTTTCCTGAGAAATGATCCCTAAACCATAGATGAGTTTAAGACGAACGTCCATCTCACCTAATGGCCCCTGGCTACTGAGCAATGGATTCACTGCATATTTGATTGCATAATCATCTTTGCGCAAAAGTCTCTGGATTAAGTTGGCAACAGATTCTTCGAGTAATTCATTGGTCTGGATCAGAAATCCACGAATGGAATGACTTTGATTCAATCGTTCTAGTATTTCTGACTCTTGGTCCCACTTATCCATTACAACTTCCAAAGCTAACAAAGACACACCTATTATGACGATAAATGATAATTTGAAAACTGCTGATATTCTTGTTCAATACGACTTGCTTCAACACTATTGACATCAAGCCCCGTATAGTAGGCCAGAGTATCTTTTACACCTCTTTCTTTCAACATTGACTGTAATTCAACAGCTTGAGGATCTTTGCTATTTGAGTAAAGAAATGCAGCGGCAATGACTCTGATTAGATGTTTATTTCCTGTATTATATTCTATGGTTCCCATTAATGGTTTGATCAAACGATCGGTTGCACTTAGTTTTCGGATAGGTTCCCGGCCAACACGATTAATGTTGTCGTTTAATGCGGGATTTGCAAAACGATTAATAATTTTTTGGATATATTTCCAATGAGTTGTTTTTTCAAATCCGTAACGAAGAATTAAAACTTCGCCACTTTCTTGCATCGTCGCTTGGACTTGTTGGCGTATAGTGTCGTCATTAATTGCTTCGAGAATTGTCTGATAATTTTTTAATGCGCCAAGATAGGCCGTTGCAATGTGTCCTGTATTGAGTGTGAAAAGTTTCCTTTCAATAAATGCCATCAGATTATCTGTGAGTTCCATTCCTTCGATATCAGGGATAGGGCCTTTAAATTGCGTTTTATCGACAATCCATTCGCTGAATGCTTCCACAGTGACGGCCAGAGGATCATCTGACAAGCAGGGAGGAACGATACGATCAACGGCTGAATCAATGAAACCAACCTGTGTATCAAGAGTTTGATTTTCTTGCTCAGTCAGGTAGGTTTTTACCTGTTCTTTGAGATGAGTGGTTGCCCGAATCATATTTTCGCAAGCAATAATGTTCAGAGGGTTTGTATTTCCCCGTTTGAATCGTTCTGATAGCCCACGGGCAATATTAGGGCTGATTTTATCGAGTATATTTGGGCCAACAGCTGTTGTAATGAGATCAACTTCAGCAATTTTTTCTAGGAGTTCCTCACTGGATGAATTGACAGCACAAATACCAGATACCCATTCATGGCGAGTTTCATCACCGACGATGTTGACGATATAGCGGCCTTGTTGATTGATTTGATCGAGCAATTGCTGGTTAACATCTGCGAAGATAACTTCAAATCCGGTATCACTAAGTAATTTTCCGATAAATCCCCGTCCGATATTTCCGGCACCAAAATGGAGAGCTTTCATAACGTCACCTGTTTTAAGATGTAGTCAGGATGGGCCTGCCGTAGCTGGCCCACAAGATATAAGTTGGATAATTCGTTTTCTTAGAGGGTGTTCAGTATTGTCTGAACATCATTTGTCGTGGCTAACATGTCTATGGCCCCGGGGTTGTCGAGTGCGTTGGTTATGGCTGATATCACCTCCAGATGCTCATTGTTTTTGGCGGCAATGGCGATAACGAGCCGGGCAACATCTGTTTCATCATCGCCCCAGATCACTCCTTTCGGATATTGGCAAAAGGCGATACCTGTTTTGATGACTTTGTCTTTGGCTTCTATTGTGCCGTGTGGAATGGCAATTGATTCTCCAAGATAGGTACTGACTAAAGCTTCTCGATCAAACATGGCTTTAATATATTCGGGTTCGACGAAACCACCATCGACAAGTTGTTGCCCTGCCAGACGTATTGCATCTTCTTTGTTGGTTGCGGTTAATCCCAGTTGAATATTTTGTTCTGTGAGCTCAAATGGTACTGACGGAATTTCTGAAGCTTTTTCTGGTGATGATTGTTGTTCCGCTGTGAGCTCTGGGTTCTCTGTCAGTCGTTGCACCAAATCTTCATAAAGTGTGCTATCGAGAAAATTGGTCAGAGAAAGATGCTCTGCATTAGGAGTTCTGTGCCGGGCGCGTTGAGTGAGATCTTTATGGGTGATGACAATGTCAACATCATCGGGAAGATCATTGATGGCTTTATTGATAACATTGATATCGAGTCCCGCCTGTTGGATTTTTTTCCTTAATAAGCCGGCCCCCATCGCACTGGATCCCATTCCTGCATCACAGGCTACTATGATTTTTCGGACATGAGCATAATTGGTTTTCGTGCTTAATCCTTTGGATGAAGCTTTCATGGCTTTCATTTGATCTGTTGCTGCTTCTAAATTATGGTCATCGGTTTGCTTTTGTGTTTTCAGTAGCAACGAAGAGATGAAGAAAGAAACGGCACATGACAGGACAACCGAAAGAATGACGCCGACAAAAGAGCCGTGTGGAGTCATGAGAAGGACTGCGAAAATAGATCCAGGCGATGCCGGAGCGACCAGTCCGGCATGGAATGTGACCAATGTAAATACACCGGTCATTCCTCCGGCAATCATCGCAATGATCAAACGTGGATTCATCAGAACATATGGAAAATAGATTTCATGAATCCCACCCAGGAAATGGATGATACAGGCCCCTGGAGCAGATTGTTTAGCTGTTCCCCGACCAAATAAAGAATAAGCTAGCAACATGCCAAATCCAGGACCCGGATTTGCTTCAATCAAGAAAAATGCTGATTGTCCGAGGCTGTGAGATTGCTGGATACCCAGAGGTACTAAAATTCCATTACCAATGGCATTATTGAGGAATAAGACCTTAGCCGGTTCAACAAATAACGAGGTTAGAGGTAAGAGGTTATGATGAACAAGGAATCCGACACCTGCTGCGAGTAGTCCTGATAATCCCTGTACCAGAGGTCCGACGACTAAGTAACCGAGTATGGCTAAGACCATACCGATAATACCTGCAGAAAAGTTACTGACGAGCATTTCAAAACCCGCTTTGACCTTTCCTTCTATGGCGCGGTCAAATGTTTTGATTGCCCATCCGCCCAGGGGGCCTACGATCATCGCCCCCATGAACATTGGGATACTGGTGCCGATTACAACGCCCATCGTTGTTACTGCACCAACAACAGCTCCCCGGTCTCCGCCAACGAGTTTTCCGCCGGTATAACCGAGTAGCAGTGGTAGCATATAGGTGATCATGGGTCCAACGAGAGCGGCCAGATGTTTGTTTGGTAGCCAGCCTGTTGGAATAAATAGTGCAGTGATAAATCCCCAAGCGATAAACGCGCCAATATTGGGCATAACCATATTGGATAGGAAACGCCCAAAAGACTGGATCCTAACCCGAGTGTCAGGTGATAGCATAATAAACCCCGTTTGATGTCCTTCTTTCTCTTTTCCGACGTGTTCTGTCGATTTTTTTATGTCGATTGAGAAAATACCACCGGTCTGGATTTCGCGTAAGATGTTATGAGATTGTTGTGATTAAGGTCGGTTTTTAGAGATGTTATGGCGATTTTGACGTGATTTTGCTCACGTTTTTGGCGGGGAAGAGTCACATAAAAACATTGGAATAGCCTCTGTCAATACCAATTTATGTGATGTATATAAAAAATATGGAAAATATTAATACAGGCTATTTAGTGATCTTTATCACAAGATATGAAATATATAAATTTTATGCCATTTTATTACGTGATCTTAATCACTAATTTTTTGTTTACTTAATTGTTATTACTGTCTTTAAGATTGTTAATTATTTTATAGATGTTATAGCGTTATTGAAATAAGAGATAAATCATGAGAGAGTCATGAATAGGTATTTGTTGAGATATATTTTAAAGAAAAATCTAGCTAATAATACTATGAGGAGGGCTGTGGAGCAGGCCCACTGTCATCCATAACATATCGAGCTCATCAGATGGCAATTCTTTACGGCAGATATCGGTTATTTTTATCTGATTAAGGTATCTTTATTGTACAAAGAAATATTATTCTGGTTTATAATTTTCCATCATTTTAAATAATAAATTGACGACAGGTTCCGCCAGAGTTTCAAGTGGAAAATCGTCCCCGGTACGTATTAATCTCAAAGCATTACCGTTCATGGTGGCGCATAAAAGTTTTGCTCCTAACTGAGCATCAAATTTTTCGGATAGTTGTTTTTTTTGAATTGCGTTAGTCAGTGCTTTTTGTAGTTCATCGGAGAATTTTTGGTACTGTTCGCGAGAATGTTGGCGTAATTCTATAATATCATTATGTTCAGAATCCGGTGTGAACAATATTGAGAACATCTGTCGTTGTGCTGGATTGGTTGCTATATTTTGCAAAATCTTGGTTAGAAATGTTTGTAGCTTCCCAAGTGGATCGGGTTCGTTTTCATCAATACTGGCATCCATTAGATATTCAAGAGGCTTACAGAGTTCGTCCCATAAGGTTAATAAAAGCTCATGTTTGTTTTTGAAATGCCAATAAATGGCTCCTCGGGTAACACCGGCCTCTGATGCAATATCGGTAAGACTTGTTTCTGCAATACCTTGCTGACAAAATAGTCGTAAGGCTGAATCAAGGATGAATTGCCGGGTCTTTTGAGCTTCTTCTTTGGTTTTTCTGGCCATTTTGGGTTTATGTCTCTTCAATTTTATTAAAATTTTTGAAAAATTCATTTACATACATTCGTGAATGTATGTAAATTACTACAATACAGGTCATAACGCGAATGAAATTATCCTCTCAACGGGAGGGACTTTTCATTTTTAACTAACAGGGGCTCAGATTTTCATGCGAAAAAATACAATGTTGATCCGTTCGTTAGGTTTAGCTTTAGCGGCTGGCTTAATGCTTACGGGATGCGGCGACAATAAGGCGGATCAAACGGCTATGCATCGGGCAGCCCGGGCTGTCCCCGTAAATACGATTACGATTAAAGCACAGCCGGTGCAATTGACAACTGAGCTTTCTGGTCGGGTTAAGGCTTATCGTATTGCCCAGGTCCGTCCACAGGTCAGTGGTATCATTTTAAAACGTTACTTTAAGGAAGGGAGTAATGTCCAGGCAGGCGAATTACTTTATCAAATTGACCCATCAACGTATAAGGCTAGTGTAGCCAGTGCTGAGGCAAATCTTGCTAAAGCCCAGGCAAATGAGTATAGCGCTCAGTTAAAGGCAAAACGTTATGCCAAACTGGTTAAAAACAACCTTATTAGTGAGCAGAATAATGATGATGCTCAAGCAACATGGAAACAGCAGCAGGCCGCAGTGAAAGGGGCTCAGGCACAGCTGGATACCGCAAAAATTAATTTAAACCATACCCATGTGAAGGCCCCTATTTCTGGTCGTATTGGTGTGTCACAAGTGACCGAAGGAGCGTTAGTTACTGCAAATCAGACAAGTGTCATGGCAACGATTCAACAGCTTGATCCTGTTTATGTGGATGTTCGTCAATCGACGAATGCTTTACTTCGTCAGAAGAAAGAAATTGCTAACGGTTCTTTAGAAGTAAATGCAGATCACAGTGCGAATGTTCATTTTATTCTCGATGATGGCTCGATATACCCGTATGTAGGACGCATGCAATTTTCAGATGTTACTGTAGATCAAACAACCGGGATGGTCGATCAGCGAATTATTGCCCGAAATCCACAAAAAGTGTTGTTACCCGGAATGTTTATACGGGCTAAATTGGATGAAGGTTTACGGAAAAATGGGATCTTAGTTCCACAAAAAGCGGTTATTCATACTCCTCGGGGCGATGCGATGGTCATGCTGGTTAATGCTGATGATCAAATTCAGGTGCAAAAAATTAAGCTCGGACGGATTATTAAACAATACTGGTTGGTCGCATCAGGCTTGAAATCTGGGGATAAGGTTGTTGTTGACGGCTTGCAGAATATCCGTCAGGGCAGCAAAGTTCAGCCAAATGATGTTACTGCCAATTATTTTAAAGGTTCAGTTCACGCACAGAATCAGTAAGACGGAGTAGCAGATTCATGGCTAAGTTTTTTATTGACAGGCCCATTTTTGCGTGGGTAATTGCCTTGGTGATTATGCTCGCCGGGGCGCTTTCTATTCTTTTTCTTCCTGTGGCTCAATATCCACAGATTGCACCTCCGGCGGTTGCCATTAGTGCGGATTACCCTGGAGCTTCTGCTGAGACTGTTGAACATTCTGTGACTCAGGTTATTGAGCAGAATATGACCGGGCTGGATAACTTCATGTATATGTCTTCCAGCAGTGATTCGTCGGGTAATGTCAGTATTACGATTACCTTTGAGCCAGGGACGAATCCTGATATTGCCCAGGTCCAGGTGCAGAATAAACTTGAACAGGTTAAATCCCAGTTGCCGACGATTGTTCAGCAAAATGGGATTGATGTGAAAAAAACAACCAGCAGCTTTTTGATGATTGCCGGGTTTGTGTCTGAAAATGGCAGTATGAATCAGACCGATTTGTCTGATTATATTGATACCCATATTAAAGATCCGGTTAGCCGGGTTGATGGCGTCGGCGAGATTCAGGTTTTCGGTAGCCCTTATTCAATGCGTATTTGGCTCAATCCATCTAAAATGCAGCGATATGGCATTACAACAGAAGATGTTGAAAGTGCAATTAAAGCACAAAATGCTCAGGTTGCATTAGGAAGTATTGGTGGTACACCTGCGGTGAAAGGCCAAGAGTTTTCGGTTTCCATCGAAGGGCGCGGACGCTTAAAAACACCACAGCAATTTGGTGATATTCTGTTACGAGTCAATCGGGATAGTTCAAGAGTGTACTTGAAGGATGTGGCTAAGATTAATTTGGGAAGTGAAAGTTATCTTTATAGTTCATTTTTTAATAATCAGCCAGCAACTGGTATTGCAATTAAACTAGCTACCGGGGCTAATGCACTTCAAACGGCTAAAAATGTCAAAGCAAAAATCAACCAATTGTCGCAATACTTCCCCGATGGGATGAAAGTCGTTTACCCGTTTGATACGACTCCTTTTGTAAAAATTTCGATTGAAGAAGTTGTTAAAACGCTGGTTGAAGCGATTGTCCTGGTGTTCTGTGTCATGTATCTATTTTTGCAGAATTTCCGGGCAACATTGATTCCTACAATTGCCGTACCGGTCGTGTTATTGGGTACCTTTGGTATTATGGCCGCCTTTGGATTCTCCATTAATACACTGACGATGTTTGGTCTTGTGCTGGCGATTGGCCTCTTGGTGGATGATGCGATCGTGGTCGTAGAGAACGTCGAGCGTATCATGCATGAAGAGGATCTTTCCCCTTATGAAGCGACTAAAAAGTCGATGGGGCAGATCACAGGTGCATTGGTTGGTATTGCATTAGTGCTCTCAGCCGTATTTATTCCAATGGCATTTTTTGGTGGCTCGACAGGGGCTATCTATCGGCAATTCTCGTTGACTATTGTTTCGGCCATGATTTTGTCTGTGACCGTTGCAATGATTTTAACACCTGCATTGTGTTCAACACTCTTGAAAAGAGTGCAGGCGAGTCAGCAGCATCGCGGCTTTTTTGGTTGGTTTAACCGGGCTTTTGATTCAAGTGCCAATAAATATCAAAATGGTGTACGTCGAATTGTTCGTCAGAAGTTCCGTTACCTGGTTATTTATGCGGTGATCGTGGCTGGATTAGGCTATTTATTCCATCGGATGCCGACATCATTTTTACCTGAAGAAGACCAAGGGGTTTTGATGTCGATTGTTCAATTGCCAGCTTCTGCGTCTAAACAAAGAACAGACAAAGTTTTAAAACAGGTCCGTAATTACTTCCTGACGAAGGAAAAAGATACGGTAACGTCTGTTTTCTCGGTATCAGGGTTTAGTTTTGCCGGGCGTGGCCAAAATGTCGGTATGGCATTTATTAAATTGAAAGACTGGTCAAAACGTGAAAATGCTCGCGGTAATATTAATGCGATTATCGGTCGGGCGATGGGCTATATGATGACGATCAAAAAGGCCCGGATCTATGTCTTTAATATTCCGTCGATACCGGCATTGGGAACGGCAACCGGGTTTGATTTCTATCTTCAGGATCAGGGAAATAAAGGGCATGCTGCTTTAATCTCCGCCCGAAACCAATTACTTGGAATGGCAGCCCGAGATCCGATGTTGTCGCAGGTTCGTCCGAATGGGCTTAATGATACACCTCAGTATGATTTGAAAATCGATTACGCTAAAGCAATGGCTCAGGGCGTATCGGTCAGCTCGATTAACAATATGCTTTCAACAGCCTGGGCTTCATCTTATGTTGATGATTTCATCTACGGAGGTAGGGTTAAAAAAGTTTATGTCCAAGGGGAGCCTGAATATCGAATGACACCGAAGGATTTGAATAAATGGTATGTTCGAAACGATCAGGGGCAGATGGTTCCGTTTTCGACTTTTGCCTCGGGTCATTGGGGGTATGGTGCTCAGGCTCTGCAGCGCTATAACGGTGTGAGCGCGGTTGAAATTCAGGGGCAGGCTGCTGCTGGTTATAGCTCTGGACAAGCGATGGCTCAGATTGAAAAACTAGCTAAGAAACTACCACCTGGATTTAAAGTCGCCTGGACTGGCCTGTCTTATCAGGAACGACAATCAGGTGAACAGGCTCCGGCTCTTTATGCTCTCTCTTTGTTAGTCGTCTTCCTTTGTTTGGCTGCTTTATATGAGAGTTGGAGTATTCCGTTCTCTGTTATGCTGGTGGTTCCACTTGGGGTATTTGGTGCAATTGTTGCTGCAACCATGAGAGGTTTGGATAACGATGTTTACTTCCAGGTTGGGTTGTTAACCACAATTGGTCTGTCGGCTAAGAATGCGATTTTGATTGTCGAATTTGCTAAAGAACTATATGACAAAGGGTATGGCTTGGTTGAATCTGTATTGGAAGCTTCTCGGATGAGGTTGCGTCCTATTTTGATGACATCACTGGCATTTATTCTAGGGGTTCTTCCTTTGGCCATTAGTACCGGTGCAGGAGCTGCTAGCCGCCATGATATAGGGACCGGTGTAATTGGCGGGATGATTAGTGCGACGGTCTTAGCTATATTCTTCGTACCATTGTTCTTTGTTACGGTTGTTGGTTTGACGCGAAGACGTCGAAATAAAGATGAATCTTCGCAAGACGATTTTAATCTGCCTGAATAGAAGTTTGGTAATTCATAAAAGGAGCCAGCCATGAGGCTGGCTTTTTATATCTTAGATCTGTTTTATACGGCACTTATAGAAAATTCAAGGTAAACAGGGCCAGAGGTAACATGATTAAAAACCAAAGGCTGCTGACTAACCAACAAGAGTTAGCAATTTTCTGATCAACGCCATAGATAGCAGGTGGAACCAGGCTTAGAAATGCCGTTGGCATAAATGAGAGTAAAAAAGCAACCTTAACAGCAATTCCTCCGTAAACGGACCATAATCCGAGAATAGAGGATAAGGCGAGAACAAGTAACGGGCTAATGAGTGTCCGGGATAGTGCAAGTAATATAGCTGGTTTGATGAGCCCATTGATATCTGTTAAACGAAATACTAATCCTGCTGACACCATTAGTAGGTAAGTACCTAAAGGAACAAAAAAAGCGTTGATGGATGACATCCAGTGTGGGCGAATGATACCAGAAAGGTTTAGGATAAATCCGATAGAGACAGCTGTGATCGTTGTGAGCAAGAATGGATCTTGCCAAAAGGGCCGCCGAATTGATTGTGATTGTTGTCCAAAATGTTTTGCGATTGGGAAAGCAATTGCGTAATAAATAACTTCTTCAAAGAGTTTGTATAAAGGTACGAGTGCCAGACCATTTTCTCCAAGAAAAAGATAGACACGGAAGCTGCCAATTGCACCAATATTCATGAAGAAGCCAATGGGAATATAGGCGCCGGTTTGAGAACGGGACAGTTTGAGTATTCTGGCAATTAAAGCGGCTATTGGCCCACCAATCAGGATGACGGAAGAACCAATAATGGTTAGTAAAAATAATTCAAAAGACAGATGTTTTAGTTGTCATATTGCTAGTAGTAAGGAAATTGGAAGTGCGCCCTGCAAGGCAAATCGGGTGCACCAGGTACTAAGAAGAACATTATTATGAGGAAATTGTTTTCGGAGGATGGTACCACTGGTAAACCCGATGATGATAATGGTCAGCGTTGATAATAGCGCTATAAACATTAATTTTTCTTAGATGAAAGTGACCATTCATGATTAACGGATTATGTAAAAAACTCAATCGATGCCGTTATTTTCTTTATAGAACTCAGGGCGTGTTGAGCGCGCTTAGCAATCTAAGTGAACAAGATTCGATAAAGCGCAAGACTCGTTTAAATCAACCCATAGGGCAGTAGAGGTGGTTAGATAAGCTATTTCCTGATGGGAAGAATAATGCGAAGTGATATAAGAACGTCGTATGTAGATATTGTTATTGGTTGATTTTTTCTTGATATGTTTGTTGACGATAAGTCTTTGGATTTGTTTTCATTAGGGCGTTTAAGAAATGTGTATCTAATGATACCTTAAGCGATTATTTAATATTTAGCACAGGTAAAATACGAGGAAGCAAGAATGTCCGAGCAGCGGCAAAAAGCACTGCAGAAAATTGCTAAATGTCTTGAACTTGGCCACTCTACTAATGTGCATGAAGCGGCACAGGCTATTCGAATGGCTGAAAGGTTAATGCGTAAGCATGGACTTGAACAGTCTGATATAGACTTTATTCGAATGGGAATGACCTGTGCCCAACAGTTACTACCTGCTCAACCTGGCCAGAATCTTCTACGGATTATACGGGGAATCAATTCTAAATTTGGTGTAGAGGCGGTATTGCTGGATCATAAAGGATTGAAAAAACTTGAGTTTGTTGGTGATGCAGAGCGAGCGATATTTGCAGCATTTGCGTTTGATATTCTTTATCGGGAAATGAACCAGCAGATAGGTGCATTTCGGACAAGTTTTGCCGGTAGTGGTACAACAACTTCGGAAGTGACTCGTCGGGTGGCATCGTATAGTGCCGGGTGGATAGAAGGTGCACTAGAAAAATTACCTAGTTTAGAAACTAAAAATGGTGATGCACTGGATGATTATCTTGACCAGCAATTTAAGAATTTAGATAGAGAAACGTTTAAGGCTCAATTGAAAAAATCAATGGAGCAGTTAACTCCAGATTTTGAAACGGGTTTACGTAAAGGGAAAAAAGTTTCTGTTAACCGTCCGGTAAATGGGCAGGGACCAAGACGGCAACTCAGAAGGGGCAAGAATATCTAAAGCAAGTCCATTTTTATACGTTCTGTGCTTTGTTATTCTCTGTTTATTTAGGACTAAGTTTCATAGCGTATCCTGCTTATCCATAATGGGGGTTTTTAAATAAAATCTGAGCAATAAATGTCAGAATACTCAGTGTTGAGACTTTCCATTGTGGCACTGGTTTTGCAAATTCGTCGTTTAGATACATTAATGACAAAGATTTGACGACCATGATTGAATTACAGCTTTCTGCTGATGTACCAAGTCTGTTACCCCGAGTTTCTCATCATTTCCAATCTCCTCTGGGATGGCAATGGAGTGGCCATAGTTGTAGGGTATTGGAGCATGATTGCCTCCTTTTGCTTGAACATCAAAGCCATTATATGATGCTTTTTGTCGATTTGAATATGAGTGATTACGAAGCTTTTCAGCAGGTTTGGCAACGTCGGCTGGTGGCAGAAGCTTTAACAATTGCTGATTTAGATCCGGTTGACGGTTGTGATTTGCAGGTTGAGTTATTGGGACGAAGTGAACATTTACTTGTGACTGATGGGAAACCTTTGGCAAAAATGGTGGCTTTATCTGAAGTCGAATATGGTTTGTCTGTATTAGCGAAGCAATATGGTCGTTTACCTGTGGATGAATCGGAAGAATTTCGCTGGGGAGTTGTTTTAAATCAGGCTCGTTCTTACCATGGATATTCCCCATATCGGTTATTTGCTGACGTTTGCCGGCAATTGATTCAGGAGGAGCTTGTTTCATTGGATCCTATGGTTTTACACTAGGGCGTGTTGACGTTTGGCGATGTTTTGCAGCTCTTTGGATGCTAAAATTTGCCGCCCCCACCGTGCCCAAAATACGTTTTGTTTGAATAAAATCCAACCGCTATACGCTCTAAGCATTATTAAAGGAACCTGTAGCTGCATCACTTTGAGTGATAATTTTTAGATCGGATTGTAGCAGGTCGGCCTGACAGCGTAGTTTTTCAATTTGATCTAATTCGGGATGGTGCTCAATAACTTTACAAAGGCTTTTGTAGTACGAGTATAAAGTGTCTTGTAATTCGTCTTTTGCTGTTTGGGATAAATCTCCCAAATAGGTTTGGTAATTGGTTGCTTCGAGAAGATAACGTTGTTGTTCATTCGGATCAGATTGAATATACCAATACCGAACTAAGTTGAGACAAGATCGTAAAAATAGACTCACTGCTTCAATACATTTCTTCGAATCTAGCTCATCATTGAGATTTTTTACCCAATAACGAGCTTGTTCCATTGCTGCCAGATAATGAATCAGAGCCATACCCGGTTGATCTTGTTGGAGGCATTGTTCTCCTGCCTGAGTACGATGATGCCATATTGAATTTTTCATCACTGAAACCTCCTCTAATTTATTTATAATAACTGCTGATAACTTAATATGAATCCGGAGTAGTGCTAGACATGATTAGATGTTTTTTACATCAATTTTTGACAAATCCCTGATTTTTACGACTACAATAAGTGGATAGTATCAAAAGGCTAGATTGCTATTATCCCGAATTTTAAGGCAGTTACTCATACAATGGGGATATCCCGCAATAGTTAAATTCCCTGATACAGCGTTGAGGAGCAGACATTGGAATTTTGCCTATATCCACAGAATAATCTTCAGAAATAATCTAAGTTGAATATGAAGAATATATTGTCTACTAATGCATCGGTCAATAAAAAATGCTTCATTATCAGGCCTCACTTCAATTATTCAGTGCCTGATTTTCCCCATGACCTATATACGGCATTCAATTCAATAGCCTGTGTAAATAATCATTAATACACCCTAAGGTACTAATACTAATTATAGCATAGTATTTTAACAATTAGATTTGATTTAACTAAAAAGGGTGTGTCAGGCACCTTTTTTGTCTAATTTTTGGGAGAATGATGTGATTTTATTTTAGATTATATGTTGATATTTTGATATTTATGGTTTGAATAATTGTTATTTTTTAGCTGATTTTAAATTCTATTTTACGGTTGTTAATCTATGTGTTTTCTATAAATTACGTTTAACTCAGACCAGCCAGAGCATAATTGATGGGGAATACTAATTAGTGGTATATCAGATAGCAATAGAAGTGGTTGTGAAATGGAGCATGGACTTCAATTTTGAAGTCCATGCTGTGTTGTATTAATGTTGAATCATTGATATATCAGCAATTTTTAAGAAGAGGGTTCGCAGTTGATTTAACAATGATAGTCGGTTGGCTGCAAGTTTTGGATCATCAGTCATAACCATAACCTTATCGAAGAATGCGTCAACAGGTTCCCTGAGCGTTGCTAATTCTGTAAGTGCTTGCTGATAATTTCCCTTTTCAAAAACTGGAATTAATTTATCACTAAGTTGCTGGATCTGACTGGCTAATTGTTGTTCTTCATTTTCTTTAAACAACGATTCGTCCAATTCAGTATCAAGTTGAATATTGTTTTTCGCCAGAATATTAGCAACTCGTTTGTTTGCTGCTGCCAGGGCAGTTGATGGTTCAAGTGTTCTGAAGTGATTAACGGCTTTTAACCGTTTATCAATATCTGCCGGTGCAGTTGGATAGCGGGTAAGGACAGCCTGAATGACGCTGATATCAATACCTTGTTCCTGATAGAAGGCACGTAATCGTGCATAAATGAATTCCATCAGTTGTTCGTGAACTTTTCGCTTAGTATCGGTATCTAGAGTGACTAGTTGAGCCTCAATTGCTGCATCAAATAAAGGCGACAGATCAAGAGGTAACTGTTGCTCGGTGATCATTCTTATAATCCCTAATGCTGCACGTCTTAAAGCAAATGGGTCTTTGTCCCCCTTAGGGGCCATTTGAATGCTAAAAATACCGGCGAGTGTATCTAGCTTGTCAGCAATTGAAACGGCTGTACCTTCAACACTTGCTGGTAATTTATCACCTGAAAATCGAGGGAGATATTGCTCTCCTATTGCTTGTGCAACTTCTGGAGCTTCACCATCATGGAGAGCATAGTACATTCCCATGGTGCCCTGGATATCCGTAAATTCCATGACCATCTCGGTCATTAGATCAGCTTTACACAGTAAGGCTGCACGTTCTGTATGCTCGACATCTGCTCCAATTTGTGGGGCAATGATGCTGGCAAGTTTAGCTATGCGATGGGATTTATCCAGCAAAGAACCTAGTTTTTGTTGGAAGACGACATTTCTAAGTGATTCCAGTCGTACTTCCAGTTTGATCTTCCGATCCGTATTATAGAAAAATTCAGCATCGGCGAGTCTTGGTCGAACAACACGTTCGTTGCCATGAATAACCTGTTGCGGATCTTTACTGACAATATTCGAGATGAAAATAAAACGTGGCAGAAGTTGTCCTTTTTTATCTAAAACAGGAAAATACTTCTGGTTGTCTTTCATTGTATAGATCAATGCTTCAGCAGGAACTTTTAAAAACTTATCTTCAAAGCTACCAACCATAGCAATAGGCCATTCGACCAGTGAGGTTACTTCTTCTAACAGATCTTCATCGATATCAGCGATACCATTTTCACGGGCTGCTTCTGCTTCAATTTGTTCCCGGATGATTGCTTTACGGTGTTCATAATCAACAATGACTTTTCCCCGTAAATCGAGCATCTGGGCATATTTATCTGCATGGGTCAGTAGAAACTCTTTTTCACCCATGAACCGATGACCGCGGATTGTACGACCTGATTCGATGCCTAGAATTTCACCCTGAATGAGTTTGTCACCATAAAGCATTGTGACTGTATGAACCGGGCGGATAAACTGAGTGCTGTTATTCCCCCACCGCATTGGTTTGGGGATTGGTAATTTGTGTAAAGCCTGTGATGTGATCTCTGGAATGAGTTCAGAGAGAGATTTGCCTTTTACCTCTGCGCGATGAAGCAACCATTCGCCTTTGTCTGTTTTAAGGCGCTCAGCCTGTTCGACCTGAATGCCATTTGAGTGAGCCCAACCTTGTGCTGCTTTGGTCGGATTTCCATCGGTATCAAAAGCTGCTTTGATAGCGGGGCCCTTTTTTTCAACGATTTTATCGGGAGCCTGTTCTACCAATGCATTAATATATAATGCTAATCGCCTTGGTGCGGCATACCAGGTGACTTTGGAAAAAGCTAAATCGGCTTTGGTCAGTCCTTGTTCGAAGTTTTCGGCAAATGCTTCAGCCAGCTGTCGTAAAGACTTTGGTGGAAGTTCTTCTGTACCAATTTCGATTAATAGATTATCTGTAACCATGTCTTTCTCTTACCCTTGTTCTTTACACAGTGGAAAACTCAGCGCTTCCCGAGCGGCGTAGTAACTCTCGGCAACTGCCTTGGCAAGTGTTCGAACTCGTAGGATAAAGCGTTGTCGTTCGGTCACTGAGATGGCATGGCGAGCATCCAGAAGATTAAATGCATGCGATGCTTTCATCGCCTGTTCATAGGCCGGCAATGGTAAATTAGCTTCAATTAATTTCAGGCTATCTTGTTCACATTGATCAAATTGACGGAATAATGCATCGATGTCGGCGTATTCAAAATTGTAAGTTGATTGCTCAACTTCGTTTTGATGGAAGACATCGCCATAAGTTACTTTGCCCATCGGACCGTCAGTCCAGACTAAATCAAAAACATTATCAACGCCTTGAACATACATGGCGAGTCTCTCTAAGCCATAGGTAATTTCACCTGTGACCGGAGAACATTCCAATCCACCGACCTGTTGGAAGTAAGTGAATTGTGTCACTTCCATTCCGTTGAGCCAGACTTCCCAGCCTAATCCCCAAGCACCTAATGTAGGGGATTCCCAGTTATCTTCAACGAAGCGGATGTCATGAATTTCCGGGTTAATTCCAAGTTCAATCAGCGATCCAAGATAGAGTTCCTGAATGTTATCTGGTGATGGTTTTAAAACCACCTGAAATTGATAATATTGTTGCAGACGGTTTGGATTCTCTCCGTAGCGGCCATCAGTCGGTCGGCGACATGGTTGAACATAAGCGCTACTCATTGGCTCAGGCCCGATTGAACGAAGAAACGTTTGGGGATGAAATGTTCCGGCACCGACTTCCATATCTAGAGGTTGGATGATGATGCAACCCTGGCGAGCCCAGTAATCCTGGAGTGCCAGAATGAACCCCTGAAATGTCTTAATATCGTATTTTTGCATGTTGGCTTATCGTGCGATGTTATAAATTCGGAAATTAATCAAGTATACCGTCTGGCTGGCTTTGTCGATACTAGCGATTGCTAGAAAATGGTGATTTTTGTTAGCAAGACGATTGCTCAGAGATGCCTTTTCGGATTAAATATCGATAAGGCGGTTGATCTGTACTGCTTTGTACCAATGTATGGTCCATGAAGCGACAAAAACTCGGAATGTCACGGGTTGTCGAGGGATCATCGGCAATGACCAATAATATATCACCATCTTTTAAGTTACGAACAGCCTTTCTTATCATCATGATCGGTTCAGGGCAGCGTAATCCGCAGGCATCAATCTGTGATGTAATGGTGTTTAGTGCAATGGTGTTCATGGGTTATAGCATTGATGTTAAAAAAAGCATTGTACTCATTTTTTAGCGAGAATCAGCATAAAAAGTTAATAAATAGGGGCCTTTTCTGATTGATTTTAAGTCAAAATATTTGGCATTAATTTTTAATTGTTTGATTATCTTACAGTTTTGTATCGCTGTAAACCTTATCAGAAAAGGCTCCTTTATCCCGGGTTGGGGTTGGTTTTTTTGATAAAAGCTAAACAGCCCTTAAAACATTTAGCTGGCTGCCTGAATTGCTCTCATCAGTTTTAGTACAGCAAGTTTTGGATTGGCATCAGGTGTATTAAAGAAGTGATTTACAACATCGACAATGGCACTTTCGACATAGCTGGTTGTTGCCATACCATTGGCAATACTGGGGACGAGTTGATGTCTTTTAAGGCTTTGCTGAAATATGAACATGGATTGTTTAGCACAGTTATCAAACCCTCTCATATTTAGCTCGGTGCGAGCCGGAATTGACCCTTTGGTTAGATTGAACAGTCGTTGAAATTTAGCACTCATGATTGTGTGGGCCAGTGTCTGCTGCGCTTTGATATCATCTGATTTGCTCAATTGAAACATTGCAAAGCTGTCAATGCTATAAATAAATTCATTTTTTGTCCCTGGGACAGGGGTACAGATGAAATCCTTTCCGGGGTGTTTACCGGCAAGTAAAAATTCACCATTGGCCCAATCCCCGGTTATCTGCATAGCTGCTTTCCCTTGCATAACCTGCTTGGTCGCTTGGTTCCATGCATCACTGTTAGGTGGAGTAACGATGTATTGGTGCAGTTGTTTGAATAATTGAAAAGTCCGGATCATTTTTTTACTTGTTAAGATATTAGGGTCTTTTTGAACAAAAGCCCGAAGATAATCCTGACTCCCAAGGACAGACAAAGCGATGGATTCAAAGAGGTTTGTATTCTGCCAATTTTGGTTGCCCTGTGCTAAAACATCATATCCGGCCGCTTTTATTTTTTTTGCAGCATGGAAAAACTCTGGCCATGTCGTTGGGATCTTTACTCCGGCAATTTTAAACAGTTTTGGGTTTATCCATAGCCAGTTGGTCCGATGGATATTGACAGGAACCGCAACATAATGGTCATGATATTTCATCATTTGTGAGATTATTTTAGGCAGGAGCTGATCCCAGTGTTGAGTTTTGGCAACCGGGTCTAGATTGGCTAAGAATCCAAGAGATGCCCATTCTTGTAAGGATGGCCCTTTTATTTGCGCAGCAGCAGGGGGATTTCCCGATATGGCTCTGGATTTGAGTACGGTCATCGCTGTTTCACCTCCGCCACCGGCAACTGCGAAGTTTTTCCAATGAACGCCCTGTTTTTCCATCATCTGTTTCAATATGGAGACAGATTTTGCTTCGCTACCTGACGTCCACCAGTGGAGAACTTCGACTTCTTGTTGGGCCATCGCCTGGCTACAAAACATTATTAGCGCAAGTAAAACTATGCAGTGTTTCATAAGGATATATTGTTTGATGAGCTTAATGAAAAAGTAATTTGCCTTAGCAAATGTGAGGCAACTTTAGTTCAACCTGTAAGCCACCATGATTCAGGTTCTTTAATATTATTTCACCACCATGAGCGTGCGCTATATTACGGGCAATGCCAAGGCCTAATCCATTCCCGTTCGTTGATTTGTCAAGTCTCACATAAGGGGCAAAAATATCTTTATGTTGCTTTTCGGGAATGCCAGGTCCTTTATCGGTAAAATACAATGAAAGTGCTGATTCCTGATCATCAATGGTAATGGTTAGATAATGCCCATATTTAACACCATTATCAACGATGTTACTGATGCATCTTTTTATCGCAAGAGGCTTACCTCTATAGCGGTGGTTTGTTTGGCCCTGTATGGATATTTTGTCTGGATAACTTTCGCCAATAAGTGTGAGAAGTGAATGTATATCTATATTTTGTAGGTTTTCGTGGATATCGGTTTCTTTTACTGTTTGAAGTGCCCCCTTAGCCATAATCTCTAATTCGTCCAGATCCCGGTTAAAATGTTCAATCAGGTTTTCGTCATCAAGGAGTTCTACTCTTAGACGTAACCGGGTAATTGGGGTTTTGAGATCATGTGAAATGGAGCGGAATAACTGTTCTCGATCATCAATATATCTTTTAAGCTTCTCTTGCATTGTGTTAAATGCGCGAGTAGCTCTGACCAATTCAATACTTCCTTCTTCCCTTAAAGGGGGTTGGTGAAGATTTAGTGCTAGTTGAGTGGCTGCACTAGCCAGACGATTTAGTGGGCGGGTCTGGCGCCTCACGAGTAAGTAAGTGAATAAACAGAGAAATAATGATGTTAGTATTAAATTCATGATTTGCCGGGGGGGGACGCTGGGCTGATCGAGCATCATATAAGGTGCGGGCAAAAGAGCCGCGAGATAAATCCATTCATGAGGGCTAAGTTCAATTTGTGTGACTAGAATGGGTGGGTTCAGAGGCTCCATCGTTAATGTGTAGTGAGCCCATGAACGCGGTAAATCTGTCATCAACGTATGGTTATTCAGGACTTTTAATGTGTTAGCGGCTGAAAAGTCGGTGTATATCTGGTCTGTATGGCTAAGCTGCTGGTACAAAATCGTATTGACTTCTCCGATGACCATTTCTTTTCGTCGACTTGGTGGAATTGGGTCTATATCTATTTTTTCTCTATTAAGCGATACAAAGAACCGGGTGCCGCCCATATTACGAAGTTGATTTAAAACGATATGGCGATATTGTAGTGGGAGTGATTCAAAGAAATGGACAGTAGATGCGAGACTCATAGCTAAATTACGAGAAGTTGCCTTGAGCCCTTCATTTTCTGCTTCTTTAAAACGATAAGACCAAAAAAGGCTACTGATTCCTTGAGCAAGGGCAATGCCTACCAGAAGTAAAATCAGCATTCGGGATAATAAAGAAGTCGGTTTTAGTTTTGAAAACTGTTGTTTAATGTTCATGATTGACCTGGGCGACCAGAATATAGCCGCTGCCACGTATTGTTTTGATAATTCGCCTGTTTTTGTTGTTATCACCGAGACGATGACGTAGTCGGCTTATTTGTACATCGATTCCCCTCTCCATTGGCAGACTTCCTCGGCCACGCGTGGCATCACTAATGAGGTCGCGATTAAGAATTTCATTTGGATGTTGCAAAAAAAGCTGTAATAACCGGTAATCACTTCCGGATAATTCCAGTTGCAGCCCACTTTCGTGCAGAAGGCATTGTGTTTGAGTGTCTAGACGCCATTCATTGAATCGGATATATCGGGCGGGTTGCATTGCCTGATTTGTAACTTCAGAACGGCGGAGCAATGCTTTAATGCGAGCGAGGAGTTCCCTAGGGCTGAAAGGTTTTCCGATATAATCGTCGGCCCCTAGTTCTAAACCAATGACCCGGTCTGTTTCATCCGAATTGGCGGTAAGCATAATGATTGGAACATTCGACTCCTGGCGGATTTTCCTACATAAAGTAAATCCATCATCACCAGGCAACATAATATCCAGAATAATGAGATCCGGTTGTTGGATTTCAAGCCGATGGCGCATTTGCTTACCTTCGCTTGCAGTATCGACGATAAATCCTGATTTAGTCAGATATTGTTGTAGAAGACTGAGGATTTCTTGATCATCATCGACAACAAGAATCTGTTTTTGCTGCGCCATAATCGTAGAATAATATAATTGCCAAGAAGTCAAAGATTGTAACATGTTGTCTTGAATAATCGCTAAAATGGTTTGATTTTTGTTACGGTGAAATACAGATTAAGTCTGTATTTGTTTATCTTACGTCGTTTGAGGACGGCTCTGTTAATATATCAATGTTCATGTTTAATGAATTAGGGTTTTAGTCTGGGGATGAGCTGTTCATTTGAAATAATTCAGGATGCTGTTGAATGTCAGCAAGTAATAAAAAAGAGCCGTTTCATTACGCATTTGTTGCCGGTGGCCGATAAATATCAGGCCATGTCTGAAATTGAACAGATTCGTCAGGAGTACCCGGATGCAAGGCATCACTGTTGGGCTTTTATTGCTGGTGCTCCAGATGATACACAAGTTTTGGGGTTTAGTGATGATGGTGAACCGAATGGAACAGCAGGCAAGCCGATTCTGGCACAACTGAGGGGGAGTGGCCTTGGTTATATCTGTGCTGTTGTCGTACGATATTTTGGAGGGGTTAAACTGGGAACTGGTGGATTGGTCAGGGCGTATGGCAGTAGTGTTGGTCAGGCGCTTGATTTAGTCATTCGTCATCCTTTTGTGGAAAAAGTAACGATGACACTTCATTTCGGCTTTGAATTATTGGGAACGGTTACTCAGCTTCTACGTCAATATCATGCGCAACAGTTTGATACTACTTATACCACTCAGGTTGGCTTAACGGTTGTGCTTGCAAAATGTGATAAGGATGATTTTTGCGAACACATAATGAATGCCTGTAGTGGAAAAATTGAATTTGACCGCTAATTTAACCATCATGAATAGATTAATCCATGAGATATCAGAATATTATGACAATACTTATTTGTTACTCAAGCAGTGAAGGGCATACCCGTAAAATAGTACAAGAAATTGCAGATCAACAGAGTGATGCAGATATTCAGATAGTGGATCTAAGTGACACTTCGAATTGGCTTGACCCTGTAATGTTTGACAAGGTTTTAATCGGTGCTTCGATCCATTATGGGAAATTCCGCCCTATGGTACATCAATATGTTAAACAATATGAATCAAAACTGAATCAGATTCCTTCTGCTTTTTTGGGTGTATGTCTGACAGCTCGCAAGCCTGGAAAAGATGAGCCTGATAATAGTGTTTATATGCGGAAATTCGCACAGGGTCATCAATGGACCCCGCAGTTACGGGCTATGTTTGCCGGGGCGTTGAGATACTCAGTATATAACTGGTGGCAGACTAAACTTATTCAGATGATTATGAAAATAACAGGGGGGAGCACTGATAAATCAAAAGATGTTGAATTTACTAATTGGCAAAAAGTTAGTGAGTTTGCAAAACAGTTTGATCAGCTTTCATAAATACAAAATTGTATATTCTATGGCCATTGAAAAAAGCTGCTTAAGATGACTAATCTTAGATGTTTTGGCGAGATGTTCAAAATAACTGTTAGATGTGTATGCGTTTCACAGAGAAGTGGTTCGCACA